>JARRQJ010000038.1:0-20742 GCA_037381915.1 Gammaproteobacteria bacterium | reverse complement strand
ACGGGGTTGCCGTTGTGCTCGAGGCTGAGGACGCAACTATCTTTCACGCCGGGAATATGGTTGAGTTCCGCCTCGATGTCTTCGGGATAGACGTTCATGCCGCTTGCGGTCAATATCATGTTTTTTGTTCTGCCCTTGATGTGCAGAAACCCGTCGCCGTCTATCTCGCCCACATCGCCGGTCCTGTACCAGCCGTCCTTGAAACATTGATCCGTTAGGTCCGGCCGCTTATAGTAGCCCGGCGAGACATTGTCTCCTCTGACGAGTATCTCGCCTTGTTCCGAGAACTTTATCTCCTGACCCGGAAGCACGCGGCCGACCGTGTTCGGACGAGGGGCATCGAGACTGTTGCAGCTGACTATAGGGGAAGTTTCGGTAAGGCCGTAGCCCTGCAAGACCTTCACACCGAGACCGTTCCAGAAAGTCTCGACCGCGGCTTCAAGAGGCGCTCCCCCCACGGCGAAAAATTGCAGTTTGCCGAATTTCCTCAGGACCGGCCAGAAGAAAAGTCTCCGCATCCCCAGAGGAAGCCCACCAGCCGCATCAAGCATACGGTTAAAAATTCGGTCCTTTCCCTTTGCGGCGGCCTCCCTCAGAATGCGCTCCCGCAGAGTCCGAAGCATGAGCGGCACGGTAACCATGGATGTGATTCTTTCATCCTGCAACGCCTGCACGATTGCCGCCGATTTTCTGGTCTTCAGGTAGGTGATGGAGCAGCCGTGAAAAAGAGGGACAAAAAGCCCGACAGTCTGCTCAAACATGTGGCTCAGCGGCAATACTGAAAGAAACCTCCAGCTTTTGTCGCAAGGAAACACTTTTGTCACCGAAGCGATGTTCGAGACGATGTTTCTGTTCGTCAGCACGACTCCTTTTGGCGCTGCGGTGGTCCCTGATGTGTAGACAATTTCAAGAATGTCATCCCCGCGGATATCCGGTTCCTCGAAAATAGGTGGCGCCTGGCGTATCAGGTAGGGCAGATCCTCCGTGTCCCACCAGGGGAGGGTCGACGCGATAGTCATGAATTTCGACTTGATGCCTGCCTTGGCGCCGGTTTCAAAGGCGACATGCTTGACAAAATCAGTCTTAACCTGCATATCAAGCGGAACGGCGATGACTCCTGTCAGGGAACAGGCCAGCAAGGCCGCCACCCATTCCGCACTGTTCGGAGCCCAGATGAGGACGGCATCGCCTTTTTTGAGACCGTTGTGCTGATACCAGTTCGCTAGGCGATAGGCGCGATCGTAGAGATCCAGGTACGATATGCGAATCACTCTGAAACCCGTCCTGTATACCAAAGCTTCCCGGTTATGGAAGTCATAGAGTATCGGTTTGAAATAGTTTGTTAAGGTCTCAGTGCTCATAGGAACCGTAACCTCCTCGGGTGTCGGAGTTATTGCAGCTCTTTTGCCATCCTGGCCCCTTCATCAACGTTGACACGGAAAAGGAGCACGCCACCGGCCACAAACAAAAGGATAAGTGACAGTATGCCGAGGCGGGAGTTTCCGGAAACAACTCCCACCCATCCCATCATAACGGGGCCGATAACGGCCGCGAACTTTCCGAGCATATTGTAGAATCCGAAGAACTCGGCAGATTTGTTCCTGGGAATGATGCGGGTATAGAGCGACCGGCTCAGAGACTGCACGCCTCCCTGCACAAGCCCAATCCCCGCTGCCAGCATAAAGAACTCTATTTCCCGCATCATAAAATAGCCCCATACTGTTATCAGAATATAAACGCCGATGCCGATGAATATGCCGGTCCTGGGGCCAAGCTTCTCGCCTATCTTGCCGAAAACTATGGCCGACGGGAATCCTATGAACTGGGTGATGAGAAGCGCCGCAACAAGGCCTTCGCTCTTGAAGCCGATAGCCAGCCCGTAATCCACCGCCATGCGGACGATGGTGTCCACACCGTCGATATAAAGCCAGTAGCCAATCAGGAAAATAAAGACCTGCTTCAATTTGCGGACCTCGGCGAAGGTGCGCAGAAGCTGGCGAAAGCCGCCTGCAATAATGCCTGCTTTTAACGGCTCGCGCCCCTCCCGGTCCTCCTCCACGAAAAGCAGGAGAGGTATGGTAAAAAGCGCCCACCAGAGGGCCACCGAGATGAACGCCAGCCGTATGGCCTCCTCAGGTCCGGAGAGGCCGAAAAAAGCCGGCTGTTTGGTCATGAAGACATTGAACGCGAGCAGGATGCCGCCACCCAGATAGCCGAGCGCAAATCCCAATGCAGAGACGAAGTCCGTCTTCTTCGGGCCGGTGACCGCCATCAGGAGCGAGTCGTAAAAGACGTTGCCGCCTGAAAAGCCTATTATCCCGCACACATACAGAAAGGCGGCCGTCAACCAGCTTCCTTCGCCGACAAAGTAAAGGGCGCCGGTCATCAAGGCGCCCAGGAAAGCGAAAAAGAGCAGAAACCGCTTCTTGGCGCTGCCTTTATCAGCGATTGCCCCCAATATGGGAGCGGCGGCAACAATGATGAGGCTGGCGATGGAGTTTGCCGCCCCGAGCCGGAAAGTACTTTCAGGAGCGGGGCCCCCGGCGCTCCAGTATTGCTTGAAAAAGATGGGAAAAAAACCTGCCATCACTGTTGTCGCGAATGCAGAATTTCCCCAGTCGTATAAGGCCCAGGAAAGGACTTTTTTTGTATCGTATTGCGACGTGTTGGTCATGTCAGGTGCTCGAACGCCTGAGGTCGGGCCATGATAATCCCTTTGTTATGCAATCACTAATGTCCCATTCGGGGAATGAGACTTAATTATCGTGGCGCCAAACCCTTGGCCCTCAGGAACTCACGGGCCACTGCGGCCGGCTTCGGCTGATTTTCATCCAGCTCGTAATTGAGCTTCTGCATGCTGCTGCCGCTGAGCGGGCCGGCAAGTTTTCAAAGGACTCTGCGTAATTCGGGCTGTTTGTCGAGCATCTCCCTCCGCAGCACCGGCGCCGCCTGATAGGGCGCGAAAAACGCGATTGGCGATCAGGGGCGCGAGCCGGTAGCCAGCGATGCGACCGTCCGTCGCAAGGCATCCATCGAGCTCGCTGCGGCGCTCTCGATCAACGTGGTCGCGGAAGGTGTGGAGACCCGCAGACGCACAAATGTATAGGAAGAATAGACGCCCTTTCTCTGCGAGTCCACGGGGAGTCCACAGCCAGCGGGCGGCCATGTGCACACCGTGGTTGCGATGAAATCGCTCAGAACTCCCAGCGTTGCCGGAAATGCTCCCTGGCAAAAAGACGAGCTATTGCCGCCAACGAGGTCGCCTCTTTGCCAGCGACCCCCATCTGCGCCTTTTGCTCTTCGGTGTAATAGATCCTCGTTCGGTATTTCATCGACAACATCCTCCTCTTTAATCAAGAGAATAGAATGTTGCGTTGACCGATTGAGGTCGCACTTGTGATAAGCCAGCATGACCGCAAGTACGGCGAGCGCTCCTTCATTGGGAGGGGCCGCCATAGGCCGTGTCAACGCAGATAGTCGAAGTTGCCGCCATGGCCGGCCCTATAATCTGGTCCAAGCGGATAGCGGTCTACTCCATGACATTTCATGTGACGAGCTAGATGGTGCTTGCTGTTGATGGCGTACATGATCGTGGTTTACGCATGGAAACCATTCCCATCACATGCCTTAAATATGGGAATAAATTCGGGAAAAATACCATTGAATTTTGGTGTTTGTGCTGCGATGCATATTTGTGGTCTTGATTGATTGAGTCCTTAATCTCTAAATGACGGTCGGGCATAAAACGGGCATTCGCCCCTCGGCGCGAGTGTTAGCGTGTGCTGGAAATAGCTCGCGCGAAGCGGTCAAGTCTGCCCCGAAATGGCCGAAATAATGGTAGTTCATTTAATTTAAGCGCCGAATCCATTTCTTATATTTATGTGACTGAATTAATCATCAGATATGATCTATTTTTATTCATTTAATTCATTCGACCCAAAAACAGGGAGGATGCCCATATTATATGGTGAACAATTTGAATACTTTGCACGTAGGGCGCGCCATATTTTGAGGAGGCGTTCCAGAAAAGAAATTCAATGCGGGCTAAATACGATTAATCGGATGTATAAACGTTGGGAGCAGGCCTTTTTTGCGGGCCAGGTAAAGGAAGCCGGAAAGGACGATATCACGGTTTGTCTAACGCCGACCTTAGTGCTTGAACGGCAAATCAGGAAATATCATATCAAAGGGCGCAAAGATTTTGAGAATGCGGGATGGGAGGAATATTTTGCAATTCTGGCACTGGCATTAATTGGCAATGCCAAAAATAGCGAAGAGATCAAATATCCCTATTTAAACTTGACGCAAAAAGAAATCGACGAAAGCGATGAAGAAGCCATATCGAATTGTCTGATCGACGCCATGGAAGCAGTTCGGTATGCGGAATATATTATCGCCCGGAAGAGGCTGGTTGGCGCAAAACCAAATGAGAACAATACTGAGGATGAGCTCAATAATAGATTGAGTGGGCGTAATAGAAATGGGACAAAAATTCGCCGCGCAGCCAAGAAAGAAATGGTAATGAAAGTCGTCGATGTTTATAAAAAAGGGGCAATATGAAGTTTTTGCTTTTGCCGTAAAAGAACTCCATAAAGTGTTAAGCGAACAAGAAAGAAAAGAGCTTTGCGATACAATAAAGGGAATTGGCGAATAGATTAAAAGCCTCGTTAGCACATTAAAGCGATTTATGAAAACGGAGTTTCCCCAACGGTCAAATTTCCAAAGTTCGTGTGCATCCAGCCAATGGGAATTGGGCGGATGGCATGCCGCATATCATCTTCGCAGGAAATAAAGCTTCCCCCTTTTTGCTTGCGGATGGACGCCGTCAAGCGGCGGGACACTACCATGCGGACAGGAGGTTCTGCGCGCTTCGTCGAGCGCTATGCGGAGCGCTAGCTGCTATTGCTTCGGATAGTTTCTGATCCGATGTGATTATCCAGTCAAGCCCGCCAAATAGACCTATCCTGTTCGGCTCGGCTTGGGGGAAACCCTAATAGCTGTCAGGGAAGGTCCGGATTGTTTGATTTGTGCCCCAATCTACATGCTCTCTTTCCTGGTTCAGGAATGGCCCTGTGCCTGAGAACCGTGCGAGGAGGACTGCTAATACTCCGGCCCGGAGGCAAGACATCAGCGAACAGCGCTTGAATACCCTTCAGAGAATCAATCTACCCGTAGTGATGTTCCTTACTCCAATCGGATTCATAAATCTAGCGATCAAGGGAGGAGGGCGAAATGCCACGTAATGTCGGTGATCGCTACGTCTGCGAGAAATGTGGAGCCCGACCCGTTTCTGAGAAGCCTTGTCCCTGTCCAGCAAGCATGCCACGTTCGGAGATCTGCTGTGGAGAGCAGATGAAGCTTGTAGAAGCAGGAACTCCGGCGAACAAGGGAAGGGAATAGGTTGCGCAACTAGCAAAGGGGCGGTTCAGGATGGCCCCATTTATTCCGCGTAACCGACCAATTCGACGTAGCCGTTTCCCTTTACGCTGTGGTCATCGTCCCGGCCCGCAACACGTACCGCGCCTTCCCAATAGCGCAGGCGATGATTGAACTCCTGATCCCGGATGTAGGGAGTGATATCCAGCGATATGCCGAGCGAGGGAACGTTCAGCTTCCAAGCGACGGGGTAGCGCACGCCGCTGTGAGGACTTTGCCAGTACTCCGTCGCCACGACGCTCACGGCCTGCGATGGCAGCGGTTGCGTGCCGCCGTCCGCCTCCACGAGGGTGCCGCGGCTGTGAGGATCCATCGAGCCGTCCTTGCGTCGCAGGCGGTAGAACATCAGTTCGCGCTTATCCGACAGTTGCAGTGCGAACCAATCCCAGCCGGCCTGGCCCCGCTCCAAGGCGGAGGTCGACCATTCCCTGTCCATCCAGCTGAGGCCTGAAACAGGGTATGACTTGCCGTCGACACGCACGGTGCCCCGCGTCGACAAACGGGTGAGGGAATAGTAATAACTGGCATCGCCCGGTTCGCCGCCCTTTTGACTGAGGCCCTTGTCTCCTTGCAGTACAACGGGTTTGAGACTGTTGAGATCAAGGTCGATCGCCATCCGTGACGTGGCGGCGTGCAGGTGCATGGGAAGACCTTGCGAGGAGCCGCTTTGGGCGCTCCAGGTTTCCAACCATACCTTGTAAGGGCTGCTCTGCGCCCCCGCCAATCCCAAGGCGGCGCGGTCGATGCGTTCCTCGTTCAAATAGCGGTTCGCGTGGACATCGGTGAGCGCGAAATGGGCGAGATAGATTTGCCGGGTCGCCCACGCCGAGTCGCGTTCGGCTTCGTGCGGCGCCAAGGCGAAACGGAAGAAGGTGAGTTCATAACCGAAATGCCGGCCCTCGGCGGTGTCGAGATTGCCGGTGTAGTACCACCATTCCTGGCGGAAATCGTCGTGCGGACCGTAGTCCGCCGGAAACGAAAAGGGGCGCGGCGCGAGCGCGCGGGCATAGCCGGCGGTATCCCCGCCGCCCAAGATATCCATGACGGCGGCTGCCGGGTCCGGCGACGTCGTTTCCGCGGCGGACCATTGCCGGAAAGTAATCGCCGCCAGCATCAAGACCATGATCACGCCCGCCGGATGCCGCACCGTCTATTCCTCGCGCAATACCGCAAGCGGCGATTGCCGTGCCATGCGCCACGCCGGATAGATCCCCGCCGCCCCCGCGGCCGCCAGCGCAAGCAACATCGTTTGCACGGGTTGTGCCGGTGCCACGCTCATCTGCAGGGTCCAGCCGAAGGCACGCGCCTGGATCACATTGATGAGCACGTAGGCCAGACCCAGGCCGAGGGGCAGGGCGAACAGACCCGCGGCCAAGCCCATCAGCAGGCTTTCACCGCTCACCAGACCCCACAACTGCAGCTGCGTCATGCCCAGGCTGCGCAGCACGCCCAGCTCCCGCCCCCGTTCCAGCTGCAGCGCCGCCAGGGCGCCCACGATACCGGCCGCGGCCACCAGCAACGCCAGCAACTGCAGGACACGGGTCACGGCGAAGGTTCGATCGAACACGGCCAAGGCCGCATCGTGCACGGCGCGGTTGGCCCGGATCGACAACATTTCCTTGCCGCCCGCGGCCAGACGCAATTTCTTCGCCGCGGCGTCGGCGTCAACCCCCGGCTTGAGATACACGCCCAGGCTGCTGATGCCGGCGTCGTTCCACCAATGTTCATAGGTACCGCGGCTCATGGCCACGACGCCCTGATCGGAACCGTAGTCGTAGTACACGCCGGCCACGGGAAACCGCTGTTCACCGCGTTCCGTGCGCAGCACCAGCGTGTCGCCCACCTTCAGGGCGTGGCGCGTCGCGTAAGATTCGGATATCAGCAGCGCGTTACGGTGGAGAAAGGCCTGCCATGCCGTTTCGGGCTCGCCGTATTTAAAGCGGAAGCCCTTCTTGCTGGCCGGGGCGGGGTCCAGAACGAATACTTCGGTGATCGCCCGCGGTCCGTCAAGATACCAGCGCTTGCCGGTACTGACCGCCGCCACCTCGGGCTGCGACTTGATCGCGTTGACGGCCGCGGGCGCGAGCGGCGTGCCCGACGGACCCGCGGCGGATACATAGAAATCCGCCTGCAGTGTCTGGTTCAACCACGCCGAGAAGGTGTGGCGAAAGCTGTCGATCATGATCGCCATGCCCAGGCTCACCGATATCACCACCGTCAGGGCCGCCACCGCGACACCCGTGCGGCTCAGGGAGACAATCACCCCCCGCGTTGCCATGCGCCCCATCAAGCCGATCGCCGACATTGCCGGATGCAACAGGAGCATGAGTTCCCGGGTGGCGAGGGGGATAATCAAGGCATAACCCGCCACGGCCATGAATATCGCGGCGAAGGCTTGCGCCAGGTCGCCTCCGGCCGCAGTTAACCAACTCGCGCCAGCGCCCAGCAGGACAATCCCCAGAAGTGCCAGGCGGGGCAGACGCCGCCGCGTCTGGGTCTCGATCGCGGCACGCCTCAATACCCGGGTCACGGGCAGGCTCGCCGCGTTCCAGGCCGGCAGTGCCGCGGCGCTCACGCTCGCCACGCCACCCAGCAGCGCCCCCTTCACCCATACCAGGGACGGCACGGGCGGTTCGCTCATGGCCACGGTAAAATACAGATCGTTTATGGTGCGCAGCACGACGTGCACCAGCCCGAGTCCCAGGACGTAGCCGAGCGCGATCCCGAGTACGATTCCCGCCGCGCCCAGGAGGGCGGCTTCCTTCAGAACGACGCCGAAGATCCCACCGCGCGTCACGCCCAGGGCGCGCAGCGTAGCCCACAACGGACGGCGTTGCACCACGGAGAAACTCATGGCGTTGTAGATGAGAAACATCCCCACCACCAGGCCCAGCAGACTCATGGCGTGGAGGTTGAATTGGAAAGAGCGGGTCATTTGCGCAAGATTGGCGGTCATGGCGGAGGCGGGCAACAAGGCCGCGCCGGGGGGCAGCAGCCGGCGTATCCGCTGCCGCGCGGCCTTGCCCGCGGCACCGTCGGGCAAGCGCACGTCGATGCGACTGAGGCGTCCTTGCATATCCAACAAAGCCTGCGCCGTAGCAATGTCCATGACCAGCATCTCGTCCAGGCCGCGCGCCGCGATCTTCCGCGTCGGCGCCGTGACCGTGGTGACGGTGAGGGTCTGAACGCGCCCCTTCACCAGCACCCGGAGGGTATCGCCGGTTTTCAGGTGCAGATGTTCCGCGGTACGGGCGCTGATCAGCACGCCGTTCGGGACGGTGAGCAGGCGCCGCAGCGTATCCATCGCGGCGGCGCCCGTACCGATGCTGCGCACGGCGGTGTCCGAGAGCGGATCGATGCCCAGAAGGCGCACGGTGGTGTCGCCGAAGCGGGGCAGGCGGCCGAAGCCTTCGACCAGCGGTGCGCTCGCGCGCACGCCCGCCGCGATGCGCAGTCTGGGGAATAGCGTCTCATCGAGGCCGTTGGGGCCGCCGACGATTTGATGGCTGGCGCGTCCCGACACCATCGCGGCGGAGAGTTGAAAGGCCCGATCCGCGCTGCCGACGGCGAGATCGATCGCAACCACGACGCCCACACCCAGGGCGATGCCCAGCGTCGCCAACAGGCCCTGGGCGGGATGACGCCGCAGATAGCGCAGGCCGGCGAGGCTCAGCAAGGCGGTCATTGGCCGGGACGCACCACGCCGTCGTGCAGGGACAGCACGCGATCGGCGAACGCCGCCACCTCGGCGCTGTGGGTCGCGATCATCATGGTCAGTCCCCGCTCGTGTATCAAGTCCCTCAGCAGGGCCAGCACCGTGGCGCCGGTCTCGTCATCCAGATTGCCCGTCGGTTCGTCCGCCAACAGCAAGCCCGGTCCGTGAATCAGGGCGCGGGCGATGGCGACGCGCTGCTGTTCGCCGCCGGACAGCTCCTCGGGGTGGCTGGCGGCGCGCTCCGCCAGTCCCACCTGAGCCAACAGGTCGTGGACGCGCTTGCGCGCCTGCGGTCCGGCGACGTCGCACAGTTCCAGGGGCAGCAGCAGGTTCTCCGCAACGGTCAAGGTGGAGACGAGATTGAAGAACTGAAAGACCAGGCCGATGTGGTGGCGGCGGAACAAGGTGCGTTCCCTCTCGGACAGGCCGCAAATGTCCCTGTCGTCGATGAGCAGCCGCCCGGCGTCAGGTGTGTCGATGCCGGCCATCAGGTGCAGCAGGGTGGATTTGCCCGAACCGCTGCGCCCGACCAGGGCGACGCACTCTCCGGGCGCGACGGTGAATTCGATACCCCGCAATACTTCGTGGCGACGGCCCGCCTCCCGGTACGTCTTGATCACTCCCTGCGCGGCCACGTGCTGTGTAGTCGTCATTGATCGCCCGCCGGATGGCTTCCCTGGTGCGGCCGGCCGGTATGCGGCGGCCTGGTGTGAAGGCGCGATTCAGCCGTTCCTTCCGGATTTACCGAAGTGCTCCGAATGGACGGCAGACTGGATGACTCGATAATACCAAAAACCCGCGTCGCTTCGTCGAACGGTATGCCGCGTAATGCTGGTTGATCGACCTAACCGCGACAAAGGCAAGAGGCAAGACCCGACCCCAGGTCGCAGGGCTATCTCAGACCAGTGGAATATTAGGCGAAGTCCAACCCACCCCAAGCTGCCGTTTCCACTGATCAGGTCTCTCGCGTTGCCGCCACGACCACGAACGCACATTGGCCCCGACCCGGCCGCAAGGGTTCGATTTCTCGCGTCTCGGGCAGGGGGTGTGCGAGAGTCTGGCCCCATCGGCTGATCGAGAAGCCGGTTTCCAGAAGAAGCCGCTCCACCTCATCAGCAGAATAGAAGGTGGCTTCGCGGTAAAACACGCTCTCGGCCTGATGTGCCAGATAATCTTGTCCCAAGGCGCTTTCCCGATCGATAAAGCCAATAACCAGGCGTCCACCCGGTCTAAGCACCCTGTACGCTTCGGTAAGCATCTGCACAGGGGAATCTACAAAGCAAATGGTGGTTACCACCAACGCGTGGTCAAAGGTGCCAGCTGCGAAAGGCAGATTTTCGGCCATACCTTCCACAGTCTCAATGCCTCTCGCGGCGGCGTGCACCAGCATTGCCGTGGACGGATCCAAGCCCACCCGTACTCCCAGCGGCGCGGCGAAACGGCCGCTGCCCACCCCGATTTCGATTCCCCATCCTTCCCAGGGTACAAACGGGCGGAGGGCGAGCAATTCCGAGATATAGGCGGCCTCGTGCTTTTCGAACCACGCCTCATAGCGCCGATGGTAGGCATCGAACGGGGCGACTCTAGGCACGGGACAGTAACTCCCGCAACACATCGACAAACCGGCGGTTGTCTTCGGGCAATGCCGTAGTGATGCGCATATAGCCTGGACCGAGCGCTGGGTCGTTGAGCGGCTTGATCAGGATGTCACGGCTGCGGAGCCGGTCGGCAATCTCGGTCGCATCATGGGGCGCGAAGTCGGCCAGAAAAAAATAGGTCTGGGTTGGATAGGTACGCACACCCAGGGTGTGCAACTGCGCCGCGAGGTCCTCGGTCCAGCCATGCAGCCGCGCGGCGCGGGTACGAATCGTATCCTCATGTCGAAGCGTAGCAATGGCTGCTGCCTGACTGGGGCGAGCGAGCGGGTAGGCGTCGTTGTGGATGTTCAGGTCATCGGCGATCGTTTCCGGAAATATGCCGTAGCCGACACGAAAACCCGCCAGGCTATGGGCCTTGGACAGTGTGCGGGTTACCAGCAGATTGGAATACTCGGGAACCAAGTGCGCCACAGACTCGCCGGCCAGACCGATGAAGGCCTCATCCACCAGAAAGTGTGTCTCCGGATAACGCTGCAAAAGCTTCGGTAAGGGCATCATGTCGAAGATGCCGCCGTTGGGGTTGTTGGGATTGACGATAACCGCGAGCGTGGTACCGTCCGGGATCGTCAGCTCACTGAGGTCGAAGGTGAAGTCTCGTTCGGGGAGCAGGCGGGTCTCGGTGTACTTCCGGGCGATCTCGGGAAACAGCACATAGGTTGGCGTCAGCAAGTGAACTCGCTGACCGAAACGATCAAAAAGCTGGCGCAGGATGAGCTCGGACCCCGCGTTGATGTGAATGAGCCGTTCCGGGACACCAACCTGTTTACTGATGACCCGGCGCAACGGCGCCGAATACGGCTCGGTGTAATAATTGCTGTGAGGTGCTTCGGCTTGGGCAGCCGCAATGGCCTCGTCGATTGGTGGCAGCGGATTCTCGCACAGCAGCAGCTTGATGCCCTGAAAAGATCCACCGCCTTTTTCGGCTATGGCGCTCACGCTCGTCCCCTTCCACCCCTATGGCGGCCCGCGCCACGCCCATGTCCGTCACCCCCGATGCCTTGTGCGCAACGCTGAAACGCGGGCAAGTGGCGTTGCTGCGACGCGTCTTGGAGATTGCGCAGCACCCTAAGGATGTCCGGGCGCTGCGTCGCCCCAAGCAACCGGTCGTACATTTCGCTATTGAGGATCTCGGCGTCTATGCCCGCTTCGCAGGCTTCTTGCAGACTGGCATAGCGCGCAACTTTTCCCGGCCAGGAGTTCTCGGGTACCGGCAGGGCATAGCGTGCAAACAACGCGCGCAGTGCCTCGATGTGGCGCGCCTCAGCTTCACGGATATTGGCAAACGGCGGCATCTCGCCAAAGTCGGCAATCACCTGATCGTACGTTGCCCAGGCCCGGTACTCGTCGTCAAGCGCCTCGTTGAGCGCATTGATTTCCGTTTCGGTCAGCACGCTCATGATTCATCCTCCGTGATGCAAAATGGTGACGGTGCCGCTCCCCGCCCGTGAACAACAGCACAAAATGCCGCAAAGAGGCGGCGGGAGTCGCCTGCCGATGCAATCCCGGCATGAGGTCTGCTGCGGCCATGCAGATAAATCTCGCGCCAGGATAGAGGGCGCCGCCTCGGGCATCTCACCCACCCAGAAATAGGCTACCACGGTATCTGGGATGGTTGTAGCGGTTGAAAGGCTATTGCGTAAAAGGGGGTGGAGGGACTAGATTTTAATTCCTCCGTCCCCTCTTTTTTGTTCCCACTCCAGCGTTATGGCGTGCTGGACCTGCCCACGCTAGTGGTGAACGGCAAGTGCCGGACTGGCCCAGGCCATTTGCGCCTATTGCACAGGCGATGAATGCGGTAAACTGACTGGCGCGGCAGGAACAGGCTGCGCTATCAAACAAATAGTCCACCTGAGTAAATTGCAACGTTTGCCTGGAGAAGTAAGGTGCAAAAGAATAGATTACCAATCGCTGCATTGATCCTGGTTGTTGGCTGGAGCTTCGTCTGCACAGCAGCGGCGGCGGATTCAAAGATATATACGCAAGGGGCCAGTTATGTCCCGGTATCTTCAGCTCAGCCGGCCAACGTCAATCCCGGTCAAATCCAAGTTATCGAGTTCTTCTGGTACGGTTGTCCGCATTGCTTTGCGCTCGAGCCGTATCTGGAATCCTGGCTAAAACACAAACCAGCAAATGTCGTCTTCAAACGGATTCCAGTTGCCATGGGGTGGGGCGAACACATGGATGTTGACGGATATGCCTACTACACCGCTCAGGCGCTAGGATTGGAACCCAAAATTCACACGCCGCTATTCGATGCAATTCATCAGAATAGACAACGCAGCCTGACCAACGATAAAGCTGCACTGCAGGCCTTTTTTAAAGGCTACGGCATAAGCAAGCAAGATTTTGACGCGACCTGGAACTCATTTTCAGTACAATTGAAAATGAAGCAAGCTGCAGAGACGGAGAAACATTACGGCCTGAGGGGCGTGCCTACCCTTATCGTCGATGGAAAATGGAAGACTGGTGCGGGATACAGGACCAGCAACGGCAATTACATGTCGCCGAGACAAATCATGCAGTGCGTGAATATGCTTGTGCAGAACGAAGAAGCAAAGCTTAAACGCTAAGGTCGGGTCAACTGAACCTGGAGATACGTTGAATCCGATACACACAAATACTGGTTGCGGCCTGCTGGCTGGTGGGTGCCGGGAGTTTTATTGCTACGGCGTCAGCGGCCGAATCACTCACCTTTAGCAAGGGCGTCAACTTTGCTGCCTTGTCGCAGGCCCCGTCGACTACCTTCAATCCCGGTCAGAATGAGGTTGGCGAGTTCTAGTGATGCGGTATGGCTTGCCCGGCGCTACTCGCTCCAAGCTTATAGAAGTAAACATATCCGCTTGGAAAGGGGAGAAGCTGCCAAAGGAGACGTTTTACCCGAAGCAAATCGTCGCCAAGTTGCGGCAAATCAAGGTGTTGATCGGCGACGGTAATGGGGTTCCCCGACGCCTGCAAGCAAGACGCCTCTCCTCGAATCGACCTCAAGCCCGCCAAATAAATCTGTCGCCTTTTGGCGCCCTAGTGCGGATTTAGGGTGAGTATCCTTGTAGTCCGAATTGGCAAGACGCAAGACCTGACCCCAGGACGCGCCCTGACCCCAGGACGCGCCCCTCCTGCCAGGATTCCACCTCGAGGCTAAGGGAAGTCGACTGACGTGGCAGTACCGGTGGTGACGGTTGCATTCTTGGTCCCTGAGAATGTAAGCGTGTCCACAGCGGTTGGATCATCATTGGCTGCACAAGTCACTGCAACGGTGTAGTCGCCAGGGGCGAGGAATGCGACTTTATAAACATAGTTACTCGTCGCGCCGTTAAGGCTCAGTGAAGCGGTCTCTATTGGTTGGATGGTCGATGTCGTGTTGATATCGACCGGTGTTACATTTGAACCGCTGTAGACATATACGGCAGGACTACAGGTTGCCGACGTGATCGAGGCGTCACCAATCATAAAGGTATTGCGCACCATAATGGCGACCTCTCCCACTTCCTGATTGTCTAGCAAGCGCAAGGCGGGCGCGAGGATATAGTTGTCATTTGCAAGCGTAACGGCTTTGCGCAGATTGAAATCTATCATGAAGTCGGCCCGACCGCCCGCTGCGACGCTAAAGTCGCTTACTAGTTTGAGTCCAGTCTGTGAGCCGCTTGGAACAGTGAGAGGATACACCGAGCCGTCGGTTAGTGTAATGGACGATTGACTGGCATCGATCATAAGCCTTATCCCTTGATAATCTCCTGCGGGGACGGTCACCCCATCAAGCAATGGCGCGGCATTGCCGTTCTGGGTTGCCATTAAATCGATCTGCTTCGGTGAGGCAAAGTTAAAAGTTTTGGCTGTACCACTTTCCCGCTGTAGTTGTACGCCAGTAAAAGCAACCACCACATTGGAGGCGCTATCCACAGGGGTATCGGCCACGGAAAGACTCATCGTCCCGGTTGTGCCGCCCGATCCACCACAGCCCGCCAAAAGTGTTGACAGGGTCAGGAAGGAGAGTAATGCGCCGATCTTCATTGTGTCCATTTTTTCTACCCCATGCATTCCAGGCATTGTAGTGAATGCTTGTTATATCGGTGCCTCGCATCAACGAAGCAATACTAAGAAATTGTCCCTATAATGAATGTGACCGCTTTCGCAGTTCATAAAGCACCAGCAACTATTTGGCCAAGCGGCTACCTAATATCTTTAACGGCCTTCGGATAAATATTTCGACCAATTAGTGTCATCCAGGAATTCATCTGCATAGTGCGACGAGGTGTGGGACTCAAAATCCCGTGCTGCGGGTCATAACACGGTCAAGCGGTTCGAAAGGTTCCATCAGCGGCCACATTTCTCAGTCGTTCCCACTCCAACTCCATCCATACCTGACCTTCGCACTATTCAGGTGGGTGCTCGGCATGGGTCTATCTTGTTGAAAAACCCTCTTAGGAGCCGAATGTTCCGTCGCGCCAAGTGTCTGATTGTGCATCTAATCGATGGAGCATGATGAGATGATGGGTAAGCAATCAAGTGGTCAAGGCAAGCCGTTCTACTCCTTCTGTCTTGAGGATCACGTGCCGGTTGGCCATCTATTGCGGGGGATCGGCCGGGTACTCGCCTTGATCGAGCTGCGTCGGCATCTGGCCAGCTTTTATACCAATACTGGGCGGCCGTCTATCGACCCCGAGCTCATGACCGCATGCTGACGAGTTCCTGTTGGCAGCCGCCGTGCAGAATCTACGAAGAATGGCGAAATGGCTGGCACCAACGGCAACAACTGAGCAATGGGCACCCGCTTAGTGGACTAGAGGACACTCAGCCATCTCAATTCCTGCCAACTCACTGATCAAAAGCTCATCGTACTCATCCCTGCGCACGCCCACTCCTTTTTCCACAATCGACCGAGCCGTCACAAAGGGAAGAGGCAAGGCCTCACCCCAGGACGTGCGCGCTGCAACCGAATTGAGGCCGCACCTCCCGCGGCCTTCACGAGCGTAACTGTGGCATGCTCGGGTCACTCGTGCCGAAGCTGAAGTATGGTTTGGCTCTTTTGATGAATCCAGGTGCCCCGGATACGTCTGCTGCGTCCTCAGCGATAAGCTTCCATTCGGGAAAAGTGTCTTCTATGTCCGTGCGGCTCATGCCGCGCGGCAACGGTCCCCTCTGCGCCGGAACCCACGCCAGCAGCAGCATCGTGGCTCCGTCAGCGCAAACGGCACTGACTTCGCGTCCCACGGACTTCCGCTGCGCATCCTTTAGGCCGTGGATTGCTCCAAGATCGAGTACGAACTGAAACCCGGCGCCGACACCCGCGGTCCGAAGCGCCGTCATGTCACCCTGAATGACCCGCCTCTACGCCGGATTGCAGTACTCTCCTGTGCGCAGCACGCAGCGCCTTCGCGACAATGTCGATGCCTGTGACCTGCCCAGCCTCGGCCTGCGAGCTTGACGGTCCAAATGCCGCTACCGCAGCCGAGGTCGAGTGAGCGCCCGTATGGCGGCTGTCGCTCTTTCTCCTCGCGGTCGAGGAGAGACGTAATTTGGCTGGCGATCGGAAGCGTGGACATGTCTTCCCAGGGCGTCAATCCAATCGAGTAGGGCAGTTTGTAGATCATGCTCATTTTTACGTCCCGGTCTGATGTCTATTTCGTGTCCCCAGTCGGGGCCAACGCTGGGATTCAGCTGCGTGCCGAGCGCGCAATGTGAGGACCGTTGTCTGGAACCCGTTGTTACCTCTTGCCGCCCGAGTCCGATGTATTAAGGGCCACAGCGGCGCGGACGAGGGCCTTGAACGCCTCCCCGTCGATCTTGTCGCCTTCACGGATGTCTATAGCGCGCCTGACGTTGCCCTCCAGGCTGGAGTTGAAGAGGCGGGAAGGATCCCTGAGCGCGGCGCCCTTGGCGAAGGTCACCTTGACGTGGCGTTTGTATGTCTCACCGGTACAGATTATCCCGTCGTGAGACCACACCGGGACCCCGGCCGGGTTGGATGGCTTTTTCCATTTCAACTCCTCAACCACATCTGGGTCGGCGTGCTTGATGAGAGCGCGGACGAGCGCGAGCACCTTGCCCCTCCAGTCGCGCAGTTCGCTGATCCTGGCATCGATCAGCCCGGCGGGTGATTCCGGGCTCACCTTCTTAACGGCGGGCGGCTTTCCTGCTTTCTGTTTGGCGTTCCTCTTATGAATCATTGGCCCTTCCGGTGTGCTAACGGCGAAGCTCAACCTCCTAAGACGGGTTTGTTATGTTGTTGTCCCATAATTTCTCTACAAAACTCTTGGAGACCTGCCGTTAATGCGCTGGACATTTCAGGACTTGAGAGAATGCCATCTTTATCTAAATTACTGCTCAAAAGTGGGATAGATACATAGGCTCCTTCAATTACAATTCCGGACATAGTTGTAAGAACCTCTTTCAGAGCCTCCAGCGCATATGACGCTCTCGGCGCCGTATTTATAAGCATTATCGGCATGTAAGGAAATTCAATGCCGCTTACCAGCCAATCAAGCGCATTTTTCATTGGGCCGCTTATTCCGTGGGCATATTCCGGACTCGCAATTATTAATCCAGAGGCTTGCGCCAAAGCTGATTTCAATTCTTCCAGCGCGGGTATCGACTCACCTTCTCGATCTGGATTAAATAACGGTAACGTTTCTATATTACCAATTTCTATTTGAATTTTGCTCGGAGCAAGCTCTCTGAGAGCTTCAATCGCTGCAGTATTATATGAAGCTTTGCGCAAACTCCCTGACAACGCCAACAATTTCATATTATCCATCCATTTCTGCGCTTCTTGGTGGCAAACATAACGCCTGGCCCAATAGCTGTGGCGAGGCAGCACTGACGTCAATTGATGCGTTTATTACGCTAATAAGATGATTCTGGGCTCTCAAAGTCGCTTTTTCAAATAATTCTGATATCTCGAAATATTCATAATTCAACTTCTTGCAGGTTTTTTTAGCGATAAGCTCCGACCAATGCCTTGTTATAGAATTGCCAGCGAAAATTCCCTTTCAACAGCCGTCGGTTACGGATTTGTAGGCTTGTGTGCTCTATCTTGCTCAAGCCTGCGAGCCGGATTGACCTTGTAATACCCTCAAAGGCATTTATATTTTGCTCGGAAATAGCTTGACCGGCTGATACACATGCTGCGGAGCAGAATCTTCAACACCATATTGTTCATCGTTTTCGAGCATCACAACGATCATTGGCTTGCATATTGGCCAGACTTTTTCTCCAACTAATGTTTCACTATTCGAGAATTAGTCCTATCGTGGAGAGCAAAGGGGGCATAGGCACGACCCAGGACCTGACCCCGTTTTCCGTTGCACCTCCATGGGGGATTATCTCCTTACCTGGGTGTCCGGAATATCAGGGGCACCTCACTACTGACGCTATTTTTTCGCTCTTTTCAAGTTTCCGCTTCAAGTCTATCCCGTCCCATTGTTAATTGTAGTTTAACCGGTCAATCGCTAAATTATTCTGACGAATAGCCGCTATTTCAATAAGTCTGAATAAATCGGCCGGAGTGAGGCATGGCGACGTTGATACAGGTTGATAACGGGGTGGCAAAATCCAAGTTTCGGATTGATAAAGCGCTACTGCGGCTGGGCAGAAGTGTGGAAAATGATATTTGTATCGAAGATCCGGAAGTCAGCGGCGAACATTGCATTATTGAAATGATCGCTAAGGGAGACAAGAAGGATGACTACGAATTCTTTGTCCAGGACATGGGCAGCACCAATCACACCTTCCTCAACGGTCAACAGATTTCCCGCCAGCAATTACGCCATAATGATATGATCCGGATCGGCTGGAAATACTTCAAGTTTGTCGATGAAAGCCAGCAATCCCTCGAAGATACCAAAATGATTCACAAGAGCTGGATTCCCGGCGTGTATTACACCAAATAACATTACCAAAAGGGTCAGACTCGATTGAAACGCATAACGGCGCCAGAATGTCGAGTGTATACCTAAGCCCCACAAGGAAACCCCAGCTTCTCGATAAAATGGGAGCGACCTTCTTTTCGTTCTTCCCTGCAAGCCCGGGTCGATAAATTGGGTCGGAGGGGGATAATTTTTAACATTAGATAAAATTGCTCTCTGACCCTATTTGGTTCCAGCGCCTGCTTTGGGTGAGATGCTAGTGCGTCTTGGCGTAAACAGACCTGCGAGTAGCACGGCGATAATACCAGTGATAAAGATGCCATCGAAAGTGCCGGCGCCGCCGATAGATGCCACTGGCGCGCCGAGACCGCGGACCCGGTCTAGATTGAGTAGATCCGCGCCGATGAGAGTCCCCATGCTGCCTGCGATATAGGCGATGGGGGCGGCATATTTACGCGATATCACAATTGCAGTAAACGCGGTTACAAGTGCGGGCACGAAAGCCGGCTCGGCGATGCCCAAGCCGCGCACCGGATGTGCCAGTTGATGACAGGCCAGCGCGACAACGATTACAGCTAGGAATGCTGGAAGATATATGCGGAACTTGGTTACGAGGTATAAGGAAACCAGAAGGGGAATCACTGCGCCGCCGATATTGACGGCAATCACGGTACCCGGCCAGTTCACAACCTCGGGTATGACATACTGCATGCCGTAGTAGTTTACGATTTGTCCCGAGACGATTTGCTCGTTGGGCAGGTTGGCGACCGGTATGTTGATATAGCTGCCAAGCAGAGAAGAGATAAGCAGGAAGAAAAAATACTTTAGCGGGATGCCCATCCTTGCGTAAGCATACTCCATGGCCCGAATCTGTACCCAGGCGATAGCCACAGCCAACAATACGATCAGTATCAAAAAGAACGGCGGCGACAGCGGAAGATATTGAAGATTTGATGGGTGCATTCAGGAAATGGTGCTATTCAAGCACAGTCAGGTCGAGGCTGTTGTGATTTGTGACTATCGCCGGTCAGTAAAGGTTCCACTGAGTTATATTTTTTGCCGTCTGACTGAGGTTTGCCTCTCAGTATCTTTACGAGCGTCCACTAAGTATTCGCGTGAATTGCTAGACCGCATAGGAGCTTACTGCGGACACTTGTCTATGCGGCTAAGCATCGATGTATGAGCTTCACAACTAAACGGGGTTAAGGGTGGGTGTCCCCGTAGTCTCACAATTGACCTAGCCGCCACCTTGGCAAGAAGTAATACCTGACCCCGGATGGTTACGCTGGCTGGGCTTGAAATCATCATGTGCGTGGCGGAGCGTCCGATAACTACAGAGAAATATCAGGCTTAGTTAGGGAATTCCAAAAATGTATAACGGGAGACGGGGTCCCGTTCATATAGCTGTTATGGCAATCCTGGGGAATGAGCGAGGCGATTGTGAGTTTCATTAAGTTGTTTACCTTGTAAGTAATAAAACAGAAAGGGTATATGGAATGTCGTATACAAATGGGGTGAAATTATGGTGGAGAAAAATGGCGTTGTTGCTCCTGGCGTCTTCACTTATTGCCGCTTGTTCTCCGAAGGTGGGTAGTGAAGCTTGGTGCAAAGAAATGAAAGAAAAACCTAAATCAGAATGGACCAGTAGTGATCTTAAAGATTTCACCAAGCACTGTGTATTTAAATAGCTTATATAGCCAAGGACCAAAAGGACCAAAAGGGTCAGACTCGATTGAAATCCATAATAGAGCCGGAATGCCGAGTGTATACTTAAGCCCCATAAGGAAACTCCAGCCTCTCGATAAAACGGGAGGGACCTTCTTTTGGTTCTTTCCTGCAAGACCGGGTCGATAATTGGGTCGGGGAGGGATAATTTCTAATATTAGAGAAAATTGCTCTCTGACCCTATTTCTTGCGCTTGTAGACTAAGCCAGCCATTGCAGCCTGATCATGGCAGCCTTTTTCTGGGCTTGAATGAGTGCGGATTAAGGATGGGGATTAAGGGTGGATGTCCTTGTAGTGTGGGCAATAATTCGTCGACATCTTGTTGCTACACCAGCCGGTCGATTGC
>JARRQJ010000037.1:0-21081 GCA_037381915.1 Gammaproteobacteria bacterium | reverse complement strand
GGTTATCGGGTTCAGGGGCGCGACGCGGTGGCGGCGCGCGCTATGCTCCAGCATGCGCTGGCCCAGCAAGCGGCAGGGGCCGACGATCTGTTGTTGGAATGTGTCCCGGTGGGCCTGGCGGCCGAGATCACTCAGGCGGTGGACATACCTGTCATCGGCATCGGCGCCGGGCCGGACTGCGACGGTCAGGTCCTGGTGCTGTACGACATGTTGGGGATCACGCCGGGCAGACGCCCCAAATTCGCCAAAGATTTCATGGCGGGCGGGGTCGATATCCGCGCGGCCGTGGCCGGTTACGTGGAGGCGGTGAAGAGCGGCGCGTTTCCCGCCCCGGAACACGGTTTTGATTGATGCAAACCGTGCATTCCATCGCGCAGCTGCGTTCCGCCGTTGATCAATGGCGCGCTCGCCGCGAACGCGTCGCCCTGGTTCCGACCATGGGCAACCTCCACGATGGCCATCTGCAATTGATAAAGCGCGCCGCCCGGGCCGCGGACAAGGTGGTAGTGAGCCTATTCGTCAATCCCACCCAGTTCGGTCCGCAGGAGGACTTCGCCGCTTATCCCCGCACGTTGAAACAGGACAGCCTCCAGTTGGCGGAAGGCGGCGTGCATTTGTTGTTCGCCCCGGAGGTGGAGGAACTCTATCCGTACGGCGTCGACGGTGCGGTGCGCGTGGAGGTGCCGGGTTTGTCCGACATCCTGTGCGGTACATCCCGTCCGGGACACTTCGCCGGGGTGGCGACGGTGCTGGTGAAATTGTTCAATGCGGTGCGCCCCCATGTGGCGGTGTTCGGCGAAAAGGACTACCAGCAATTGTTGGTGGTGCGGCGGTCGGTTGCCGATCTGGGCATGGGTGTCGAAATCGTCGCCGAGCCGACGGTGCGCGAGGCGGATGGCCTGGCCATGAGCTCGCGCAACGCGTATCTGTCCGAGGAAGAACGGCGCCAGGCGCCGCGGCTGTACCAAACCTTGCAGTGGCTGGGGGAACGCCTCAACTCCGGAGCGCCCTACGAGCGCCTGGCGGCGCAGGGCATGGAGATTCTGCGGGAGTGCGGCCTGCGCCCCGATTATGTCGCGATCCGGCGCGCCGACGATCTGCAGCCGCCCCAAGCCGCTGATTCGCGATTGATAATATTGGCGGCCGGCTGGTTGGGGACGACCCGCCTGATCGATAATCTGCCCGTGACATTGAAGGATCGGGCGTAAACCCCCATAATATTTTGCAGAAATAGAAAAATTGTAGGCGCAAAGGTAATCGGACCATGCAGTACACCATGCTCAAATCGAAGTTGCATCACGCCCGGGTGACCCACGCGGAACTCGAATACGACGGTTCCTGCGCCATCGACGGGGCCTTGCTGGACAGCGCGGGGATCCGTGAATATGAGCAGATCCAGGTCTACAACATGGCCAACGGCGAACGGTTCATCACCTATGCGATCCGCGCCGAGGACGGGTCGGGCATCATTTCGGTGAACGGCGCGGCCGCCCATAAGGCCCAGCCCGGAGACCGCGTGATCATCTGCACCTATGCGGTCCTCACCCAGCACGAGCTGGTCAATTTCAAACCCACCTTGGTTTATCTCGACGCCCATAACCGCATTGCGCGTACAAGCAGCTCCATCCCCGTGCAGGTGGCCTGAGCGGGGAGGCGGCGCTGCGGTAAGTGCGCGCCTGCATGTGCGCCGTTCGTCCTTAGCCGGTGTTGCGCATGCCCGCCGCTATGGCGTTGATGGAGCGCAACAGGGGATCCTGCCATACCAGCCGGGCGTTTTCGTCCAAATCCATGTCGCGGAACCGCTGTAAGAGGGTAATCTGGATATGGTTGAGCGGATCCAGGTAGGGATTGCGCCGTGTCAACGACAGGGCCAGCGTGGTGTTTTCCTCCATCAGACGCTGTGCACCCACCACATTGAGGATTTGCGTGACGGTGCGTTGATACTCATCGCGGATGACCGCGTAGATGCGTTGCGCGACATCCGGATCGTTGCTCAAATGGGCGTATTGCTGCGCGATGGTCATATTGGCCTTGTACAGGGACATTTGGGTGTTGCTCAGCAGACTGCGGAAGAACGGCCATTCCTGATACATTTGCTGCAACTTTGCCAGACGATCCGGTTCATTGCTGCGCCACTGTTCCAGGGCGCTGCCGATGCCGAACCAGGCGGGCAGGGTGAAGCGGGATTGAGCCCAGGCGAATACCCAGGGAATGGCGCGTATGGAGTCCTTGGAGCGGTTCTGTTTGTTGCGATGAGTGGGGCGCGAGCCGATGTTCAGTAGGCTGAATTCGCTGACCGGGGTGGCATCGTAGAAAAAATCCAACAGGCCGGGGGTTTGATCGATGAGTGCGCGGTAGGTCTTTTCGCCGCTGGCCGCCAGCTGATCCATGATTCCCAGGAAGTCGTAGCGTGCCGTCTCCATCGGCATGATCACGCCGCGGCTGGCCAGCATGAGGCCGGTGACGCCCATGGTCAGTTCATAAACCGCCGTTTCGCAGTTGCTGTATTTGTAGGACAGCACTTCCCCTTGCTCGGTGAATTTGATCTCGCCTTGCACGGTGCGTCGCGGCTGCGCCAGGATGGATTCGTGGGTGGGTCCGCCGCCTCGGCCGATAGTGCCGCCGCGGCCATGGAACAGCCGGCATTGCACATGGCGCGCCGCGGTGACCGCGATGATGGTCTTCTGCGCCTCGAAGAGTTTCCACGCCGAGGCGAGGATGCCGCCGTCTTTGCAGGAATCGGAATAGCCCAGCATGACCTCCTGTTGATTGCCGGAGGCGGCGAGCAGCGCGGCGTAGACCGGGTTGTCCAATAACATGGACAACACCTCTTCGACGCGGCTCAAGTCGTCGATGGTCTCGAACAGGGGGCTGACGCGCACATGGCAGAACCAGCGATTGTCCCGGCGGCCGACTAGTCCGCTGAGGCATGCCAGGAACATCACCTCCATGACATGGCTGGCGTTATGGGTCATGGAGATCACGTAATGCCCGAAGCATTCGGCGCTGACTTCCTCGCGCATATCGCGCATCACATCGAAGACCTCCAGGGTCTCCCGGGTCTCGGGTGTGAGGCTGTTGCGATCGAAGCTCAGGGCGGCGGCGTCGACGATATATTCGCCCAGCAGGGCCAGACGCGTGCCTACGTCCAGGGCGAAATAGTCCACTCGCTTGCCCGCGATGTGGTTGAGGATTTCGGCGACCGCGGCGGTATGGCGTCCGGACTCCTGGCGGATATCGAGCTTGACCAGGAAAAAACCAAAGGTCTCCACCAGGCGAATCAAGTCCTGCAATTCGCCGTTGGCGATCTCGCCGTCGCCGTGACCGATCAAGGAGTCGCGGATGACGTAAAGATCCCTCAGCAGTTCCCCGGCGTCGTCGTATTGGTCCTCTTCGAAGGCGCGGGTCTTGCCCTCCAGACGCGTCTTGATATTGATCAGGTTGCGCTCGAGACGATAGCGCATGATGTACAGCTGGCGCCGATAGGGTTCATTGCAGAAACGGTCGGGATTGTCCTGAAAGGCCATGGCGCAAAAGGCCTCGTCGCGGCGCAGCCCCTGCATGAATTCGTCCGACGGCCGGCATAACAAGCTGGAGTAGGTGAGGACATGGCTCAGGCGGATGATGCGGTTGATGTAGGTCAGTACCGCGGTGCGCGCATGCAGGCGTACCGCCATCACCGTGGTGTCGGGGGTGACGTAGGGATTGCCGTCACGGTCGCCGCCAATCCATGAGCCGAAGCGCAGGAAGCTGGGCACGGTGACGGGGGTTTCTTCCAGTTCCTCGCCGTAGATGCGCCTGATGCCCTTTTCCAGGCCGCGATACATGCGCGGTACGGCGTCGAACAGGCTTTCCTGAAAGTAGAACAGGCCGTTGCGGATCTCGTCGCGTACCTGGGGACGCTTGGCGCGCACTTCGTCGGTCTTCCACAGGATTTGAATCTCGCTCTCCAGGCGGCGGATGATCGCGGCCTCTTCTTCCTCGCCGATACGCGGGTCGTCCAATGCCTCGCTGGTGACGAAGATACGGCGCACGGCCTCGAGGATGGTGCGGCGCTTGGCCTCGGTGGGATGGGCGGTGAATACCGGGATATACGCCAGTTTGTTCAATAAGAGCTGCAATTGTTCGGCGGTGACCCCCTGGGCGTGAAACTGGCGCAGGGTATGGTCGAAGGACCCCACCCACAGGGGACCGCCCTTGCGAATCTGTTCGGTCCGGTATTGATATTGATTAGCCTCTTCCGCCAGGTTAACCAGGCTGAAATAGGTGCTGAAGGCCCGTACCACGTGGGTGAGGGTATCCGGTTCGAGTTTGCTGATCAGCTTGCTGAGGCGGGCGCGGCGCCGGGGATTTTCCTCCTCATGCAGGCTGATATAGCCCTTGCGCAGGGTTTCGACGGCCACGAGGACGTGTCCGCCGGCCTGGGCGCGGAGCACATTGCCCAATAATTTGCCTAACAGCTTGACGCGAGCGCGTAGTTGTTTGTCACTCATGGTGCTTCACTATTGTTTGAAATTTCGGGATTTATTATCAGAGCGCCGCGGCACGCCGCGTACACGGGAGAGCATTATACAGCTATATGGCCTTGGTGGGATTTGTCTGCCCGCAATGAATAAGTGCCTGCTGATAGAGGTCCAGGTAGGCGCCGGCGCTCTGGCGCCAACTGTAGTCGCGGTTCATGGCATTGTGCATGAGCTGCAGCCAGCCGCGGGGGTTAGTGCGGTAAAGGTCCAAGGCGCGTTGTACGGCGGCGGCCAGGGCCGTCGCCGTCGGTTCGTCGAACACAAAGCCGGTCGCGTTATCCAGTCCGGCGGCGGCATCCACCACCGTGTCCGCGAGGCCACCCGTGCGGCGGACGATGGGCAGCGTGCCGTAGCGCATGCTGTAGATCTGGTTGAGTCCGCAGGGCTCATAGCGTGACGGCATGAGAAACATGTCGCTCGCCGCCTCGATGTGGTGGGCCAATTGCTCGCTGAACCCGATCCTGACATGGCAGCGGTGCGGGTAGTGGGCCGCCAGTTCAGTGAGCGCCTTTTCGGAATCCTTGTCGCCCGAGCCCAGGAATACGCACTGGACTTCTTGGTCAAGGAGGTTGCCCAGCACGCCCAGTATCAGGTCGATCCCCTTTTGCGGCACCAGGCGTCCGACGAAGCCGAGGAGCGGGACCTCGGGTTCATGTCGCAGACCAAGCTCTTTTTGCAGGGCGGCCTTGTCGGCCGCCTTGCCTTGGAGGTCGTCAGGGCCGTAATGATGCGGCAGGTGGACGTCGTGCCTCGGGTCCCATTCGCCGTAGTCGGCGCCGTTGAGGATGCCCATCAGGCGATCGGCGCGACTGCGTAGCAGGCCGTCCAGATGGCAGCCGAACTCCGGCGTACAAATCTCTTTGGCGTAAGTGGGGCTGACGGTGCTGATCATATCCGCGTACAGCAATCCGCCCTTGATGAAGGAAAGCTGGTCGTAGAATTCCAGGCCGTGCATGCCCCATAGCTCCGCCGGCAAGCCCAGCTCCTGATATTGGCTGGCGGGAAAGATCCCCTGATAGGCTAGATTGTGAACGGTGAAGACGGTCGCGGGTCGCGGCGAGTGCAGCGACAGCAGAGGGGGGATCAACCCGGTCTGCCAGTCGTTGCAATGGACGATGTCGGGGTGCCAGTCCAGGCCCGCCTGATTCAAGGCGATAGCGGTCACCGCCCGGGCGAACATGCCGTAGCGCAGGGCATTATCCGGCCAGTCGCGGCCGTCCGGTCCCAAATAGGGATTTCCGGGCCGATCGAACAGGGAGGGGATGTCCACCAGCCACACGATAATGTTGCTGTCGGGGAGGCGCCCCTCCAGCAGGCGTATAGGGTGGATGGCCGGTTGAAAAACAAGGCTGGCGATGGTGTACGGACCGCTGTGGCGCATGGCGTCACGGTAAGCGGGTAGGATGAGCCGGACGTCTTGTTTGTATTCTTTGAGGGCGCCCGGGAGAGCTCCCGATACGTCGCCCAGACCCCCGGTCTTGATCAGGGGGTGAGCCTCGCTGGTGACAAACAGGATTTTCTTGTTTTTGGCGGCGAGCGATTTCTTGGCTGTCACGGAATTTCCTTGCAACGCAGTGGTGGAATGCTGTCTAAGCTTAGTATTCGACGCGTGTTACCTTATCATAAGGTGTGAAGTTGTAAGGAGAGGGAATTAAAGGCAGCCTCCGCACTGGCGATATACAAAACAACAGGACGTCCGACGGCGGTGGCGACGCAATGGAGAAAGGACCTGACATGCGTATGTTGATGATGGGCTTGGGCAAGATGGGCGCCAATATGGCCCGGCGCCTGTGCCGCGGGGGTATCGAGGTGGTGGGCTACAACCGTTCACCGCAGATTGTGAATCGCCTGGTGGCGGAAGAGGGCCTGATACCCGCGGGATCCCTCTCCGAGGCGGTCGAGAAGTTGACGGCGCCGCGGGTGGTATGGTTGATGTTGCCCGCCGGTGAGGCCACCGAGCAGACCATTCATGACTTGATTCCTCTCTTGGAGGAAGGCGACGTGGTGGTGGACGGCGGGAATTCCAACTATCACCAGAGCGAGCGTCGCGGCAAGTTGCTCGCCGACCATGGTATCGGTTTTATGGATGCCGGCACCTCCGGCGGGGTATGGGGTCTGGCCAACGGCTATTGCCTGATGGTGGGCGGCGAAGCGGGGGTGGTGGAGCTGGTCGCGCCGGCCCTCAAGGTGCTGGCGCCGGCGCCTGATTGCGGCTGGGCCCATGTCGGTCCGATAGGGGCGGGTCATTTCACCAAGATGGTGCATAACGGCATCGAATACGGCATGATGCAGGCCTTCGCCGAAGGCTTCGCCTTGTTGCGCGGCAAGCGGGAATTCAAGCTCGATCTTGCCCAGATCGCCGAACTGTGGCGCCACAGTTCGGTGGTGCGCAGCTGGTTGCTGGACCTGTCCGCCGAGGCGCTCAAGCAAGATCAAAAACTCGAGGACGTGGCGCCCTATGTGGCGGATTCCGGCGAGGGGCGCTGGACCATCGAAGAATCCATCGTTCAGGGGGTGCCGACTCCGGTCTTGACCCTGGCCCTGCAGATGCGCTTTACCAGTCAGGATAGCGAAGGCTATCCCTATCGACTGTTGTCCATGATGCGCAATGCCTTTGGCGGCCATGCCGTCAAGAAATCAGGAGAACATTGATGCAGGCCTGCAGTCTGGTGATCTTCGGCGCCACCGGCAATCTCGCCCGGCGCAAATTGATGCCGTCCCTGTTTCAGTTGGAAGAAGTGGGCCGCCTTCCCGAGAAGACGGTGATCGTGGCCTTCGGACGGCGTACCTGGGAGCGGCAGCAATGGTTGGACGAAGTGGAGGGCATGTTGCGCGAAAAATATGGCGAGGCCTTCAATCCCCAGACGTTCGAACGTTTCCAGGAACGGCTCTTTTATCTGCAGGGCGACTTGCACGACGCCGAATCGGTGGACATGCTGAAGGATACCTTGATCGAAGACCCGCGGTTTCCGACCAACATCATCTTCTACATGGCGCTCCGCCCCAGCGATTTCGGCGAATCCATCGAGCGTCTGGGCAAGACCGGTCTGCTCAGTCAAAGCAACGGCTGGCGCCGGGTGGTGATCGAAAAGCCCTTCGGCTACGACCTGCTGAGCGCCCAGGCCCTGCAGCAGGCGATGCACAAATATCTGGAGGAAAGTCAGATCTATCGCATCGATCATTATCTGGGCAAGGGCACGGTGCAGAACGTCCTGGTCTTTCGCTTCGCCAACATCATGCTGGAGCCGTGGTGGAACCGCCAATACATCGACCATGTGCAGATCACTCATTCCGAGACTCTTGGCATCGAAAACCGCGCCGACTATTACGAGGGCGCGGGCGCCCTGCGCGACATGATTCAAAGCCATCTTATGCAATTGCTGACCCTGGTGGCCATGGAGCCGCCGGCCATGATGGACGCCGAATCCTTGCGCGACGAAAAGGTCAAGGTGCTGAAATCCATACGGCCCATTCCGCAGAACGCCGTGCATGCCCACGCCTTTCGCGCGCAATACACCGCCGGTTCGGTGTGCGGCGAGACCGTGCGCGGCTATCTGGAAGAGGACGGCGTGGACCCGCGCAGTACCACCGAGACCTATGCGGCGCTGAAACTCTATGTGGACAACTGGCGCTGGAAGGGTGTGCCCTTCTACCTGCGCACCGGCAAGCGCATGCAGGAGGGCGCCTCCGCCATCACCATTCGCTTCAAGCATCCTCCTCAGCATTTGTTCCGCAATACCCATCTGGAGCAGCTGAAGCCCAATTGGCTGCTGCTGGGAATACAACCCAAGGAATGCCTGCGCCTGGAACTGCAGGTCAAGGTGCCGGGCCTGGAGATGCGTACCCGCACCACCAGTCTCGACGCCAGCTATCGCCACGACGGTGAGTCGGAGTTCGATGCCTACGGCGACCTGCTGGTCGACGTCATCGAGGGGGACCGCACCCTGTTCTTACGCTACGATGAAGTGGAATGGGCGTGGCGCGTGGTGGATCCCATCATCAAGGTGTGGTCCATGGAACGGGATTTCATCAACACCTATGCGGCGGGTACCTGGGGGCCGCGCGGTACGTACCGGCTGTTCGAGCGTGAGGATCAATTCTGGCGCCACTCCTTGGATATCACGGGCGCCGACTTGGAGGCATATTGATTGGCCGGCTTCAGGGACAGTCATTCAATTAATGAATCGGGAGAACAGGGATGTCCGCATTGACTCAATCCACCGCGTGGCAGGCGCTCCGCAGTCATTACGAGGTGATGCGTCATGTCCATATGCGGGATCTGTTCGCCTCCGAGCCGCAGCGCTTCGTGGATTTTTCCTTGCGTTACGGCGATCTCTTGCTCGACTATTCCAAGAACATTGTCACCAAAGAGACCATGGCCCTGTTGTTCGAGCTGGCGCACCAGGCGCGCTTGGGCGAGTGGATCGAGAGGATGTTCAATGGTGACAAGATCAACTTCACCGAAGGACGGGCGGTGTTGCACGTGGCGTTGCGCAATCGTTCCAACCATCCCATTATCAGCGACGGCGTGGACGTGATGCCCAAGGTCAACGCGGTACTGGAGCAAATGCGCCGCTTCAGCGAGCAGGTGCGAAACGGGGAACGGCTGGGATACAGCGGCGAGCGGTTCACCGATGTGGTGAACATCGGTATCGGCGGATCCGATCTGGGTCCGGTGATGGTGACCGAGGCGCTCAAACCCTACGGCGAACACGGATTGCGGCCGCATTTCGTATCCAACATCGACGGCACCCATATCGCCGAGACCCTGAAACGTATCGATCCCGAGACGACCCTGTTCGTGATCGCTTCCAAGACCTTTACCACTCAAGAGACCATAACCAACGCCCGGACGGCGCGCGCCTGGTTCCTGGAACATGCGCGAGATCGAGCGGCCGTGGCCAAGCACTTCGTGGCCCTGTCCACCAATGCTGCGGAGGTGGCGGCCTTCGGTATCGATACTCAAAACATGTTCGAATTTTGGGAGTGGGTGGGCGGGCGTTATTCCCTGTGGAGCGCCATCGGTCTGTCCATCGTCCTGGCCATCGGCATGGATAACTTCGAAGAGATGCTGGCCGGCGCCCATGCGATGGACACTCACTTCCGCAGCGCGCCCATTGAGGAAAATCTTCCTGTGATCATGGGATTGCTGGGAATCTGGTACAACAACTTCTTCGGCGCGCAGACCCATGCCATTCTTCCCTACGATCAATACATGCACCGGTTTCCCGCCTATTTTCAACAAGGTGACATGGAAAGCAACGGCAAGCGTGTCGATCGCGGCGGCGCAGTCGTGGATTATTCCACCGGGCCGGTGATCTGGGGCGAGCCGGGGACCAACGGCCAGCATGCCTTTTATCAATTGATTCACCAGGGCAGCAAACTGATTCCGTGCGATTTCTTGGCGCCCATTGAGAGCCACAACCCCGTCGGCGGTCATCACCGCATTTTATTGTCCAATTTCTTTGCCCAGACCGAGGCATTGATGCGGGGCAAGACCGCGGCGGAGGTGCACGCCGAACTCACGGCGACCGGCTTGCGCGGTGACGAACTCGAGCGCTTGATGCCGCACAAGGTGTTTCCCGGCAACAGGCCTACCAATTCCCTGTTGTTCCAAAAGCTCAACCCATACACCTTGGGGGTTTTGATCGCGCTTTACGAACACAAGATCTTCACCCAGGGCATCATCTGGAACATCAATTCATTTGATCAATGGGGGGTGGAGCTGGGCAAGCAGCTCGCCAATACCATTCTGCCGGAGTTGGCTGATGAGCACGTGGTGGCAACTCACGATTCCTCCACCAACGGGCTGATCAACTACTATAAATCCAATCGCGCGGAGAGCCTTACCTAAATGCACGGCTAAATTGTATTGTGCCGATTGATTGTGGTTTGCGCTTGACAAAGCCGGGCGGCGGATTTATTAAGAGACGGGAAGGAATTCCCGGTACATTCAACTAACGAAGAGAAGGACGAAAATGAGAAACAAACTAATCATAGCAGCAGTACTGACGCTGTCACCTATCGGCGTAGTGTTGGCGGCGCCTAATAATACCGGTTGCGGTGTCGGCTCCATCATATTCAAAGGCCAATCCGGTGTCGCTCCGGAGGTGCTGGCAGTTACCACCAACGGCACGCTGGGCAATCAAACCTTCGGTATTTCTTCCGGCACCTTAGGTTGTGCTAAAGACGGTGTGGTCGATACTCCGGCGATGGTATCCATGTTCATTAACACTAATCTGGACAAGCTGGCCCACGATATGGCGGTTGGCAATGGTGAAACCTTGGAATCCCTGGCCAGCCTGATCGGTGTGGATGATGCCCATAAGACGGCCTTCTTCGCCGCCACCAAGGCGCACTTCGCCGAGATCATCCCCTCGGAACATACCAGCACCCAATACGTGATCGGTGCGTTGAATCACGTGCTCGCATCAAACAACGAATTGGCACGGTACGCACACCTCGTATAACCTGACGTTGTATAGCCAAAACACCCAGCGTGAAGCGCTGGGTGTTTTGTTGAGGGTAAGACTGGATGTTGCGTGTCGTTGTTCTACTCATGCTGGGAATTACCTGTATTCCCGCGCCAACATTCGCTGCCGCCAATGCCTATCTGCATGAACTCATCGACCGCGCCCATGCCGCTAATCTGGCAGCCGCGCCCGAATGGTTGGCATTGGTACATTATCGCAGGAACCTGCTTTTCCCGGGCGTCGTCGGCCAGGCTGACGATCCCGGTTTCTATCTGGCGCCCGACGGCAAGAGCGACCCGGGCGCGGAGCTGGATGCCACGCTGCGGGCCTTTTTCGCGCCGCCGGTGGTCGAAACCGACACCGTGCAACATCCGCAATGCAGATTTATCGCCCGCTATACATGGTTGAAGCGGGAACTGCAGTTTGATCCGCGGCGCTTGCCACCCCAGCGCTGCGAGCGATTCCGGAAATGGCGTGCAGCCCTAGATGCCAGCGCCCTGACCCTGGTGTTTCCCTCCGCCTATATCAACAATCCCTCGTCGATGTTCGGTCACACCTTCCTGCGTGTCGATGCCCCTAATCAGGATAAGCGTACCCGCCTGCTGGCGTACGCCGTCAATTATGCAGTGGGTCCCACCGATGATAATGGCATGTTCTTCACCTTAAAGAGTCTGATAGGCGCCTACCCCGGCCTTTTCTCTATTTCGCCTTATTACGTCAAGGTGAAGGAATACAGCGATATGGAAAATCGCGATATCTGGGAGTACCGGCTTAACTTCAACAAGGACGAAATCGATCGGCTCCTGCGGCATGCCTGGGAATTGGGCCCCACCCGCTTCGATTATTATTTTTTTGACGAGAATTGCGCCTACTATCTGCTCTCGTTGTTTGATGTGGCGAGGCCCAGTTTGGCGCTGACCAGCAGTTTCCACGGTTGGGTGATTCCGGTGGACACGGTGCGCAGCGTGGTGGAAAAGTCCGGGATGTTGAAGCAGGTGGTTTACCGTCCCGCCAACAATACGCGTCTGCGTTACCGCCTGACGCACATTACCGCTGCGGAGCGCCGCAAGGTAAGTCGTTTGGCGGCGAATGACGCCAGGAATCCGGTATTACAGGGCTTGCCGGCGGCTGAACAAGCCAAGCTGTTGGAAACGGCGTATGCGCTGGTCCGTTACCAGGACGGTGAGGGTGAGCGCCAACATCAGGCGGCGGCGCGTCTGTCGCGCAAATTGTTGCTGGCCCGCAGTCACTTGCCAGCGGGAAAGGATGACTTCGAGCCGCCGATGCCCGCGGTGCGCCCCGATCAAGGCCACAAGACCCGGCGCGTGGCGGTGGGCGTGGGACGCCGGGACGGGCGAAATTTTCAGAGTCTGGCGGTGAGGCCCGCCTATAATGATTTGCTGGACCCCAGTGGCGGCTATACCAGCGGCGCGCAGATCAATTTCATGGATATTGCCCTCCGCCACTATCAGGGCAGCGGCAGCGCGGAGCTGCAAAGGCTTACGCTGGTGGATATCCTGTCGCTGTCGCCGCGCGATGCCTTTTTCAAGCCGGTGTCATGGAAGATTAATACCGGGATTGCGCGCACCCGCCGGCGCGATGGCGAGCATGTCGCCGTGTATCATACCAACGGCGGGGCCGGACTGGCATTGGGTAGTTGGAACAGCGTGGTGGCATACGGCTTTTTCGAGGGGACCCTGGATGTCGGCCCTCAACTGCGCAGCGATTTTGCACTAGGCGCCGGCCCCAGCGTCGGTTTGTTCGTCCATCCCTTAACGTCCTGGAAGCTGAATCTGTTCGCCCGTGCGCAAGACTATGCGGTCGGCGATAAGCATGGCGAAAGCGAGATCAGTCTGGCGCAGAGCGTCAGTTTCGGGCGTCAACAGGCCTTACGCTTGACCTTGAGCGCCAAACACGAACGTGGCAAGGAATGGCGGACGGCCGCCTTGGACTGGCACTGGTATTTTTGATGAGGCACTTCCTTGTATCGATTCTGTGTCTGACCCTGCTGCAGGGGTGCACCGGCGCCTTTTTTCAACCGCAACGCACTATGGTGCTCACTCCCGCGCGCATCGGCCTGGATTATCGGGATGTCTATCTGCACACCCCCGATGGGGAGAAATTGCACGCCTGGTATCTGCCCGCGCAGGGAACGGCGAAGGGAACAGTGCTGTTCCTGCATGGCAACGCTGAGAACATCAGCACTCACATCGCCAGCGTCTACTGGTTGCCTGCGCAACATTACAACGTATTGCTTTTCGATTATCGGGGTTATGGCGAATCGACCGGAACGCCGTCGCTACCGGGTCTGCTGACCGATGCCGAGACGGCGATCGCCTGGCTGGCCGATCGGTCCGAAGTGCGCACTCATGGGATGGTGGTGTTCGGCCAGAGCCTGGGCGCTTCCCTGGCGGTTTATGCCGTGGCCCACAGCCCTTATCGTTCGCGGATAAAGGCCCTGATCATCGACAGCGCCTTCAGCAGCTATCGACGCATTACGCGCGAGAAGCTGGCGGCCTTCTGGTTGACCTGGGCCCTGCAGGTACCCTTGTCGCTGACTGTCGACGACCAATACAGCCCCATAAACGTCATTGCCGACATCAGTCCGATTCCGCTTTTGATCATTCACAGTATCCATGATCCGATCGTACCCATCAGTCATGCCGAGGCCTTATATGCGGCGGCGCGTCAGCCAAAGGAATTGTGGCGAGTGGCGCAAGGCGGACATATCCAGGCCTTGACCCATAAGGAGATCCGCCGGCGATTCGTCGCATATCTCGATGCACGCTTCAGTGGGCGACACCCGTCTCAACAGGGTATGGATACCGACCGATACAGTTCCAAGTGACTTATGTTATTGGGAAGATTTGGTTATCATTTGCGGGGCTGACTAATAATAGATACAGGATGTATTATGCGCCATAAGCGATTTATCAAAGCAGGTGGGGCACTGTTAATGGGGCTATGGACGCTGTGGGTATTGCCCGGCGCCTCATTCGTGAGCAATGCTTACGCCGATGATGGCGATCTCCAGGTCAGCGCCGAGGACATCGTGCGCCTCAAACCCAGGGCGCCGTTTCTGCGCTCCGCCGCCGCCCTGGTCATGGATGAGCGCGAAGGGGTAGTGCTCTATTCGCGCCATAAGGACGAGCAGCTCCCCATCGCCTCGGTGACCAAGCTCATGACCGCCATGGTGACCTTGGACCGCCACCTGCCCATGGACAACGTCATCACTATCTCCCCGGAGGATCGTGACCACCTGCGGGGTTCCGCCTCCCGCCTGCGCATCGGCGTGAAGCTGACGCGGCACGACGTCCTGCTCGCCGCCCTGGCCGCGTCGGATAATCGGGCCGCCGCCGCCTTGGCGCGCACCTACCCCGGCGGGCGCCGGATGATGCTGCGCATCATGAACGAAAAGGCGCGCCTCCTTGGTATGAGCCATACCCACTACGCCGACGCCGCCGGCCTCAACAACGGCAGCGCCTCTACCGCCGGGGATCTCGCTATCCTGGTGAACGCCGCCATCAAATACCCGCTGATCCGCAAGTTCACTACCACCGGCGAATTCAGCGTCACCGATCGCCGCCGGCACAGACCGATTCAATTCGTCAACACCAACCGTCTGGTGCGTTCCTCCGCCTGGGATATCAATTTGAGTAAGACCGGCTACACCGACGACGCCGGGAATTGCCTGGTGATGGAAACGGTGATCGGCGAGCGCCCGGTGATCATCGTATTGCTGGATTCCTGGGGTAAACTCAGCAAATACGGGGACTCGCGGCGCATTCGCGAGTGGCTGATCAGGAACGAACGCCGTGCCCTGCGGTTGGCTGCGGATGCCCCGACCTGACCCTTCTGGCCGCGATTCTCACCACCTTAACTAATAAGCATCCTTGCTGCGCCGGGGGGCGCTCTCAGCGGACCTGCGGGCGATTTCTGCAGTAAAATAGCCATTTACTTGTGGTGACCTTGGCTTATGCGCATTGCCCTGGGAATTGAATACGACGGCGGCGACTTTGCCGGCTGGCAGCTGCAGGTGGATGGGGTGCGCACCGTGCAAGGCGCGGTGGAACAGGCCTTGTCCCGGGTGGCGGATCATCCCGTGCGGGTGGTGTGCGCGGGGCGCACCGATACCGGCGTCCACGCCACGGCGCAAGTGGTTCACTTCGATACCCAGGCCGAACGCCCCCTGCGGTCCTGGGTCTACGGCGCCAACGCCAATCTACCCAAGAGTGTCAGCGTGCAATGGGCGCGCCCGGTCGATGCCGATTTTCATGCGCGGTTTTCCGCGCTGCGGCGCCGTTATCGTTACGTGATCCTCAATCGCGAACTGCGTCCCACCTTCCTCGCCGGGCGGGTGGCATGGGAGTATCGCCCCTTGGATGAAGGATTGATGGGCCAGGCGGCGCGGGCGCTGGTGGGCGAGCATGATTTTTCCGCGTATCGGGCCATCGCCTGTCAGGCCAAGAGCCCGGTGCGCAGTCTTTATGAACTCGCGGTGACCCGGGACCGTGATCTGGTCATTCTGGATCTGGAGGCCAACGCCTTTCTCCATCATATGGTGCGCAACATCGCCGGGGTGCTGATGACCATCGGCGCCGGCAACCAGCCCCCCACTTGGGCCCGGGAGGTGCTGGAAAGCCGTGACCGGACCCTGGGCGGGGTGACCGCCCAGTCTTCCGGCCTGTACCTTACCGGCGTCGCCTATCCCGTCCGATTTGATTTGCCGGCGCTTTCCCCGTCCCGGGTGGTCTGGTAACCTTGTGGCCCTTTCGCTCGGCGGCCGGTAAGCTAGGGCTTGTAACTATGCGAACGCGTGTGAAAATCTGCGGGATCACCCGAGTGGAGGACGCCTCGGCCGCGGCGCAGTTGGGGGCGGATGCCATCGGCCTGGTATTTTACGCCAAGAGTCCCCGGGCGGTGAGCATCGCCCAGGCCCAGGCCGTGGTCCGGGCGCTGCCGCCCTTTGTTACCATTGTGGGCCTCTTCGTGGACGCCGCGCCGGAGGAGATTCGTGAAGTACTGGCGGCGGTGCCCTTGGATCTGCTGCAGTTCCACGGCAAGGAAGCGGCGCAGGCGTGCCGGGGTTACGGGCGGCCGTATCTTAAGGTGGTGCACATGGCCGGAGATACGGATGTGGTTGACCTGGCCCGGCCTTATGACGACGCAGCCGGGATTTTGGTGGACACCTACGTGCAGGGGGTGCCGGGCGGCACCGGACGATCCTTCGATTGGTCGCGCCTGCCTGCCGCCTTGACGTGTCCGCTGATCCTGGCCGGCGGGTTGACCCCGGACAATGTCGCCGCCGCCGTGGCCCAGGTACGGCCGTGGGCGGTGGATGTGAGCGGCGGGGTGGAGGCGGCGCCCGGGATCAAAGACGCCGCCAAGATCGCGGCTTTTATACGAGGGGTAGACAGTGTCGAAATTGATTAACAGCCTGCCCGACGGCGAGGGTCATTTCGGTCCTTACGGCGGGCGCTTCGTGGCGGAGACCCTGATGGAGCCGCTGGAGGAGTTGCGGCTCGCCTACGAGAAATTCCGCGCCGATCCCGGGTTTCTGGCCGAGTTCGACGCCGATCTGAGCAATTACGTAGGACGGCCCTCGCCCCTGTATTTCGCCGAGCGCTGGAGCCGCGAACTGGGCGGCGCCAGGATCTATCTAAAGCGCGAAGACTTGAATCACACCGGTGCCCACAAGATCAACAACACCATCGGTCAGGCCCTCCTGGCCAAGCGCATGGGCAAGACCCGCATCATCGCCGAGACCGGCGCCGGCCAGCACGGTGTAGCCTCGGCCACCGTGGCGGCGCGCCTGGGTCTGGAGTGCGTGGTGTATATGGGCGCCGAGGACGTCCAGCGCCAGGCTGCCAACGTGTTTCGCATGAAGTTGCTCGGCGCCCGGGTGGTGCCGGTGATCTCCGGCTCCAAGACCCTCAAAGACGCCTTGAACGAGGCGATGCGCGACTGGGTCACCAATGTGGACAACACCTTCTATATTATCGGGACCGTGGCCGGTCCCCACCCCTACCCGGCCATGGTCCGGGATTTTCAGGCGGTCATCGGCCGCGAGGCCCGCGCCCAGATCCTGGAGGCGGAGGGGCGCCTGCCGGATATGCTCGTTGCCTGCGTCGGCGGCGGCTCCAATGCCATCGGCCTGTTCTATCCCTTTCTCGATGACGAGCAGGTGGCCATGGTGGGTGTAGAGGGCGGCGGCGACGGTGTCGCCACCGGCCGCCACGCGGCGCCGCTGTGCGCCGGCCGTCCCGGGGTGCTGCACGGCAACCGCACCTACCTCATGGAGGACGACGACGGCCAGATCATCGAGACCCACTCCATTTCCGCCGGTCTGGACTATCCCGGCGTCGGTCCCGAACATGCCTGGCTGAAGGACAGCGGCCGCGCCAATTACGTGGCGGTCACCGACGACGAGGCGCTGGCCGGTTTCCATGCCCTCACCCGCATCGAAGGCATCATCCCGGCGCTGGAGTCCAGTCACGCCCTGGCCTATGCCGCCCAGGTGGCGCCGACCATGGACAAGGAGCAAGTCATCGTGGTCAATCTCTCCGGGCGCGGCGATAAGGACATCCACACCGTAGCGGCGCGGGAGGGCATCACCCTATGAGCCGCATCGCTGCACGTTTCGCCGCGTTGCATGGCGCCGGGCGCAAGGCGCTCATCCCTTACATCACGGCGGGCGATCCCGATCCCAAGGTGACCGTTCCGCTGATGCATGCCTTGGTCGAGGCGGGAGCCGACATCATTGAGTTGGGGGTGCCGTTTTCCGATCCCATGGCCGACGGCCCAGTGATCCAGCAGGCCTGTGAACGGGCCCTGGTTCATCATGTGAGCCTGCACCAGGTCTTGGACATGGTGCGGGAATTTCGCCGCCACGACACCACGACGCCGTTGGTATTGATGGGCTATCTCAATCCCGTGGAGGTCATGGGCTACGAGGCCTTCGCCGCGGCCGCCGCCCAGGCCGGGGTGGACGGCGTTTTGACGGTGGATTTGCCGCCGGAAGAAGGGCATGCCCTGGTGGAATGGCTTAGGCAACGGGATCTGGATCCCATTTTTTTACTTGCGCCCACCACGACCGAGGCGCGGCGGGAAAAAATCTGCGCCACGGCCAGTGGCTTTGTCTATTATGTATCGTTGAAAGGGGTCACCGGCGCGGCAAGTCTCGATACCGCGGCGGTGGCAAATAAAGTCCAGGAGATTCGTACTCACACGACGCTGCCCATCGGCGTGGGCTTCGGTATCCGTGACGGCGCCTCCGCGGCCGCCGTGGCGGCGGTCGCCGATGCGGTCATCGTCGGCAGCGCCCTGGTCAGCAAGGTTGGCGCGCTCGCCGACACGCCCGATAAGATTCCAGAGGAGGTCGGGACGTTGCTCGCCGAAATGCGCCGGGCAATGGACGCTTGACCAGCCGCGGTGTTCCTCGTTCAGCCGGAACGGATGTTTGAAGCCAATGACTGTCACCAATCGCCAATTGCCGGGAGACTCTTATGAGTTGGTTTGAAAAACTCCTGCCTTCCAAGATTCGTACCGAAGGCAGGACCAAAAAATCGATCCCGGAAGGGCTGTGGACCAAGTGCGAGCATTGCACTGCGGTGTTGTATCGGGCGGAAATGGAACGCAACCTGGACGTCTGTCCCAAGTGCGCACACCATATGCGCATGAACGCCCGGCGCCGCTTGGACACCTTCCTCGATCCCGAACCGCGCGTCGAGATCGGCGCGGACATTGAGCCCCAGGACGCGCTGCGTTTTCGCGACGTCAAGCGCTACAAAGACCGCCTCACCCAGGCCCAGAAGAGCACCGGCGAGCGCGACGCGCTGGTCGTGATGCACGGCAAGCTCAAGGAACAACCGCTGGTGACGGCGGCCTTCGAGTTCGGCTTCATGGGCGGTTCCATGGGATCGGTAGTGGGCGAGCGGTTCGTGCGCGGCGTGGACCTGTGCGTGGACGAAGGTATTCCCTTGGTGTGTTTTTCCGCCAGCGGCGGCGCCCGGATGCAGGAGGCCCTGATCTCCCTCATGCAGATGGCCAAGACCAGCGCCGCCCTCGCCAGACTCAATAAGAAAGGTATCCCGTTCATCTCCGTGCTGACCGATCCTACCATGGGCGGGGTGTCGGCGAGCCTGGCCATGCTCGGGGACGTCAACATCGCCGAGCCCAATGCCTTGATCGGTTTTGCCGGACCGCGGGTGATCGAACAAACGGTGCGGGAGACCCTGCCGGAGGGGTTCCAGCGCAGTGAATTCCTGCTGCAGCACGGCGCCGTCGACATGATCGTCGATCGCCGGGACATGCGCGACCGTATCGCCAATCTGCTGGGCATCTTAACCCATCAGGCGATGACATGATCGGCGCGCCGGCCATAGGCCGTCCGCTTATCGGCTTACGGTTGCCATGGGATACTCGATAGCGGACCGCTGATTCCGACGGACATGCGTTATTCCTCTCTCGGCGAATGGCTTGCCTGGCAAGAGACTTTACACCCCGCTAAGATCGATTTGGGCCTGGAGCGCGTGCGCGCAGTGGCGCAGCGCATGGGTATCGAGCAGCCGCCTTACACGCTTATCACCGTTGGCGGCACCAACGGCAAGGGTTCCTGCGTGGCCATGCTGGAGGCGATGTTGCATGCGGCGGGTTACCGTGTTGGTGCCTACACTTCACCCCATCTGCTACGCTATAACGAACGTGTGCGGATCGACCGCGCTGTGGTCGGCGATACGGCCTTGTGCGAGGCCTTCGGCCGCGTTGATGCGGCGCGGCGGGACATCAGCCTGAGCTATTTCGAGTTCGGCACCCTGGCCGCCTTGGACATCTTTTCCCGCGCCGCCTTGGATGCGGTGGTCTTGGAGGTGGGGATGGGAGGCCGTCTCGACGCGGTCAATGTTATGGCTCCCGATGTGGCCGTGGTGACCACGGTGGCTGTCGATCACAGCGCGTGGCTGGGTACGGATCGCGAGCAGATCGGCGCGGAAAAGGCGGGCATCTTTCGTGTCGGCCGCCCCGCGGTATACGGCGATACGGGGCCTCCCGCCAGCGTGGTGGAGTGCGCCCGGGACCTGAACGTGCCTTTGCTGGGCCTTGGGCGCGATTTTGGTTACGAGCCGGGCGGGATGACCTGGTCGTGGTGGGGGATGGGGCAACGTCGCCACACCCTGCCCGTGCCGCGCTTGCGCGGTTCCTATCAGCTCAAGAACGCCGCAGCGGCGATTACGGCCTTGGACGTACTGAAATCTCGGCTTCCCGTCGGACTGCAGGCATTGCGCGTGGGGCTGAGTACCGTGGATTTGCCCGGGCGCCTGCAGGTCCTGGATGAGAAGGCGCTGCGCATTTGCGATGTTGCCCACAATCCCCAGGCCGCCGCGGCGCTGGCGCTGGGCCTGAGCGAGCTGCCCTGTACGGGACGTACTCATGCCGTGTTGGCGATGTTGGCGGACAAGGACCTGACCGGGGTGGTGCGCGCCCTGGCGGATACGGTCCATGTGTGGCACGTGGCCGGCCTTGACGTGGAGCGCGCCGCCACCGCCGGACGGTTGGCGGCGCAGGTACGGGCCGTTGGCGGCGCACAGGCGGTGCACGAATATGAAACATTGCCCGCTGCCTTGGCCGGGGCGGGGGCTGCGGTTGGTCCGATCGATCGCATTGTGGTTTGCGGGTCGTTCTATACCGTCGCCGCCGCCTTGGAATCCGGCGCCGATGGCTGGCGGCGTCGTGAAGGGGAAGTGCAAGACGAGCGTTTATCCATGGGATGAGATGTGGATCGTAATCACTTTAAACAGCGCATAGTCGGCGCCTTGGTGCTGGTGGCCTTGGGCGCCATCGTCATTCCCTTTCTGCTCGATATGCATGAAGGGGGCGAATGGTGGGGCAAAGGCAATATTCCCAAAAGTCCGGCCAACGGTTTCGTCACTCGGGTGTTGCCCCTGGACCAGTGGTCCAAGCAGGCGCAATCCGCTATGACCGATGCGTCGCAGCAATTGGATGCCGTTCCCGCCCATGCTCCGGCGACGCCTGGCGCGGCGCCGGCTCAGGCCGCTGCCCCGTCGACGCCCGCAGCGCCTCGCCGCGGG
>JARRQJ010000036.1:0-26212 GCA_037381915.1 Gammaproteobacteria bacterium | reverse complement strand
GTCACGGAATTCCAGCACCAGGCTGTCCTGGTCGTGTGTGGTGTATACGGACTTGGCCTTGCCGGAATAGAGCTCTTTTACGATTTGCATTTGTCCCCCACTTGGATAGTTTGAAAACCGAAATATCTTAATCTAGTCAGAACAGAGCGGCCCTTCCCCCTTCAGGGGAAGGGCAGGGCCTGTCCCGGACCCCGATCCGGGAATGGGGGCGGGGTTACCCGTCCCGAGTATCTATGCAAGCGGTAAGAAAACCCATCCCCACCCCTCCCCTTGAAGGGGAGGGAGATTAATGTTTCCCGCCGGGACACAAATATCGTACGCCCGTTCGGCGGAGAAAAGGCCCACTGGACCTTTTCCTCCTTCCGCCTCACCCCCGTTGAAGGGGAGGGTGTTCTCGTGAAGGCTTCTCCTGAAGCGGATTACATCAAGGTGGGCACCCGCTGTGTGCCCTTCAATAACCCGCAACTTTACTAAACTACTTCGCGCCATGCCAGACCCCGGTCCTGATCCGCCACGGCGATCCACTCGGACTCGCAGCCCAGGGCATCCGCCAGGGCCTGCCGGGCCAGCCGGGGGATGTTGTTCTTCTCGCTAAGGTGAGCCGCTACCACGTGCTGCAGCCGGGCGCCGTCCAGGCTCCCCAGCAGCTCCGCCGCCTGGGCGTTGCTCAAATGACCGTGGCGGCCGCCTACCCGCTGCTTGAGGGGCGGCGGATAATTGCCCGCCGCCAGCATGTTGCTGTCGTGGTTGCACTCCAGCACCAGGGCATCGCAGCCATCCAGGCACTCGACGATGTGGGGAGTGGACGAACCCGCGTCGGTCAATATTCCCAGGCGCCGCCGCCCGTCGCCGACCACGAACTGGCTGGGCTCGCGCGCGTCGTGGGGGACGGGATAGGGCGTGACCTCCGCGTCGGCGACGGCAAACGGCTCGTGGCAGTCAAACGACACGCAGTCCGTCGCTTCGCTCAGACCCGCGGCCCGGGCCGTCCCCGCCGTGGCCCATACCGGCAGACCCTGGCTGCGGGCCAGGCCCGCCACCCCGTTAACGTGGTCGCTGTGTTCGTGGGTGACCAGGATTGCGGTCAGGTCATCCGGGTGCTTGCCCAGCCCCGCCAGGCGGCGCTTCACCTGCAGCACCGACAGGCCGCAATCGATGAGCAACAGGGTGGCGCCGATCTCGACCACCATGCCGTTGCCGCGGCTGCCGCTGCCAAGCACCGCGAAGCGCACGCCTAGCCCATCTTGTCTTTTAGCCGGTTCAAGATACGCTCGCCGATGCCGGTATGCACCGGCGCGCCGCCGGGATGCTCCACGCGCACCGCGGATTTGTCGCCCTGGTCCTTGACGTGGATGCGGTAGCGCTTGTCGGACTCATTGTCCTCGCCGCCGAGCAGCCGGGAGACGAATCCCGAGTTGCCGTCATTCTGGAAGGCGTCGCCCAGGCGCACCAGAAAGACTCCGTCGGAACGGTTGCGGTCTTCGATCACGAAACCGCTGCGGCGCAGGGTGGCACCGATGCTCTGCCAAACGCGGTCGAAATCTTTATTGAGGCTGAGGGTGGAGACACCGGTGGTGGAGTCGGTGGTCAGCGTGGCCTGCACCGCGGGCATGTCGGCGTCCGCCGCTGATGTGTCTTGCTTGTCCTGAATATACGCCTGCAACTTGTCGAGCAGGGCGGCTGCCATTGTGGGGTTGGCGGCCCGCGGTTGCCACTGGGCCTTACCCTTGGCGACGACCCGTTCCAGGCCGAGGTGGGCCACGGTCACCTCGCTGCTGCCGGAGACGCGGCCCGGCGCCACATGCAATGTGAATTTGTCCTTCAACCCACCCTTCGAGGCGGCGTTCCCTTCGTTTTCTTGCGCCGCCTGCGGCTCGTCGCGCCAGTCGGTCTCCAGCGTGCCGGTCTTCTCGTCCGCCTGGGCCAGGGTGAAACCCTGCTCCACCAAAAAGCCCTTGACGCGCCGCCATACCTGATCCGCCGGCGCGGGCACCACCAGCCAGCGCTGCGCCCCCTGCTGCTCGATATGCAGGGTAACCGCGGCGGGAGGAGTGGTCTCGTCCGGTGCCTGGGCCTGCGCCTGCTTCAACAGGTTCGGCGGCGTGATCCCCACCTCGGCGGTCGGGGCGGTCGGCGGCAATTCGGGCAACGCGGTATCCGCATCCTGCTTGGGCACGGCGAGGCCGGGTGGCACCTCCAAGGGCGGCGGAGCCTTACTATGCAGGTAGGGCTGGTCTTCCTTCTTGCTATTGCTGCAGGCGGCCAGCGCGATTACGCACACCACCGACAGGCCGAGCGCGGATAAACGGCGCAACACGGCTCTGCTCATGCCAAGGGCAAACTCAGCCATTGATGCCGGCCTGTGTCATGGCCTGACGCAGGGTATCGTGATAGCGTTCCGACAAGGGGGTCAAGGGCAGGCGAATGCCCGCCGGGATGAGGCCCATCTCGTACAGCGCCCATTTCACCGGGATGGGATTAGCCTCCACGAACAGGGTTTCGTGCAGCCCGGCGAGACGCTCGTTGAGGGTGGTCGCCCGGGCGCGGTCGCCGGCCGTCGCTGCCTCGCACATCTCGTGCATGACGCGCGGCGCCACGTTGGCGGTGACCGAGATCACCCCCTTGGCGCCCAGCAGCATCAACTCCATGGCGGTGGCGTCGTCGCCGCTGTACAAGTCGATGCGATCGTCGCAGCGCTCCAGGATCTCCCGGCCGCGGCCGAGATTGCCGGTGGCCTCCTTGATCCCGACGATGTTGGGAATGGTGGACAGGCGCGCGACGGTCTCGGGAAGCATGTCGCAGGCGGTGCGGCCCGGCACGTTGTAGAGAATCTGCGGAATGGGCGAGTAGGGTGTCACCAACAGGCAGGCGTCGGCGCCGCCCTCCATGGCGCAGCGGGTCAGGGCGATGGCCTCGTGGGTGGAGTTGGAACCCGTGCCGGCGATGACCGGCACCCGGCGCTTGGTGAATTCCACTGCCTGGCGGATGACCGTGCAATGCTCTTTTTCGTCCAGGGTGGGCGATTCGCCGGTGGTACCGACCACCACGATGGCGTCGCTGCCCTCCGCGACGTGAAATTCGATGAGACGTTCCAGTCCCTCTGAATCAAGACTCTCGTCCGCGTGCATGGGCGTAACGAGGGCCACCATGCTGCCATGAAACATTGGAAAGGATCTCCCTAGGATCTGCCACCCGCATGGTACTTGTCGCCGCCTAACCTGACAAGGCGCTGAGGATGAGTGTGTTCACTACCATGTCGGAAGCACGTATCATAGCAAAATCGAGCATTCCACGGGACACTGTCAAGCCGCCACCCTGCCCGACTATACTCGGGATCGGCCCCCCCGTCGCGCCAAGACCCGATTTGAAGGAGAAAATCATGAGTAAAATCACCGTTGACAAGGCCGTTCCGGACTTTGAACTGCCCGCTACGGGGGACAAGACCATCCGCCTTGCCGAACTCAAGGGCAAGAACGTCGTGCTGTATTTCTATCCCAAGGACAATACGCCCGGCTGCACCCTGGAAGGCCAGGATTTCCGCGATCTCAAAGCCAGGTTCACGCGCGCCAACACCGTCGTGCTGGGCGTCTCCCGCGACAGCATCAAGTCTCACGAGGGCTTCAAGCAAAAGCAGAATTTCAATTTCGACCTGCTGGCGGACGAAAACGAAAAGCTGTGCAAAATGTTCGACGTCATCAAGCTCAAGAACATGTACGGCAAACAGGTCATGGGCGTAGAACGCAGCACCTTCCTCATCGACGCCAAGGGCGTGTTGCGCCGCGAGTGGCGCAAGGTGAAGGTGGACGGTCACGCCGCCGAGGTGCTGGAGGCGGCAAAGGCGTTATAACGCTGGCATGAGTAATAAAGTAGTAAAAAACCCGGGCGCGCCGTCTTACGCCGCCCATGACGATTCTTCTCCCTCAGTTGCGGGCCATACTGCTATGTCAAAAAAGAAAAGGCACTCGAGTCGACGCTTGATCGTATTGGACACCAACGTGCTCATGCACGATCCCTCGTGTTTGTTCCGTTTTCAGGAACACGACGTGTTCGTGCCTATGATCGTCCTTGAGGAGTTGGACAACAACAAACGCGGCCACTCGGAAGTGGCGCGCAACGCCCGCCAGGCCAGCCGCTTCATGGAGGAGTTGGTGCAGAACGCCACCCGCCAGGAAATCGAAATGGGGCTCCCGCTGCCGACGACCACCGACAGAGGCCAGCCGCTTCATGGAGGAGTTGGTGCAGAACGCCACCCGCCAGGAAATCGAAATGGGGCTCCCGCTGCCGACGACCACCGACAGCAGCTTCGCCAGCGGCAGCCTGTACTTCCAGACCCGCGCCCTCAGTTACGACCTGCCGCGGGACCTGCCCGGCAACATGCCGGACAACACCATCCTGGCGACCATCCTCGCCCTGCAGGGACTCCATCCGGAACGCACGGTGGTACTGGTCTCCAAGGACATCAATCTGCGCGTCAAGGCCGCCGCCCTCGGCATCCACGCCGAAGACTACCGGGACGATCAGGTGCTGGACGATCTCAGCCTGCTCGCCACCGGGCAGACTCTGCTGTCGGCGGAATTCTGGGAGCGCAACGGCAAGGACCTCAGCTCCTGGCAGAAGGACGGCAGGACCTTCTATAAGATCACCGGCCCGGACGTCGAAAAGTGGTATCCGAACCAGTTGGTGCACGACGGCAAGGGCGACGGCCTCGAGGCCATGGTGCGGGAAATTGACAGGGCCAACGCCACCCTGGAACTGTGCACCAATTACCGCAGCAGTCACCACAACGTGTGGGGCATCAACGCCCGCAATCGTGAACAGAATTTCGCCCTCAATCTGCTGATGGACCCTTCCATCGACTTCGTGTCCCTGTTGGGTAACGCCGGCACTGGCAAGACCCTGCTCACCCTCGCCGCCGGTCTGGCCCAGGTGCTCGACGAACGGCGCTACCAGGAAATCATCATGACCCGCGCTACGGTGCCTATGGGCGAGGACATCGGCTTCCTTCCCGGCACCGAGGAGGAAAAGATGGTGCCGTGGATGGGCGCCCTGATGGACAACCTGGAGGTGCTGGCCAGCAACGATGGCGGCAGCTGGGGGCGCGCCGCAACCAACGATCTGTTGCGCAACCGCATCAAGATCCACTCCATGAACTTCATGCGCGGCCGCACCTTCCTCAATAAATACGTGATCCTCGACGAGGCGCAGAATCTCACTTCGAAACAGATGAAGGCCCTCATTACCCGCGCCGGCCCCGGCACCAAGATGGTGGTACTGGGCAACGTCCGCCAGATCGACACACCCTACCTCACCGAGACCACCTCGGGACTCACCTACGTGGTGGACCGCTTCAAGCACTGGCTGCACAGCGGCCACGTCACGCTGTTGAGCGGCGAACGCTCGCGCCTGGCGGATCAGGCGGCGGAATTGCTGTGATTGCAGTTTGCTAGAGATGGACGGCGTACCTATCTAGAACCTATCTTAATATTGAATTTGACTAAGTTGCGACGTATGAGTATGCGTGGCGGGTGTTAAAAATACTGATGTTGGTCCCTTCTCCCTCCGGGAGAAGGTTAGGATGAGGGCAATATGTCAATAAGTTGCAGCATATTACTCCCCTCACCCCCACCCGCTCCCGGAGGGAGAGGGCGAAGTGGAGATATATTCTGGAGTGTGGCCTGAGTAATTTTGGATCGCCTCCGCATTTTGAGATAGGTTCTAGGAAAAAATGATCGTATCGCCTGCGGCGATAAACTGCATTGAATCGCGGTCCCGTCCACTAATACCGATTACTTCCCTTTGCTTGTTCAAAGAAAAGTAACCAAAAGAAAAGACATCCCGACGGTTTGGCCCTATGAGTTCCCCTGCGCTCCTTGCCACTTTGGGCGCGCGCGGAACTCGCTGCGCTCAGATAACCGCGCGCTTCTCCCCACTTGTAAGATAAAGGGGCCAACGGTGCTCGGCCGCAGCGACGGAGATCCTGGGGCGGTAACCGGAACAGGCATAGCTCTTCGTTTAATACGTCCCTTCCCCTTCAGGGGGAAGGACAGGATAGGGGTGGGGTTGTCGAACGCGGATGGTTCGTGTGATGTTGACAAAACCCCATCCCCACCCCGCCCTCCCCTTGAAGGGGAGGGCGAACAAAGACACAAAGCCTGAAAGTGGCACCCGGCTCCCGTAGGCGGCGCCGAGCATCGCAGCCGGGCCGGGAGACAAGCGAGCTCTGTTTGAGCCCCTGGCGCCTTGGCGCCGGGGGTGAGTTAGCGAGCGCCCGGCTCGGCGAGAAGCGCAGGGCACTCCGCGCAGCGGAGCGCCGCCTCCGGGCGGCCTTTTCTTTGGTGACTTTCTTTTGGCCGCGCAAAAGAAAGTCACTCGCCCGCGGCGCGAAAGCCGCCCAAAATAAATCCGTCGTCAACGGCGACACAATCATCTATTCAAACCGAGGCAAAGCACTCCCGGACGGATCAAACAAATACAAATCCTCCACCGCCAAACTCAAACTGATCTCATCACCGATCTGCAACCCATCCTGATACGCCAGCCGCGCGCTATGCTCGGCCAGTGAATCGCCGCTCCGATTGATCGCCGGAAAATGGACGATCACCTCATGGCCAAGCCGCTCCACCCCCGACAACGTCACTTCAATTCCGTGTGCATTTTTCTCTTCGCCCGCGCTCAGATGCAAGCCCTCCGGCCGCACACCGGCCTGCAGCGTCTGCCCGGCAAAAGAGGCCAGATCTGCTTCCGCATAAGGAGCACCGCGTAACGAAACCGACTGTCCGGCGACGACCACGCCATAACCATGCCCGTCATGCCGCAGTGGCGTCTCGAAGATATTCATGCCCGGACTGCCGATGAACCCGGCCACAAAGGTATTGGCCGGCCGCCCGTACAGTTCATGAGCGCTGCCCAGTTGCTGCAACTCGCCTTGCTTCAGCACCGCGATGCGCCGCCCGAGGGTCATGGCCTCCACCTGGTCGTGGGTGACATAGAGCGTGGTGATGGCGGTGTCCCGCTGCAGGCGGGCGATGTCCTGACGGATCTGCAGGCGCAGCTCCGCGTCTAGATTGGATAAGGGCTCGTCCATGAGGAACACCTTGGGTTCGCGCACCAGGGCGCGTCCCATGGCCACCCGCTGCCGCTGGCCGCCGGACAGGGCCTTGGGCTGCCTGTCCAACAGCGCGCTCAGGCTCAAGCGTTCCGCCACCGCGCGGACGCGGCTGCGGATCTTGTCACGCGCCATGCCCTGCATCTTGAGGGGGAAAGCCAGGTTCTCGGCGACGCTCATGTGCGGATACAGGGCATAGTTCTGGAACACCATGGCGATGTTGCGCTGGCGGGGACTCAGATGGTTCACCAGCGCCTCGTCGATGCGGATCTCGCCGCTGCTGGGCGCTTCCAATCCCGCCAGCATGCGCAAGAGCGTCGATTTCCCGCAACCCGACGGGCCCAGCAACACCATCAGCTCGCCGTCCTCGACGCTCAGCGACAGATCGCGGATGGCCTGCGTACCGTCGGCAAAGCGTTTGGTGATGTGGGTGAATGTGACACGAGCCATAATTATCCCTTTAATCCGGTGGTGGCGACGCCGCGCACGAACCACGGTTGAAAGGCGATGAAGATCACCAGCACCGGCGCCACCATCATCACCCCGAAGGCCAGGATGTCGCCCCAGCGCACCGGCGGCAAGGTATAGAAGGTGGCGATCGCCAAGGGCAGTGGACGCACGCTTTCGTCGACGGTCATCAACAAGGGCCACAGATACATGCCCCAGTACAGGAGAAAACTGACGATGGCCACGGTGGCGAATACCGGCTTGGCATTGGGGACCACGATGGCGAAAAAGGTGCGCAGGATCCCGGCGCCGTCCACGCGAGCGGCCTCCTCCAATTCCCGCGGCAAGCCTAAGAAGAACGAATAGAACAGATAGATCGCCAGCGGGTTGGCGACGAAGGGAAAGACCTGTACCAGATAATCGTTGCGCCAGCCCCACGCCGACAACTGATAAAACAAAGGCACCGCGATGGCCTCGAAGGGAATGATCAACAGGGCCAGCACCAGCGCCAGCATGGTTTGCCGGCCGCGCCAGTGCAGACGCGCCAGAGCATAGCCGGCCAGGGCGTTGATGATCAAACCCAGGCCCACGATCAGGCCGTTGATCACCGCCGAATTCCACAGGTAGCGGCCGAAGGGGATGCGCGCGAACACATCGCGGTAATTCTGCAGCCCCGCGTCGCCGGGCAGCAGGGCGCGCCAGGAATCCATCTCACTCAACACCCTCGCCTCCGGCTTGAGGCTGCCCGCCACCATGAACAACACCGGGGCGATGAACAACAGGGCCGCCAGGCCGAGCAGCAGGTAATTGACGAGATTCCATAGATGACGATGCATAAGGATCCGCCTCAGCCGCGCGTTTGTTTGAGCAGTCTGCGTTGCACCAGGGTGACGGCCAGCACGATGAGGAAAAACACCACGCTCATGGCCATGCCCCTGGCGACCTGGGAACGGTCGAAGGCCGCCCGCACCGCGGCGAACACCACGGTGGCGGAATGATTTTCCGGCCCGCCCTGGGTCATGATGCGCACCTGATCGAACACCCGGAAGGCCAGGATGGTGGTCACCACCACCACGAACACCAAGGCGTTGCGCAATTGCGGCAGGGTGACATGCCGGAAGCGCTGCCAGGCCGGGGCGCCGTCGATGGCGGCCGCTTCATAGAGCTCCGCGGGAATGGCCTGCAGCGCGGCCAACAGCACCACCATCTGCAGCCCTACCCCCTGCCAGATGGACGTGAGCATGATCGCCGGCAAGGCCCACAACGGATCATGCAGAAAGTCATGCGCCCGCCAATGTCCCAGGCTCAACAAGCGCAACACATGATTCATAAGGGCGTTGCTGTCCGGACTGTAGATCAGGATCCACACCACGGCGATCAACGACAGGGGGAATATCACCGGCGTGAAAAACAGGGTGCGGAACACCACCCGTCCGCGCAAAGGCCGGTTCAGCCACAATGCCAGTCCCAGGGCCAGGGCGGTCTGCACCGGCACCACCACCAGGGCGAACAACATATTGTTGAACAGGGCGCGCAGGAACGCCGCATCACCCACCAGGCGCGCGTATTCGCGCCAGCCCACCCACTCCACCGGCAGCGGCGAACCCAGCCGCACATTGGTGAACGACAAACCGATGGCCAACAGGAACGGCATGAGAATAAACACCGTCAGGCTGAGCAGGGCCGGCGTCATGAACAGCCAGGCGATGGTTTGCTCCGATGTGGGCGCGCGTCTATTCATGGCCGGACGTTTCCTTGCGGACTACCGCCACCGGCGGATAGCCCTGGTTATCGCGGATGTCCCGATCGATCACCGCCACGGCGCGATCCAGCGCCCCCTGCACATCGCCGCCGTTTTGCACATCGCGGAAGGCCTGTTCGAACGCCGAACTGATGATGGGGTACGCGGGGGTCTGCGGCCGCGGCACGCTGTAGCCGCCCATGAGTTGCTCCGCATAAAGATGCAAGGGGCCGCCGGCTTGATACAAAGGCGAACGCGCGATCGCCGCCCGGGTAGCGGGCACCGCGCCGTTGGCACGGGTCATGGCCAACACCTCGTCGGGCTGCAGCAGGAACGCCAGAAACCGCCACGCGGCGCGCGGCCGCTTGCAGCTGGTGGTGATGCCCCAATTCCAGGAACCCTGGCCGGTGCGCGTGCCGTGGCCGAAATCGGGCAGGGGCAGCAGCAACAGATCCGCGCCGACGGCTCGATGGTAACGGGGATATTCCCAATGCCCCACCCAGGACAGGGCCACCCGGCCCTGCACGAAGGCGGCATCGTCGAGATCGGGATCCACGTAGCCGTCCCGAATCCAGGCTTGCACCTGGCGCATGGCCTTCACCGCCGCACGACCGTTGAGTACGCCGTCCGCGGAACGATAGGTAGTGCGGTCGATGAGGTCGCCGCCCGCCGACTGCAGGATCGGGGAAAAACCGTAAGCAAACCACTCGCCGCTGTAATTCAATTTCAGGTCCAGCACCCGCCCGTCGGCGTCGAAACCGCGCAACCGCTTCAACAGGGTATCGAATTCCGCCACGGACCAGGCCGAGTCCGGACCTTGCGGGATGCGCACGCCGGTCTTCGCCAGCAGACTCTTGCGCCCGTACAGTCCCAGGCCCGAATCGTAAGCGGCGACGGTGTACAGTTTGTGCCGGTAGGTACCTTGCGCCAGGATCGAGGGCAGCAATTGCCGGCGCAACGCCGGCGAGACGAACTCATCCAGGGGGATCAGCTTGCCCTGCCAGACGTAGTTGTAGACATACGGCCCGTCGAACTCCAGGACGCAGGGCAGATCGTCCGCCAGCGCCGAGGCCTGCACCTGGCCGTTGTAACTGCCTTCCGGGAGCAGCGTGAGGCGCGCCTGGATCTTCGGTTGGGTGCGATTGAACCGCGCGATCTGCGCCTGCAACACCCGGCGCTCCGCCGCCTGACCGGAGTGCGCCCATACGCTCACCACCGTCTTGCCGCCGGCGTCACTCGTGAAATCGGAACATGCCGCGAGACACAGCATGCCGACGTATATCAGGTGCCTGGCCATTGCCCGTGATACACTATCAAAAACCGGGCTCGATCACTAAACCGCCGCAACCCGCCAGGCGTGCCGCCAAAGCGGCCGATGCCGCGGCGACCCGCCGCATCATCGCCATCCACTGCCCATGGGGGAGGCGGTGGAACACGCGCATGGCCGGAGGCTATCTCTATCAGCAATACTATCCCGGGGTCGCCTTGCCGGTTCATCTACATACAAACGGATTTGAACCAACCGTGTTTGGCACGGAGCGGCTATAGATACAGGCCGCTCGGCTCCGGCTGTCCCATGCTCCATTGGATGTAACCGTAGGTCAGCCACTGGACAATGATGAATTCAAGCAAGCTGAGGATGGCCATGACCAACGCGGCGAGCAAGGCCGAGCCGAATGCCCTGATCTTGAAATCCGCCACCAGCCAGGCGGTGAGCTGGAGCATGAGCGCGTTCACCACCAGGGCGAACAAACCGAAGGTCAAGACGGTGAGGGGCAGGGTGAAAAACCACAACACCGGCTTGATGATGGCGTTGACCAGGCCCAGTACCAACGCCGCCTGCCACAGGCCGCGGGTCGAAACCACACTCACGCCGGGCACGATGCGCGTCGCCAGCCAAAGACCGAAGGCCGTCACCAGCCACACCACAAGAATTTCTATGATCATTGTCTTACGCCTCCCCTCCCCCACGGCGATCCCGTCATCCCGCGTCCCCATCCATCAGCGCCGACCATGCCGGCAGTGTGCACCAAGCGGCTCATGCCGCCCGCTTGCTCCGTTTATTCTTCCACCACCCGCGAACGCGGCCAGGTCGCGATGAGCACCTTGACCAGGGTGGCGAGCGGAATGGCGAAGAATACCCCCCAGAAACCCCAGATACCGCCGAAAATGAGAATGGCGACTATGATCGCGATGGGATGCAGATTGACCGCCTCGGAGAACAGCCACGGGACCAACACATAACCGTCGAGGGTCTGGATAACGGTATAGGCGAGCATCACGTAGGCGAATTCCGAGGTCCATCCCCACTGGGACAGGGCGACGAGCAACACCGGGATGGTCACCACCACCGCTCCGATATAAGGGACGATCACCGACAGCCCCACCAGCACCGCCAGCAGCGTGGCGTATTTCAGCTTCATCAAGGCGAACACCACGTAGGTGGCCACGCCGACGACGATGATCTCGGCGAATTTGCCCCGCACGTAATTGCCGATCTCGTGATCCATCTCCCGCCATACCCGTTCCGCCAGGGACCGTTCCGGCGGCAAGAACGACGCCAGCCAGGCGAGTATGGTCTTCTTATCCTTGAGCATGAAGAACACCAGTACCGGCACCAACACCAGATACACCAGCAAAGTGAAAATGCTCATGAGGGTGGTCAGCGACAAGGACAGGGCCTTCTTGCCCACGGCAGCGGCGCTGGCTGCCACGGCGTTTATAATCTGATGCAACTGCGCATCGTTGATAAGGCGCGGATAAAGTTCCGGGAGCCGTAACAACATCTGCTGGCCCCGGTCGATCATGGCGGGCAGGTCTTGCACCAGTTGGGCGGTCTGGGTGGTCACCCGGGGAACCAGGCCAAAAAAGAACAGCAGCAGTATGGCCAGGAAGACGATGAAAACGAAAAATACCAGGAGCATGCGATGGGTGCCGCGACGTTCCAGCGGCCGGATCGGCCCTTCCAGGAGATAGGCGATGACGATACTGGCCAACACCGGCGCCAACATGTCACCGAAAAAGACCACCACCACCAATCCGAATATCAACAGCAGCGCGAGAATGATGCCCTGCGGATCGGAAAAGTATTTTTTAAACCAACGGCTGATAATTTCCGTCATGGACGACAAGGCTCTCCTAGCAGGGGATCGCGGCGTGGCATGCGGCCGCACGACACACGGGGGCGCCGGCGCGCTTCAGCCGCCGGGCAAACGCTGTGACACAGGCCGGGGGCGGTGCAGACATCCGGGCATTGCGGCCCAGCGGCACACGTATCTATATTCCGCACAGGTGTCAGGCCTCGCTACCCTGCCACGGACATCGGAATCTTCCCTCTGCGACCCATCATAACAGTATTCCCGGTTTACACAATGTTGATTCCGTCACCGATCGCCAGACGCAGTTTCAAGGCCGCGCTGCCCTGATTCACCGCCACTTCTACCAGACCGTTGGCATTCTCATACCAAAACACCTCGCCTGCCGGCACCGCCGAGAAGGTGCGGGCATGGGCGATGTCGATCCCCTTCAGCCGCAGGCGGCGCCCTTCATCCACCCGCGCCGCTCGCATCCCGGTCATGGCGTTGCCGAAATGATCGATGTAAACGACCTCCGCCAGGTCATCGGGCCAAGCCGGCATGATGCGCTCGTCCACGGGAACGGCGGTGCCGGGCGGCGGCTCGCCGCGCGCCAGCCGCGCCGCCACCGGCGCAAACAGGTCGCGCCCGTGGAATGAAGCGGAGAGCCGCGCCGGACGCCAGTCGATATCCCACCACCGCACGGCCCGCCCCCGCGTGGCTACTATGTTGAACAGACCGTTGTCCGGTCCCACGAACCATTGCCCGTCGCTGGCTACCGCCGCAGGCCGCCGCGAGGGGTTCCCCACCCCCGGATCGACCACGCCCAGGAACACCGTCCCTGGCGGAAACGCCGCCACCAGGGCGGCGAGGAGATAGGCGGCGGCCCGGGGATTACAGCCGGGCGCGTCGGCCAGGAGATCGACAACGGTCGCTTCGGGATATTCGCAGTAAATCGCCGCCTTCATCTGCCCGGTATAGGGGCCGGCGGCGCCGAAGTCGGTAAACAGCGCGATCATTGGCAGCTCATGCATGGTCGTCACTTCACAAATCCCTTAACCGCGAGGGCGGCTGACAAGTCCCTCTCCCAAGCCAGAGCGTACAACAAAATCCGTTACACCTCATACTAATGCAAATAATCTTGACACCTTGGCGGTTAATAAGACCAGAAATGAAAAAGCCGGGCAGTGCCCGGCTCCAGTGTCCATCTTGAGTTTTGGCTGACTTATTCCCCGGCTCCCTCGGCGGCGGGCCGGTCCACCAGTTCCACATAGGCCATGGGGGCCTTGTCGCCGGGACGAAAACCACACTTGAGGATCCGCAAATATCCGCCGGGACGCGCCTGGTAACGGGGGCCCAGTTCGTTGAACAGTTTAGTCACCACTTCGCGGTCACGGGTACGGTTGAAGGCCAGGCGCCGCGCCGCGGCGCTGTCGCGCTTGGCCATGGTAATCAAGGGCTCCACCACCCGCCGCAATTCCTTGGCCTTGGGCAAGGTGGTCTTGATCGCCTCGTGGCGAACCAGCGAGGACGCCATGTTGCGCATGGTCGCCTTGCGGTGACTGCTGTTGCGGCTGAGTTGCCGCCCACTATTGCGGTGACGCATGGTCCACTATCCTCAAATATCTTGTTGCCAACTTCCCCTCTCCCTCTGGGATTTATGCCCTTTAGGGTAGAGGGCTACGGGTGAGGGCTATCGCCCAACCACCCTAACCTAAACGCTATATGTGCAACGTCCTACGCGGGCAGCGATTCCTTATCGGCCTTCTCTGCCAAGGCGGCCGGCGGCCAGTTCTCCAGGCGCATGCCTAAGGACAAGCCATGGGAGGCCAAAACGTCCTTGATCTCCGTCAGGGACTTCTTGCCCAGATTAGGCGTCTTTAACAGCTCCACCTCGGTACGTTGAATCAGATCGCCGATGTAGTAGATGTTCTCCGCCTTCAGGCAGTTGGCGGCCCGCACGGTCAATTCCAGATCATCCACCGGGCGCAGCAGAATCGGATCCATTTCCACCTCGGGCGCGGCAGCGCGCGATTCCTCCTTGCCTTCCAGGTCGACGAACACCGACAACTGATCCCGCAGGATCGAGGCCGCCCGGCGCACCGCCTCTTCCGCGTCGATGCTGCCGTTGGTCTCCAGTTCCAGGACCAGCTTGTCCAGGTCGGTGCGCTGCTCGACGCGGGCGCTCTCCACCACGTAGGCCACACGGCGCACCGGGCTGAACGAAGCATCCAACTGCAGCTTGCCGATGGAGCGGGTCTGGTCGCCCGGCATCTGCCGGGCGGTGGACGGCTGATAGCCCCGGCCCTGTTCGATCTTAAGCGTCATGCTAAGCTCGCCGGCCTTGTTGAGAGTGGCGATGACGTGATCGGGGTTGAGCAGCTCAATGTCGTGGCTCAATTCGATGTCCTTGCCCAGCACCGGACCGGGACCTTTTTTCTTCAGGGTTACCACCGCCTCGTCGCGGCCGCTCAGCCGCAGAGACAAGCCCTTGAGATTGAGCAGAATCTCGATGACGTCCTCTTGCACGCCTTCGATGGTGGTGTACTCGTGCAGCACACCGTCGATCTCAACTTCCGTCACCGCGGCGCCGGGCATGGAGGACAACAAGATGCGGCGCAACGCGTTGCCCAGCGTGTGGCCGAACCCCCTCTCCAGCGGCTCAATGGTTATCTTGGCGCGGCTGGGGTCAGCGACCTGGACATCGACGGAACGCGGCTTTAAAAAATCTGCAATTGAGACTTGCATGAATCACCCTCTTGTCTTGAGCGCGGATCGCTCCGCGCTGCTGTCTTACCGATAAGTCAACAACACCGTTATTTCGAATACAACTCAACAACAAGATGTTCGTTGATCTCGGCAGGCAAATCGCTTCGTTCGGGAACGGCCTTGAAAACGCCCTGCATCTTCTCCACGTCCACGTCCAGCCAATCGGCAAATCCGCGTTGCTGCGCGAGCTCCAACGCGGCCTGTACCCGCAACTGCTTTTTGGCCCCATCGGCCACGGCGATGACGTCGCTGGGTTTGACCTGATAGCTGGGAATATTCACCTTGCGGCCGTTAACGAAGATCGCATCGTGGCGCACCATCTGCCGCGCCTCCGCGCGCGACGCGCCGAAGCCCATGCGGTGCACCACCGTATCCAGGCGGCATTCCAGCAACTGCAGCAGGCGCTCGCCGGTCGAGCCCTTGCGGCGCGCGGCCTCGCGGTAGTAACCGCGGAATTGACCTTCCAGCACCCCGTAGCCACGGCGCAGCTTCTGCTTTTCGCGCAGCTGCGTCGCGTAATCGGACAAACGGCCGCGCCGCTGGCCGTGCTGGCCGGGAGGGAAGGCGCGCTTTTCCACCGCGCATTTGGCGGTAAAACACTTCTCGCCCTTGAGGAACAACTTTTCCCCTTCGCGCCGGCACAAGCGGCATTTTGGACCAATATATTTTGCCACGTTAACCTCCAGACCTAGACACGACGCTTCTTGGGCGGCCGACAACCGTTGTGCGGGATCGGCGTCACGTCGGTGATGCTGTTGACCTTGAAACCCGCTGCATGCAGACCGCGCACTGCGGAATCGCGACCCGGCCCGGGGCCCTTGACCAGCACGTCCACATTCTTGACGCCGTAATCCGCCGCTGACTGGCCGGCCCTGTCGGCCGCCACCTGGGCCGCGAACGGGGTGCTCTTGCGGGAGCCCTTGAAACCGCAGGCACCGGCCGAGGACCACGACAAGGCATTACCCTGGCGATCGGTGATGGTGATGATGGTGTTGTTAAACGAGGCCTGGATATGGGCCACGGCATCCACCACGCTTTTCTTGACGCGTTTGCGAGCACGCGCTGTCGCTTTAGCCATATGAGATTATCCTAAGTAAACTAACTATTTCTTGACCATGCGCCGCGGGCCCTTACGGGTCCGGGCATTGGTGCGGGTACGCTGGCCGCGCACCGGCAGACCGCGGCGGTGACGCAGGCCGCGATAGGTGCCGAGATCCATCAACCGCTTGATATTCATGGAGATATCACGGCGCAGATCGCCTTCGGCCTTGATCTTGCTGATCGCGCCGCGCAGAGACTCGAGTTGCGCTTCGGTCAAATCTTTCACCTTGGCATCCGTTGCCACCCCCGCCGCCTGGCAGACGCTGCGCGCAGTCGATGGACCGACGCCATAAATGGAAGTCAGCGCGATCACCGTATGTTTATGAACCGGAATGTTTATCCCAGCTATGCGGGCCATTCGAATATCTCCCCAAGCGCCACGGCGCTACGTAAAAACGCGTAATTCTACAGTTTTTCCTGTAAATAGCAATAACGGGGTGGGTTACAGCCCACCGTCCGCAATCCCCTTGAAAACGTCCGATCAGCCCTGCCGCTGCTTGTGGCGGGCCTCGGTACAGATCACCCGGACCACACCCTTGCGGCGCACGATCTTGCAGTTCCGGCAGACCTTTTTCACTGAAGCTTGTACCTTCATCTCCAAATCTCCTAAATCTTCTTGCCTACTCCCCCTCTCCCCCTGGGAGAGGGTTAGGGGTGAGGGTAGTAGGGACATCCACTACCCGTTATTTATCCCCTCACCCTGTCCCTCTCCCGCGGCAAGGATAGGGAACGAGAAATAAACTGTCTGCTAAACCTCAGCTTTTCCTAAAGGCGACCGCCCGCCTTAGCGCGCGCCCTTCAAGTTAGCCTTCTTCATCAGCCCCTCGTATTGATGGGACATCAGGTGGGCCTGAAGCTGGGCGATGAAATCCATCACCACCACCACCACGATCAACAGCGAGGTCCCGCCGAAATAAAACGGTACGTTAAGGGACACGATCAAGAATTCCGGCAACAGACATACCAGCGTCACGTACACCGCACCCACCATGGTCAGGCGGGTCATGACCGCGTCCACATACTTGGCGGTCTGCTCGCCCGGGCGGATACCGGGAACGAACGCCCCGGATTTCTTCAAATTCTCGGCCGTTTCGCGTGGGTTAAATACCAGGGCCGTATAGAAGAAGCAGAAAAATATTATGGCGGTGGCGTAAACCAGCACATAAATCGGCTGCCCGGGCGACAAAGCCGCCGTCAGGCTCTGCAGCCAGCTCATACCGCCGCCGTTGTTGGCGAACCAGCCCGCCAGGGTCGCCGGGAACAGGATGATGCTGGAGGCAAAGATCGGCGGGATCACCCCGGCCATGTTGACCTTTAGCGGCAGATGGCTGGTCTGCCCGGCATAGACACGCCGCCCCTGCTGGCGCTTGGCATAGTTTACCGTAATCCTGCGCTGCCCGCGCTCAACAAACACCACCAGACCCGTCACCACCACCACCAGGGCAAACAAGAACAGCACGGTCAGCGGCTGCAGTTCCCCGGTACGCGCCAGCTCCAGGGAGCCGCCGATGGCCCGGGGGAGCCCCGCCACGATGCCGGAGAAGATGATGATCGAGATTCCGTTGCCGATACCGCGTTCCGTCACCTGCTCCCCCAGCCACATGAGAAACAAGGTCCCGGTCACCAGGGTAATCACCGCCGTCACCAAGAAGGACATACCCGGGTGGATGACCACCGACACCCCGCCCACCTGCTGGCGCTGCAGGGCGATGGCCACGCCCAGGGCCTGGAACGTCGCCAGCGCCACGGTGAAATAACGGGTGTATTGAGTCAGCTTGCGCCGTCCCGCCTCGCCTTCTTTCTTGATCTGCTCCATCTTCGGCGACACTTGCGTCAGCAGCTGAATGATGATGGAGGCGGAAATATAGGGCATGATCCCCAAGGCAAATACCGCCACGCGCTTCAGGGCGCCGCCGGAGAACATGTTGAACATGTCGATGATGGTGCCCTTTTGCTGATCGAACAGAGCCGCCAGCGCCATGGGGTTGATTCCCGGCACCGGGATCGCTGCGCCAATCCGGAACACTACCAAAGCACCCAGCACAAACAGCAGACGCTGCTTGAGCTCAGCCCATTTGGTTATGTCCCCGAGTGGATTGGCCATGGCTAGCTGTTAAGCTTGGGTCTCGAGCTTGCCGCCCGCCGCCTCGATAGCCGCGCGCGCGCCCTTGGTCGCATCCACGCCGCGCAGGGTCACGGGGGACTCCAGCTTGCCGGACAGGATCACCTTGGCACGCCGGGCGTGCTGCGGCACGATGTTGGCCGCCTTGAGCGCCCCCAGATCGATGACCTCCGCATCGACCTTGGCCAATTCGTGCAGACGCACCTCCGCGGACTCCCGCGCCACGGCCGAGCGAAACCCCACCTTGGGCAAGCGGCGCTGCAGCGGCATCTGACCGCCTTCGAAACCCACCTTGTGAAAACCACCGGCGCGGGCATGCTGGCCTTTATGACCGCGGCCGCAGGTCTTGCCCAGACCCGAGCCGATGCCACGACCAACGCGCTTCGCGGATTGCTTGGCGCCCGGCGCCGCCTTAAGCGTATTCAAGCGCATTTTAGACTTCCTCGATCTTTAACAGGTAGGAGACCTTGTTGACCATGCCGCGCACGGCGGGGGTGTCTTCCACCACCACGCTCTGGTGCCGGTTGCGCAGACCCAGACCCGCCACGCAGGCCGTATGCCCGGGACCGCGGCCGAAACGGCTGCGCACCAGGGTCAATTTGAGTTGTTTTTTCGCCGCCATGACTTATCCCATGATTTCTTCGATTGGTTTTCCGCGCTTGGCGGCCACCGTGTCCGGGTCCGACATCAGATTGAGGGCCTTGACCGTCGCCCGCACCACATTTACCGGATTGCTGGAGCCGATGCATTTCGCCAACACGTCGCGCACCCCCAACACCTCGAATACCGCGCGCATGGCGCCGCCGGCGATGATACCGGTCCCTTCCGAGGCCGGCTGCATGTATACCTTGGCCGCGCCGTGGCGGGCGACGATGGGATGCTGCAAGGTCACGCCCTTGAGATTGACGGGACGCATACTACGCCGGGCGTCCTCCATGGCCTTGGAAATGGCCGCAGGGACTTCGCGGGCCTTGCCGCGCCCGAACCCGACCCGGCCCTTGCCGTCGCCGACCACCGCCAAGGCTGAGAAACCGAATATGCGGCCGCCCTTGACCACCTTGGCGACACGACGCACCGCCACCAGTTTCTCCTGGAGATCTTCACTACCCTCAGTAGCAGCTTCAAAACGCACCATAATTTAAACCCTATATTAAATATCTCTTGTCTTACTCCCCCTCTCCCTCCGGGATTTATGCCCTTTTGGGTAGAGGGTAAGGGGTGAGGGGGGTTGATAGCCCCGTCCATCTAAACTCAATATCTACTCGCCTAGCCCCTAGCTCTGGCCTCCCTCCGGGAGAGGCGCTCTATCCAAATCTTCTTACCGACTCTCCCTTTCCTTCCGGGAGAGGGCTGGGGTGAGGGGAGTCGAAAGCCAATTCAACCTAAAAGCCGTCCCCCTAGTACCTAGAACTGCAAGCCACCCTCACGCGCGGCGTCGGCCAAGGCCTTGACGCGCCCGTGATACTTGAACCCGGAACGATCGAAGGCGACCGTGGTCACCCCTGCCGCCTTGGCCCGCTCGGCAATATTTTTGCCAACCGCCACCGCCGCAGCGCTGTTGCCCGTCCCCTTGAGCTCGGTTTTGAGCTTGGACTCCACCGTCGAGGCACTGGCCACAATGCGCGCGCCGTCGGGCGCCACGATTTGGGCGTAGATGTGCCGGGGCGTGCGATGCACGCATAAACGGTGCACGCCCAGTTGCTTGATGGTGGCCCGTGTGCGGCGGGCGCGACGTAAACGAGTTTCTTTCTTTTCCACGGCTGATACCTGCTATTTCTTCTTGGCCTCTTTGCGGACGATCACCTCGTCCGCATATTTGACACCCTTACCTTTGTAGGGCTCCGGCGGACGGAAGGCGCGAATATCCGCGGCCACTTGTCCGACTTTCTGCTTATCCGTCCCCTTAACGACGACCTCCGTCTGACTGGGGGTCTCGATGGCGATCCCTTCGGGGATCGGATACAACACCGGGTGGGAAAAGCCCAGGTTAAGATTCAAGGACTTGCCCTGCACCTGGGCGCGATAACCCACCCCCACCAGTTCGAGCTTTTTCTCAAAACCCGCGCTGACTCCCGTCACCATATTATTGAGCAAGGCGCGGAAGGTGCCGGCCATGGCGTCCGACTTGGGGTCGCGGGGCGCGAACGTCAGCACGTTGTCTTTGTTGACGATCTCCACCGCAGGGTGCAGATCAAGGCTCAAGGCCCCCTTCTTACCCTTTACCGTTACCGCATCCGCGCCGAGATTCACCTCCACGCCCGCAGGGATGGGAATCGGATATTTCGCAATTCTAGACATTAGCTAATCCTATCCAAATCTTCTTACCAACTCCCCCTCTCCCTTTGGGAGAGGGATGGGGTGAGGGCTGTTCAATCAACCACCCGACCTAAAAAAACTGTTTTACGAACCTAAGCTCATTACGCGACGAAACACAGGATTTCACCACCGTGACCGGCGGCGCGCGCAGCGCGATCTGTCATCACGCCCTGCGAGGTCGACACGATCGCGATCCCCAGACCGTCCTGCACCTTGGGCAACTCATCCTTGCCCTTGTAGGAGCGCAGGCCGGGACTGCTGGCGCGCCTGATCATGCTGATCACCGGAGCACCCTGGTAATACTTCAACTCGATGGATAGCGTCGCCTTGCCCGCATTCTCCTCCACCGCGAAAGCGGCGATGTAACCTTCATCCTCCAAGACCTTGGCGATGGACGCCTTAACTTTTGAGGATGGCATACGCACTTCGGCCTTCTCCGCCATTTGGGCGTTGCGGATGCGCGTCAGCATATCGGCGATCGGATCAGTCATGCTCATAATTTATGTCCAAATAAATAAAAATCTTCTCACATACTCCCCCTCTCCCTGGGGGAGAGGGATGGGGTGAGGGCCGCTACCCGAACCACCCCAACCTAACAGAACTCGCTTAACCCCCCCTCTTCCACCGGGAGAGGGCTAGGGGTGAGGGCATCACCCGCAAACACCGACTAAAAAATTCTTACCAGCTCGCCTTCACCAGGCCCGGCACATCACCGCGCATCGCGGCCTTGCGCAGTTTGTTGCGACCCAAGCCGAACTTGCGGTAAACGCCATGGGTGCGGCCGCTGATGCGGCAGCGGCGGCGAATCCGCGTCGGGCTGGCGTCGCGCGGCAGCGCGTGAAACTTGCGCTGCAGGGCCTCGCGCTCTTCCATCCCCAGATTAGGGTCGCGCAGCTTGCTCTTCAGTTCGGCACGCTTGGCCGCGTAACGCTCCACGGTGCGCGCCCGCTTCAATTCCCGTTGTACCATCGATACTTTAGCCATAACGATCCTCAGCCCCTGAATGGAAATTTAAACGCCGAGAGCAAAGCCCGCCCTTCCTCGTTGCTGCGCGCGGTGGTAGTAATGGTGATATCCATCCCGCGCAGCGCGTCGATCTTGTCGTAATCGATTTCCGGAAAGATGATCTGCTCACGCACGCCCATGCTGTAGTTGCCCTGCCCGTCGAAGGAACGGCCGCTGACGCCGCGAAAATCGCGGATGCGCGGCATGGCAATGTTGATCAGGCGATCAAGAAACTCATACATGCGCTCGCGGCGCAAGGTCACTTTGCAGCCGATGGGCCAGCCCTCGCGGATCTTGAAGGTGGCAATGGACTTGCGCGCCTTGGTCACCACCGGCTTCTGCCCGCTGATCTTCTCCAGGTCGGAGAGCGCGTTCTCGATGACCTTCTTGTCGCCCACCGCTTCGCCCAGACCCATATTCAGCGTGATCTTGCTGATTCGCGGCACCTGCATCGCGCTGGCGTAGCCAAACTGCTTCGTGAGCTGTTTGACCACCGTATCCTGATAAAACTCCTGCAACCGAGCCATTGTCGTCTACCTGTATTGCTTAGATGTCCACGACTTCGCCGTTGGACTTGAATTGGCGAACCTTTTTACCATTCTCCAGGACCTTGACCCCCACCCGGTCCGCCTTCCGCGATACCGGATTGAACAAGGCCACATTAGAGATGTGGATAGGCGCCTCTTTCTCGACGATACCGCCGGTACCGCCGCGGGCCGGATTGGGTTTGGTGTGCCGTTTGATCATGTTGATGTTCTGCACCACCACCCGGCCATCGGCCTGCACGGACAGTACGGCGCCGCGCTTGCCCTTGTCCTTACCGGTTGTCACGATTACATCATCGCCTTTTTTGATCTTGCGCATATTTATGTCCAAATCTTCTCACCAACTCCCCCTCTACCTCCGGGAGAGGGCTAGGGGTGAGGGGATAAATAGCAACTATCCAAACTCAATTACCTTATCGCACCGCCTACAGCACTTCCGGCGCGAGCGACACGATCTTCATAAACTTGTCCGTCCGCAACTCGCGGGTCACCGGCCCGAAGATACGGGTACCGATGGGCTGCAACTGGTTGTTGAGCAACACCGCCGCATTGCCGTCGAAGCGAATCACCGAACCGTCCGGGCGGCGCACGCCCTTGCGGGTGCGAACTACCACGGCGTTGTACACTTCGCCCTTCTTAACCTTACCGCGCGGAATCGCTTCCTTGACGCTGACCTTGATCACGTCGCCCACGCCGGCGTAACGGCGTTTCGAGCCGCCCAGCACCTTGATGCACATCAGGCGCCGCGCACCGCTGTTATCCGCGGCATCCATTATTGTTTGCATCTGGATCATGCCAGTTCTCCAAAATCTTCTTGCCTACTCCCCCTCGCCCCCCGGGATTTATGCCCTTAAGGGTAGAGGGCAAGGGGTGAGGGGACAAATAGCCAAACACCCCAACCCACAATTTCCGATCCTTACCCGACCAGGCCGCGCTCCACAACCTTCACCAGGCGCCATGCCTTGGTCTTGGCCAGAGGGCGGCACTCCTCGATCTGCACCTTGTCGCCCTGCCGGCATTCGTTCTGCTCGTCATGGGCATGCAGTCTGGTCGAGCGGCGCACGTATTTGCCGTAGACCGGATGGGGCACCTTGCGCTCCACCAACACGGTGATGGTCTTGTCCATCTTGTCGCTGATCACGCGGCCGGTTACGGTACGCGTCAATTTCTTCTCTTCGCTCATAACGCCTACCCTGCCTTCTTCTCGTTCATGACGGTCTTCACCCGCGCGATATTGCGGCGCACGTTGCGCAGCAAATGGCCTTTACTCATCTGGCCGGAGGCCCGCTGCATGCGCAGGTTGAACTGTTCGCGCAGCAAATCCAACAACTCTTCTTTCAGCTGGGCCTGATCCATCTTTCTCAATTCGCTCGCGATCATCACATCACCGTCCGCACAATAAAGGCCGTTTGCACCGGCAGCTTGGCCGCCGCCAGCCTGAAGGCCTCTTCCGCGATCTCGCGGCTGACGCCTTCCATCTCGTACAACATCCGGCCGGGTTGAATCTCGGCCACCCAGTATTCGACGTTGCCCTTGCCGCTGCCCATGCGCACTTCCAGAGGCTTCTTGCTGATGGGCTTGTCGGGGAAGATGCGAATCCACACCTTGCCCCCGCGCTTGACGTAGCGCGTCATGGCGCGGCGCGCCGCCTCGATCTGGCGGGCGGTAATGCGGCCGCGGGTAGTCGCGCGCAAACCAAACTGTCCAAAGCTCACTTGGTTGCCGGACTGGGCCAGACCGCGGTTACGTCCTTTGAACTGCTTACGAAACTTTGTTCTCTTGGGCTGCAACATCAGCTCACATCCTCTTAATTGCTAGCCGCGGCCTTCTCGGCGCCGGCCTCTTGGGCCTCGGCGGCCTCCTCGAACACCTCGCCCCTGAAAATCCAAACCTTCACGCCGATCACGCCGGAGGGGGTATGGGCTTCGGCGAAGCCGTAATCGATGTCGGCGCGCAGGGTATGTAAAGGCACGCGACCCTCGCGATACCATTCGGTCCGCGCGATCTCGGCGCCGCCCAAACGCCCGGCCACGTTAATCTTGATCCCCTGGGCGCCGAGGCGCATGGTATTGGTCACCGCGCGCTTCATGGCGCGGCGGAACATGATGCGGCGCTCCAGCTGTTGCGCGACGCTCTCCGCCACCAGCAGCGCATCGAGTTCCGGCTTGCGGATCTCTTCCACGTTGATATGCACCGGCACGCCCATCATGTTGGACACGTCCTTGCGCAGCGCCTCGATATCCTCGCCCTTCTTGCCGATGACGATCCCCGGGCGCGCGCTGTAGACAGTGAGACGCGCGGTGCGGGCGGGGCGCTCGATCTGGATACGGCTCACCGAGGCGTTGGCCAGGCGCTTGCGCAGATAGGCACGCACTTTCAGATCGGTATTCAGATATTCCGCATACTGCTTGGAATCCGCGTACCAGGTGGACGTCCAGTCTTTGATGACCCCCAGACGTATACCGATTGGATGTACCTTTTGACCCATGCGCGCCTCTCTACTATTTGTTTCCGACCACCACGGTAATGTGGCTGGTACGTTTAAGAATTCGACTGCCCCGACCCTTGGCCCGCGCCCGCATGCGCTTGTAGGTGGGGCCCTCGTCCACGTAGACCTTGGTGACCTTTAGTTCATCCACGTCCGCGCCTTCGTTGTGCTCCGCGTTGGCGATGGCCGACTCCAACACCTTCTTCATCAGGCCCGCGCCCTTCTTGGGGCTGAACGCCAGCATGTTCAAGGCGCGCTCGACCTGCAAGCCGCGCACCTGGTCGGCCACCAGGCGACTCTTCTGGGCGGAGATCCGCGCGAATTTCAACGTTGCCGCAACTTCCATCTTTGACGCCCCTTACCTGGTCTTCTTCCCGCCGACGTGACCGCGAAACGTGCGGGTCACCGCGAATTCACCCAATTTGTGGCCCACCATGTTTTCCGTGACCAGAATCGGCACATGCTGCTTGCCGTTATGGACAGCCATGGTCAAGCCGACCATCTCCGGCAGCACCGTGGAACGGCGCGACCAGGTCTTGATGGGTTTGCGGCTGTTGGCCGCCACCGCTTCTTCCACCTTCTTCAAGAGGTGGTGGTCAATAAATGGGCCTTTTTTAACTGAACGTGGCACTGGATATCTCCCCGGCCGATTATTTAACTTCCAATCCGATTACTTACTGCGACGCCGTACGATCATGACGTCGGTACGCTTGTTGCTGCGCGTCCTATAGCCTTTGGCGGGCGTTCCCCAGGGGCTCACGGGATGACGGCCGCCCTTGGTGCGACCCTCGCCACCGCCGTGGGGATGGTCCACCGGATTCATCGCGGTACCGCGCACCGTGGGGCGCACGCCGCGCCAACGCTTGGCGCCGGCCTTGCCCAGGGACCGCAGATTATGCTGACCATTGCCCGCTTCGCCGATGGTCGCCTTGCAGTCCACATGGACTTTGCGGGTCTCGCCGGAACGCAGGCGCAACGTGGCATAGGCGCCCTCGCGCGCCATCAATTGCACGCCGGCGCCGGCGCTGCGCGCCAGCTGCGCGCCCTTGCCGGGCTTGAATTCCACGCAATGGACCGTGGTACCCACCGGAATGTTGCGCAACGGCAGGCAGTTTCCCGCCTTGATCGGCGCATCGGACCCGCTGAGGAGCTCGGCGCCCACCTCGATACCTTTGGGCGCGATAATATAACGTCGTTCACCGTCCGCGTACAGCATCAAGGCGATATGGGCACTGCGGTTGGGGTCGTATTCGAGACGCTCCACCCGTGCCGGTATGCCCTCCTTGCCGCGCTTGAAATCGATGAGGCGATAGTGCTGCTTGTGACCACCGCCCCGATGGCGCACGGTGACTCTGCCGGCATTGTTACGGCCGCCGTGCTTGCTCGTCTTTTCCACCAAAGACTGATGGGGCCGGCCCTTATGCAAGCTGGGCTCGACCACTTTGACGACAAAACGTCGTCCCGCTGAGGTGGGTTTTACTTTTACCAATGCCATATCA
>JARRQJ010000035.1:0-22336 GCA_037381915.1 Gammaproteobacteria bacterium | reverse complement strand
GGCTGGCAATCTCGGCGCTCTGTATCGTGTGGGCCTGTGGGATATGCGTGATGAAATGGTATACACATCCGTCAATGTAAATAAGCATTAACCGACACTCATCAGCCGGGCGTTTGCGCGGATCGCCGTCAATTTGATTTCAAGCCATATTTATTCATCAAGTCGTACATGGTGGGCCGGCTCACACCCAGGGCTTCGGCGGCCTGAGAGACGTTGCCGTGATAGAGGCTCAGGCTGCGCTGCAAGGCGGCGCGCTCCGCGGCCTCGCGCACTTCCCTCAAATTCAGACCTAACGGGGACTCGGTGGCGGAGTCGGAGAGCTCCAATTCCTCGGCGGTGATGCGATTACCATCCGCCATGATGACCGCCCGTTTCAGCTTGTTCTCCAATTCCCTCACGTTGCCTGGCCAGCCATAAGCCTCGATGGCACCCACCGCATCCGGGGTAAAACCACGCAGATTCCTGCGGTGTTCCCCACTGAATTTATCCAGAAAGGCCCGGGCCAGCAGCAAGGTGTCACCCTCGCGCTCACGCAGGGGCGGAATGCGGATCGTAATCTCGCTGATGCGATAATAAAGATCCTCGCGGAAACCTCCTTCCTTCACCAGAGCGGGGAGGTCCTGGTGCGTCGCGCAGACGACCCTTACATCCACCGGAATTTCCTGCCGTCCCCCCAGGCGCTCGATGATCCGCTCCTGGAGGAAGCGGAGTAACTTGACCTGCAGGGTCATGGGCAAATCGCCCACCTCGTCCAAGAACAGCGTGCCGCCGTCGGCATATTCGATCTTGCCGCGCGTCTGCTTGGCGGCGCCGGTAAAGGCGCCCTTTTCATAACCGAACAATTCACTCTCCAGCAAGGTGTCGGGAATGGCCGCGCAATTGATCGCCACAAACGACCCCTTGGCGCGGGGACTGAGATCGTGCAAGGCCCGGGCGATCAATTCCTTGCCCGTGCCGCTCTCGCCCAACAACAAGGTCGTCACATCGGTGGGCGCCACCTTTTCCACCGTACGGCATACCTTCAACATCTGCGGACTGCCGGCGATCAGACCCTCGAGCGGGGAAGACACCTGTTTGACCTGCAGGCGGCGATTCTCACTCTCCAGTTGATGCACATGAAACGCGCGCTCTATGATGAGGCGCAGAATTTCCGGATCAATGGGTTTTTGATAAAAGTCGTAGGCCCCGATCCCCACCGCACGCACGGCATTTTCCCGGTCGTCGTTGCCGGAAACCACGATCACCTTGGTTTCCGGGGCCGTTTCCAGGATTCTTTCCAAGGCGGCAAGACCTTCGCTGGCGCCGTCGCTATCGGGCGGCAACCCCAAGTCCAGGGTCACAACTGCCGGCTTGTGGCGCACGATCTCGGCAAGCGCGCTTTCCCGGTCGTCCGCCAGAATGACATTGAAACCATCGAGGCTCCAACGCAATTGACTCTGCAATCCGGGGTCGTCCTCCACCACCAGCAGCGTTTCTTGATCCGCGTTTGCCGCCAGGCTTTTACCGCTTTGTTGCATATCACCGGCCCTGCCAATACATTGCTATACGTACTGCTTACTACTTTCCGCCTCCAAAGGCAAACGAATACGGAAGCAGGTTCCCACTCCCCGCTCGCTTTCCACATCCAATTGCCCGCCCAATTCCCTCACGAACTCCCGCGCCTCGTAAGCGCCGACACCCATTCCCGATCTTCCCTTGGTGGAATCGAAGGGTCGGAACAGGCGATTACGGATAAAGTCTCTATCCATTCCGCAGCCCGTGTCCCGTACCTCTATAACGGCCACTGATCCGCTGTTCTGCAGCACCACTTCGATCCGCCCGTCCGCCGGCGTCGCCTCCTGGGCATTTTGAATAATATGACTGAGAACATCGGCCAACTTGTCCCGCACCACGCTCATGACCAAACCCCGGGCGCGGCACTCCAATGCCGGTACTGGTTCCTTTCCCCGGTGTGCCGCGACAACGTCCGTCAGCAATTGTTGCAGATCGACCTGGCTCATGCGCCCGCGGGCGACCGTCCCCGAACGCAATTGGTTCAACACATGGTTCATCTTGAGCGCGGCATTTTCAATCGTCTTGAACGCGTCTTCCACGAACTCTGGTTTGTGCTTGAATTTGGCCGCGTTGTTCACCACCAGGGAAAGTTGCGCCACCACATTCTTCATGTCGTGTATCAAAAATGCGGAAAGGCGATTAAAGGCCTCGAACTGCCGGGCATTTACCAGCGCCTCTGCCGCTTCCATCTGGGCAAGATGGCTGGCCGCCTCCCGGCCGGCGGTCTTGAGCAGGTCATTATCCTCCCAGTTGCAGGCGCGGGCCGCCCGGGGTCGGGCCAACACCACGAATCCGACCAGGCCTTCGTGATGCATCAGCGGAACCACCAACCAGGCCCTCCGCAGGTCCCGCAGCCATTGCGGCAGTTGCAGGGCCGCATAAGCCTCCGGCTTGTCCCCGTATTCGTGCAGGTCGACCACCCAATTGCGCGCAGCGAGGAATTGCGCCAGGGATCCGTCGGCATTCTCATAGGCCGAATCGACTTCCGACATGTTCCAGTGGGCGACAAATTCATAACGCCCGGGTTCACGGCGCCACCACAACGCACCCCCAGGACTGTCCATGATATTAGCAATGGCCTCAATGACCCGTTCCCGCAAAGCCATCCCCGGCTCACCCGCCGACAGGGTGCGGATAAACCGCAGCCACTCTTCGCGATAATCGTACTTGTAGTTGAAAAAATGCTTATTGAGAAAGACCTTTAGCCGGGCCTGGGCGTGGCCGGAAAACAGCACGACCAGCAATACCACCAAGGCACCGAACAGGAATACCGCCTGGGCCACGTGCCCCCAATTCCCCCCATAGACACGGACATATGCGCCGCCCGCCGCCATCGCCAACAGATAAATTCCGGCACCCAACACCGCGGCGCTGTGAAACACCATGCGGCGCGAGACGAAAACATCCAACGACCACTCGGGATTGCGCGCGGCCGACACTGCAATCAGCGGCACCACCAAGGCATTGATCATTCCCCTCGCCAGCCATAAATCCACGTCTATTCTCTTGAACAGCAAGGCATCCGAATAAAGGTAAAAGTCATAGGCGAACAGTCCGCCCACCCCTAGACACAGATATTTGATAGCCCAGCGGTTCTCCGGCCGCGTATTGCGAAACAATTGCTCGACCAGCACCAGGCCCACAAGCGCCAAGGCCAAATGACCGATGATATGCGCATCGACGCCGACCATGGTGGGGAGGGATTTTGCTCGCAAGAAGCCGATCACGATCAGCGAGACCAGGACAATGCCCAGCAGCATCAACCCCGTCAGCCACCATCGCAGCCGCCCCGCCAGTAATCCACGCCATCCCGGTCGGGGGTCGAGCAGTTTCATCAGAAACAAGGCCCATGAGAGATCGCGTATCACCTCCAGTATCGCCGAGGGCAACAGCATGAAGGCCAGACCGCTTTGCATCGCTGTGATGCTAGCCGCCCATAGTCCGGTGACCATTGCCGCCGCCGCCAGCAGGGCGCCCTGCAAATGGCCGCGCCAACTGGTGACAAGCAACAGCGACAATATGAAAAAGGCGCCGGCGGCAATGCCGTAACTGAAGCTTGCTATGTTCATAAGTCCAGAAGCGTCCTGCTCGGTCCCCCCTCACGGTTTACAGCTCAACGGCGCCTTCCGGGCGGCGCGGTCTACGTCTCTTATAGTAAGGGAGTTTCGAACCATTTGTCCGTTCGAACCCCGGCGAACATCCCATGCCATGGCGCACCGGGCAAGACGCCGCGCTTGTTCCTCCCGACCGAAGCGACAAGCCGCCACCACTCGACTTATTTTAACCAGGTCAACGTGCCCCGCGCCCCCACAGCACCACTTCCGCCGTCTGCAAGAGAATCAATAGGTCCAGGAAAATACTGTAATTTTTTACATAATACAGATCATATTGCAGTTTCTGCAGAGCGTCCTCTTCGGACGCCCCGTAGGAATAACTGATCTGGGCCCAGCCGGTAATGCCCGGCTTGACGCGATGGCGTTCCGAGTAGAAGGGGATCTGGGCGGACAGCTTCTCCACGAACATGGGCCGCTCCGGGCGCGGTCCCACAAAGCTCATGTCCCCCTTCAACACATTGAACAACTGCGGCAACTCATCGATACGGGTCTTGCGTATGAACGCACCGACCGCGGTGACACGGCTGTCGTCTTTCTGCGCCCAGCGCGCCACGCCGTCCGCCTCCGCATCGACCCGCATGCTGCGGAATTTGGTGAGCTGGAACAACCGCCAGTTTTGCCCTACCCGAACCTGGTGGTAGAAAATCGGACCGCGGCCGCCGCCTTCGATGAAGATCGCGGCGGCAGCCAACAGCATGAATGGCCAGGTGACGGCCAGTACCAGCAGGCTCGCCACCACGTCGAAAATCCTCTTGGTCACCACCCGGATCACACCGTATTGGAATCCATCGGAAAATATCAACCAGCTGGGATGCAGGAGGTTCAGCTCGACCCGGCCCAATTGCCGTTCGATAAAACTCAGAATCTCCATGACCTCGAGGCCCGCCATGCGACAATCAAGGATTTCCTGCACGGGAAAATTCTTGCGCCGATCCTCCACGGCCACGATGATCTCATCGACTTTCAGCGATTGCGCCAGTTCCAGCAAGGGCGTATCGCGTCGGATCACCAGCTCGGGATTCACTTCATCATGTTCGCCGGAAACGTGGACATAACCGACGATATTACAGCCGCGCCGGTCGGACTTGCGCCGCAATCCGGCGATCGCTGTGGCACGTCTGCCCGTCCCCAGCACCAGTACCCGGCGAGCCAGGTTTTCCTGATCCACCACTCGAAAGAATGCAATTCTAACCAGGACAATGCCGATCACGGCAATGCCGAAGGCCAGACCAAACGCGCCGCGACCTAAGAAGGTGTTCGGGAAGGCGTAAAAAATGACGGACATCAGGGTCAGGCCCAGGAAGGCGCTGATCGTCACGCGCAACAGCATCCCACCCATGCCTTCGCGGAAATTGCGCTGATACAGGCCCACCACGATCATGGCCACCAACATCGTCACGGCGAACAACAAGGCCTTGGTGGAAACGGGTTCGACCTCGCTGCGCTGACTCGCCGCATTGATAAAACGCAAGCCGACGCCGCCGTAAACCGACAAAATCAATATCAAGAACTCGGCCAGTGCCAGCACGATGAAAGAGCCTGGGATATAATGGCGGAATATCCTGATCACGAGCGTCCCCTAAGCATCCACGCCGAGCGGCAGCCACCCGCCGTCATCGATAGCTTGAGCCGGGCTACGCGAACCCGCAAATAAACGTATTCCCACCAGGCTTTTCCCACTGCGGCTCCGTCCGTTCTTCTTTTATAGATGCCGATCTATACCGCGCATCTTGAGTCCCCAGGCAAACAACGAAAAGATGCGGCGGTTCGCCTGGCGCAGGCGCCCCACTAATAGATGAATGAGTTCTTTGAATATCGGGTAACCCAGTTCCGGATGGGCATCCAGGAAGGCCATGAGTTGCTCTCCTTCAATCACCGCCAATTCGCAGTCGGTGAGCGCGATCACCGTCGCCGATCGCGGCTCGCCGTCGAATAGGGGCAATTCGCCGAACACCTGTCCCGCCTCCAGGTCGCTGAATCCCGGGTGCACGGTACGCTTGTCGTCCAGATCCACGGCCCCCACCACCCGCACCGTTCCTTTCAGCAGCAAATAGACTTCCGACCCTTGATCCCCCTCGGTGAAGAGGGTCTCATCGGCCTTCGCCTCCCGACGCGCCCACACCGTCCCTTCCTCGAAACTGGGATGGTCAAGCAGGCTGTACAAGGCATTCTTCATGAAATGATCCCCAACGCGTAAATCCTGCCTACTATAACGGCTACTTCTCCACGAAAATTACCAAAATTGTCTCATAAAGGCCGAGCGCCCCGGGACGTGGCGGCGCATCCCCGTTTCTGCTAAGCTCTGAGCCCGAGAAAGTGCCGTCGGCACGATATATAACATTCATCCAAGCTCAAGAACTCCACATGAAAATCACCATTTTCGGTTCCGGATATGTCGGTCTCGTTACCGGGGCCTGCCTCGCCGAGGTCGGCAACCATGTCATATGCGTCGACATCGACGCCGACAAGATCCGTATGCTCAGCCAGGGGCGGATCCCCATCCATGAACCCGGCCTGGAAGAGATGGTGCAGCGCAATAGCCGGGCCGGGCGGCTGGGTTTCACCACCGACCTCAAAGCCGGGGTCGCCCACGGCCTGTTTCAGTTCATCGCGGTAGGGACACCCCCCGACGAAGACGGGTCGGCCGACCTGCAATATGTGCTGGCGGTGGCGCGCAGCATCGGCGAGCACATGGATGAATACCGTATCGTCGTCAACAAATCCACCGTGCCGGTGGGCACCGCCGACAAGGTGCGGGAAGCGGTCAACGGGGTGCTTGCAAAACGGGGGGAGACCCTTGACTTTGACGTGGTGTCCAATCCCGAATTCTTGAAAGAGGGCGCCGCCATCGACGATTTCATGCGACCCGACCGCATCATCATCGGTACCGACAACCCGCGCACCACCGAGTTGCTGCATGACCTGTACGCCCCCTTCAACCGCAACCATGACCGCGTCATCGCCGTGGATATCCGCTCCGCCGAATTGACCAAGTACGCCGCCAACGCCATGCTCGCCACCAAGATCAGTTTCATGAATGAACTGGCCAATCTGGCGGAACGCCTGGGTGCGGACATCGAACAAGTGCGGGTCGGCATCGGCGCCGATCCCCGGATCGGCTATCACTTCATCTATCCCGGCTGCGGTTACGGCGGCTCCTGTTTTCCCAAAGACGTCAAGGCGTTGGAACGTACTGCACGGGACGGCGGCTACCAGGCGGAATTGCTGCGTGCCGTGGAAGCCGTCAACGAACGGCAGAAACACCTGCTGTTCACCAAGATCACCCGCCACTTCGGCCCGGACCTGCGCGGGCGCACCATCGCCGTGTGGGGGCTGGCCTTCAAGCCCAATACCGACGACATGCGCGAAGCCCCCAGCCGCACCTTGATCGAAGCCTTATGGGGCGCGGGTGCCCGCGTGCGGGCCCATGACCCGGCGGCGATGACGGAGGCGCTGCGCATCTACGGCGAGCGGGATGACCTGAAATTGTGCGAGACGCCACAGCAGGCCCTGGACCAGGCCGATGCCCTGGCGATCGCCACCGAATGGAATATCTTCCGCAGCCCCGATGTCGCCGCCCTCAAGGCCGCGCTTAAAGAACCCGTTATCTTCGATGGCCGCAATCTTTACAATCCTCAGGCCATGGAGCAGGAAGGATTCAGCTATTACGCCGTGGGCCGCGGCAGATAACAACTTTAGACCAGGCGGTCGACCCGCACCGGGTCGCTGGACGAGGTTCTCGAATAATAAGGAACACCATGTTCATTATCGATCAAGCCAAGATAGGCGTCATCGGTCTCGGTTACGTGGGTCTGCCGCTGGCGGTGGAATTCGGCAAACTTTTTGCCACTATCGGCTTCGATGTCAATAGGGCGCGCATTGCCGAACTCCGAGCGGGCAAGGACAGTTCCCTGGAAGTGGAGCCCGCCGAACTCGCCCAGGCGACCAGTCTGCAGGTCACCGCCGACGCGGCCGAGCTGGAATCCTGCAACGTTTATATCGTTACCGTGCCCACGCCCATCGACCAGTACAAACGTCCGGACTTGCGCCCGCTGATCGGAGCCAGCCAGACCGTGGGCAAGACCTTGAGAAAGGGCGATGTGGTCATCTATGAATCCACCGTCTATCCCGGCTGCACCGAGGAAGACTGCGTCCCGGTTCTGGAGCGGGAATCGGGACTGAAATTCAACGAGGATTTTTTCGCCGGCTATAGCCCGGAACGCATCAACCCCGGCGATAAGGAACATCGCGTCACCTCCATCAAGAAGGTCACCTCCGGTTCCACGCCCGAGGTGGCGGCGCTGGTCGACGGACTGTACCGCCGCGTCATCCAGGCGGGCACCCACAAGGCCAGCAGCATCCGCGTCGCCGAGGCGGCCAAGGTCATCGAAAACACCCAGCGCGACGTCAATATCGCCTTGATCAACGAGCTGGCCCTGCTGTTCTATCGCCTGGGAATCGATACCCTGGAGGTGCTGGAGGCCGCCGGATCCAAATGGAATTTCCTGCCCTTCCGCCCCGGGCTGGTGGGCGGCCACTGCATCGGCGTCGACCCCTATTACCTTACCCACAAGGCCCAGGAAATCGGCTATCACCCGGACATCATCCTGGCGGGGCGCCGCATCAACGACAATATGGGGGCCCACGTGGCGGAGCGTGTGGTAAAGCTGATGACCCGCCGCCGCATCCAGGTGGTGGATGCCAAGATCCTGATGCTGGGATTGACCTTCAAGGAAAACTGCCCGGATATCCGCAATACCCGCGCCATTGACATCCTGCATGAGCTGCGAGGATTCCATGCCCAGGTGGACGTCTATGATCCCTGGGCCGATCCGGACGAGGCGCGAAGCGAATACGGCGTTACACCCATCTCTACCCCGCAGTCGAATAGTTATGACGCGGTGATCCTGGCGGTCGCCCATCGCCAGTTCCGGGATATGGGCGCAGCCCGGATCCGCGCCCTGGGCAAACCCGGCGCCGTGCTGTTCGACGTGAAGGGAATGCTTGCCAGGGACGAAGTGGATGATCGCTTGTGAACAAGCCACCGCCGGCAGGAATCCGCTGAACACGGCATTTTAGTACCTTCTCCCTAGGGATTTATACCCTTTAGGGTAGAAGCTTAAAATGAGGAGATATTAGCGAAATAATCGTTATCTAAGGAACCTTGATTTATTCACCCTCCCCTTCAAGGGGAGGGTTGGGGAGGGGATGGGGTTTTGAACGGCTGCAATACATTCAATCAGTTAATAACCCCACCCCCATCCTGTCCTTCCCCCTGAGGGGGAAGGGACGAATTAATCAGGGCTTACCTAATTATTTCTCCGCTCACTCTGTCCCTCTCCCTAAGGAGAGGGAATTTTGAGCTGGCTGCAACTCACGGATAGCGGATAGCCAATATAATTCAAACATGCATTTGAGAGAACCATGCGCATATTAGTCACAGGTACCGCCGGCTTCATCGGCAATGCCCTCGCCATCAAACTGCTGGAGCGCGGCGACGAGGTGATTGGCGTCGATAACCTCAACGAGTATTACGACGTCAATCTGAAAAGGGACCGACTGGCGCGCATCGCCGACCATCCCGGCTTTACCGACCTGCGCATCAGCCTTGAGGACCGCGCAGACGTGGCCCGGGCCTTCGCCGAGCACAAACCCCGGCGCGTGGTGAATCTCGCCGCCCAGGCCGGGGTACGGTATTCCATAGACCATCCCGAAACCTACGTGGACAGCAACCTGGTGGGTTTTCTACATATCCTGGAGGGCTGCCGCTACCACGATGTCGAACATCTGGTCTACGCCTCCTCGAGCTCTGTCTACGGCGCCAATACCGAAATGCCGTTTTCGGTGCACCACAATGTCGATCATCCCATGAGCCTGTACGCCGCCACCAAGAAGGCCAACGAACTGATGGCGCATACCTACAGCAGTCTGTACCAACTGCCCACCACCGGCTTGCGCTTCTTCACCGTCTACGGCCCATGGGGCCGCCCCGACATGGCATTGTTCAAGTTCACCAAGAACATCCTGGCGGGCAAGCCCATCGACGTCTTCAACAACGGCCAGCACAAGCGCGACTTCACCTACATCGACGACATCGTCGAGGGCGTGACCCGGACCTTGGACAAAGTCCCGGCCCCTGACCCCGACTGGCACGGCGACGCCCCCGACTCCGCCACCAGCTATGCCCCCTATCGGCTCTACAACATCGGCAACAACCGCCCGGTGGAATTGATGCGCTTCATCGAGGTGCTGGAACAATACCTGGGCCGACGGGCGGAGAAAAACATGCTGCCCCTGCAACAAGGCGACGTCCCCGCTACCTATGCCGATATCGACGACCTGTCGCGGGATGTGGGTTTCCGTCCCGATACGCCCATCGAATCCGGCATCGCCAATTTCGTCGCGTGGTATCGGGATTATTACCAAATCTGACAGAGCGCTTCATAACCACGCTGGTCGATTACCGAGCGCCATTTTCACGACCGGCCTGGTCCACGTCGGCGGCGCCTCGCGACCCCGGCATGGGCGGGGAGGCGTTCGGACGTCACCGACTCTCGTCGAGCCGGTGCCTCGATAGGACCATCCAGGCGTTATGCCCGTCGACTGCCGGCCGTGCAAGATTACGCCCCCGGCAATAAAGCATGACACACGTCACATAATCGAAATGTCCGGGGCCCTTTACCTGTGATTCTGGCTGTGCAGGCCGATCAAAATAATACGATCACCATGTTTGGGAGTCTTGCCATGCCGAAACGCTTCGTTCGTAATGCCTTGATTATAGTTGCTTTATCTTCATGGATAACGGCTGCGCTGGCCGATGACTATGCAGACGGTTTCTTAGCCGCAAGCAGCGGTGACTATAAGGTCGCCTACGCCAAGTGGCATGAACTGGCGGAGCAAGGGGATGCAAACGCGCAATTCAATCTGGGACTGATGTATCACAGCGGTCTGCAGGTGCCTTTCAATGAGAAAAAGGCGGTTTACTGGTACAAGCGTGCGGCCGACGGCGGCAATCACCTCGCCCAAGAATACATGGCCGTCGGCTATCAGGAAGGCTGGTTCGGGCTACCGCACGATCAGGCAAAAGCCCACTACTGGTATCAACGCCTGAATGGCGAAATCGACACCGCCGCCGTCGATTATTCTTCCGGGAAATAGGGAACCACACACGGCAAGAAAAAAGGCGGGCCTCAGGCCCGCCTTTATTATTTGCAGCTCCAATACTGCTTCAGATCAGTTGACCTTGGGCTCCAATTCGCCACTGTCATAACGCTTGACCATCGCCTCCAGGGACACGGGCTTGATCTTGGAGGCATTGCCGGCGGTACCGAAGGCCTCGTAGCGGGCCTTACAGATATCCTTCATGGCCGTAATGGTAGCAGCGAAGAATTTGCGCGGATCGAATTCCTTGGGCTTTTCCGCCATGGCCTTGCGCATGGCGCCGGTGGAGGCCATGCGCAGGTCGGTGTCGATGTTGACCTTGCGCACGCCGTGTTTGATGCCCTCCGCGATCTCCTCCACGGGCACGCCGTAGGTCTCGCCCATGTCGCCGCCGTAGCTGTTGATGATCTTCAGCCATTCCTGGGGTACCGAGGAGGAGCCATGCATCACCAAATGGGTGTTGGGGATGCGGGCATGGATCTCCTTGATCCGATCGATGGCCAGGATATCGCCGGTGGGCGGACGGGTGAACTTGTAGGCGCCGTGGCTGGTACCGATGGCGATGGCCAGGGCGTCCACCTTGGTCTTCTTCACGAAGTCGGCGGCCTCTTCCGGATCGGTGAGGAGCTGGCTGTGGTCCAATTTGCCCTCGGCGCCGATGCCGTCTTCTTCACCGGCCTGACCGGTCTCCAGGGAGCCCAGGCAACCCAGTTCACCTTCCACGGACACCCCGCAGGCATGAGCCATTTCCACCGCCTTGCGGGTCACGTCCACGTTGTAGTCATAGGAGGCGGGCGTCTTGCCGTCCTCTTTCAGGGAGCCGTCCATCATCACCGAGGTGAACCCCAACTGAATGGAGCGCTGGCACACCGCCGGGCTGACGCCGTGGTCCTGGTGCATGACCACCGGGATATCGGGCCACTCTTCCACGGCGGCGAGAATCAGATGGCGCAGAAAGGACGCACCGGCGTACTTACGGGCGCCGGCCGAGGCCTGTACTATCACCGGGCTGTCGGTTTCCGCCGCCGCCTCCATAATAGCGCGCATCTGTTCCAGGTTGTTGACATTGAATGCCGGCACCCCATAGCCGTGTTCCGCCGCGTGGTCCAGCAACTGGCGCAATGATATCAGTGCCATAACAATTTCTCCTCAATTGTAGTAGTTAACGTATTTTACCTTGTAAATGCCGCTTGTTTAATCCCGGCCGCAGGTTTGCACGGCCCTATTCGACGGCCGGCACCAAGTCGCCGACCCGCACGATTTTCATGGCATTGGTGCCGCCGTGGACACCCATCAGATCACCCTTGGTAATGATAATCAGATCGTCGTCGCGCACGGCGCCGCGCCGCACCAATTCGTCGACGGCCTCCTTGTTGACCACGGGATGGTGGGTGCTGTCGATCTTGAAGCTCACCGGATACACCCCGCGGTACAGGGTCACCTTCCGGCGCGTCGCCACGTGCGGCGTCAGGGCGTAAATCGGGATACCGGAGCTGATCCGCGACATCCACAACGGCGAGGCGCCAGATTCCGTCAAAGCGGCGATGGCGGTCACACCCAGGTGATTGGCGGTGTACATGGCCGACATGGCGATGGCCTCGTCGATGCGCCCGAACTGGGTATTCAGGCGATGATCGGAGGTCCGGGCGCTGGCCTGCTTCTCCGCCTCGCGACAGATCCTGTCCATGGCCGCCACCGCCTTCTCGGGATACTTGCCGGCGGCGGTTTCCGCCGACAGCATCACCGCGTCGGTGCCGTCCAGCACCGCGTTGGCCACGTCGAAGACCTCGGCCCGGGTCGGGATGGGACTTTCGATCATGGATTCCATCATCTGCGTCGCCGTGATCACCACCCGGTTCATGGAACGGGCCAGGCGAATAATCTGCTTCTGCACCGCGGGCAACTCCGCATCGCCGATCTCCACCCCGAGATCGCCGCGGGCGATCATCACCGCATCGGTGCTGGCCAGGATTTCCTCGATGCCCTGCACTGCCTCGGCGCGCTCGATCTTGGCGACGATATCGCCCTGACCGCCGGCAGCGCGCAACAATTCCCGCGCCAGATGGATATCCGCCGCGCAGCGGGGAAAGGAGACCGCAACGTAATCGGCTTCGAGGGCGGCGGCGGTCTTGATGTCGGCGCGGTCCTTGTCGGTCAGCGCGGCCGCCGACAATCCCCCGCCCTGGCGGTTAATGCCCTTGTTATTGGACAGACCCCCTCCCACCACCACCTTGCAGACGATCTCGGCGCCGTCGACCTCTTCCACCCACAGCACGATGCGTCCGTCGTCCAGCAGCAGGGTGTCGCCGCGATTGACGTCGTTGACCAGATCTTTGTAGGTGATGCCCACCCGCTCCCGGTTGCCGTCGGTGGAGGGCCAAGCGGCGTCCAGGATGAAGCGTTCCCCTTCTACCAGATCCACCTTGCCGTCCGTGAAGCGGTCGATGCGGATCTTGGGACCCTGCAGATCGGCCAGCACCCCCACCTGCCGCCCGTGGGCCTGCGCGCGGTCACGTATCATTTCCACGCGGCGGCGGTGTTCATCGGGGTGACCGTGGGAAAAATTGATGCGTACGACGTCGACACCGGCCTGAATGATGCCGTCCAGGGCCTTGGGATCATCCGTGGCCGGCCCCAGGGTCGCCACAATCTTAGTTCTTCGTAACATAGGTGCTCGTTTATTGCGGTATCCAAGGCCAACGATACGCCATGGACGCCGCCTTCTCCATTTCTTTTATTTTGCTCTTTCCTCGAGAATCGCCACCGCAGGCAACTTCTTACCTTCAAGGAATTCCAGAAAGGCGCCGCCGCCGGTGGAAATATACGACACCTTGTCGGCGATGCCGTACTTGTCCACCGCGGCCAGGGTATCGCCGCCGCCGGCAATGGAAAAGGCCGGGCTCTCGGCGATGGCCAGGGCCAGGGTCTTGGTACCCTCGCCGAACTGATCGAATTCGAACACCCCCACCGGGCCGTTCCAGACGATGGTGCCGGCGGTTTTCAGCTTGTCCGCCAGCATGTTGGCGGTCTTGGGACCGACGTCGAAGATCATGTCGTCATCCGCCACGTCCGCCACGTCCTTTACCGTGGCCGCCGCCGTGGGCGAAAACTCCTTGCCGCACACCACGTCCACCGGGATGGGCACCTCGGCGCCGCGGGCCTTCATCTTGGCCATGATCTTCTTGGCGTCGTCCACCAGATCATGCTCCGCCAGGGACTTGCCCACCTTGAGGCCCGCCGCCAGCATGAAGGTATTGGCGATGCCGCCGCCGACGATCAGGTTGTCCACCTTGTCCGCCATGGAGTCCAGGATGGTGAGCTTGGTGGAGACCTTGGAACCCGCCACAATGGCCGCCAGCGGTCGCTTGGGGTCCCGGAGGGCCTTGCCCAGGGCTTCCAGCTCACCGGCCAGCAGCGGGCCGGCGCAGGCCACCGGCGCGAACCTGGCCACGCCGTGAGTGGAGGCCTGGGCGCGGTGGGCGGTGCCGAAGGCGTCCATCACGAACACGTCACACAGCGCCGCGTATTGCTTGGCCAGCTCCTCGCTGTCCTTCTTCTCGCCCTTGTTGAAGCGCACGTTCTCGAACACCACTACCTCGCCGGCCTCCACCTGCACGCCGCCCAGGTAGTCCTTGACCAGCCGCACCGGCTGGCCGCGCAGCTTGGCGATGTGATCCGCCACCGGCCGCAGGGAATCCTCTTCGCTGTAAACGCCCTCCTCGGGACGCCCCAGGTGAGACATCACCATCACCTTGGCGCCGGCATTGGCCGCGGCGTCGATGGTGGGCAGGGTGGCACGGATGCGCACGTCCGACGTCACCTTGCCGTCCTTCACCGGCACGTTGAGATCGGCACGGATCAAGATCCGCTTCCCGGCAAGATCCAAATCGCTCATCTTGATTATGGACATGGATGTATCTCCTGCTATTGAAAGAAATTTGGCGAAAGTGACCCTTCGCCAAATCCCTCTCGATGTGGGAAGGCATGGGAATGCTCCCATGCCTTCCGGGCTTATCGATACCCTGACTTACGACTTGGCGACGTGCTCCACGAAACGAATCATGTTGCAGGTATAGCCGTACTCGTTGTCGTACCAGGACACCACCTTGACGAAGGTGCCGTCCAGGGCGATACCGGCCCCGGCATCGAACACGGACGGCAGGCTGACACCGCGGAAATCGGTGGACACCACCTTCTCCTCGGTATAACCCAGCACTCCCTTCATCTCACCTTCGGAAGCGGCCTTCATTGCGGCGCAGATGTCCTGATAGGTGGTGGCGTTGTTCAGTTCCACCGTCAAGTCCACCACGGACACATCGGAGGTCGGCACACGGAAGGCCATGCCGGTGAGCTTGCCGTTCAGTTCCGGCAGCACCTTGCCCACCGCCTTGGCGGCGCCGGTGGAGGAGGGGATGATGTTTTCCAGGATGCCGCGGCCGCCGCGCCAATCCTTCATGGAAGGTCCGTCCACCGTCTTCTGCGTTGCGGTGGCGGCGTGGACGGTGGTCATCAGACCGCGCTTGATGCCGAATTTGTCGTTCAATACCTTGGCCACCGGCGCCAGGCAGTTGGTGGTGCAGGAGGCGGCGGAGACGATGGCCTGACCCTCATAGGTATCGTGGTTGACACCATAGACGAACATAGGGGTGTCGTCCTTGGACGGCGCGCTCTGCACTACCTTCTTGGCACCTGCGTCCAGGTGCTTCTGGCAGGTCTCCTTGGTCAGGAACAGGCCGGTGGACTCGATCACGAGGTCCGCGCCCACTTCGTTCCACTTCAGGTTGGCGGGATCACGTTCGGCGGTCAGACGAATCTTGTTGCCGTTCACGATCAAGGTATTGTTGTCGACGGTGATATCGCCTTTGAAACGGCCGTGCACCGAGTCATAGCGCAACATGTACGCCAGGTAATCGGGCTCCAGGAGGTCATTGATCCCGACGACCTCGATGTCTTTGAACTCCTGCGAGACGGCGCGGAACACCATCCGCCCGATACGGCCGAACCCATTGATACCGACTTTGATTGCCATGTCTCTCTCCTGATAGTTGCTGAGAAAATCTTATTTGACCGCCAAGGATGCGAGGCGTCGCAAACTCATCTTACTGATTTTTCATTGCGAGTCTTTGCGAGCCTGGCGGTTTAAGCCCCTTAAAGCTGCTCGCGCACCGCCTTGACCACGTTCTCCGCGGTAAAGCCGAACTCCTTATACAACAGGCCGGCCGGCGCGGACTCGCCGAAGCGGTTGATGCCGATGACCTTGCCTTGATCCCCCACGAAACGAGCCCAGTATTCGCTAACCCCCGCCTCGATGGCAACCCGCGCCGTCACCGACCTGGGCAGCACCGATTCCTTATACCCGGCGTCCTGGGCGTCGAACACGTTGGTGCAGGGCATGGAGACCACCCGCACCTTCACCCCGTCCTCGGCCAAGGTCTTGGCCGCCGCCGCGGCGATCTCCACCTCGGAACCGGTGGCGATGACGATGGCCTGAGGTTGGCCCTGGCAATCCACCAGGGTATAGCCGCCGCTGCGAATGGCGGCGATCTGTTCATCATCGCGGGGCATGTGGGCCAGGCCCTGGCGCGAGAACACCAGGCAACTCGGGCCGTCCTGGCGTTCCACCGCCGCCTGCCAGGCCACCGCCGATTCCACCGCGTCACACGGGCGCCACACCTGCATATTAGGGATGACGCGCAGGCTGGACACATGCTCGATGGGCTGGTGGGTCGGACCGTCTTCGCCCAGGCCGATGGAATCATGGGTGTAGACGTAGATGACCCGCTGCTTCATCAGCGCCGACATGCGCACCGCGTTGCGAGCATAGTCGGAGAACACCAGGAAGGTGCCGCCGTAGGGGATGAAGCCGCCGTGCAGGGCGATGCCGTTCATGATGGCGGACATGGCGAATTCGCGCACGCCGTAATAGATGTAATTGCCGTCGGACACGGTGCTGCTGATGCCCTTGGCGTCTTTCCATAAAGTGAGGTTGGAACCGGCCAGGTCGGCGGAGCCGCCCACCAGTTCCGGCAACACCGGCGCGAAACCACCGATGGCATTCTGCGAGGCCTTGCGGGTGGCGATCTTCTCGGCCTTGGCGTTGACGCCGGCGATGAAGTCCTTGGCCTTGGCCGCCCAGTCCGCGGGCAGCTCGTTCTTGATCGCGCGGCGCTCGAACTCTGCGGCCAGAGCCGGATGCGCCGCCTTATAGGCGGCGAATTTCTCGGCCCAGGCGGCCTCGTTGCTGGCGCCCTTGTCGCGGGCGTTCCATCCGGCGTAAATCTCGTCGGGTACCACGAAGGGCGGATATTTCCAGCCGAGGTTTTCCCGGGTGGCGGCGACTTCTTCCTCGCCCAGGGCCGCGCCGTGGCAATCGTGACTGCCGCACAGATTAGGGGCCCCCCAGCCGATGACGGTCTTGCAGCAGATCATGCTGGGCTTATCGTTGACCGAGCGGGCCTCCTGGATGGCCTTCTTCACGGCCTCCGCATCGTGGCCGTCCACGTCGCGCACCACATGCCAGCCATAGGCCTCGAAGCGCTTGGCGGTGTCGTCGGTGAACCAGCCTTCCACGTGGCCGTCGATGGAGATGCCGTTGTCGTCCCAGAAGGCGATGAGCTTGCCCAGCCCCAGGGTCCCGGCCAGGGAACAGGACTCGTGGGAGATGCCCTCCATCATGCACCCGTCGCCCAGGAATACATAGGTATAGTGGTCGACGATCTTGTGACCCTCGCGGTTGAACTGGCCGGCCAGCATCTTCTCGGCAATGGCCATGCCCACCGCGTTGGTGACGCCCTGCCCCAGGGGACCGGTGGTGGTCTCCACGCCCGGGGTATAACCGTATTCGGGATGGCCGGGGGTCTTGGAATGGAGCTGACGGAACTGCTTGATGTCCTCCATGCTGAGGTCGTAGCCGGTCAGGTGCAGCAGGGAATAGACCAGCATCGAACCATGGCCGTTGGACAGCACGAAGCGGTCACGATTGGGCCACTTGGGATTGGCGGGATTGTGGTGCATGAAATCGTTCCACAACACCTCGGCAATGTCCGCCATGCCCATGGGCGCGCCGGGATGGCCGGAATTGGCCTTTTGGACGGCATCCATACTCAGGGCACGGATCGCGTTAGCAAGGTCTCTGCGAGAAGGCATGTAATTCTCCTAATTGAAGTACCAAAACCGATTAAGCAAAATAAAAAAGCTCAAGCTTCCGCGCCTTAACTCATTGACGCGACATGCAACTATTCGTTATCTGGTGGGGGAGGATGAACGCCGCACGCCGCCAGCTCCGGCACACGGATCCTCTGCGATTTGCTTGTGGCGCCTCGGGAAACGTTTGCCGATTGCCACCGTAAAGATACCCCCCCGCCGCCGGGAATGTGCTCCGTCACCCGCGGCCAGAACCGGTAATTTTCGCCTACCTGCCCGGTTTGAGCAAGGTATATCTGCGCGCGGGCCGTCCGGGCGGCGCCCCCCATTCCGGCGGTAAGCCCTTCTCCTGCATTTATAACTCGACTGGAAGTGTAAGCCCCGACACGTTAAGATACGTGCCCCAACGCGACCAACCACCCCCGGCCGGCAAGCGCTGGGGCATTCGCTAACAATCATTAACTTAAGAATTCTGACGGACGAGATCGCGCCGTCCCACTACTCGCGAGGACGATAGGAATATGAGTAATTGGCATTTGTTTACCTCCGAATCCGTTTCGGAAGGACACCCTGACAAGATCGCGGATCAAATCTCCGATGCCATCCTGGACGCCATGCTGGCCCAGGACAAAAGGGCCCGCGTTGCCTGCGAGACCTTGGTGAAGACCGGGATGGTGATCCTGGCCGGCGAGGTCACTACCGAGGCGTGGGTGGACGCGGAGGAAGTGGTGCGCCAAACCATCAAGGAAATCGGTTACAACAGCTCGGAAATGGGCTTTGACTGGGAATCCTGCGCAGTACTCACCGCCATCGGCAAACAGTCCCCGGACATCGCTATGGGCGTGGACGAGTCGGAAAACCGCGAACAGGGCGCCGGCGACCAGGGCATGATGTTCGGTTACGCCAGCAACGAAACCGATGTGCTCATGCCTGCGCCCATCACCTATGCTCATCGCCTGGTGCGCCGTCAAGCGGAACTGCGCAAAAACGGCGTAATGCCCTGGTTGCGTCCCGACGCCAAGAGCCAGGTCACCATCCGCTACGACGGCGCCAAGCCGGTCGGCGTGGATGCGGTGGTGCTGTCCACTCAGCACAACCCCGAAGTTAGCCAAAACAGCCTCGTCGAGGCGGTCATCGAGGAGATCATCAAGCCGGTGCTGCCGGCGGAATGGCTGAGCAAGGACACCAAATACTTCGTCAACCCCACGGGACGCTTCGTCATCGGCGGTCCGGTGGGCGATTGCGGCCTCACCGGCCGTAAGATCATCGTCGACACCTACGGCGGCATGGCGCGCCACGGCGGCGGCGCCTTCTCCGGCAAGGACCCCAGCAAGGTGGACCGTTCCGCCGCTTACGCCGGCCGTTACGTGGCCAAGAACATTGTGGCCGCCGGCATCGCCGAGCGGTGCGAGATCCAGGTGTCCTACGCCATTGGCGTGGCCGAACCGACCTCCATCAGCGTCGACACCTTCGGCACCGGCAAGGTCAGCGAGGCGCGTATTATCGAGCTGATCCGCGAGCATTTCGACCTGCGCCCGCGCGGGATCGTCGCCATGCTCAACCTGCTGCAGCCCATCTATAAAGCCACCGCCGCCTACGGCCACTTGGGGCGCGACGACATCAACGTCCCCTGGGAAAACACCGACAAGGCGGACGCGTTGCGCGCCGCCGCGGGACTATAGTTAATCCACCTACCGCCGTCCTTGAGGGGCGCTGCAGCGGAATCCCCGCCAGGCTCGAGGACAGTGGCTTTAGTAAAACGGCGCTCGCTACAGTATGGAGAATGACCATATGAACGCTGTCATCAAACCCGCCGGGGACTTCAAGGTCGCCGACATCAACCTGGCAGACTGGGGCCGCAAGGAACTCAATATCGCCGAGACCGAGATGCCGGGGCTGATGGCCCTGCGCGAGGAATACGGCACCAGCAAGCCGCTCCAGGGCGCGCGCATCGCCGGCTCGCTGCACATGACCATCCAGACCGCGGCGCTGATCGAAACCCTCACCGCCCTGGGCGCGGAGGTACGCTGGGCATCGTGCAACATCTTCTCCACCCAGGACCATGCCGCCGCCGCCATTGCCAAAGACGGCATTCCGGTGTTCGCCCACAAAGGCGAGAGCCTGGAAGAATACTGGGACTACAGCCACCGCATCTTCGAGTGGCACGACGGCGGCACCCCCAACATGATTCTGGATGACGGCGGCGACGCCACGCTGCTCATTACCCTGGGCGCCCGCGCCGAGCAAGACGCCTCGCTCATCGCCAACCCCGGCAACGAGGAAGAACGCGTGCTGTTCGCCGCGATCAAGAAGCGCCTGGAAAGCCAGCCGGGCTGGTATGCCAAGACCCTGGCCAACATCAAGGGCGTCACCGAGGAGACCACCACCGGCGTGCATCGTTTATATCAGATGCAGAAGGAAGACCGCCTGCCCTTCCCCGCCATCAACGTCAATGATTCGGTGACCAAGTCCAAGTTCGACAATCTCTACGGCTGCCGCGAATCGTTGATGGACGGCATCAAGCGCGCCACCGACGTGATGGTCGCCGGCAAGATCGCGGTGGTGCTGGGCTACGGCGACGTGGGCAAGGGCTGCGCCCAGGCCTTCCGTGGTCTCGGCGCCACGGTGTGGGTCACCGAGATCGATCCCATCTGCGCCCTGCAGGCGGCCATGGAAGGTTATCGCGTGGTCACCATGGAAGAGGCCGCCGACAAGGCCGACATCTTCGTCACCGCCACCGGGAACATGGGCGTCATCACCCACGACCATATGGTGCGCATGAAGAACAACAGCATCGTGTGCAACATCGGTCACTTCGATTCCGAGATCGAGGTCGCCGGCATGCGCCAATATCAATGGGAAAACATCAAACCCCAGGTGGACCACATCATCCTCCCCGACGGCCGCCGCATCATCCTCCTGGCGGAAGGCCGTCTGGTAAATCTGGGCTGCGCCACCGGCCATCCCAGCTTCGTGATGTCCAACTCCTTCACTAACCAGGTTCTGGCGCAGATCGAGCTGTTCAAATACGGGGAAAAATACGAGAAGAAAGTCTATGTGCTGCCCAAGCACCTGGACGAAAACGTGGCGCGCTTGCACCTGAAGAAGATCGGCGCCAATCTGACGTCCCTGTCCCCCGAACAGGCCGACTACATCGGCGTGCCGGTGGAAGGCCCGTACAAACCGAGCCATTATCGCTACTAGAAAATCTTCGGAAAGGCAGAAGAGGAACGGGCGGCATGAAGGAACACATTCACGGTTCTTTCATGCCCGCTCTTTATCCTTTACTCTGAATCGACATGGACTCCCAGAAAAAATACCCCAAGGCCTACAGCATCGAGTTCTTTCCGCCAAAAACGGAACAGAGCGCGGAAAAACTGCGCGCCACCTATACGCAGCTCGCGCCACTCAAGCCCTGCTTCGCCTCGGTGACCTTCGGCGCCGGCGGTTCGACCCAGGACCGGACCTTCGACACCGTGCGGGAAATCAAGCAGGAAACCGGCATCGACGTGGCACCGCACTTGTCCTGCATCGGTTCCACCAAGGACAGCATCCGCCAAATTCTGAGCAACTATAAGTCACAGGGCATCCGCCACATCGTCGCCCTGCGCGGCGACATGCCCTCGGGGATGCACGAGGCCGGCGAATTCCGCTATGCCAACGAACTGGTGGCGTTCATCCGCACCGAGACCGGCGATCATTTTTTCGTCGAGGTAGCCGCCTATCCGGAGTTCCATCCCCAGGCCCCCAACGCTCAGGCGGACCTGCTCAATTTCAAGCGCAAGGTGGAGGCCGGCGCCGATGGCGCCATGACCCAGTATTTCTACAATCCCGACGCCTACTTCCGTCTTGTAGACGATTGCGAAAGGCTGGGCCTGGACCTGCCCATCGTCCCCGGCATTATGCCCATCACCAATTACGTGCAACTGGCCCGCTTCTCCGATGCCTGCGGCGCCGAGATTCCGCGCTGGATACGCAAGCGCCTGGAGGGCTTCGGCGACGATTTGAAATCGTTGCGCGCCTTCGGCATGGAGGTCACCACCAAGCTGTGCAGCGATCTGCTGGCGGGCGGCGCGCCGGGTCTGCATTTCTATACCATGAATCAGGCGGGCCCAACGCTGGCAATCTGGCAGGCGCTGGGCCTGGGCAAACAGGCCCCGTGACATCCGCATAGCCTGTCCCCCTCCTAAAGGCCCCTTCGGAGGCTTTTTGCGCCAATCCCTCCCTTTTATTGACCTAATATCCCATAGCCCTATTGTTTATCTATTATATTTATAATGAAACAGGTTTCTGACCCGATATTGTAAAAGTCACTTGGCAAACATGACTCGCGATATATGGACGACAAAGACCGGGACCAGCGA
>JARRQJ010000034.1:0-23512 GCA_037381915.1 Gammaproteobacteria bacterium | reverse complement strand
GCGGCGAATAGTAGAGAATATCAGGGGACAGACCACATTCATCTATTACCATGTCTACTCGAATTGGCCTGATCAGCGATGTACACGCCACCCCTGAACCGGTGGCGGAGGCGCTGGCGGTGTTCAAGTCGCAGGGCGTCGACGCTATTTTCTGTCTTGGCGATATCGCCGGTTATGGTGACGACCTTGAAGACACCGTGGCGTTGCTGATTGACCATGGCTGCCAGGCAATTCTCGGCAATCACGAAATCTGGTACCTGGAAGATCATACGGATGCGGAAGACACACAACCCAGTCGTTGGTTCGGGTCTTTGCCCCGGGTCTTGCAATTGGCGATTGAAGGCAAGCAACTCTACATGGTGCATGCCAGTCCGCCGGATTCGACGATGGACGGTATCAGATTGCTGGATCTTGAGGGCAATATCATCAAAGAGGCCAGGGACTACTGGGGGCAGCGCCTGCAGGGGTTTGAACATGATGTGCTGCTGGTCGGCCATACCCATCAGGTGTTTTGTGAGCAGATTGGTGGCACGCTGGTCATTAATCCCGGCAGTACCCGATTCAACCACAGTTGTGCCATCCTGAGCGTGCCGGAGCTGGCGCTGCAAATATTCGGCCTGTCCGGCAGGCGGCCGGTGAAGTCCTGGAATTGGGGTATGCGCAATTAAAAGAGGGCGAAAATGTGTGATCCGGGCGCTATGGAACAACAGAATCAAAGCGGTCCGGCACGATTTTCTCTTTGGCTGACGTTTTGCTAGGATTTACCCCTTGCGCCCAGGATCGATACCGCATTAACAATGTATCCTTAAGGAGGTTGTGAGCGATGAATCGCCTTCTCTTTGTTCCGCTGGCTGTCATCTTGTCCGCGGCCATCTTTTCGGTGAACGGTTGTTCTAAGTCAGTTGAATCCAATAAGGAGACCAGTATGAGCGGGAGTAGCGCGGCGGAGTTGATCAAAAACGATGTGGTGGTTGGATCGGGCGAGGAGGCGACGGCCGGGAAGACCGTTTCCGTGCACTATACCGGTTGGCTTTACGACGAGAGTGCGCCTGAGCATAAGGGGAAGAAATTCGACAGCTCCCGTGATCGCGGTCAGCCCTTCGAGTTCCGGCTCGGCGCGGGCCAGGTGATCAAGGGGTGGGATCAGGGCGTGGCGGGGATGAAAGTCGGCGGGCAGCGGACCTTGATCATTCCTCCGGAACTCGGCTACGGATCGCGCGGCGCGGGCAGGGTGATTCCTCCGAATGCGACCTTGGTGTTCGATGTGGAGTTGCTGGGGGTGCGTTAGGTTGATGGTGCTGTTTGTTGCCGTATAGAACCCCATCCCCACCCCAGCCCTCCCCTTGAAGGGGAGGGGGAATGAATCTGAGCTTCAATGGACCTTTTTCTTATTCCGCCTCACCCCCTTGAAGGGGAAGGGGAATGAATCAGAGGTTGGTTAGGCTGTTATGCTGGAGTGAGGGATATCGGGAAGCGTTGATGATTCGTTCCTTCCCTCTCAGGGGGAAGGACAGGACGGGGGTTATTGGTGGTTGAATTTGTTGTAGGCGTTTTGAACCCCATCCCCACCCCAGCCCTCCCCTTGAAGGGGGAGGGAGAATGAATCTGAGGTTCGCTGGGCCTTTTCCTGACTCCGCTTTGTCCCCTTGAAGGGGAGGGAGTTCTGGATTCCGGCTCTTGTGCCCTTTGGGTATGCGCCGGAATGACGTGAAAGCGTCCAATCAGACCTTCCTTAGGTTAATATTGCAAGGGTGCCGGGGTGAGTTGTATCAAAAGCACTTTCTGTGCTGATTCCCTCAACCCAACCCTCTCCCGGAGGGAGAGGGTTGATATGGGGCAGCCGTGATTCCGATAGGATCAATCCACATTAATTTACTGGGGTTCTCTTGTTCAAGCTCATTGGCTTTATAGCCGGTTATTACTTTTTCGGGTTCTTCGGGGCGCTTTTAGGTTTATTTATAGGGTCGATTATCGACCGCATCAGGGCGTATGGCCCGGGTGCCTTGAACCCGCTGCAGAACGCCCATCGTCAGGCGGTCTTCCTCGAGACTTTGTTCATCTCCATGGGCAAGCTGGCCAAGGCGGACGGCCGCGTCTCTCAGCAGGAGATCGACCATACCGAGGCGTTCATGCGGAAATTGGGCATGAGCGAGGCGCATCGCCAGCAGGCCATTGCCTGGTTTAAGCAGGGCGCCGATCCGGCGTTCGACATTGGATCGACCTATCAGCGGTTCATGTCCGTTTGCGGGCAGACGAGGAATCTGACCTACGTATTGCTGGTCTATCTGACCGTGATGGCGTTGGCGGATGGAGAGTTGCATCCGGCTGAAGAGGCGCTGCTCTTTGATGTCGCCGGCCGGGTGGGTTATGACCGGGCCACGTTCCAGCAGCTGCTGGATATGGTGTTGAATCAATCCCACTTCGCGGGTGCGGCAGGGGCTCCCCCTTCAGCGGCGGCACTGGACGACGCCTACAAGGCCTTGGGCGTAACCAAGGACAGCAGCGACCAGGAGATCAAGCGCGCCTACCGAAAACAGATGAGCCAATACCACCCGGACAAACTGATCGGGCAAGGCCTGCCTGAAGACATGATCGCAATGGCGACCGAGCAGTCAAAAGAAATTCAGCGTGCCTACGATTTGATCAAGAAGAGCAGAAATATTTGAGCGGTATTTGGCGCAGTGCAATGCACCTGATGCTTATGAATCTCTGATAAGTTTGTCACCCCGACGAAAGTCGGGATCCAGGCTGTTGAATTATCTGGATTCCGGCTCCTGTGCCTTTAAGGTATGCGCCGGAATGACGGACGTGCGGTTAATTCAGGCCTTACTTCGTGTAGAATAGTCGGTCTAAATGTTTATTGCCGCTTGTTATGAAATCATCTTCTGAAAAACTGGTCAACAAACACCCGCAGCTTATCCAGACAGATATGGCGAAGGTGGTATCGCACGTGCAAAGACCCAAAGACGATTGGATATTGAACACCATCATGATCGAGGGTTGCGAAGTACCGTTTAAATACAAACGCAGAGAACAGTATAAAAACCTGCAGGGCCAACGCGTTAACCTGACCTATTATCCTGACACCGAGATGGTTGCGGGTATGTCGTTTGAGTGTATGAGGCTGGTTAGAATCAAAATCGCCTAGAGCTCACCTGGGGCGAATGCGCTTGTAATCATTCAAGGATTCAGCGCCCTTTTGATGAGAAATCCTTCTGGCACCAGACAGGTGGCCAGCATCACTTCGTTGATGTCGCGGTGATCGGACCAGGCGGCGCTGTGACGATGCTCAGGATTGCGCCACACTGATTCGATGTCATTGCCTATGGACGTATATTCACGCAGGGCTTGGAGTTGGGAGAGCAGTTCCGGGCTTTCGTCGGATTGTGTTGCTTCATCATTAGCCGTCTGCCACATGGTCTCAGTGGCCTGCAGGCCAATGGCCAGGCCGAGTTCGCGAAAGGCCAGCCGGTATTCGCTGGGCTGACGCAGTTCGTCGCCGGCCAAGTAAGATCGCAGGCTGAAATTCGCTGCCGACAGCAGGTCTTTGCGGAGTTGTTCGTCTGATATTGCCCCTCGGCGTAACAGATCATCCACGCGCCAGGCATCGGTCAAGAGGCCGCCGATGCCCAGTGGGTCGCTGGTGATCCAGCCGCCATCTTCGACCATGGAGGCCAATTGGCCGATTTCGCCTGTGAGATCCGGTTCGGTCTCGGCCGTGGGCAGGGCGGCTGCGGTGGCCTGAAGGTCGAGGCAGGTGATATAGCCGTCGAGGGGGTCGTGCTGGCCCATGGTGGGGATCAGCGAGCGGCTGAGGTCGACACTCATTTTCCAATTCATGCGGCGCGGGCCGCCGGGAGCAAGGAGGAAGGTGAAGGCATGATGGGCGGTCCTGGCCAGCTCCCGCGCCCATAGGTTGTAGCGCGGCTCGCTCGTCGCCTGCGCAACCTGATCGAGCGCATGCATCCACTTGGTCAGATAGTGGAAGTACTGACCGTCACGTTCCCATTCCAGCAGCTCGTCGTAGGGCTCGTCCGGTTTGCGTTCGGGGAGGGCTTTGCCGATCCTGAGGCCGCCACGGGTCGGATGGTGTTCGCCGTCCTGGTCATTCAAGCCGCTGAGCCAGCCGCTGCGCGGATCGTCGTTGCGGTGACGGCCCAGGGTGTGATGAACCTGATCAACCAGGCGCAGGGCCAGTTCCGTATAGCGTTGTTCGCCGGTGGCCTGCGCCAGGCCGAGAAAATTGCAGACCGCGAAGGCGTCGGTCCACAGGTAGCGGTGCGGCGGATGATCGCCGCTGAGCCCGGTACGCTCGGCGAAGGACTCCATCAGCGCGGTCGCCTCGGCGATGTTCGGGTTGGACATGGCCTTGTCCTCTGGGGTGGTCGGTTTCCTTGTGGTGCTAGCATACCCTTTACGGAGCGGCATTGCTTAGGGAGAGGCGGATTGTCAGATTAATTTCAGAAGGCGCATCAACATCAAATAGGTCTTCCCCTTCGACGCGGCCGGACTTTCGGATTTTCAGGCAAATGTCGCAGATTTGGCGGCGGCTCTCGAGTACTCTGGCGGTACTATGACGGACACGGTCAGTATTGAAGGAATTCCGGTGGATGGGAATGGCGGCCGGCTGTTGCCCAGCCGGGGTGACGGCCGGTGGCGTGGCATGGTGCGCCTGCTGGACGCGATGCCCTGGTGGGCTCTGGTGGTTATCGCGGGTTTGACCTTTATATCTCTGCATAAGCTGGCCGGCGCCAATGTCGACCCTGTCAATCACGCCGGGGCGACAGAGGTGGCGGCGCCGCGGGTCATTATCAAAATCCTGGCGGGTGCCGGGCAATACTTGTTTCCGATGCTGCTGCTGGGTGAGGCGATGGGGGCGCTTATTGCGTCGCGCCGCCTTGGGCCGCGGGATACCTGGAATGCCCGGAACGCCAGCCGGACGGTGACGGGCGCGGAGTCGAAGGCCGGGGGCGCTGCTGCGCTCGGCGATGGGGCAGCGTCGGTCACAGAGGGAGAAAAGATCGGGAAAGGACGAGGCGTCTGGTCCGCGGTCGTGCTTAACAGCCTCGAATCGCGGCGCTTTGCGGCCCTTGCCGAGCAATATTATCGGGAAGAAGGGATGCGCTGCGAGTCCATGCGGATTGCCGGCACCAATAACACGGGCCTGAAGCTGTTTCAGGACGATTCGGCTAAGGCCAGCTTGGTCGTGCAATTCAGGGCGCAGGGCAAGCCATGGGTAGCGGTGAATCAGATCCGCGCGCTGCGCGCCGCGATGGACGGCGAGCGGATTGAAAAGGGAATTTTCATGACGCCGGGGGCGTTCTCCGAGGACGCCAGGGAGTGTGCCCGGCTAAGCGGCGTTACGCTGATCGATGGCAAATTGCTTGTAACGATGATCAAGCGTCTGCCGCCCGTGGCACAGGAGCGCTTGCTGCGGTTCGCCGTTGTGAGCTGAGCGGCTGCTGTTCCGGCTGCATTTATTTAGGTGGGTCTGAATAATTCGTCATTGCGGGCGTGGCGTAGCGGAGACCCGGAGTCCGGTGGTTTTAAGTCAACCGGTTAGTGGATTCCGGCCATTATGCCCTTTGGGTATCCGCTGGAATGACGGCAAGAGAATTAATCAGAGTTTCTCTTAAGCTAACGGGAGGTGCTCAGAGCTCCTGCTCCAGTTGCTCGTATTCCGAGATGGCCTGGGCGCCTAACAGCAGCGCTATGGCTGCGATTTCCATGCTGAACAGCGCGACGACGGCCGTGGTCAGGGAGCCGTAGACGATGCTTGCCTTCGACAGGGTCGAAAAGTACCAGAAGAGAATACGGCGGATCACTTCCCAGAGCGACGTCGCCAGCAGGCTGCCGATCAGGGCATGGCGGAAGGGCATCCGTCCGACAGGCAGGATCAGGTAGAGAACCGTAAGCAGCAGGGTCTCTACGCCAAAGCCGAGGATATAGACAAGCACGCCCGAGACGCCACGCAGAGACCAGGAGTGACCGAAAAGATAGATGCTTTCCTTGGCCATGGCCTGCAGGATGACGGAGGCGAGGGTCACACCGAGCATGGCGATGCAAAGAAATAGAACAAAAAAGTACGGCAGAATGACGGACACCATGAAATGACGTTTCTTGACGAGGCCGCGATGAGGAAAGATTATGGTCATCGCCTTTTCCAGCACCGAGAAGGCAAGCGAACTGAAAAATATCATCGTGGCCAGCAGCACTGCACCATAGGGAATCCGCTTATCGAGAAATCCGGAAACGTCCAGCAGGACGGCCTGGGACTGGCTCGGCACCAGCCATTCCAGGTACTGCCTCATGGTGTTGAGCAGTACCGTCTGGTCGACGAACTGTGAGAGGGCAATGATAGAAAGGATCAAGAGAGGCAGCACCGACAGCAGCGCATAATAGGCAACGCCGCCGGCCAGAAGTAATCCCTGATTGTCGATGAAGCTCCTCAGGATTCGCAGGGCAAACTCCGCGGGGTGCATCAGTACGTGCAGTGTTGCCTCGCTCAGTCGCATCGTGGATCCCTTTTTCAAGCTTGAAACGCTCCCGGTACCCTGGCTTACCGCTTAAATATAAATCACTCCGGCTTTCTTGGGGTGTGCTTTTTGCCGTGCCGGTTCAGCCAGTTGCTGGCGGCGATGATAAGGATGATAAGGACAATAATGACGATGGGGGCCCAGGGGGCGAAGGTGGCGGCGCGGGTATAAATGTCGAACAGCAGATAGGCCCAGGCCACCATGGCGGCATAGGTGCCGGCGAGCACGGCCAGCAGCGTCAGCCAGGTGGGGAAACCGAGCAGGTAACCGATCGCGCTGCCCACCACCGGCCCCGTCATCCAGAAGGGGATCCAGACAAAGAAAAAGAGTCCGACGAGACCGTAGCGGCGCACCTTATCGTGGTGGCGTTCGGCGGCCGCCTGGGTGCGCTCAAGGACGCGCTTCAGGCGCGGAAATTCCACCAGCTTGCGGACGCTGAAGACGAACACCGGATAAAACAACAGCACCAGCACGGTCTCTACCCACATATTCACCGCGAGCACGATGGTGGGGCCGTAGCTGTCGGCATAGCCTATGGACATGGACACGGCGCGGCCGAAGATGATATTGGTGACGGCCATGGTGCCGATCATGCCGGAGGCGGGTAAGGACCAGAACGCCACAACCCCCATGACGATGAGGCCCAGGAGTGCGATGCCGATGCCGAGCAATAAGATGCGCCCTTCGGTCGTCTTGAGTATTTGGCCCCATGCGGGCCTGGGCGGAGGTGCAGCGGGAGGTGCGGACTTCTTCGCTTTATGGCTCACCGCAATAGTATAAAGCCAAAGGGGGCTGAATCAGGCTGCTGATTTGGTGTTTCCCTCTCACCTTGGCCATGTCCGCCGAGCCGCGTTTTAAGGATTATCCGGATCGCAAGATCCTTCCTGCAGCCAGACGCCTCGGGTGCAGCGCAACAGTTCGGCGCCGCTGCACACGAATTGGTCGTGTTGATAGGCATTGCCGTTGAAATAGCACAGGGACTCTTCGGGAAAGCTCTGGGCGGCGCTCTCGTAATCCTCGTCGGTTTCCTCGAAGATGGGCGAGTTGCGCATTTCCGGGTCGGGGGCGCCGACTTGCACGGCATGGATGCGATCGGTCATGGGGTCATTCCTTAGTCAAAGTGCCGATAGGTCCGGTGTTCGCCGTGCCGAGCACGGCATGTTTCATTGTAACCCAGTCGCACGCGGCAAATAAATCCGTCCCCGCGGGGTCTACTGGACCTTCCCCTGTCCCGCCTCACCCTCTGAGGGAGAGGGAGCAGTGATGCCATTCATAGGAAAGTGTCCACTTGATATTGAGCAGCGTGCCAATTCTGAGATAAGTTCTAATATTTATGGATGATGTGTGCATTCACAGGGCCGCGAGGGGTGGATGATGGATTCGCTCGTAAGCGCCGAATGGTTGAGCCGTCACCTCGATGATCCGGATCTGGTGGTGCTTGACTGTACCGTCAATCAGGTGCCGGAAGAGGGTGGCGGTTTTCACAACGTCAGCGGTCGGCCGGAGTTTGAGAAAGGCCATATTCCCGCCGCCGGGTTCGCCGATCTCAAGGGCGACCTGTGCGACGCCAACAGCCCGATCGAGTTCGCCGTGCCGACGCCGGAACAGTTCTGTGTTGCCATGGGCGCCCTGGGTGTGGGCGACGATTCCCGGGTCGTGCTGTATGACACTAGTTATTCGGCGTGGGCCGCCCGCGTGTGGTGGATGCTACGCTGGGTCGGATTCGATCGGGCGGCGATTCTCAACGGCGGACTGAAGGTCTGGACCGCCGAGGGCCGGCCGCTTTCCACCGAGCCTGCCAGCCGGCCGGCGCGACATCTCACGCCCGCGCCCCGGCCGGAGCTGATCGCGAACCGGGACGAAGTGCTTGCCGGCGTTGATGACGATGGCGTCAACCTCGTTGATACATTGCCAGCGGCGTTTTTCCGGGGGGAAAAGATGCTCTACGCCCGGCCCGGCCATATCCCCGGCGCGAAGAACATCTGCGGCCTCGATCTGCTCGACGAATCGGGGCGTTTCCGGCCTGACGACGAATTGGCCGCCCTCCACGGCAGCGACCGCAACGCCCGCACTATCACTTACTGTGGCGGCGGCATCATGGCGTCCGCCAACGCCTTCATTATGACCCGGCTCGGGTTCACTAATGTCGCGGTTTACACGGCTTCGCTCCAGGAGTGGGCGGCCGACCCCGCCAATCCGATGGTGGTCGAGCGTGATAGCGGGGGCTGAGTGCGCAAAAGGGGGCAGATTTAATTGAGGCTTGTTACGAGGTATCACACATCCTACGCTTCAATGCGATCTACCACATCAGCGACGCCCGGTACATACCAGGCATCCAGGATAGCGAGTCGCTTTTCCTGTTCGCTGGCGAGCGAACCGTTCAATACAACAACGCCGCCTGCCGTACCGACCAGCAGCTGACTGGCATGCACAAGGGGGTCTTTTTCGAGGATAATGCGCACTGCATCGGTAATTTCGTTATCGGTGTCCTGTTCCGGTGGTTCGACTTTCAGTCGATTGTCGACGTACCGGCATCCCTCCAGCCACCACATCAACACTTCGGCGAGTCTGCGGTGAGTGAGGCTTTCAACCTGGCCCGCTAACGCAATGCAGCCATCCTGTATCGTTGCCGTAATTTCCCTGGTGCCCGGTCTTTTATCACGAACCATTTCGATATTGTCCGCCACCTGCGCGCATAAGGTGTATTCCGTAAAAACCGGCTCTTTCGTCAATGCCGAAGCGACGGCTTGTTTGAGTTCAAGATTTTCCTTGTGTTCGGCGGGTTTGACCTGAAGCCGGTCGACGATATGCCATTCACCCAGATTTAATAGGGTGCGCGTGGCAGTATCCACGGCTGCGCGTTTTTCTGCGATATTGGCCATTTGGCCGTCCAGGATCACTTCGTTCTCATTTTCAACGCGAACGGTGACGGGGGAATGATGAATATTGATCCTGGTATCCCGTTCCATCGCTGCAATGACGGTTTTTGCAATATCATCGGTTGGCTTGGCTTCCATGGCGCTGCCTCCTTATCATCCTGGAACCTGCAATTGCGGCACTGATGGTGCCCGATCAATTGCAATCGTAGCTTAGTCTCGCCCATTGCCCTGGTTCCGCGAATATACATGGGGTTGGGTTGGTTTAGATGACATCACTTTCTACAATTAATAATACTCCCTTTTTATAGCCGGGAAGAGAAATTGGCCGGTGGTGACGGGTATAAGCCATGTATCGCAAGGATTTGATTTCAATGCTGCTGGGGCAATCGCGCGGCATTGCCGAGCTGGCATATCTGCTGGACGAGGCGCCGAAGGATGTGGAGCAGGATTTGGAGCATTTTCTCAAAAGTCTGAGGCGAATGCCTTATCATGCCGTGATCGAGCCGGCAAGGTGCAGACAGTGCGGTTTTGTGTTTCGGCATAAAAAACTGCACAAGCCCGGCAAGTGCCCGCAGTGCAAGGGCACCTGGATCAGTGAGCCGAGGATCGGCATCGAACGGGACTGACGTTCATGCAAGCAATCTGTTGCCGCTCTTGAACCGAACCGATGGAGGGCCGAACGATGCCGTCGACTGTTGAACAGGCCGCCCTTGAATATCTGCACCGGCGCTGGTCGGTGATCCCCATGCAGTCGCACGGCAAGCGTCCGGCCATCCGCTGGCTGGAATTCCAGCACCGTCATGCCGGCAGGGAGGAGGTCCGGGACTGGTTTGCGCGCTCGCCGGCGAGTAACGTGGGTATCGTCACCGGCACGATCTCCGGCCTGATCGTGCTGGATATCGATCCCAAGCACGGCGGCGACGCCAGTCTTGCCGAGTTGTCCCGGCGCCACGGTCCCTTGCCGCCCAGCATCGAAGCCGTTACCGGTGGCGGCGGACGTCATGTCTATTTTGCCCATCCCGGCGGGCTTGTGCGCAACAAGGTGGGCATCGCCCCGGGGATCGACCTGCGTGGTGAAGGGGGTTGCGTGGTGGCGCCTCCATCGCTGCACGCCTCCGGCAAGGCCTATGTCTGGCTGGACGGTCATGCCCCGGGACAACGGGCGTTGGCGCTCATGCCCGGTTGGCTGTTGGATGAGGTGACCGGAGGGCGGCACCAGCGCGGCCACGCACTGGAATACTGGCGCAATCTGCTGAATGCAGGCGTGCCGGAAGGTGAGCGTAACAACACGGTTGCCTCGCTGACAGGCCACTTGCTCTGGCATGGCGTGGACCCGGATGTGGCGCTCGAGTTGCTGCTGTGCTGGAACCGCATGCGCTGCCGTCCACCCCTGTCCGATGACGAAGTGGTGCGTACCGTTGCCAGCATTACCCGCCTGCACGACCGGCATGCGGATGAGGTGGAGGCGCAATGAGTGACGGCGGCCCGATAAGCGCGATTACCGACCGGCATTTGCATTTGTCCCCTGCTCTCCGGAGAATGGAGTCCGAGCTGACCCGGATCCGCGGCTTCAAGTGAGGAGCGACTCATGGATAAGAGACGACGGCATAATCTGCTGCTGATACTGGCGGCAATCATTCTTCTGGTCGGGGTAATCGTGCAGTTGTATTTCATCCTTACTGCGAAGCAATGACCGGTCTTTCCCGTGGGGGCTCTTAAACAGCCCGGCTCGTCTCCGGACTCCGGCATTGTCAACTCGAATGGCATTCTACGCGACGTTGTTCAGCATCCGGATAAAGCGGTTCGCGTCAACGGCCATGTTGTCATTGTTGAACAACACCCGGTTGGGCCATGCGCGGCTCAACAATTCCTGCAGCGCTGACAGGTCGGCGTTAGCGTAGCGGTAGTGATAGTGGTAGGCGGGTCTGCCGTGCAAGCGGAAATAACGCAGGCCGCGGCCGACCGGCCGCCGCAGGAACGGGTCTACGCCGTGCACCAGGTTCAGGTCGGTGATCACCCGGCGAACGATCTCGTCCGTCCAGGCGTCGCCGCGCGGTTCAAACACCATGCGGCGTCCCTGTCTGTCGATGATTTCAAAGAACCGATAGAGGCGGCGCAGGTTGTCAGGCGTGGGCACGAAGCTGCGCGGTGTCTGGAATACGACGGCTTCGGCCTGCAAGGCCGCGGCGAGTTCCCGGGTGCGCTGCCAGGCCGTGCGGGTCACCGGGTTCCATTTGAAGCTCCCGGCCTGGGCAAGCCGGCGCCCGGACAGCGGTTCTCTCAGGCGCCGATAAGTCGGGCTGCCGGCTTCATGGGTCAGCAGTTGCCAGGCCTTGAGGGTGAAGATGAAGTCACGGGGCGCCTGCTCGCGCCAGCGCCGGACCGTCGTGACGCGCGGCGGTTGATAGAAGGTCTGTTGAACTTCAACGATGCCGAAATCGTGGTAGGTCTTTGCGTGGGACACCGCGAAGCCGCAGGTACCTACTGCTGTTGTCGTTTGCATGAGGTCTCCGAAAAGTGCTACGCCTCGGACGATGATTTCCCTGCAATCGTAACCCCGGTCGGGCTCCATTTTCCCGTAAGACGAAAGCAGATGCGACATGCAAAATGGTGGACCGGCCGCGGATTGCCCTTGCGATTGCGCTCCCGTCTTTAACGCCGCATCATGAGAACATGGCAATGGCAGATCCATTTGACCAACCGCCGGTGCTCCCGGCCGATCCCGGCAGGATCAGCGCAGTGGTGCTGGAGGGCGATCGGCGCGTCCTGCTCTGGGGTCCCATGGGGGTGGGCAAGTCGACCCTGGCCGCGGGGCTGGCACAGGTCCTCGCCGAGGGCGGCCGTGATTGTTGGTGTATCAGCGCCGATCCCGGATCGCCCGCGTTCGGGGTGCCGGGTGCCGTGTCCGTGGGCCGGTGGTCGGCGAACGGCTGGCAGTTGGTCAGCGTGGAGGCGTTGTGCACGCTGGATGCGGGGCGCTTTCGCTTGCCCTTGGTCTCGGCGGTGCGCCAGGTTCGTGACGAGCTGCCGCCCGGCGTGGTGCTGGTCGACGGCCCCGGTGTGGTGCGTGGCGTGGTCGGCGCGGAACTCCTGCAGGGATTGGCGGAGGCGGCGGGTGTCGATCTGGTGTTGATGTTGTCGCGGGAGGGAAAGCCGCCGCTTGATGCGGAACTGGGCGCGCTTGCGGCGGATGTGCTCATGGTAACCGCCGCGGTGGAGGCCTGTCGGCCCGGCAAACGGCTGCGCGGCCGCAGACGCACCGCGCTGTGGGATGCCTATCTCGAACCGGCGGTTGAGCGCGATCTGGATCTTTCCCGGGTGCGATTGCTCGGCACGCCGCCGCCGCTCGGGGTGCCGGGTGCGTGGACGGGGCGGCAGCTTGCCTTGCAGGCGGCGGGGCGGACGATTGCCATGGGGGAAGTGCTGGCGCTTGAAGCGGGCAGCCTGCGTGTGCGCTTACCCGAGCTCCGGGTGGCACCCGACGTGGTGCTGGTGCGTGACGCCGTGCGTTCATCGGCGGGCGTGCTCGAGACGGCAAAGCCCTTCGTGTCCGAGCCGCTCGCATATCTGCCGCCTCCCGACATCGCGCCGTTCGACGCGGGCGCAACGGGTGGCCCGCGCGTGACCGGCCGCGTCGGCGTCGTGGATATCAGCCTGATGAACGGTGTGTTCGGTGATCCGTTGCTGCATCTGCGGCTGCGCCATCAGCGCCGCAGCCTGTTGTTCGACCTGGGGGACGGCCTGCGTCTCCCGGCGCGCATTGTCCATCAGGTGACAGATATCTTTATCACTCACGCCCATATGGATCATATCGGCGGCTTTCTGTGGTTGCTGCGCTCGCGCATCGGCGAGTTTCCGCCATGCCGCATATATGGACCGCCCGGCCTGGCGGGACACATCGACGGTTTGATCCGCGGGATCTTGTGGGACCGGGTGGCGGAACGGGCGCCGTGCTTCGAGGTGGCGGAACTGCACGGCCGGCGTCTGCGGCGCTATCGGCTGGAGGTGAATCACCCCGGCTGTGCCCTAATGGATGAACGTGATGCACCCGACGGCGTCCTCTACCGGGAACCGGCGTTTCAGATCAGGGCCGCCGTGCTCGATCACGGTACACCGGTGCTGGCGTTTGCCTTCGAGCCGGCCATGCAGATCAATGTGCGCAAGGATCGTCTTGCGGCCAGGGGCCTGGCGGCGGGGCCGTGGCTGGGCAAGCTCAAGCAGGCGCTGGTCACCGGTGATGAAGCGGCTGAGATAGGATTGCCGGATGGCCAGGTGGCGGCGGCCGGTCCGTTGGGTGACGAACTGGTGTTGATTACCCCGGGGAAAAAGCTGGTCTATGCCACCGACTTTGCCGACACCGCGGAGAACCGCCGCCGCCTGCAGCAACTCGGCCATGGCGCCCATACTCTGTTTTGCGAGGCCTCCTTTGTCGAGGCGGACGTCGATCAGGCCCGGCGTACCGGCCACCTCACCGCTCGGGCCTGCGGTGAGATTGCGGAGGCGGCGGGGGTCGCCCGCCTGGTGCCGTTCCATTTTTCGCGCCGTTATGAAGATGCTCCCGAACAGGTCTACGATGAGATCGCGGCGGTATGCTCGCGGGTGATGGTGCCGGAGTCGAAACTTATTGACTAGACCGGTCTCGCAACTTGGGGAGATGATCTGAAGCGTAAGGATATGACTCACTGCTCTCCCAGTCATTCCCTCTGGCGGAGGGAAAAGGGACGCAGTATTTATAGTTGTTCTTCTTTCTTATGTCGACCGCCACGGACCGGCAGCACGCCACACAGCTCGATCCCCTGTGGAGAGGCCCCGGCGGCGAGTCGCCCCCGGGGCCGGGTGAAGGTGATCGCTCAGGGCGCCGCGGCCAGCACGTCGTGGGCGAGATAACAGCCGTTCAGTTGCAGCGGGCCGTAGACATCCACTTGCTGGCCGCTGACCAGGTCGGACAGGCTGATCGCTTCGCTGGTGAATCCGGCCGAGGTGGTGGTGATCTGGAAGATGTGCGCGCCCGTGTCCAGGGTGACGCAGCGGTCGCCGCCGGTAGTGATCAGGGTGAAAGCGTTGTTGGCGACATCGATAGGGCCGAGCGTGCCGGTGATCGGACCGTCAAGCGCCGCCTTGTCGACGAACACGGCCGCCGCCTTGATGCCGTCGGGGTCCGTGTTGGAGAGGACCACCACGCCTTCCACCTTGACTGCGTCACCGACGGCCATGGCCGCCGGCGTCAGCAAGGTGCCATCGCGCGAGAAGATCTTGGTGCCGTCCTGGAGCATGACCTGCAGCACGGTTCCCGCCGCATAGCCCTGGCCGGCGGCGACGTTGAGCGCGAAGCCGGTCTGATCCGTGGCCACCGACTGGACGTCGCCCTGTATCTGGGTGTAGGTGCCTGCAGGGCCCACTTCGATCACCGCGGCGTGGAATTCCAGCGACTGGCTGGTGTCCGTGCTCGGCACGAAGCGGCCCAGCACCGTGACTTCATCGTCCACCTGCAGGTCGCTCAGCAATGCAGGATCGCCCGCGGCATCGAACAGCGAGGTATTCTGATCCACCTGCACGGTCATACACGCCGGGGTGGGCGGGCTTGTATCGTGGCTGCCGGTTAACGTGCGCCATGCCAGCGTCGAATTGCACACCGACAGGGTCTGCGCGTCCAGGTCAATGGTCTGAATATGGCCATGCACCCGCACGACCTTGCCGGGCGTCGCCGCGCTCAGTACGTCGACGAAGACGACCGGCCGAAAGATGTATTTGCCGTTGCCCGTCTTGACGATGTGGATGGACTTGGCGGCATCGATGTCGAGCTGCAGGTACAGGGTGTGGTCCGCCGCGACGACGATGGGCGCGCGCGGCACAAGGTCGAGTTTGCCGTTGCCGGGCAGTTTGGGATGGATGGTTGCGATCACCGCGCCGCTGGTGTCCTGGCGCACCAGCTCGACATTGGTGACCGTGAGGCGGATCTTGTCATAGTCGCCGGACGGGGCGTCGGCCAGGGAAAACATCTCAGCGTGGCTGCTCAGCCCTAGCAGATCGAAGGTCTTCGTGCCGGAGTAAAGGGTCTGCGCGCCGGTCGCGCTCAGCAGCTGCACCCCGGTTACGGTGACGTTGATATGCTGAAAATCCGAAGTAGGGCCGTCGGTGAACAGCACGGCCACGCGCCCGGGGCCGGCCGCGTTCGCCGCATCGCCGCTGGTGCCGCTACCGCCGCCGCAGGCGCTGAGGCCCAGGAGCATGGCGCAGGCGGTCAGCCAGGCAATCAACCGGTACTGAATATTGGATCGAAACGTCATAAGGCACCCCCACATTCTTATTGGAACGTTAGTATTGGTGTTTCAGTCCCTGCTCATCAGGCGTCGCTTCGCCTGGTAGCCGTCCGTTTCATCGCAGCGCTTATATGAATTTCATTATAACGCGATGTGGCACGCCCGTGGCAGCCGGGGGCGCGGGTTGGGTTAAGTCCCCGCCGCGGCGGCATCTTTGTCGGCCGTGGGGCGGGAGGCCCTTCCGGGGAAGGGCCGTATTCCATGTAGAATGCTAGGTTTATTGCGTGGTCGTTCGTCCCGGCCTTGCCAGGCGGGGGGCGGCGTGCATCCGCGGCCATCGGCGCTGCGCGAATCGCCTGCTCGCGTTATATGCCTGCAGCGACTAAGACCAATGATTGGTGACGGCGCCGGTGTTAACGATGGTGTGGAGCTGCCTGGCGGGGCGTCGCCGATAAGGGGCATTTGCAGTTGGTGGGTCCAATGGCCGGTTCCACCTTCGGGCGTGGTCTTCCGGATGCCACCGGCATGACAACGTAAGCCGCGGCGTGGCGCCAGTGTTCTGCCGGGTACAGGCTGCAATGACTGCCGCGCGTTGCGCACAAGTGTAAAATGACTTCGATAGCTTAGCGTCCGCCTTCAGCTTGAGGAAATGGCCATGAAGATCCTAGCGGCGACCATCGGAATAGCAATGTGTTTTTGTTACCTGCTGGCAGGCTGCGCGTTAGTAGCGCCGACCGACATCGGCAAGGAGGAGTACCAGGCGAATTGTGCGGCATGTCATGGTCCAGGCGGGAAGGGAGATGGGCCGCAGGCGGATATGCTGGCTACTAAGCCGGCGGATTTGACCATGTTGGCAAAGAAGAACGGCGGAGAGTTTCCCGCCTCGCGGGTGTACGAAATTATCGACGGACGGTTGGAAGTGGCGGCCCACGGGTCGCGGGAGATGCCGGTGTGGGGTAAGGAGTTTCTCTTCGACGAGAGACCCGGTCCTGAGGACGGTACGGTGGAAACCTTCTCAGAAGTGGAGTCGAGGGTTAACGCCAGGATTCGGGCCTTGGTGGATTATGTGGCGCGGTTGCAGGACTGAAGTGGTCGAGAAGCCGGATTCCCGGCGGTCCAAAATTTTTCGCTGCGTTCGAAATGCTACTGGAACCTATCGCATACATGGTCGAAATGACGCGGGCTCTCGGTCCTGATGGTGTCAAAGACGGGTGCGATTTCGGGTGGCGAGTGAGCGAAGGGGTTGTTTTGGGAATGCGCTATCTGACTGCTTGCCTTAGTTGAAGCGCATGTACCCTTCCAGGCTGAGGCCGAGCGTGCGGGCCCTGCGCCAGTCGGCCCGATCGCTGGTCACATGGGCTTGGAAATGCGCTCCCCGGTAGCCAAGCATCACGGCGCCGCACTGCCAGTCATACAGCACCTCGGCGCGCCCGCCCGTGTGGCCAAAACTCACTCCCAGCGGGGTAAAGGTCTTGATCTGGGTATAGTAGATGTCGGCGATCAGGTCGACGCGTTCATTGATGGTACCGCGCAGCTTGAGGTAGGCGCGGGTGGGCAGGTGCTGGGTGAAGGAACGATTGCCCTCATAGCCCGACAGCGTGGGGTTGATGATGAGATAGCCGTCCGCGTCATAACTCTTGGTGTTGGATGTGGCCGTGGCCGTGGTATAGGGCGCATTGTGCCAATAGAGACGGCCGATGACATCCGTCACGCGCAGCTGGGCCGCCAGCCGCTCCGTGCGCCAATCCAGGGACAGGTCAAAACTGTATCCCCGGCCGGCGGGTGCGTCGACCCGGCGCTTGAACAGGCGGTCCTCGGAATAGCTATAGGCCACCGCGACATTGTAGTCGTAGTCCTTGGCGTTGATTGCATCGGCCACGCCGCGGAGCGTGCCGTCGGTCAGCTGCGTGCCCTGCAAAAGGCTGAGGCCGACGCCGATGGACAACGCGGGCTGCAGCGGATAATGAAAACTCAACCGCAGGCCGCGTGCCGCAAATTGTTGGGCGTGCAGATCCACAACGTAGCGGCGGCCTGGCTGCAAGGGTAAGTGGTTCGCGGTGCGGTAATAGAGCTCGGCGGTGTCGGGGCTGAAGCGCAGGTATTCGTCGTAGCGCGCCACCAGTCCCAGCGCCCAGTTGCCCTCGAAGATTCCGGCCTCCGCGTAATTGTAGGTCAGCCCCCGCTCGCCGCCGTGAAAGGGCGTCCGCCAATCGTTGAAATAGCCGCGCACCGGTACCGGCTCGCTGTAGGACAGGCTGTCAGCCCGCACGTAGACGCCGCTGAGGGTCTCACCCTTAGCGCCACCCAGGCAGAGTATCGCCAAAATCAGCAGCAAAGCCGTGCGTATCATAATGGAGTGTACATTAACGACGAAAAAAGGGCGGCTGACGCCGCCCTTCAAGGATACTATTACAGTATCGAGTGTTTATTCAAACGTCTCAAAGGTGCCGTCATTATAATTGATCTTGCTGATGCCATGGCCGAGATCCGTGACCGTGGCCACCGTTGCCATCCCGACGGTCAGGACGCCGTCAGCCACAGCATTTGCGTATGACAGCGTCAATGTTGCCCCCGCCGTGTCTTTAAACGTCGCCGTTGAGGTCTCGTTACTTGCATCACGGCTGGCGTTCGCCGTGATGGTTTCGCCGTCCTGGGAAGACAGGATGACCTGCAGGTTACCAAGATCCAGACCCTTAGACGAATCGAAGCCGGTTCTGTTTACCGTCCCCGTCAACTGACTCTGCGGCAGGTTGGCGAGCTGTACGGTGACTGACACCGACAGTGTGCCAGTCAAGAGATTGCTCGAATCCGGATTGAGTGGATCATAGTCGCCGGGATTATCGACCGAAGCGTTGATGGTGGCTTGAACCATATCCGCATCATCCGACAAATTGCCGCTCAACTTGACCGATGTCGGAATGAAATCATCGTTCGGGGCGGTGCCGACGTGGAGGATGTCGTTGATCTCTATCGATCCGGTGAAAGAGACAGGATTGGCGACGTTGGTCTGCGTGATTGTAGCCGTCAAGGAAAATCCCGCTGTCGCGATACTGGAATTCGGGATGGCCAACGGATTGGTGACATCGATGGGCGGATTGAAAGTATAGCTTAGCGTGCCGCTGTCGATGGAAAGCGAGACCCCGCCGGAACCGGTGCCCGGTGTAGAGATCTTTCCAGAGAGACCGACATCCAGTTTGCTCAGGAGTGTGGTGGTGGGTGTGGTGAAAGTGATGCTCAGATTTTCCACCGCTTCCGTATATACCGTGCCGTTGAGGGTCAGTGTGGTGTTGCCGCCGCTGTTGGCAACGGTGACCGTGCCACTGCCTACGCCTGGAAAATTATATTGGCCACCAGGAAAGGTGCTTGGATTTAGATAAACTTGCATCATGATATCCAACGCCCCATACAGAGAATTGCCAAGCGTTGTCATGAGCGGATCGACGATCTTGCCCGCAGCGTCAAGATGGGCGCCGAAGGCGTCCGCGGCGGCGCCGGGGTTTGTCAGACCGACTCCCCAGGTGCGAATCTCCCGGACGAGCATCTTGGCTTTGGTGATGTCGGGATCACCAGCGTTCGCATTGGCCACTACGGCAACCAGGCCATTGCCGCCGGCGGCGGTAGCGGTTGTGATTTGATTCTGCAACTGGGTGAGGACGCCTGTCTGGTCGGATTGTCCCGCGGGAAACTGGGTCACGGCCGCGGCGACGATATCCTGGAGGGAAAACGGCGTTGAAGTACCGGCAGCGCTGATGGCATCCCCGGACACCGAGGTGGCGAGTTTATCGAGCGCCGCTTTGAGGCTGTCGACGTTGGCATTTCCCGAGGCATCGAAGGCCAGTTTGCCGATGGCCGAGGCCAGGACCGCGTAGGTGATCTGCTCCCTCGTTACACCGGGTGCCGCCAGTGCCTGTGGGTCGGTAAGGTTTAGCGGCTCCAGGTTCACGATGTCCAGTCCCCCGAGCAGGTTGCTGATTGCCGAGTTGGCGTTATTCGCTGCGGCGGCATCGAGGCTGGACGCGGCGCGGGCGCGTTTGCCCGCCGCGGTGGTGTAGGGGGTAATGCTTACCGAGAGGGTTTCGCCGACAGTGGCTTTGCCGATGATGGCCTCCATTTCAAGACCCTCGACATTCATCTCCTCGCCGAAGTCGACCGTGGTATTGCCGTTCGGATCCGGGATAGAGTCATTGCGCTGACCGCAACCCGTCAACACGTCGCACACCATGGTGGTGCTCGCGTCTCCCGTCATCACAAAATCCAGGACGCCGCCACCATAATTTGCCCCGATGGTGACAGAATACCGGCCGTTGTCATCGGTTGTGGCGCTGGCTACTTGCCGGATCACATTGCCGCTCTCATCGAGTTCGTTCACGGCAACCAGGGCGTGCTTTATGATGCCGTCAATCGCCACGCCGCTGGCTGTGGTGGGGAGACTGGTCGGTGCGCCGTTATCACTGCTTGAGCTGCAACCCGCCAATAAGCCGATGGCAAGAATCGTTCCTGCCGAGAAAAATAGATTCTTTTTCATGGGAACCCCCTAATTATTTATGTTATGCCTGCAACTGTAGCCTCCTTAGTCCGCGCTGCATAATTGCCGTAAAATCAAAATTATAGCCTTCATATGATAGAGGCGATATCAAGTCTGTTTTATCATTAGGTCCTGCGGGCAAAAAATCAGGAATTACTCGGTAATATTAGCAAGGCGCACGTCAAATAAAAGTCAGCCGTTCCAGGAGCAGGCGTGGCCGGCGGAACGGTCCGCTCTCAGGCGGGCGATTACCCGCGTGCGTGGCGCGGAAATAAGCGTGTTCCCGTGGCTGATCCGCTATGGAATGCAATGCCTCCGCCGGAGGGCGGAGACCGTGCGGGAGGCGGTGCTGTCACGGGAAGAGGTGGAGCGCTGAGGAACGATTGAAGAGCGGGGATATTTCGGCGCGTAACAGGTTCTAATGTCAGCGATGGCAGCATTGCCATGAATGATCAAACATGAGGTGGAGCGATGAAAATAGCGGTGGAGCAGGTTGAGGTGAATTGTCCGGAGGCGGAAATCTATGATCGGCTGTTGGCACTGGACGGCAAACACATTCTGGAGTTGGGCTGCGGCAGCGCCGAAATTACCCGCAATATTGCGAGCGCCGGCACGGGGCGCAAGATCACCGCGTTGGAGGTCGACGAAATCGCCCATGGCAAGAACCTGCAGATTACCGATCTGCCCAATGTAAGCTTCGATCTGGCCGGGGCGCAGGACATCCCGCTGGAGGATGAGACGGTGGATGTGGTGTTGATGTTCAAGTCCCTGCACCACGTGCCGGTGGACCTCATGGATGACGCGATGCGGGAAATCAGCCGGGTGTTGAAGCCGGGCGGCGTGGCGTATATCTCCGAGCCGGTCTTCGCCGGGGCGTTCAATGAAATCCTGCGCTTGTTCCACGACGAGAGTCAGGTCCGCGCCGCGGCCTTCGACACCATAAAGAAGGCGGTCGACGAGGGCGTGTTTGAACTGGTCGAAGAGACCTTTTTCAATTCGCCGATGAAATTCGAGAGCTTTGCCGATTTTGAAGACAAGGTGCTCAAGGCCACGCATACGCAGCACAATCTCGATGAGCAGCTGCATCGCCGGGTCAAGGAGCGGTTTGAACAGCATGTCGGTGAGGATGGCGCCCATTTCTTGATGCCGATACGGGTGGATTTGTTGCAGCGCCCGCTTTAGGGTGTGACTTCAACCGGTCGCAGGATGGGTTGTTTTCCTGGTCCCCTTACCCTGATATTCCCGCCGGGGACTACTAAAACATGTGCTCCCGTTCGGTGGGGGAAAGCTCCACCGGAGCTTTTCCTGTTTCACCCGCCCTCCCGGAGGGGAGGGGATGCAAGACGGTGTCTGAACCCCATTAGTCTTTTGATCAGATTGGACTTATTTTCGGCTTCCGAGTGAGGCGGCGTGGGAATGTTTCGCTGTGTGCCTGGGTGGGTAGTGTCCTAATCCTGGCGCTTATGGCACCAGGCCGGTTTGCTGCATCTTCCGTACGATCTGGGTGACGTATTCCGTGATCAGGGCATGGTCGACTTCGTCAAAGCTGGTGCGGGTGTTGGCGGTCCAGAACAGTTTCTGGGTGGTGACATCGTAAAGATTAGCTTCGGTCATGGCTATCCGGCGTTGGACATTGCCTTCAGGGGGAGGTGCGGTGTGGTCTGTTTCGGGCCACGGCGCAGTCCCGGGGACATTCGCCACCAGATCCTTCTCGGCCACGACCCGCACCAGGAGAAAGGCGTCATAGCCGTGGTCGCGAAGATATTTTTGCAGTTCGCTCTTGTTGCCGGGCGTGTGTACCGGGAAAGCGCTGGTGCCGCTGATGACCTCTAGGCCCCGGTCATCCAGCTGATGCACAAACGCGTCTTCGACTTCCTGGCGAATCGCGACATCTTTCAGCAGGGCGACTACCAGGATCTTGTGCGGCTTCTTGTGATAGCCGGGGTCCTGCCAGTAGGAGGTAATCTCCGTGCTAGCGCAACCAGCGAACAGTAATATGGCGGAGAGGAGGAGGATGCTACCCACGAAATTGGTTTTCATCTATCTCTCCCAGAGAGGCGGGTCTTAATCCTGTGGGTGGGACAATCCCGATGCCCATCTGTTTCAGAACTGCTAAACAAAGTATAAAGCAAAATGTCGGGACTTAACCGGATTGGGGGCCGCACGACGGTTTGAGCGACTGCAAGCCCCATAAGGATGGGATGCCGGGCATAATGGAGAAATTTCTATTTGGCATCGGCTGAGTTTGTAATTAGCATGGAATGATATCCATCTCGCTCATGCGGTCAGGCTTCTATGAAAAGATCAAAAATGAGATTCGCTTCCGCGGCCGAGGTGGAAACCGCCTTCTACGATGCCTTCAGCCGTTGCGATCTTGAGGCCATGCAGATTGTGTGGGCGCGGGATGGGGCGGTGTGCGTCCATCCCGGCGCGGAGGCCATCAAGGGTTACGTAGCCATCATGCGCAGCTGGGAGCACATCTTCCGCGACGCCGAGCAGCCCAGTGTCCAGATTCATGCCATACAGATTATCGAAGGCGATGCCATGGCGGTGCGCATGGTGGAGGAGCACATCGGTTCGGCCTCAACCCCGGACCGAAGTGCGGTGGTGTTTGCTACCAATATCTATCGGCGCGGCGACCAGGGCTGGTTGATGGTGGCCCATAATGCATCCATCATGAGAGTCCAGCAGCCGCAGTCCCATATGCTGCAGTGACCGGCCCGAGACCGGTCCCGGCACGAGCATCCTTGCGTAGCGGGAGAGCCGTAGCGAAACTTCGTCGATTGGAGATGGGCGCGCCACCTGGCAGGGTAACGCGCCCTGGGTGCCTGGGTGGATCACGCCGTCCTGCCTGGGTAGTAGCCTGTCTCGGGAGAGGCCGCGTCACGACGCTGGACTTGAAAAGGCAAGCACGGCGATTCATCATGTTGCAATGTGTTCGGCGGCGCGGCTGTCGATAGCCTTCGTATGCTGTTAACAACGACGTGAGCCAAGCTTCAAGACCATGACCCTGCTCGACCAAATCGCCGAACGCCACATCCAGCAGGCCGCACAACGCGGCGAATTCGATAATCTGCCCGGAGCGGGCAAGGCCTTGGCGCTGGATAACGACGCGTTGATACCGGAGGAACTGCGGGCCGGTTATCGCTTGTTGAAGAATGCCGGTTATCTGCCGGCGGAACTGCAGCTCACTCAAGAGATCAAGGAGGCGGAGCAGTTGCTGGCCTGTGTGCGGGACGGCGGCGAGCGCACCCAGGCGGAGCGGCGCTTGCGTTACCTGCGGCTGCGCCTCAACCAGAGCCGCGGCGAGGG
>JARRQJ010000033.1:0-23605 GCA_037381915.1 Gammaproteobacteria bacterium | reverse complement strand
GCCACTGGCAAGCCCGCGACCCACATCGCCACCAGCAGCAGTTGCGACACCTGCCACACCACGCGTAACTGGACGGATACTCACTTCGACCACAGCCGCGTCACGGGAACCTGCGCATCCTGTCACAACGGTACGACCGCCACCGGCAAGAATGCCAGGCATATCAACTCCAGCAATTCCTGCGACGCCTGCCATACCACCCATGCCTGGAACCCCGTCAGCCGCGTTGACCATTCCGCGGTCATCGGCTCCTGCTCGAGCTGCCACAACGGCGCCATCGCGGCCGGCAAGGGCGCCACCCACATCGTCACCTCGGCGCAATGCGACACCTGTCATACCACCACGGCGTGGTCGCCGGCATCGTTCGACCATAGCGGCGTTACCGGCGCCTGCGTGACCTGCCACAACGGCACCACCGCCACCGGCAAAAATGCCACCCATATTGCCAGCACCAACAGCTGCGAGGCCTGCCACACCACCAACGCCTGGAGCCCGGTCAGCCGGGTGGACCACTCGGCGGTGACCGGCACCTGCAGCAGTTGTCACAACGGCACCACCGCTACCGGCAAGAGCGCCACCCACATCGTCACCTCGGCGCAATGCGACAGTTGCCATACCACCACTGCCTGGACCCCCGCGCATTTCGATCACTCCGCGGTGACCGGCTCGTGCTCAAGCTGCCACAACGGTACGGCCGCCACCGGCAAAAATGCCACCCATATCGCCAGCACCAACAGCTGCGCCGCCTGCCACACCACCATTGCCTGGAGCCCGGTCAGCCGGGTGGACCACTCGGCGGTGATCGGCACCTGCAGCAGCTGTCACAACGGCACCACCGCCACCGGCAAGAACGCCACCCATATCAACTCCACCAATAATTGCGACGCCTGCCATACCACCACCAGCTGGACCAACGCGGTCGTCGATCATACGGCCGTGGTCGGCACTTGCAGCAGCTGTCACAACGGCACCATCGCCACCGGCAAGAATGCTACCCACATCGCCACCACCAACAACTGCGCCGCCTGTCATACCACCAGGGTTTGGAACCCGGTCAGCCGCGTCGATCATGTGGAGGTAATCGGTATCTGCAGCAGTTGCCACAACGGGACGACCGCCACCGGCAAGAACACCACCCATATCAACTCCACCAATAATTGCGACGCCTGCCATACCACCACCAGCTGGACCAATGCGGTCGTCGATCATACGGCCGTGGTCGGCACTTGCAGCAGCTGTCACAACGGCACCATCGCCACCGGCAAAAGCGCTACGCACATTATCACTACGGCACAATGCGACACTTGCCATACTACCTTGGCGTGGTCGCCGGCCCACTTCGATCATTCCGCGGTAAGCGGCTCGTGCTCGACCTGCCACAATGGCACTAACGCCACCGGCAAACCGGCGACGCATATCGTCACCACGGCGGACTGCGGCACTTGCCACAGCACCACGGCCTGGACGCCGGCAAGCTTCGACCATTCCGCCGTTACAGGGTCATGCTCGACCTGCCACAACGGCACCACAGCCACGGGCAAGAATGCCGGGCACTTCATCACCACCCAGGACTGCAACGTCTGTCATACCACTACAGCATGGACACCCACCATCGCCTTCGTGCACACCACCAGCAACTATCCCGGTGATCACGGCGTGCCATTGACCTGCAGTTCATGCCACACCACCAACAGTGAAACTGTTCCTTGGCCCAGTCCGGCCTATGCGCCCTATTGCGCCGCGTGCCATGCGAAGGACTACGTCCCCAGCGCCCACGGCGGTAGGTCCGTTGCCACGAACAAGGACTGCACGAGCTGTCATCATCATCGGGTAACAGATACGAGATGGGGAGATTGATCATGCACAATAAGTTGTTTTGGACCATCGCACCGAGAGGAGCCCTGATCGCGCGTCTGGCGGCCGGGAGCGTGCTGCTGCTGTTGGCGCTCGCGCTGAAGGCCCAGCCAACCGGAGGGAGAATCCTTTCCGACATTACCGTAAGCGGAAGCGACACCTGCAAGCTAGCTCGGATAAGCTTCAACTTCCCCATTCGCTACCTCAATCACTTTCCACAAAAAGAAGGCGATGAGTTACGCATTCAACTCAAACCGGTGACCGTCGACCCTTTGGATGCACAGGACCTCGCGAATCGGGAGGCGTTTTCGCCCGTCGACGATGCGAGTTTGCTGACAAATGTCATTTACGAAGGCGACATGGCGGGCGGTCCTTACCTCACCTTGCAATTCAACGGCCGCGCCGATTTTAAGGTTTTGCAGGGAACGGACTTTCGCAGCATACGCATAGCCTTCCATGCCCGCGGCACAACTTGTCCGGCGACTTCAGCCTCAAGCTCTTAATCGCCTCGCAACGGATCTAGCGAACAATAGAACATGCTTATTTATATGTCGCTTATCGAGCATTGGCCCTTGTCGACGGTATACGCCTCGGCCTTATCGCACATTCATCATAACCTCGATTAAGTATATACAGGGATCTTGCGATGAGACGAGTTGTGGTTTTACTACTACTGATATCGATGCAGGCCATGGCCGAAGTGAAGATCGAGGAGACGAGCTTCACTACCGAAGCCCAATCTGCCCGTTTCATCATTAATCTCACCAAGTCAACTAAGTATAAGATATTCCGGCTCAGCAAACCGCCGCGGGTGGTCATCGACCTTGGTGACACGCGGCTGACCTCAGCGCTCCCCAACATACATTCCAGCCGCAGTCCGGTACTCGCTATCCGCAGCGGCATTCGCCACGACCACGATTTGAGAGTGGTGCTTGATGTAAAGGACAAGGTTACGTTCAAGAGCCGTATATTGCGCCCTGCAGGCAACCATGGATATCGCCTGGTCATCGACCTGGTGCAAAAGGGGACCACGCCAAGGCCGCATACCCGGACTGTGGCGAATGTGCCAGCCGTCCCTTCGCCAACGACGCTGCCCATGCCCGCCCGTGAAACTCTGGCGAAATGGATGGAAGAAGCGCGCCAGTCCATGGCCAAGGCCGACTACAGCCATGCCATAGCCTTGTACACCAAGATTCTGGAATATCCCGACCATTCCTATCGACAGGACGCCCAGGAATATCTGGGTCTGGCGCGGGAACGTAACGGCCAGCTTGCCCATGCCAAGGCGGAATATGAAACCTATCTGAAACTCTATCCCAAGGGCGAGGGCGCCGACCGCGTACGCCAGCGCCTGGCGGGATTGCTCACCGCCCGGGCGCCGGCGAAGGACAAGCTGCCAAAGGAAGCACGCCGCAAGGACGTACCGCCATGGAACGTACGCGGTGGGTTTTCGCAATTCTATCGCCGCGACGTCAGCTCCATCGAAGGATTTGGCACGACGGTCAATCAATCCGCCCTGGATTCCAACCTCGATGTCATTGCTCAACTCACTCAACCGAAATACGAGATCCGCACCCGCTTTACGGGCGGTTATCGCAATGATTTTCTCGGCAGCACGACCACCGGATTCGGCAATACCTCACCACTGCGCATCACCTCATTGTACGTCGACGCCGCCGATCGCCATCATCACAATCTCGGTCGCATCGGCCGTCAGTCGCAAAGCCGCGGCGGTGTGTTGGGGCGTTTCGACGGCCTGTACTTAAGCCACCAGCTCACGCCCTTCGTCAAGCTCAATCTGGTCAGTGGTTATCCGGTGGATATCAGCACCGTCGACAGGATTTCAACGGAAACCCTGTTCTACGGCGTCAACGCCGATTTCGGCACCTACTCCAATACTTGGGATTTTAATACCTTCGCTGTCGAACAGACGTCGGAAGGCCTGCTGGACCGCCGCGCGATCGGCGGCGAAGTCCGCTATTTCAAGCCCAGGCATTCCGCGCTGGGCCTGGTGGATTACGATGTCTCCTACCAGACCTTGAACATGATATTGCTGCTGGGCAATTGGCTGTTCCCGGACAACTCATCGCTGAACGTTGTCGTCGACCGGCGCAAGAGCCCGATCCTGACCACCCGCAATGCGCTGATCGGCCAGCTCGATGGCTCACTCGCCGCCCTGAAACAGCGTTTTACCGAGGATCAGATCCGGCAGCTGGCGGTTGATCGCAGCGCCGACAGTCAAAATTACACCGTCAGCCTCACTCATCCACTCAACGACAAACTGCAGATCAGCGGCGACCTGACGCTTTCCACTCTATCGGCTACGCCCGCATCCGGCGGCATCGCAGCCATACCGGCAAGCGGCAATGATTGGAATTATTCCGTACAACTGATCGGCAGCAGCCTGATCAAGGCCGGCGATATCGCCATTATCGGCCTGCGCATGGATAATAATTCCACCTCGGACATGGTCTCTCTGAATCTCAATACGCGTTATCCGGTCAACCAGGCCTTCCGCATCAATCCCCGCTTGCGCATCGAGCAGCGCAAGTTCAGTGCCGACAACAGCACTCAATGGACCACCGCACCTTCGGTGCGGATCAACTACATGCTGCGCCGCTATTTCAACCTGGAATTCGAGCTGGGCGGCGAATGGATCGACCGCGACACCAGCAGCAAGTTCACCGACTACTACCTGAGCGCCGGTTACCGCGCCGACTTCTAAAGATGGCGCCTGCCGCCGTCACTTCGCGACCCAGGCCGGATCGGGATGAAAGCGTTCGCCGTAGACATGCTCCAGTTCCTCCAGACGCTGCAGCCCACGCGGCAGGCCGGTCTTCTCGATGTAGTGCATCGGGCCGCCGCGAAAGGGTGCGAAGCCGGTACCGAAGATCATGCCAGCGTCGAGCAACTCGGCGTCGGCCACCACGCCTTCCCGCAAACAGGCCACCGCCTCGTTAAAATAGCGGTACATCAAACGATCGGTGATCTCGGACGCGATCCGGTCTTCGCGGCCGAGCTTGGCCTTGTCGGGATTACCCCCTTTGTAGCTGTAAAAGCCTTGCCCGCTCTTGCGTCCCAGGCGGCCGGCCGCGACCAGTTCCCGCAAGCGCTCCGGCACCGTACCGTGCAACTGTTCGGCGAGAATCTCCGCCACGGACAGGCAAATATCCAGGCCCACGGTATCGGCCAGCAGGATCGGCCCCATGGGCATGCCAAACTGCGTGGCGGCCTGATCGATCACCGCAGCCGATACGCCCTCGGATTCCAAGGCCACCGCCTCGAGCAGATAGGGCATCAGCACCCGGTTGACCAGAAATCCCGGCGTACCTTTGACCGGCAAGGGCAGGCGGTCGATACGCCGCACGAAGGCCGCGGCCTGCTGAGCGGCCTCCGGGGCCGTATTCGCGGCACTCACCACTTCAACCAACTGCATCTGCGCCACCGGATTGAAGAAATGCACGCCCACCAAGCGCTCGGGGCGTGATAGGACCTGGCTCAAGGTCTCGAGCGGAATGCTGGATGTATTGGTGGCGAGCAAGGCGTCGGGACGGATAACGGGTTCGATCTCCCGATACAAGCCTTGCTTGGCGTCAATATCCTCGAAGATCGCTTCTATCACCACGTCGGCGCGCTTGAGGCCCGCGCCGTGCATATCCGGTACCAGGCGGTCCAGGGCGGCCTGTACCAGGCGGGGTTGCCTGAGTTTTTTCTTGAACAGGCCGTAGGCGCGTTTCATCACCCGGCCCAGGGATTCTTGGTTGCGATCCTGGACGGTGACCTGCAGGCCGCGCAAGGCGCACCATGCCGCGATATCGCCACCCATGACCCCGGCGCCGATAACGTGGACCCGTTGCGGTGTGAACTCGCCGCTCCGTCCCAATGATTTGAGACGCTCCTGGAGCGCAAACACCCTGATCAGATTTTGCGCCGTTTCGCCGGTGAGAAGGCGCGCCACGGACTGCCCTTCTTCCCGCATCATGCGCTCGCGGGCGCCGCCGTGTTTCGACCACAGATCGATGAGCGCAAAGGGCGCAGGATAATGTGCCTGCACTACCTTTTCCGCAGTCTTTTTGCGCAGGAATCCCGCCAGTACGGGCCGCACCAACGCGGCATTGCTCATGCGCGCCAGGAAACCAGGTTGATGGGGCAGGGGATGCTCTTCCACCATCGCCATGGCGGCGCGCCGCAGTTGCCGCTTCGGCACCGCATAATCCACCAGGCCCATGCGCTTGGCGCGGCGCGCCTCTACCGTCCGGCCGCTCAACATCAGATCCATGGCGTGCGGCGCGCCGACCAGCGGCGGCAGGCGCACCGTGCCGCCGAAGCCGGGATGAATGCCGAGCCGCACCTCGGGCAAACCCAAGCGGGTACGTGGATCGTCCTCCGCGACCCGATAACGGCACGCCAGCGCCAACTCCAGGCCGCCGCCCAGGCAAAAGCCATGAATCATGGCCACCGTAGGGAACGGGAGTTTTTCAATGCGGTCCAGGATCGACTGGCCCCGCGTGATCAGCTGCAGGGCCTCGTCATAATTCTGGATCGCGGTAAATTCCTTAATATCTGCCCCGGCGATAAAACCGTTGCCCTTGGCGGAGAGAATGATCAAGCCCTGGGGACGCTCAGCGGTGATGCGATCGATGATGAAATGCAGTTCCTCCAGGACCTCCTTGGAAAGCACATTGGTACTGCTGTCCGCCTTGTCCGCGTACAGCCAGGCGATGCGCGCGGCATCCGTCTCCAAGCGCCAATTACGATATGAACCCAGCACTGCCATGACCTATCCCTCCCTTTCCACCAACATGGCGCCGCCCTGACCGCCGCCGATGCACAGACTGGCGATGCCGCGCCGGGCGTTGCGCTGATGCAATACGTGCAAGAGGTGCAGGACAATGCGTGCGCCGCTCGCACCCACCGGATGCCCCAGGCTGACGCCGCCGCCGTCGACATTGAGACGTGAGTGGTCGATTTGACCCACCGCTTCGTCCCAGCCCAGTTCCTCGCGGCAATAGTCCTCGTCGTTCAAGGCGGCGAGCACCGCCAAGACCTGGGCGGCAAAGGCCTCGTTGATTTCCCAATAATCGATGTCATCCACCTTAAGGCCATCGCGCTGCAACAGGGGCGCCATGGCATTGGCCGGGCCGAGTCCCATTTGCGCGGGATCCACGCCGGCCCACTGACTGTCCAGCAGGCGACCCAGTACCGGCAGCCCATGGCGTTGGACCGCGTCCTCGCTGGCGAGGATCAACAAGGCGGCGCCGTCCGTGACCTGGGCGCTGTTGCCGGCGGTCACGAGCCCGAACTTCCTGTCGAACACCGGTTTCAGTTTTGCCAGGCGCGCCATGTCGGTGTCGCGGCGCAGGCCGTCGTCGGCGGCATAGACCGTACCCTTGCTGTCGTAGAGCGGCTCGATCTCGTCGAGCCGCCCTTGATCCTGTGCCAAAGCGAGGCGTTGATGACTCTCCAGGGCAAAGGTGTCCATTTGCTCGCGATCGATGTGAAAGCGAAAGGCGAGGTTCTCCGCAGTCTGCCCCATATTCAAGCCCACCAGGGGATCGGTAAGGCCGCGCAACAGCCCGATGATCGGCGCCAGGTTGGCCAGCCGCAATTTGGTCAAGGCCTTCATACGCGCACCCATGCTGCGCGCCGCGTTCCACTGCGCCAGCCATACCACCATGGCCTCGCCGAACAATACCGGGGCGCGGCTCATGGCCTCGGTGCCGCCCGCCAGCACCAGATCGGCGCGGCCGTCGGCGATATCGTGAAAGGCAGAGTCCAGGGCCTGCATGCCGGAGGCGCAGTTGCGCTGCACCGTCCACGCCGGGATGCGCTGACCACAGCCCAGGCGCAAGGCCACCAAACGGGCGATGTTGGCCTCGTCGGGGCCGGGCATGACGCAACCGAGGATCACCTCGTCGAAGGCATCGGGCTCGAAAGGCTGACGCAGCAACAACGGCCGACCGGCGGCCACCGCCAGATCCGACGCCGAGAACGGCCCCGGCACCCCCTTGGCCTTCAATTGCGGCGTACGCGCTCCGTCCACTACATAGACGGGACGCCCCGCATATCTTGCTCGATCATCTGACATATTATCGCTCCTTACAGAAGGGGCCGGGTTTCAGCTCAGGCGCCCGGGGATTGCGACTGCCGTAAATACTCGTCGGGAAAATCATCCACGGTGATGACTTCACGCCGCAATGCCTCGGCGGCACGGAGCTGCTCGGCATCATGGCGGGTGATCACATCCCGTTCCACCGCCAGGTCGATCAACGACGCGACGGGTGCCTTGGGCAGCACGCCGTTCTTTATACTGTTGCGCAACACCTGCTCCACGGCGTCGGCGCGTTCGATCTGCGCCAAGGCCGCCTCGATACGGCCCAAGGCCTCATCCCCGCCCTGCGGCACGAACATGCCCTCGGTCAAGCGGTCCCGCGCGACGGATGGTGAGAGCAGCAACTTGGCGGCCTGGTGTCCGGTGCGATCGCTGGGCGGCGCATATCTCCTGCCCAGGGGAAACACCAGCAAGCGCACCGCGAATGCCAGCCATCGTAGAGGAAAATTTTTTAGAATTCCGTCGAGTCCTTCCTGAATCGCGTACAAGGCCTCGTCGCATGCCCACCGCGCCAGCGGCCAATCCGCCTCGTTACTGCCTTGGTCCCGGTAGCGCTTCAACACCGCCGAGGCCAGATACATCTGGCCCAGCACGTCGGCGAAACGCCCGGAGAGCTTTTCCTTGCGCTTCAGGGCGCCGCCCAGCACCAGCATGGCCACGTCCGCGGCCAGGGCAAAGGCGGCGCTCATGCGGGTGAGTCGCTGGAAATAGCGACGCGGCGCGCCGCGGACCGGGACCATCACCAGACGCGCCCCGGTGAGCCCCAACCACAGGGCGCGCACCGCGTTGCTCAGCGTAAAGCCCAGATGGCCGAACAAGGCGGCGTCGAAATCCCGGGAGGCGGCATAGGGATTTTTTTCCGCCACCGCCCGCATCTCTTTTAATACATAAGGATGGCAGCGCACCGCGCCCTGACCAAAGATGATCAGGCTGCGGGTGAGGATGTTGGCGCCCTCCACCGTGATACTGATGGGGATGGCTTGATAGACCCGCGCCAGGAAATTGCGCGGCCCCATGCAGATGCCGGTGCCGCCCTGCACGTCCATGGCGTCGTTGACGATGCGCCGCATGCGCTCGGTCAACTGATATTTCACGATCGCCGAGATGACCGAGGGTTTCTCGCCGGCGTCGACGGCGCCGGCGGTCATGATGCGCGCCGCGTCCATCATATAGGTATAGGCGGCCATGCGCGCCAGCACCTCTTCCACGCCTTCGAAGCGTCCGATAGGCGTCTTGAATTGCTTGCGGATGCGGGCGTAGCCGCCGGTGGCGCGGCATACCAGTTTGCCCGCACCGGTGCTCAGGGCGGGCAAAGAGATGGAGCGTCCCGCCGCCAGGCTCTCCATCAGCATGCGCCAGCCTTGGCCGATACGCTCGGCGCCGCCGATGATCCATTCCATGGGGATGAACACGTCGTGACCGCGATTCGGACCGTTCTGAAAGGGAATGTTCAACGGAAAGTGGCGGCTGCCGATTTCGATGCCCGGCGTGTCGGTGGGGATGAGGGCGCAGGTGATTCCCAGTTCCTGACGCTTGCCCAACAGGCGGTCCGGATCGTGGAGCTTGAAGGCCAGGCCCAACACCGTGGCCACCGGCCCCAGGGTGATGTAGCGCTTCTCCCAATTGAGGCGGATGCCCAGCGTCTCCTCGCCCGCGAATTCACCGCGGCAGACGATGCCGGTATCGGGAATGGAACTGGCATCGGAACCCGCCTCGGGACCGGTGAGGGCGAAACACGGTATCTCCTCACCGCGGGCCAGGCGGCCCAGATAGTGGTTCTTTTGCTCCTCGGTGCCGTAATGCAGCAGCAACTCGGCGGGACCGAGGGAGTTGGGCACCATCACCGTCACCGCGGTGGTAATGCTGCGGGTCGCGATCTTCATGACCACCGCGGAATGGGCCAAGGCCGAGAAGCCCAGACCGCCGTAGTTCCTGGGGATGATCATACCGAAGAACCCGTGCTGCTTGATGAAGTCCCACGCCTCCGGCGGCAGATCCAATTGCTCCTGGGTGATGCGCCAGTCATCAAGCATGCGGCACAACTCTTCCACCGGACCGTCGAGAAACGCCTGCTCTTCCGCGGTCAGGTGGGGCACCGGGGTCTCCACCAGCCTGCGCCAATCTGGCCGTCCGCTGAACAATTCCGCATCCCACCATACGGTGCCGGCCTCCAGGGCCTCGCGCTCGGTTTGCGACATGGCGGGCATGGCACGGCGCAGCATGGGCAAGATACGATCGCTGATCATGCTGCGGCGCAGGGAGGTAAAAGTGAGCGCGATCATCAAGGCGGTCACCAACCAAGCCACTATCAATAGCGCTACAGCTAAATGTAGAAACAGCGTGGCCGCGGCCATCAGTACAATGGCAACAAGGGCGCTGATGCGAAGCGAAAGGCGAAAATAGGCAAGGGCCACCAGTACCGCCAGTCCGACGATGATCCAACTCCCTGAGTTCATGAACGTCCTTCTTTCTTCCCCAGCCACACCGGGTCTTTATCCAGCCCCACCATCTCCGAGAGGTATTCCGAACCCTTGTCGGCATCCTCGTTTAGCAGCGGATCGATGCGCTCTTTACCCGACACCACCGGCGCCTTGACGGACGGTTGCATAGGATCGGGGATAAAGCAATCGTTCGCATCGTTACAGACCACCCCATCCTTGTTCCACGGCAGTTGCCGATAGAGTGCGAGATCGTCCAAACCCAGGATCGGATATTTTATGATGTCAAAATAGGGAGAATTGTCAAAATCGCGGGGCGTAAACAGACGGGGATTGCGCTTGTACAGCTGCACCTTGCCGTCCGCGCCGCGACGCACCAGCGGCATGACCGGATAGTGCACGTTGGCGAAGGCGGCGGCGATCATGGAGGAACATACGGTGCGGGTGGGAACACCGGCGTGGTATTCGAATATAGTGGAACGCCAGCGCCGCGGCACAATCGGATAGGGATACATGAACCGCGCCAGGTCCACCATCTGGCGAAAATCGTACTCGGTGCCCAGGTGATGGGCGGCAAAACCGATGATGTGCTGGGTATCCTGCGGCGACAGACTCTTGGGGCGACAGATACGCAAGTGCTCTCCGCGATACTTGGACAAGGGCACGACCAAAGTGCCCTCTCCGAGCAAGGCCTCGATGATCAGTTGTTCCTCCGGGTCACCCTGGTAGTATTTCTCAATCAAAGTGCGCAGACCCGGATCCTCGATCTCCCGCAAACGCCCGATGTAAAGCGCGGAGTGGGTCCAGATGGTCTGCGTAATGTTCTTGATGATATCGCTGACGCGGCTGCGGCCCTCCACCAACAACACGTCGCAGGGACGAATTTCCTCGGCCAGGTGTGCGAAATCGCACAGGGGCATGTCCGGACGGTCACGCTCGTGCACCAGCCAGGCGGTGAATTTCTTGACCAGCCAGCTCTTTAAGCCCACACCGCCTCCTTAAGACAGTCGCTATCGCCCATTGTCAAACTCCGCCGTTGCGGTCGCCGCCCATTCTTCCTTGCATGACCCGGCCCGTCCATTGTACCCCGCGGCATATTTATATCGGCATCCGGGCCAATTTATTAACGGCGGCGAGATGTTAGATCTGTATCCGCAGCCGTGTTCCCGCCCCCCCAACGCGGTGAAACCGGGAAGAGCTGCGGCTTAAGCTGGCAAGGCTACGGCCGATAGACCTTAGGCACTGCCCGATAAAACGAAAGCCCGACGTGTCGCCTACAAGCCCAGCAGCGCAGAAAATCAAAGCTCAAGGCAGCATCGGGAAACGACTTTTATTGACCATGGTGGGCGTCATGGCGGCCGTCTTTCTCTCGGCTGTGGTCCTTGAATACGGGATAGTCGAGGTAACATTGCCCGTGCGGCAATTTGCCGCGCAGACCCTGCTCATCATCGGCTTGGCACTAGGGATTGCCCTGGCCTTGTCCTACGGCATCATCAAACAACTCGACAGGCAGAGCAAACTCTCTCACCGGGCCCAGCACGACGCGCTTACCGGCTTGCTGAGTCGCGACCACTTCCACGATTGCCTGCAGGACATCCTCGACGCCAGCCGCGGCGACATCGCTTCAATGTCGCTTTTGATCTTCGACTTGGATCGATTCAAGGAAGTCAATGATACCCTCGGCCATTGTTGCGGCGATGAACTATTGCAGGAAATCGCCGCGCGCATCACAGCAGGCGTCCCCGGCGCGGAACTCCGCAGCCGTCTCGGTGGAGACGAGTTCGCTATTCTGTTGCGGTCCAACGGCCATGACGCCGTCATGGCGGCGCGCCAGATTCAAGGCATGCTGGAAGCGCCGATCTTACTCGATAAGATCGAGATCGACATTCAAACCAGCATCGGCATCGCCTCCTTTTCCGAGGAACCCATCACCGCTTACGAATTCTTTCGCCGCGCCGAAGTCGCCATGTACCATTCCAAGCGGCATGGCTTGCTGTTGACGGTGTATTCCACGGCGCTTGATCCCTACAACAAGCGGCGTCTCAGCTTACTGGGAGAGCTGCGCGGCGCCATAGAGAATCAACAGTTGATCCTGCATTATCAGCCGAAGGTGAATTTGGCCACCAACCGCACCCTGGGGGTGGAGGCCTTGCTGCGCTGGAGACATCCGCAACACGGCATGATCTCCCCTGGAGAATTCATCCAGCTTGCCGAACAAAGCGACCTCATCCGCGGCTTGACCTACTGGGTGATGGACGAAGCGCTGTATCAGTGCCACGTCTGGCGGCAAACGGGCTATGTGCTGAACGTGGCGGTCAATCTCTCCCCCCGCAACCTTCACGACCCCGGGCTGCCGGTCAAGCTCGGCGGATTACTCGCCAAATGGGCGGTCCCGGCCTCCTGTCTCACCCTGGAAATCACCGAGAACGCCATCATGGTCGAACCGGAGCGGGCCTTGAACATTTTGTTGCGCCTCCATGACATGGGCATCCACCTTTCCATCGATGACTTCGGCACCGGCTATTCCTCGCTGATTTATCTAAAAAAGCTGCCGGTATCGCAAATCAAGGTGGATCGCTCTTTCGTCATGAACATGATCCATGACGAAGACGACGCGGTCATCGTGCGCTCCACCATCGACCTCGGCCACAACCTCAAATGTCAGGTGGTGGCGGAAGGTGTCGAGAACATGGAAACCCTTGAACGACTTAGGACCCTGGGCTGCGATCAGGTTCAAGGATACTGCTTGAGCGCCCCCCTCACCGCCGATGACATCACCACCTGGTTCGCCCAATCCGAGTGGGGGGTGCCGGCACCGGGCAGCGCCCCCGTCGCCCCGCGCGACCTGCCGTCGCAGCAAGCCTTTCCATGAACGGGTCGCAACTTCCCGCCTGAGCAACGGGCGTTAATAATTGGGTACTTCCCCATTAATGGCATATAATCATCGGCGTTTAGCGGGAACCCGGATTATCGGACCCGGTGAAATTGACTGGGAACCCCCGTCGCTTGGAAGTGTGTGCCACAACCGCCCCGTTGCAACAGGAGGCCGTTATGCTGCGCGAAAGTCGGGAGAATGAACGTAAAACCCTGGCCACCCCCGATCGGGAAGTCGTCTTCTTTATCGAATCGAACGGCGAACGCTGCCCTTTCCACAAGGTGAAGGATGTCTCGGTTTCCGGCGCCGGCATCCAGCTGCCCATTCCCCTCGCGCCAAACAGCCACATCGTACTGGGTTTCGACCAGGAAGATTACCAGGTACGGGTCCAAGGGACGGTGGTGTGGTGCCGGCCCCTGGAGGAAGAATCCGCCAACGTCACGGATCGACGCAGTTACCGCATGGGGGTGCGCTTCAATCCCCTGGACATGAAGAACAGCTCCATGCTGTTTCTGGCACTGCGGGAGTTCATCGACCCCTTCGGCGCGGATTGAGCTGTCATCACGACGCCCCTATCCGTCTCGCTTCCTCGCCGTCCTCTTAAAACCACCGCTGCTTATCGGGGTCGATGTCGCCCACGCAGACCACCTTATCGCGCCCGCCGGACTTGGCCGCGTACAAGGCCCGATCGGCATGCCCCACCAGCACCTCGCCCGGCAATTTACCCACTCCGCTGCAGGCCTTGGGATTGTAGGTGGCCACACCGATGGAGATGGTCACGCGAAAACTCTGCCCTTCCGCGGTGCTGAATGCGTGGGCTGCCACGCTGTGACGGATGCGTTCGGCAACCTCAGCGGCCTCGGCGCTGCCGCTGCGCGACAGCAGAGCCGCGAATTCCTCGCCGCCATAGCGGGAGAGCACGTCGCTGCCGCGTAACTGTGCCCGAATCAAGGCTGCCACTTCGCGCAACACGTAATCGCCGATCTGGTGCCCGTAACTGTCATTCACCCGCTTGAAGAAATCCACGTCCAATAGCAGGCAGGTCAATTGCACGTTCTCCCTAACGGCGCGCTCCAACTCTTCGTTGAGACGCTGATCGAAGAAGCGCCGATTGTTGATCGCGGTCAGGGTATCGGTCAAACCCTGCCGTTTGAGGCGTTCCAGGTTAGTGGCGTTCTCGATGCAGATCGCCACTACCGCCGCCAGATACTCGAGAAAATCGGTGCTGACGCCCCTGACGAATCGCTCGGCGTTGTAACTGCCGATATTGAGACTGCCTATCAAGCGGCCGTGCCGCACCAATGGCAACAACGCAACGCTGTTGGGCGAACGGCGGGTCGAGGAGAATAGAGGACCGTGACGCTTCGCTTTATAAGGTCCCAGCCAGGGAAACAATGAAGTGGGGAACAATACGTCGAAATCGTCGTCCTGGGTGGCGAACAGCAGTCCCACATGATCCCGCAGCTCTATGCCCTCCTCTTCCAATATCCGCCGCACTTCATATTCGGGATCGAGCAGCAGCAGCGTCACGACATCCCAGTTGAACACGGCGGGATTGGGATAAAGAATATCCTGGATCAGTTCAAAGAGGGAGTTGAGCCCGATCAGGCGTAGGGCGTGGCTTTGAAATCTCCGCAGCTTGGATTCGTTTTTATGGGCTTGAGCGACGTAATCCTCGAGCCGCCGCCGCAGCAACTTGTTTTCGGCGTGAATGTCCTTGACTACCTGTTCCGGCATGGATAGCTACCGCTTTATGGTTGCGGCGCTTGGCAAGGAGATGAAACTTAGCGGCAACAACGGCTTAACTTTCGCTGCATCGCCTGCGCCCGGTTCACGGCCGACCACCTGCTTAAGCCGGTGAAACCGCTGCCCGAAGCGCATGCTTCGCATTACAAGCTCCGCCATCCCATGATTGTAGTCGCCGCCGCTGGTCATGACCCACCTCTCGTTAGCGCCGCAACCGGCCATGGAAAAAAGCGAGCATAACACAGCGAAACGTGGTGGGTGCAATGCCGGGCTTGGGGAGAAACCGGCGAGCGCCGGCGGCGGTTAAAAGCACTTTTCACTCAGCCTGTTATAATGTCCGCGACGCCCGCTGTTCGACTTCGTGCGCTGTATCCGACATCCCCGCAAGGTGTTGCGGCTGAGGAAACATTGGCTGCCATAACAAATGACCACATCCCCGTTTCTATTGCGCGCGCTACTGGTACTGGCGATGGCCGTAGGTTTTTTCTACAACCTCCACGCCATCCCCCTCTTCGACCTCGATGAAGGCGCCTTCAGCGAAGCGACCCGGGAAATGCTGCAGCGCGGCGATTTCATATCGCCCTATCTGAACGGGGTGCCGCGTTTCGACAAACCGGTTTTCATCCACTGGCTGCAGATGGCCAGCGTCTCCCTGTTCGGCTTCACGGAATTCGCCCTGCGGCTGCCTTCGGCCGTGGCGGCCAGCCTGTGGGTCACGGCGGTATACGCGTTCCTGCGTACATTAAGGGAGGAACGCATCGCCCTGTTCGCCGCGATCGCCATGGCGACCTCCCTGGAAATCCCCATCATCGCCAAGGCCGCTACCGCGGACGCGGTGCTCAACCTGTTCATCACCACCGCCATGCTGGCGGCCTATCTGTTTTACCACACCCGCCGCCGGCGCTGGCTCTACGCCTGTTTTCTGCTCATGGGCCTGGGGTTCCTCACCAAGGGCCCGGTGGCGGTGCTGATCCCCGCCGCCACCACGCTCATGTTCGATATCAGCAAGAGGAATTTTCGCGACTGGCTGCGGAATGCCTTCAACCCCGTCGGCATCGCCGTGTTTCTCATCGTCGCGCTGCCATGGTACATCGCACAGTATCTTCATCAGGGTGATGCCTTTATCGCCGGCTTTTTCCTGAAGCATAATATCGATCGCTTCGAGGGCGCCATGGAGGGACACGGCGGCAATCTGTTCTATTATTTCCCGGTGGTGCTGCTGGGGGTGTTACCGTACACCACCGTACTGCTCAAGGCCGTGTCCCGCGTCAAACACCTCTGGCATGACGACCTCGGCCGTTTCGCCCTGCTGTGGTTTTGCTTCGTCTTCGTCTTCTTTTCCCTGTCGGGGACCAAGTTGCCCCATTACGTCGTCTATGGCTATGGCGGTTTGTTCATCCTCATGGCCCTGTCCTGTCAGCCTCTGGCGGGACGGGGCTGGCTGCTGTTGCCGCCCTTATTGCTGTTTCTCGGACTGCTGGCATTGCCGGACCTCATCGGTCACGTGCTGCCCAATATTCACGATGCCTACGTCCGCGACATGCTGAGCCACTACAACGACTATTTCACCTCCAGTTACCGCTGGTTCTTCCTGGCGTGCGCGGCAATCACCGTGGTTTTCATGTTCGACGCCCGCCTCCCCGCGCTGGCCAAACTCTATGCCTGCGGTCTGCTGACGGTGGCGGGCATATCGGCCCAACTGATGCCGGTGATCGGCGCCCTGCAGCAGTCGCCCATCAAGGAGGCGGCGCTTTATGCCAAACGGCATGATTATTCCGTGGTGATGTGGCGCCTCAATACCCCCAGCTTCGATGTCTACAGCCAACAGATAGTGGAAAGACGCGCGCCGCGGCCCGGTGACGTGGTACTGACCAAGTCCGTCTACTTATCACAACTCGGCAAGACAAAGGTACTATATGAAAAGAACGGGATCGCGTTGGTACGCGTGCTTCCCGACTCTCGCGCGCACTGACGCTTGTTGCATAATCCGTCCTCATGGATATCGCCGCCTTTCAACCCTTCCTCAACTGGATTACGGCCCACCCGGCCTGGGCGGGACTGGCGGTGTTTATCATCTCCTTCAGCGAGTCCCTGCTGGTGGTCGGCCTGCTCGTGCCCGGCGTCGCCATGATGTTCGGCATCGGCACCCTGGTGGCCATGGGCGCCCTCAATCTGTGGCTCACCTTGGCGTGGGCCGCCGCCGGCGCCGTGGCCGGCGATGGTCTCAGCTTCTGGCTGGGTCACCATTATCAGGACCACTTGCGGGAGCTGTGGCCGATCCGCCGCTATCCCGCCCTGATGACCCGAGGTGAACAGTTCTTCCATCGCCACGGCGGCAAGAGCGTATTGTTCGGCCGCTTCGTCGGCCCGGTGCGCCCGATCATCCCCGCCGTAGCCGGTATGCTGGGCATGCCCCCTTCGCGTTTCATCATCGTCAATGTGCTATCGGCCGCCGTGTGGGCACCCGCCTATACGCTGCCTGGTGTGGTATTCGGCGCTTCCCTGGGATTGGCCTCGGAGATCGCTTCGCGGCTCACGGTGTTGGCACTGGTGTTGCTGATACTGTTGTGGTTCACCGCGTGGCTGGTCTACCGCCTCTACCTGTTTCTCCAACCCCGCGCTACCCAGATCCTGGAGCGTCTGCTCAATTGGGGCGCCGCCCACCGCTACGCGGGTACCGTCGTCAGCTCGGTGTTGGATCCGCAACGATCGGAAGTGCTCGGTCTCGTCATACTCGGGAGCGCGCTGGTCGGCATCGCCTTGTTGCTGGTAACCGTCGGCCATGCGCTGTTCGGCCCGACGCTGACCTTGGACAACAAGGCCCTGTTCCATCTCCTGCAAGGACTGCGCGTCCCCTGGGCGGACCGGTTGATGGTGCTCCTCACCGAGTTGGGCAGCGCTACGGTGTTGTTCAGCGTCACCCTCGCCGTCATCGCATGGCTGGCCTGGCAGCGGGTGTGGCTGGCGGTAATCCATTGCGTGAGCGCCGCAGCCTTCGCCTTTATCCTCACCATTTCCCTCGACTGGAGTCGGGAGGCCCCCGTGAGCGGCCTGGGCCCCATCTGGGCCAGCGGCCCGGTGGTGATGAGCACCATTCTGTACGGCTTGCTCGCGGTCATGGTCACCCAGGGTCTGTACGGTGTCCGGCGGTGGATGCCATATACCTTGGTGGGGACCCTGATTGTGGCGATCATGCTCTCGCAGTTATACCTCGGCGCGGTATGGCTCTCGCAAGTAGCGGCCGGCGTGTTCCTGGCATTATTATGGGTGATCATCCTCGGCGCCGCCTATCGCCTGCACACCACCGTACCTGTCGCACCCCACAGTTTGACCGCCGTCATCGTCCTGACCCTGCTGGGCGCCACCGCACTGCAAACCAACTTGCACTTCGAGCGGGACGTGGCACGACTCGGCCCGCATCGTTCCCTCATCGCTCTGCAAGCCAGCGCCTGGTGGGACTCGGCTTGGCGGAAACTGCCACCGTATCGCATCGATCTGGAAGGCCGGAGCAAACAACCGCTCACGGTACAATGGAGCGGGGCCTTGCCTGTCCTGCGCGCGCACCTGAAGCGGCACGGCTGGGAGTCCCCGCCGGCGCTTAACGGCCGCAATGTTCTGCAATGGCTGCGGGCGGCACCGCCCTTGCGGGACTTGCCGATTCTGCCCCATGCGCATGACGGCCGTTTTGATGCCTTGCGGCTCATCCATGCCACGCCGAACCCGCAACAACTGGCGGTGCTGCGCCTGTGGTCGACGAATTATGAACTGCGTGAACCGACGCAAGCGGTATGGATCGGAACGGTCACCTTGGTGCATGCCAGCACGCGTATACCATGGCTCACCGTACCCGTCACGGGGACCGATTTCGATGCGCCCCTGGGTATATTCGAGGCTACACTTGACGGATTGGAATGGAAGACGGTGCAGCGTCCGCGGGAACACCATATGCCCTGGAGCGGTTCGGTAATATTGGTCCACGGCACCGGTGCGACGGAGGATCCATAACTTGAAGAACCGCGCCTTCCGCGAACGCTTGAACTTCGCCTGGTCCGGAATCCGCAGTGCCTGGCGAAGCGAGGCCAGCCTGCGCACCCATGTGTGGCTGATCGTGCCGCTACTGGTGGTACTGCTGATTTTGCGTCCCGCCTTGTTATGGTGGGCGCTGTGCGGCGTGATGGTCAGTCTGGTCATCGCGGCGGAACTGATTAATACGGCCCTGGAACATCTGGCCGACCACCTGCACCCGGAACAGCATCCGCGCATCAAGACCGTCAAGGACTGCGCGGCAGCGGCGGTGCTGATTCTGAGTGCCGGCGCCTTGTGGGTCGCGCTGCTGATGATATTGGCAACACTCTAAACGTCACGGTAAGATTAACGCCATATTGACGGCGTTAAAATCCAGTAAACTCGTGTTAATACATGACGATACAAGTGATAAGTGCCTGATATGCAAACCGGTACCATGAAACGCCCAAAGCAACTGCATCACCTGCGCGGCAAAGCTTGCGGGCGCCCCTTCACAACAATGACTTGATAAGACCATGAGTGACACGAACGAGCAGCTGGATTCGTTGAAAGCTCAGGGTGCATCCCTGATGAACGCCAATCGCCTCGAAGAGGCGCGCGCGGCGTACACCGAGATCGTCAAGCTCCGTCCCGAGGACGCCGAGACCTGGTACGCGCTCAGCAATATCAACGGGAGGCTCGGAAGAATGGAAGACGTGGCGGAGTGCGCCCGGCGCGCCATCGCCATCCGTCCGGATTTCGGCGAAGCCCATGTCAATTTAGGCCATGTCTACCTTATGCAGGGCAGGCACGATCAGGCCTTGGACCAATATCGGACGGCCGTGGCGATCAACCCGGCTTCTCCCATGGTGTACTTCAATATGGGCAACATCCTGAAGGAACAGGACAAGCCGGAGGAGGCCGCCGAAGCGTATCGCCGGGCCCTGCACTATGAGCCCTCATTGATCGCCGTCCACAACAACCTGGGCACCCTTCTTTATGAGCAGGGTGACTACGAGCAAGCCGCAGTGGAATTTCGCGCCGCATGGGAATTGGAGCCGGGCAATGCGCTTTTCCTCAACAACTTCGGCAAGGCCTGCCGCACTCAGGCGCAGTTCGATCAATACCTGCAATTTTACCGCAAGGCGGTGGAGACCTTGCCCGATCCCAAGACCGTACGCCTGGGCCTCCTCGATGTCATCGACAACATCCGCTTCACGGACTACGGCGCCTGGCTCGATAACGAGCTACAGGCCTGCTATTCCCTGCCCGGCATCGACTACCGGCCGTTGACCCACGATAGCGCGCAGTTGTTAAAGATCAAACATGAGGTATCGGCGTACATCGCGGCGGACAACGACGCCATTGCCATGGTGATCGACGACGTCGCATCCGATCCCCTGTTTGTTTTTTATCTGCAAAAGTCACTCAACGTCGATGCCGAGTTGGAAATCTTCCTCACCCGTCTGCGCCGCTCATTACTGCTGGCCTGCCGCGGGAACGGGGCAGTCGACGCGAACAGGCTGAGCTTGCTTTGCTCGCTGGCGCACCAGGGAGCCAGCAATGAATACGTCTTTTCCACGGACCACGAGGAACACGCTCTCGTCGATGAGTTGCGCGACGGCTTGGAACGCGCGATTCCGGCGATGGCCGCCGCGGATCCCGATGTGGAGCGCAAGCTGTGCCTGTTCGCTATGTACGACGGCCTCCATACCTTGGCTTGCCGGGACAAGCTCGGCAGCCTGAATTGCGCCGCATGGTCTCCCTGCTTCCGCTCCCTGCTTGACAAGACGCTCTGGTCGCGTCTCGAAGAAGAAAGGATCAAGCTGGAAATCCAATCCCTGGGCGCGATCGAGGACAAGGTCTCCCAAGCGGTCCGGGCGCAGTACGAGGAAAATCCCTATCCACGGTGGTTGTCGCTGCCCGATGTGCAGAAGATCGATTTCAAGCGCACCTTGGTGCAATTTTTTCCCCACTACACGCCGTCCGCGGTTCTGGACGGCCCCATAGAAATCCTCATCGCCGGCTGCGGCACCGGTAAGCAGCCGATCCGCGAGGCCTTGACCTATAAGGATGTCAATGTCCTGGCCATCGACATCAGCAAAAGCAGTCTGGCCTACGCCATCCGTATGGCGCGGAAATACGGCGCAACCAATATCCGCTTCATGCAGGGCGATATCCTGCAGCTGGCGTCTGTGCAGCAACGCTTTCCCGTGATCGAATGCAGTGGCGTCCTGCACCACATGGACAATCCCCTGGCGGGATGGAAAGTGCTGTGCGATCTCCTCGAAGACGGCGGAGTTATGTCGATCGGCCTATACAGCGAGACGGCGCGGCATGACTTGAACGCGACGCGGGACGAGTTCGCCAAGGCGGGGCTCGCGCCGACGAGGGACAATATCCGCAAGTACCGGAGCGATATCCTGACGCGCCTCGCGCATGGCGAGATAGAGAAGACCAGCATACTCAACAACGACGATTTCTACAGCACCAGCGGCTGCCGGGACCTGTTGTTCCATGTCCAGGAGCACCGCTTCACCATTCCGAAAATCAACGAGGCCCTGCAGAAGCTCGGCCTGACGTTTATCGGCTTCAAGTTTCCCGCGACGCAGAGCGGCAGCATCAAAAAATTGTATCTCCGCCACTTCCCCGATGATCGGGAAATGAACAATCTCGCATACTGGGAGCGGTTCGAAGAGATGTATCCCAACACCTTTTCACTGATGTACCAGTTCTGGTGCCAGAAAAACTAGCAGGGGAGTCGACGCCGCTCACGCGGCGGCAAGACGCGCCGCCACCACCATGCCGGGCACCTGCTTCCCCGCCTCCATTCTCACCACGAAATCGCTGAGGACTTCGATCGAGAAGCCGGCGTCACCAAGGCTGCGGCGCAGATAGTCCTCGCTGTGACTGTAGCGGCCATGGGGGTTGAGGCGGTAATCGGGCGCGCCCGCTTCGGTGTCGGCGCGTTCCACCGTGAAGACCAATACACCGTTCTCGCGCAAGGACTGTGCCGCAGCGGCAAATAGCGCGTCCAAGGCGCCGAAATACACCAGGGTATCGGCCGAAACGATGAGGTCATAGCTCTGCGGGGCGCCGAGCAGATAGGCCGTCAATTCCGCGGCGATCAGCTGATCGTAGTGCTGGCGCTCCGCGGCCTTAGCCAGCATACCCGAAGACAGGTCCACGCCGATCAGCCGCCGTGCGTAGGGCTTGAGGCCGGGGCCGCACAGGCCCGTGCCGCACCCCGCATCGAGAATCTCCAGATTTCCCGCGGGCGCGCCGAACATTCCTTCGACGGTTTCCATCACTGCCGCCGGCCCCCGGTAGCCGATCTCGCTGAGGGTCTTATCGAAATTGGCCGCGAACTGATCGAAGGTCTGCCGAATATAGTTGTCCGAAGCACGCTCGGGCGTACCTTCGCCGGTGCAGGCGACCAGCTTGTGTTGCGCAACCGAGTTGTTGGGATCGCGCTTGAGACATTCGCGGTACATCGTGGCCGCCTCATCCAGCTTTTGCTGGCGCACCAGCACATTGCCCAAACTGCAGTAAGTCATGGCGTTCGGGTAGAGGTTCAACGCCGAGCGATAGCTCTCCGCCGCCTCATCCAGGCGACTCAGGGCATTGAGGACATTACCGAGATTATTGTAGGCCTCGGCGAAATTATTGTTGAGGCGCAGCGCCTCCTGGTAGCAGGCGACCGCCTCATCCAAGTGGCCTTTGATGAACAGCGCATTGCCCAGATCGCAGTGGGCAACCGCATATTGCGGGTTGGCCGCGATGGCGTGACGACATGCCGCTTCCGCCTCATCGATGATGCCGAGACGGCCATTGATGACGCCCAACACGTGCCATGCCTCGGCGTCGTCGGGATCGCCCTCACAGATGCGAAGATAAAGCGCTTTGGCTTCCTGGAGCTGATTATTCCTGAAAAGGGTGAACGCCCGCCTTTTTTCCTCGTTAAGGTTTTCGTCATTCATGCTCATTGTTTATGCAGCAACACCTTATTGAACAGCCTGTCGCGCCTCCGCCACGGCCAGCAGTTCAGTCTGCTCTAGAATGGCGGGTCCGTCAATTCAATCCGTGTCAACGTGGCGCAAGGGATCACTGTGCATCTTAAGGCCGCCCTGCAATGGAACCCAGGCTTAAGGGGCGTCTTCCATCAGCTGCGATACAGCGGTTCCAGGCCGGTGTCTCCCCGGCGCTCCTCGGCCTCTTTCCCCTTTGCACCTCTGTTAGCCGCGAATTGCCGCCACAGTTCTTTTCCCTGCCAGCCCGACTCCGCCTGTGCATAGAGCGCACGGTCCAATTCCAGCAAGGCATCGGCCAAGCCATGCGGACAAGCCCGCGCCACCGCGGTGAGACTGATAGGAGGCTGCTCAGGCCAGCGGCGGCGCGCCCAGGCCAACACCGCACCCTTGGCCCCCGCCGCGTCGTCGGCGAAACAGGCCGCCTGCAACGCCTTTTCCAGCCAGCGCAGGGATGCTTCTTGCTCGGTAGGTGGTGACGCGGCGGGAGTAACAGGCGCACGCCGGGCGCGCCACCACCATATGACCAGTGTCGCCGCCCATCCTA
>JARRQJ010000032.1:0-24910 GCA_037381915.1 Gammaproteobacteria bacterium | reverse complement strand
CGCGCCGCCGGCCTCCTGGTAGATGACCGGCTTACCCAATGTCAGGGCTTGCTTTCCCATTTGTATGTGCAAGACGCCATTCTGGTTCAGGTGCAAGGCATCCATCCCTCTCAGACCCAGGCGGATCGCCGCGGGATCGGCGCCCGGCGCCACGACCAGATCGTATTCCAGGTGTTGCTGCCGGCCGTAGTAGATCAGGTCGATGCCCGGATAGAGGTCGCGGTAGCGCACCTTGGCATAGGTAGGGATATCGCGCCGCCAGCGACGAGGGTCGTCGCCCCGCAAATAATGATGCCTGCCGGGCAAGACCGCCTCCCCCTCCGCTGCCGGGCCGGGATTCGCGCCCTGCCAGGTCAACGTCAGCGGTCGCGCGGCATCGCGCAAACTGATGACCGCCCCGCGGGCGGTAAGAAACAAGGAATAGCCGGGATTTCTGGAAGCAAACAACACCCGCCCGTCATCCTGACCACGGTTGGGTTCGAAGGCAGGCGGCAGTTTGGCCAACATTGACGAGGCAGTGACCGTTTCACTGCCGGTCATGACGGGCCAAGCCTTGGACGGCATGGTCGCATTGCCGTGGAATCCCCACCATGCCGCGTACCACACCATACTCCCCGCCAACAACCCTAATATCCACCCTCGCCGGGAAACTGCCGTAGGCATGATCTGCACTCATCCGTTGCCGTCATCTCGATCGATTCTAGCATGATCCCCCGCCACCTCTTGTCGGTGCCACATCGAGACAGCGCCGCGGCCATGCGGTATCCTTTTGCCCCCTAGCGGAAACAACGACCATGAGGCTGACATGCAGGTTCTGATCATCGGCGGCGGCGGACGTGAGCATGCCCTCGCCTGGAAGGCGGCCCAGTCCCCACGGGTGGACAAGGTGTTCGTCGCCCCCGGCAATGCGGGCACGGCGCTGGAGGCCAAGATCGAAAATGTCGCCATCGCCGCCGACGCCGTGGCCGAACTGGTGAATTTCGCCCGCGACCGGCGGATCGGGCTCACCATCGTCGGCCCCGAGGCCCCCCTGGTGGCGGGGGTGGTGGATGCCTTCCAGGCGGCGGGACTGCGCTGCTTCGGCCCCAGCCGCGCGGCGGCGCAGTTGGAGGGCTCCAAGGCCTATGCCAAGGACTTTCTGGCCCGCCACCGTATCCCAACCGCCGCTTATCGGAACTTCACCGAGGTCGACGCCGCCGTCGCCTATATTCGCGAGCGGGGGGCGCCCATCGTGGTCAAGGCCGACGGCCTGGCGGCGGGCAAGGGCGTGATCCTGGCCAAGACGGAAGACGAAGCCGTCGCGGCGGTACGCGACATGCTGGCGGGCAACGCCTACGGCAGCGCCGGCCACCGCGTGGTCATCGAGGACTTTCTGCAGGGCGAAGAAGCCAGCTTCATCGTCATGGTGGACGGCGAACACATAAAGCCCATGGCGACCTCCCAGGATCACAAGGCCCGCGACGACGGAGACCGCGGTCCCAACACCGGCGGCATGGGCGCCTATTCCCCCGCGCCAGTGGTGACCCCCGCGGTACACGCACGGATCATGCGCGACGTCATCGAACCCACGGTGGGGGGCATGGCCGCCGACGGCATCCCTTATACCGGCTTTCTTTACGCCGGCCTGATGATCGGCCCGGACGGCTCGCCCAAGGTCCTGGAATTCAACTGCCGCTTCGGCGACCCGGAGACCCAGCCCATCATGATGCGGCTGCGTTCCGATCTGGTCGATCTGTGCGAGGCGGCGGTGGAGGGGCGCCTGGACCAAATCCAGGCCCAGTGGGACCCGCGCCCGGCCCTGGGGATCGTCATGGCGGCGGGCGGCTATCCCGGCCAATACCGCAAAGGCGATATAATCAGCGGCCTGCCGACGCACGAGGAAGCGGATACCAAGGTCTTTCACGCCGGCACGGCGCAGCAGGACGGGCGGATCGTCACCGCAGGCGGCCGGGTGTTATGCGCCTGTGCCCTGGGTGACAGCGTCTATCAGGCCAAACTCCGCGCCTATGAACTGGTGCATCAGATCCGCTGGGACAATGTGTACTATCGCTCGGACATCGGTTACCGTGCGATCGCCCGCGAACAACAGCGTTAGATTTGCGCTACTGGCTATCAATATAGGAAGAAGAACCATGACCAAACCGTTTGTCGCCATCTTGATGGGCTCCGATTCGGATTTACCGGTGGTCCAGGCCACGCTCGAAACCCTGGGGTCGCTCGGCGTGCCCTACGAAGTCAAAATCACTTCCGCCCACCGCACGCCCGCCGCGACCCACGCCTATGTGAAGGAGGCGGACCAGCGCGGCTGTGCGGTCTTCATCGCCGCCGCCGGTTTGGCCGCCCACCTGGCCGGGACGGTGGCGGGCCTCACCCTGAAGCCGGTGATCGGCATCCCCATGGACGGCGGGCCGCTCAAGGGGATGGACGCTCTGCTTTCCACCGTGCAGATGCCGGGCGGCATTCCGGTGGCCACGGTCGCCATCGGCAAGGCCGGTGCCAAGAACGCCGCCTATCTCGCCGCGCAGATGCTGGCCCTCAGCGACAGCGCCGTGGCGGCGCGCCTGCGCGAGGACCGTGAGGCGAATATGCGCCAGGTACAAAATAAAGACGCCGAACTGCAAAACAGACTCAAGAGCGTGACGAGCAGTCACTGACGCTGCATCGTGCGCGGCGGTTATTCATGGGCGACTGGCACATCAAGCGGGCCGCGGCGATTCTCCATCTTGGCGGCATTATTGCCTATCCCACGGAAGGAGTGTGGGGGCTGGGCTGCGACCCCACTGATGCGCAGGCGGTGCTGCGCCTGCTGATGCTCAAACATCGGCCGTGGCAAAAGGGCTTGATCCTGATCGCCGCCGATTATGAACAACTCGCGCCCTTCGTCACGGCGACACCGGCGCTATTGAAGCGGGTGCGGGCCACGTGGCCGGGGCCGGTCACCTGGTTGCTGCCGGCCCGGGACGGGACGCCACCCTGGTTGTGCGGGATACACCGCAGCCTGGCGGTGCGGGTCACCGCCCATCCCGTGGCCGCCGCATTATGCCGACGTTTCGGTGGCGCGCTGGTGTCCACCAGCGCCAACCTGTCCGGTCGTCCCGCGGCGCGGCGGCAGTTGCAGGTACGCCGTTATTTCGGAGCGGGCTTGGACTATATCGTGCCGGGGCCGCTGGGTCCGCAACAGGGCGCCACGGAGATCCGCGATGCCATATCGGGCAGCGTGATCCGTACCGCGTAAATATAAAGTAAAGGAGGGCATCGCCATGGGCCTGCCGGACATCGAGCTTGTCAAAACCTATCTGTTGGATCTGCAGGAACGGATTTGCGGGGAGTTGGAAGAGGAAGACGGCGGCGACCGGCGGTTTCGCGAAGACGCCTGGGACCGCCCGCAAGGCGGCGGCGGTCGCAGCCGGGTCTTGAGCGACGGCAAGGTGTTCGAACAGGCCGGCGTGAATTTCTCCCACGTCTTCGGCGATCGGCTGCCCGCCTCCGCCACCGCCCATCGCCCCGAACTTGCGGGACGCCATTGGCAAGCCGTGGGCGTCTCCCTGGTGATCCATCCCCATAATCCTTATGTACCGACGTCCCACGCCAATGTGCGCTTCTTCATCGCCGAAAAACCGGAGGCGGAGCCCATCTGGTGGTTCGGCGGCGGATTCGATCTCACCCCCTACTACGGTTTCGAACAAGACGCGGTGCACTGGCACGCCACGGCACGGGACGCCTGCACACCCTTCGGCGAGGATGTCTATCCGCGCTTCAAGCAATGGTGCGATGAATATTTCTTCCTGAAACACCGCGACGAACCCCGCGGCGTCGGCGGCCTGTTCTTTGATGACTTGAACGAATGGGAGTTCGACAAGTGTTTCGCCTTCCTGCGCAGTGTGGGCGATCACTATCTGCCGGCCTATCGCCCCATCGTCGCGCGGCGCAAGTCCTTGCCGTATGGCGAGCGGGAACGGGATTTTCAACTCTACCGCCGCGGCCGTTACGTGGAATTCAACCTGGTGTATGACCGCGGCACCCTGTTCGGCCTGCAGTCCGGCGGGCGCACCGAATCCATCCTGATGTCGCTGCCGCCGCTGGTGAAATGGCGCTACAACTGGCGGCCGGAAGCGGGCACCCCGGAGGCCGAATTATACGATCTGTATCTGAAACCGCGCGATTGGCTGGAATAGGGCGCGTGATGCCCCATGCCGGGCGCTCGCCGCCGGGACGCAAAACCGGGCTTCCCATAATCGGCAACAACTTTGCGCCCTGTACGGGGAATGGTTTCAGTCTTCGCCCGGCGCGCACGCCCCTTCGCAGTCGACGCTGAACCACTTGCCGTCGTCGAGGCGCATCGCGGTCAGGGAACGACCCCACACGCATCCCGTGTCCAGGCTGTACACGCCCTCACCCTGGTAACGGCCCAGGGTGGACCAGTGTCCGAAGATGACTTTCAGCGCGGCGCTCTTGCGACCCGGCACCTGAAACCAGGGCAGGACGCCGGCGGCCTGGTTGCCGGGCGCGCCCTTGTCGCGCAGGACCAGACGCCCTTGGGCGTCGCAATAGCGCAAGCGTGTTAGGCAATTAACAATAAAGCGCAGCCGCTCCATACCGTCAAGGTCGTCGCGCCACTGCGACGGCTCATCACCGTACATCCGGCGAAAAAATTCGCCGGCGTCGCCGCCGCGCAACAGCCGCTCCGCTTCGGCGGCGCAAGCCCGGGCAACGGCAAGGTCCCATTGGGGCGGCAGCCCCGCATGAACGAGGCTAAATCCCAGGTGTGAGTCGTGATGAAACAGAGGACGTTGCTGCAGCCAGGACAACAGGCTGTTGCGGTCATCGGCCTCCAGCACGTCCATGAAGCTGTCCTTGGGCCGCAGGTGAGAAGTGCCGGCGGCCACCGCCAGCAGGTGCAGATCGTGATTGCCCAGCACCACCGTGGCGCGTTCACCCAGGGACTTCACGAAACGCAACACCTCCAGGGATTGCGAACCGCGATTGACCAGATCGCCGGTAAACCATAAGCGGTCGCGGGCCGCATCGAAGCGCAGCGTTTCCAGCAACAGCAGCAATTCATGGTAACAGCCTTGTACGTCACCGATTGCGTATACAGCCATAGGCCTTGGTCTCGTCAAGTCAAGCGGCGGTCAGTGTTGCTGCGGCGGCGCGGCGCGCAACCAGAAGGTCACCGGCCCATCGTTGGTAAGGCTGACTTGCATGTCGGCGCCGAACCGGCCGGCGCCGACATGCTGGTACGCCCCTTGCGCCTGCCTCACGAGGTAATCGAACAGGGCCTGACCCTGCTCCGGTGGTGCAGCAGGAGTGAAGCTGGGCCGCATGCCTTTATACGTGTCGGCGGCCAGGGTGAACTGCGGCACCAACAACAGGCCGCCGTCGATATCGCGGACATTGAGATTCATCTTGCCATCACTATCGGCAAACACCCGATAGCCGAGCAGGCGTTCCAGGAGCCGATCCGCCTGCGGCCGGCCGTCGCCGCGCTCCACACCCACCAACACCAGGAGACCGCGGCGGATGGCGGCGACGGTCTCGCCTTCCACCACGACCTGGGCCACGCTCACCCGCTGCAACAGGCCGATCACGCCAAGGACGTGCTCATGGCGTGGGTGGCGCTCACCAGGGCGTCGATGATGCCCGGCTCGGTCGCAGAATGTCCGGCGTCGGCGATGATCTTGAGTTCGGCTTGGGGCCAGGCCTGGTGCAGGCGCCAGGCGTTTTCGACCGGACACACCACGTCATAACGGCCATGGACGATGACCCCGGGAATATCCGCGAGGCGCGCCGCATCGCGGATGATTTGGTCGGGTTCCAGAAAACTGTCGTTCATGAAGTAATGACATTCGATGCGCGCCAGACTCAGCGCGGTGCGCGGATCGCTGAAATGATTGACCACCTCGCTCCTGGATCTCAAGGTGGAGCAACGCCCCTCCCAGGTGGACCAGGCCTTGGCGGCGGCCATGCGCGCGATTTCGTTACCACCGGTAAGCAGGCGATAATAGCCGCTTACCATGTCCCCGCGTTCCTCGACGGGCACCGTCTTCATGTAATCGTCCCAGTAATCGGGAAAGATGCGGCTCGCCCCTTCCTGATAGAACCAGCGGATTTCCCCCGGCGTGCACAGAAAGATCCCGCGCAGGATCAGACCCAACACCCGCTCGGGATGGGTCTCCGCGTACACCAGGCCCAGGGTCGAACCCCACGAGCCGCCGAACACCACCCAGCGCTCGATGCCCAGGTGCCTGCGGATGGTCTCCATGTCGGAGACCAGGTCCTGGGTGGTGTTGTTGCGCAGCTCCGCATGGGGCGTGGAATGCCCGGCACCGCGTTGATCGAACAGCACGATGCGATAGATATTGGGATCGAAGAAGCGGCGGTGATAGGCCTCGCAGCCGGCACCGGGCCCGCCGTGCACAAACACCACCGGCAGCCCCTGGGGATTGCCGCACTCTTCGATATGCAGGGTGTGCAGCGCATCCACGCGCAGGCTGTGGTTGGCATAGGGTTTGATGTCGGGATAGAGAGATAACATAACTGGCGCTGAGGCCACCTCACGGCCGGTGAATCTATAAGGACCATCTTAACCGGAATCACGGCGGGACGACACCGCCCGCGGCCCGACTCAAGCGTTGCTCGCCCGCGCGGCCCGTTTACGCTCGTGTTCCAGCAATTGCTTCTTGCGCAGCCGGATGTAGTTGGGGGTCACCTCCACCAGTTCATCGTCGTCGATGAATTCCAGGGCCTGCTCCAGGCTGAGTTGGATGGGCGGCGTCAGGATGATGTTCTCGTCGGAGCCGGCGGCGCGAATATTGGTAAGCTGCTTGGCCTTGAGGGGATTGACCACCAGGTCATTGTCGCGGGAATGGATGCCCACGATCATGCCTTCATAGACCTCTTCGCCGGGAGCGATGAACAGGCGCCCCCGTTCCTGGAGGTTGAACAGGGCGTAACCCAGGGCCTTACCCATGCCGTTGGCGATGAGCACGCCGTTGATGCGCTGCCCGTAACTGCCCTTCTTCATGGGCGCGTAATGATCGAAGACGTTGTACAGCAGCCCCGTGCCCTGGGTCGCCGTGAGAAACTCGGTGCGAAAACCGATCAGACCGCGGGAAGGAATGGTGTAATCCAGGCGCACCCGGCCCTTGCCGTCCGGCACCATGTTCTGCAGCTCGCCGCCGCGGGTGCCGAGTTTTTCCATGACCGTGCCTTGATGCTGTTCCTCCACGTCCACGGTCAGCTGCTCGTAGGGTTCCTGCTTCTCGTCCCCCACTTCCTTGATGATCACCTCAGGCCGCGACACCCCCAGTTCGTAGCCCTCGCGGCGCATGTTCTCGATCAGGATGCCCAGGTGCAGTTCGCCGCGGCCGGAGACGCGGAATTTATCGGGATCGTCGGTATCCTCCACCCGCAAGGCGACATTGTGCAGCAGTTCGCGTTGCAGGCGCTCGCGGATCTGCCGCGAGGTGACGTATTTGCCGTCGCGGCCGGCGAAGGGCGAGTTGTTGACCTGGAAGGTCATGCTGACCGTAGGTTCGTCCACCACCAAGGGCGGCAAGGCTTCCACCGCCTTGGGGTCGCACAGGGTATCGGAGATGAACAACTCTTCGATGCCGGTGAAGGCGATGATGTCGCCCGCCTGGGCCTCGGGCACCTCGATGCGCTCCAGGCCGAGAAATCCCAGGATCTGCAGCAGGCGGCCGTTGCGCCGCTTGCCGTCGCGGTCGACGATCACCACGGGACTGTTGGAGGTGATCCTGCCGCGGGTGACGCGACCGATACCGATCACGCCCACGTAACTGTTGTAATCCAATTGCGATACCTGCATCTGAAACGGGCCGTCCGCGTCCACGGCAGGCGCCGGCACGTGCTTGACAATGGCCTCGAACAGCGGCGTCATGTCTCCGGATCGCACATCCGGGTCGAGACCGGCGTAGCCTTGCAGGGCCGAGGTGTAGATGACGGGAAAATCCAGTTGCTCTTCGGTGGCGCCGAGGCGATCGAACAGGTCGAAGGTCTGGTCCAGGACCCAATTGGGACGGGCGCCGGGCCGATCGATTTTATTGATCACCACGATGGGCTTGAGGCCGCGGGCAAAGGCCTTTTGCGTGACGAAACGCGTCTGGGGCATGGGACCGTCCACCGCATCCACCAACAACAGCACCGAATCCACCATGGACAATACCCGCTCCACCTCGCCGCCGAAGTCGGCGTGCCCCGGCGTATCCACGATATTGATGCGGTAATCGCGCCAGCTCACGGCGGTATTCTTGGCCAGGATGGTAATACCGCGCTCCTTTTCCAAGGCGTTGGAATCCATCACCCGTTCCTGCGTCGGGCCGCGCGCGGCCAGGGTGCCGGATTGCTGGAGCAGCTTGTCCACCAGCGTCGTCTTGCCATGATCGACATGGGCGATAATGGCGATGTTGCGTAAGTTTTGAACCACGGTCGTTCCCAGGAGAGCCTAAAAGGTGCGGCATTATACCGGAAAGCGCTAAAAACTGTTCGAGGCCCCGGCGCTAGAGCAAACCGCCCCCCAATAACCTACCGACCAGGAAGGTAACCAGGCCCGCCCCGCCCCCGATCAGCACCATGCGCAAACCGCTCCAGCCGGCATCCTTGCCGGTGAACAGACTGAGGGCGGATCCCACTAAAAACAATGCGATAGCCGTTGTCACCACCACCGCCACCATCACGCCGCGACCACTGCCGAGCATGAACGGCAAGAGGGGCACCAACCCCCCGCCGCCGAAGGACAGAAAGGACGACCAGGCCGCCCCCCAGGGGGAGCCGAGGTCGGCGGGATTCAGCCCCAACTCCTCCCGGGCCAGGGTGTCCAGGGCCTGGTCCTTATCCTTCATGAGTTCGGCGGCCACCTCGTTGGCCTGTTCTTTCGACAGGCCGCGGGCGTTATAGATCAGCGCCAGCTCCTCTTGCTCTTCAAGGGGGTATTCCTCCAGCTCTTCCCGCTCCAAGGCGATCTGGTATTCAAACAGCTCGCGTTGCGAGCGCATGGATATATATTCGCCGGCCGCCATGGAAAAGGCCCCCGCCAGCAAGCCGGCGATGCCGGAGAGGTAGACCACGTGCAGATCCGCCGTGGCGCCCGCCACGCCCATGATCAGGGAGGCATTGGACACCAGGCCGTCATTGACGCCGAACACCGCGGCGCGCACATTGCCGCCCGCCTCCACGCTCTTGTGACGACCGCCGATTTCGGAGACCGCGGTAGGCATGGGATGGCCGCCGTGCACCGGCATGCCCTGATAGACCGACATCCCCCGCACCTTCATGGCGATGAGGATGGGGCGCACCGCACGCGGCCCCAGGATGCGGATCAACTGCGCCACCAGCCGGGCGCGAAGACTGGGATGAAAGGCCGGGACGGCACCCAGGTCCTTTTGCAGCTCTTTTTCCCAGATACGCGCCTGGGATTCCGCCGCGTCGGCCAGTTCCGCGAACAGGGTGATCTTGCGGGGATCGGATTCGGCCCGGGTCACCACGCGGTACAACCAGGCCGATTGCTTTTCTTCAAACCAGTTCTTAACCGACATGGCGCACCATCAAGACGAAAAGGCGCGGGCCGGTTGCGCGGCGGACTGCGTGAGCGACCAGCGCGGCCATGCGCCGAAACCCAAGGCATCGCTCTGGCCGAGACGCAGACGCTGATAGCCGGCATAAGCGATCATCGCGCCATTATCGGTACAAAATTCCAGCCGCGGATAATAGGTCCTGTACCCGCTCTCCTCGGCCAGCGCCTGCAGGCCTTCCCGCAGACGGCGGTTGGCGCTGACGCCGCCCGCCACCACCAGACGCCGCAATCCCGTTTGGCTCAGGGCACGACGGCACTTGATCACCAAGGTCTCCACCACCGCCTCCTCAAAGGCGCGGGCGATGTCGGCATGCAGCCGTTCGTCGCCGCGCTCCGCCGTCAAGGTGGTGAGGGCGAAGGTCTTGAGTCCGCTGAAACTGAAATCCAGTCCGGGCCGGTTGGTCATGGGACGCGGAAAGCGGAAGCGCGCCGGGTCCCCACCCTCGGCGAGGCGCGCCAGGGCGGGACCACCCGGATAACCCAGGCCCAGCAACTTGGCGGTCTTGTCAAACGCCTCTCCCGCCGCATCGTCCAAGGTATCGCCCAACAAGACATAACGGCCGATATCGTCCACGCGCACCAGTTGCGTATGGCCGCCGGACACCAGCAAGGCCACGAACGGGAAATCCGGCGGATCATCCTCCAGCATCGGGGCCAGCAGATGGCCTTCCATGTGGTGCACCGCCACCGCCGGACGCCCCAAGGCCCAGGCCAGCGCCCGCCCCAAGGCTACGCCCACCAGCAAGGCGCCGATCAGACCGGGACCCGCCGTATAGGCCACGCCGTCGATGTCGCCGCGGCTCAGGCCCGCATCGCGCAGCACACGTTGTATTAAAGGCAAGGTCTTGCGTACGTGGTCGCGGGAGGCCAGTTCCGGCACCACCCCGCCGTAATCTTCGTGTAAGTCGACCTGACTGTAGAGTTCATGGGCCAGCAGCCCCTGTTTGCTGTCGTAGATGGCGACCCCGGTTTCGTCACAGGAGGTCTCCAGACCGATTACCCGCATCGTCTCCCCCGCAAGACCCGGATATTATTCCTGGCATTGGTTATGATATTTAGCAACATGCTAAAAAAATCCTATAATTATGCGTTTTGTATCCCGATCGAGTCGGATTTGATCTCGGGCTGAATCCCAATAATGGAAGCACCTCGCACATGATACAGGTACGCGGCCTTACAAAGGTATTCCCTGCCGGCCTTAAAGCGGTGGATGAACTGGATCTCACCGTGGCTAAAGGCGAGATTTTGGGACTGCTGGGCCCCAACGGCGCGGGTAAGAGCACGACCATCCGCACCTTGGCAACCCTGTGCGGCTTCGATTCCGGCAAGGTGATTGTCGCCGGCTACGACGTGGACAGGGAGCCGGAAAAGGTGCGGCAATGCATCGGCGTCGTCGCCCAGAATACCGGGATCGACTACTTCCTCACCGGTAGAGAGAATCTGGAACTGCAGGGCCATCTCTACCGCATGAAAAAGGCGGACATCAAGGCCCGCGTCGCCGAGCTGGCCCGGTACTTCGAACTCGAGTCCGGTCTGGACCGCCAGGTCGCCACCTACTCGGGCGGCATGCGGCGTAAACTCGATATCGCCACGGCGCTCATTCACCGCCCCGCGCTGCTGTTTCTGGACGAACCCACCCTGGGACTGGATATAAAGAGCCGCAAGATGCTGTGGAGGTACATCGAACAGCTCAATCAAGAAACCGGGCTGACCATCCTGTTGACCACCCATTATCTGGAAGAGGCCGACAGGCTCGCCCACCGCGTCGCGATCATCAGCGGCGGCAAGATCCGGGCCTTGGGTACGCCCGACGAACTCAAGGCCACTATCGCCGGCGATGCCCTGACTGTGACCCTGGAACAGCAGGACTGGGCCGCGCAACAATTCGTTACGGCACTCAAGCAAACGGATTATGTAAAGGACGCCATGTGGGAGGGCAACAAGCTGCATCTCTATGTCACCAGCGGCGCGGAAAGCGTACCCAGAATATCGGAGCTGGCGGGCAAACACGCGGTCTCGATCCTCTCATTGTCATTAGCCCGCCCCAGCCTCGACGACGTCTTTCTCAAATACACCGGCAGCAGCATGGAGGACAACAGCGAGGATTCCGGTGACGAGTGGTGGAAACAATGGGCGGGTAAAGGCGGCGGCAAATGGCAAAAGCAATGGAACGAAAACCAGGACGCCACTGAGGAAAGCGGCGAAGAGGGTGGCGCCTGGCAAAGCGGCCAGTGGGCGCACACGGATGAGTCGGGACCGGCATCTGCCGGGCAATCCGGCGCTGCTACAGACGGACGCGCAGGCGCGGAACGGCCGGAACAAACCTGGTCGCCCGAGGAAATGGCCAAGTGGCAAAATCAGCAGCAAGGCGCTGCAAGCGATGCTGCCCGGGAAACCGATACGAAGTCCGCGGAACCCTGGAAACGACAATGGAGCGAAGGGGAGACGGCCCGGCGGCAACCCGAGCCGCAGCCTGACAAGGACGAGCAGCACACACGCGCCCCGCGCGATGATGCTGCTCCCGACCACAGCCAGCCAGACTCCGAGCGCCGGGAGTGGCCGGATACGGGGGCCAGTAACGAATGGGGCGAAAAGAAATGGTCCGGCAATCCCACGGAAAAATGACTTCACGTGGCCCATGCGCCGCTGCGATATAAGGAATCCACATGCTTGCCGATACCTGGTACCTGTTTAACAAATACATGAAGATCACCGTCCGCATGCCCATGTGGACCTTATTCACCCTGGTACAGCCGCTGATATGGCTGATCATATTCGGCCAGCTGTTCAAGAACATCTCGCAATTGCCCGGTTTTCCCGCCGGCACGTATGTTGATTTTTTCGTCCCCGGGGTATTGATCATGACGGTGCTGTTCGGCTCGTCCTGGAGCGGCGTGAGCCTGTTGCGTGAGATCCAGTCGGGCACCGTCGACAAAATGCTGGCATCACCGGTTTCGCGGGTCGCCATAGTCCTGAGCAGGGTATTGCACTCCACCGCCCAGGTGGTAATCCAAGTCGCCATCATGCTGGCAGTGTCATGGCTGCTGGGAGCGCATCTCAATCTCGGCATCGGGGCACTCGCCCTTAGCCTACTGGTGGTAGTGCTGCTGGGCCTGTGCTTCGCGGCCATATCCAATGGCTTCGCCATAGCGCTCCAGAGGGAAGAGCCATTGGTTATCATCGGTAACTTGATGACCTTGCCCCTGATGTTCTTCTCCACTGCCCTGGTGCCGACGAGCTTCATGCCGGAGTGGATAAAGTACGTTACGGTCATCAATCCGATCAATTACGCAGTGGATGCCGTCCGTGCCGTCTTAGTGGGCACCGCAGACATTTCCGAGTACGGCTTTCATGCACTGATATTGACCGCGTTCACCGTCGCGGCCCTATGGTGGGCGGTATCCGCCTTCAATACCCTGCGTGACTGAGGCGCTCGATGTCGGGAAGGCTCCGCCATGGCCATGGAAATTATCGACCCGTCTAGAAATTCAGAACGAGACCCGCCGTAATTCCATATTTGTGATAACCACCCAACGAGGGGCTTTGTATGCCCACCAGAGTGCTGGCGTCCTCCGTACTCAGAATATACCCGGTCGGCAGGTTGGAATTATTCCTCTGATACATGAGATTGCCGTTCAATCGCAGTGTATTGTTGACGACGTAGTTCAGTCCCACCGATATCGAATTAAGCTTGTTGATACGATACTTCGTGAACTTCGTGACGGAATCAGGGTGCGTATAGGCAGTATATATAAAAGCATACGATCCGTTAGCACTCAACTTCGGCGAGATGGTTTTGGATAGCTGCAGATTAACGGCATGACTGCTATAGGCAAAATCGTTACCGATCGATTTTAGATTTTTGTTATTGGAATAGGTGTAGCCGCCCGTCCATGACCACCCGCTACTGCTTCCCTGATTGAGCAAGACCCCGATCGAATAGCTGTTGGAGTCGTAGGCGGGTGAAGTCGGAGATCTAAAATGCCGGTAATTACCGCTTACGCGCCAAACGCTGGGAACTTTTTTCCGCTGATCCTTTGCCGTTATAAAGGGTAATAACGACACCATCTTAAACCGTTTCAACGCATCAGCATAAACTCTATTTGTTACATTATAGTTTTTTTGCGTCAACACGCTGTCAGTCTTGCTGTAGGCATAATTTCCCGAAAAATCGATCCCAGCCCAGGTAGCGCGCAGGAAAGGGCTGGCATCCAAAGTCAAAAAATCGAACTGCTGTTGATGATAGACGCTATAGGTCGGAGTGAAACTTATCCCCCAATAGATTTGTTTGCGTCTGAGCTTGCGCCGATAGGTCACCGCCGCCACTGTATCCGAACGCAATTCTTCAAGCGGGCGCGTCGAGCTCAGGTTGCTGTTGCTGTCAAAATTAAGGGAATATCCCAAGGTATAGGAGAAACCTCCTACCCGCTTCACCAGCGCATCCAGGCGCGTCTTCGCCGTCTCGGACAAGTTGGGCACGCCGCTCCGCGCCACGTGCTGATACTCCGTTATGGCGTCCTCATCGCGACCGACCCGCTCATAGGCGACCGCCAGATTCAATCTTGCGCCGAGGTGACCGGGAACGATCTTGAGCACTTTCTGATACTCCGAAATGGCCTGCTCCATCCTGTCGGTCCTGGAATAAATCAGCGCCAGGTAGAAATGAAGAGTGTAATTATTGCCATCCTCCTTGAGCAACGCCTTGAATTGCTCTTCAGCCTCCTTGAGCTTCCCATCGGCGTATGTCTTCTTAGCGGTCACGATACGCAGCTGTAAATCCACCTTGCGCTTCTTCTCCGGATCCTTCTCCAAATCATAAGCGCGCTTGTATGTCTCGATCGCCTTGTCCAGCTCATCGGTGTCTTCATACAAACCTCCCAACACCGCCAAGGCCTGCGCATCCTTACCATCCAGCCGGATGACATTCTCAAACGCCTTCTTGGCCTCCTCTCTGCGTTGCAACTGGATGTATAGGAGGCCCAAGCCCAACCACGCCTGACGATCGTCTGGATTTCCTTTCAGCATCGCCCGATACATCGCTATTCGCTGATCAGCCGTCATCTCCCGCGCAAGCTTGCCTTTCTGGGATGAACGTATATTTTCCAACAACTTGGCAGCCTGCTCCACCTGCGGCGCATCCCCACCTTTTGCTATGATTGTTTCCAACTCGCGGACCGCGTTTTCCACATCCCCTTGTTCGAAATAGGAAGCGCCCAACCGCAGCTTGACATCCAAATTGTTGGGATCATCCGCTTCGAGCGAAAGCAGCATAGCTTGCGCGCGCTGCAGATCACCCCGGTCGTGGTATATCCTGGCCAAATTGATACGGGCTACTGGATTTTGTGGATCCTCCTTATATACCTTTTCATATATGCGCTGAGCATTCGCCAAATCGCCTTGCTGCAGGAATTGCGCCCCCTCGATCAGAGCTACCTTTCGGGCCATGCGCTTCGCTATAGGTGAGCCGGGCGGCGCCAGCTTCAGCGCGCTTTGATAGTACTTCTTGCTTTGATCAAGGTCCCCCTTTTTCTCAAACACCTCCGCCAAGGACGTATGCAGCTGGATGTTGTCCGGCTGAATCGCCAACGCCTTTTGCAGAGCGGCCTCCGCCTCGGCATAGTCACCCATAAATGAGAGCGCCAATCCTTTGTTCATCAGAGCGGAAACGTCGTTGGGATACTTGGCCAGCACCTGCGAAAATACCTTCAGCGCCTCTTTGTAGTTTCCTTTCTCACCATATTGCCTGCCGATCAGGATTTGGGCGTGTCTTGCCGACTCCTTCGCCTCCGGTGAATTCGGCGCCATCTCTTCCACCTGGTGATATGCGGCTATGGCTTTGTCCAGCAAAGACACGCCTTCGTAGGTCTGGGCCAGTATGAACCTCAGCTTGACGTTTTTCGGTGCCAATTCCACGCTGCGCTCAAGATAGCCGAGCCCCTTCTTTACATCATTTTTATGTATGTAGATCGTACCCGCGTAATAGAACGCCTCCGCGTTTGACGCATCCAGCTTCAGCGCCTCCTCGAATGACTGCAACGCATGGTCGACGTCACCACCCTGCAACGAGCGACGCCCCTCCGCTATAAGAGCGCCGACCTTGCCGGCGGTTGCCGTCGCCGCCGTCTCCTGCCCGAATCCGGTAGCGGCGATGAGCAAGGCAGGCAATATCAATATTATGAGGATTAATTTATGTTTCACAACAATGCTATCGTTCAATATGCTTCATGTAATTGGACGTGGCTAACCGTCGTTCCCGCTAGTAGTAGATGGTTGCTTTCACAAGGGCCTTCCAACCCTCAAAATCCAACCTCAGATTGCGATATCCCGATCCGTCCTCAGATTTATATTGCATCGCGCCGCTGGCTGTCGGCCTCAGCGGCACCTCCAGAAAAAGGTTGTCTGTAGGGCGAAAATCAGTGGTTAAATTACCGTCTCCGAGCCTCAGCGCCTTCAAGCCGAAGGCATAGCCGGCCTCAACACCCAGTGAAAACCAGTCATTGACGAACCATTCACCACCGCCCGCTCCCTGCAGCAGCAGTAAGCCGGTCGCCCGGGATTCGATAATCAATGATTTCCTGAAGCTGCGCGGCGGCCCACTGAGAAACAACACGGAAAAATCTTCACGATAGTTGACATTAAAAATGTCATGGACGGAGAAATTCAAGTAAAAATCATATTTCTTCGGCTTGTGAATGAGGTTGTAACGCCACCCCAGATAAAACTCGGTATAGGACAAGGCCCCCTTTCTATCCGCCAACACCGACTCAAAGGCGCCTTGCACCGGGAAGACTCCACGAGCCCTGGTGGACGAGGTGGCTTGCCACGTCCCGGCGCCTAACAATAAGGCATGCTTGTCGTTTATTCGCCACTGAAATTCCAGGCCCGCCAGGACACCCGGATCCAGCTCCGGGATGGGATCACGGAATATAAAAGGAACGGTAACGTTATTATTGTTACCGAATTGATCGATCAATTGCGCCGTGCCCTGATAAGGCGAGCGAAATGCACCTTCGTTAAGCAGCTTGAGCGATGGCTTGTACAAACCCAGGTAGGGAGCCACACCCCAATTGCGATCCGCCCCCGCGGCCCACGCGGTTGCGGCGGCCAGGTTTGCCGCCAAAAGCAGGGCTGCGGCGATGATGTGGCGCTTATAAGCCATTCACCTTCGCCTGACTTTTCACTTCGGCCCTGGAAAACCCGAGCAGGACGGGCAATATCGTCAACGCCGCCAAGCAACTGACCACCATATAAGAGACTACGAAATAGCCCAGCTTGATATGCGGAGGAAATTGCGATATCAGCAACACCAAGAAGCCGATGATTACCACCAGCGCGTTAAACACGATGGTCTTGCCGACGCTGCGCATGGTCGCCTGGGTCGCCGCCAGCTTGTCTCCGGTACCGGCCAATTCTTCCCTGTATCTGAAGATATAGTGCACCGCGTAGTCCACGCCGACGCCTATGGCCACCCCGGCCGCCAATGCCGTGGACACGTCCAGGGGAATACCGAGGAATCCGGCCAGACCGGCGACCAGCAAGGTCGAGAAAATCAGCGGGACAACCGCGATGATGCCGATCCGCAGCGATCTGAACATCAGAATCGCGATGATCAAAATGGCCAGTTTGGACAGGACGATGGACCGGGTTTGACTGCCGATCAACAGATGCGCCCATACGTAGGAATTGTTCGCCGAGCCCGCGAAGTTGACCTTGACTTGCCCACCCGCGAATTCTTTATCGGCAAAGGCCCGGGTCTCGTCTATGATCTTCTTTAACGCCTCGGTATGATCCGTTTTGATCGCAAAGGTCACCAGCGCCTGCCGGTAACCGTAATCGATCATCTCATCGAGCTGCTGTGGACGCCCGGAGACCGAGAACAAGTACAAATATTCGCCGATCTGAGCGGCGCTGTCCGGAATCACGTCGTATTTGCTGTCTTCGGCGTGAAGCGTCTTATTCATGTTTTTTATGTAGTCGGCGATCGAACGCGACCCTCCTACGTATGGCAGCTTATCCACGTAATTCTGGAGCGCTTCCACATGTTTCAGCAGCTCCGGTGACCTGAAGATATCCTTCTTGTCGCCGGCCACGACCACATTCATAAAGATCGTGCCGTCGAACTCATCGTTCAACATCTTATTCGCCTTCACCAGCTCGGAATCCTGGCGAAAATCGTTCATCCAGCTGGAATCGACATACAACCTGGCAGCGCCTACCAGCGCGACCGCTGAAATTCCAAGCAGGATAACTCCCGCCAATCGCCTCCTTTCGTGCAGCAAGCTGCCGCTTGCCACCAGCCATCTGACCAGGCGCGTTTGCTCGGAATGAACCCTTAGCGATCTGCGTTTGGCGAGATACCCTCCCACTTTCGGCTTCAATATCGTCAGAGCGGCCGGAATAAATGTCACGGTAAGCAACCAGCTGATGGAGATTCCCAACACCGTAAACAAGCCGAACACGATGAACGGGGGCATTTCGGCGAACGACAGCGACAGAAAGCCAACCGCCGTGGTGATGGAGGTTGTGACGAGCGGCCGGCTCAAGTGGCGGATGGCTTTCGCGATCAGCTCGGAGCCGGGGCGATGGGCGTCATGCACCACCTGATCGTAGTATTCGCTCAGCAGGTGCACCGAATCACCGATGCTGACCGCCACCAAAATGACGGGCAGCATGGTCGAAATGGTATAAAGCGGTACGTTGAGAAGCGCCATTATTCCCATAGTCCATACTATTGCCGCCCCCATCACGAACAGCGGCAGCACGACGCCCCGCCCCGTCCTGAATATCAGCAGGAGCGTCAAGCCAATCGCCGCCACCAACATCGGAATCATGATCCGCATATCCTTGATGGCTTGCATGCCGGATGTCACTTCGATTACCGGCCGGCCGGCGAGATATATCCGATCGCCGTTTAGCGCGCGGCCCTGGGCCTGCCCGCCCTTGGCATTGTGCTGCCATTGCCCCCAGGAAGCCTGGTTTTGCCGCCAATCCCCCTGCCCGGCGCCCTTCTGCTGCTGCCGGCCCGCCGCCCCTTGTTTGCCGTTTTTCTGCCAATCCCCGCCGCCGGCGCTGGCGCATTCCTGCATAGCACTCCAATCGCCCGTTTCCTGGGGAAGAATCTGGCATTTAATTTCGAAATAGGTGCGATACCGGGTGTTTATGCCTTCTTTCAGTTTGGCCCGGATCATCGCCGCCTTGCCGTCGGCCGATACCAGATTCCCCACCAATAGATCGCTGTTGGCGTCGACCGCCTTTTTCAAACGGGCTATACCGGCGGCGTCCGTGGGAACGTGCGGCATTAAGCGTTGCGACCCTATACTGGATTCGTCTCCCGAAAAAATGGAGACCGTGGAGAGAGAGGCCACGTCTATTGGCCGATTGGCGATTACTCCGGGCAGTGCCGCAATCTTTTGCGTAATGCGCGCGATCCGTGCCAGCGTAGCCGGATTGAATATGCCTTTCTTGTCGTTGACTATGCCTATAATGACGGCGTCCTTCACGCCGAACACGTCATCGACTTTTTCGTCGTACTTAATTGCGGGATGACCCTTGGGCAGATAAACGCGCGCATCCGTCTCCCAATGCAGCTTCGGAAGCTGCAATGCCAGGAAAATCGTCACCCCCAGGATCAACAGGATCGTAATCTTGGGATAGCGTATCGCCGATGAATATAGAAGTTTTATCACCTTGCCCCCGATATACCGTTTATGCCGGCGCTGCGCCCTGTCCCTCGGGAGTCGGATTGAGCACCGTTGGCAAAATCACCAGGCGCGATCACCGAATCAAAATGCATACTTGAACTCCATGAATACCCGGTCATTATCGTGAAAATTGCCAAGGAACTGGGCGCGCTGCTCGGGCACCGCCACATCGCCCAGCGAGGTCAAGACGCCTGAAACACCGAATTGGGATGCCTTGCCGAAAAACATGTCAAGCCCGGCGGAAACCTGAAACCTGTCGGTAATTCGGAATGTCCATTTCGGCTTCAGATATACCTCCTTCAGGTTTACAAGATAGATCGTCAGCAACTGGAAGATGGTGGAGCTTTCAGGATATTCCTTGCGAACAAATAGATTGATGCCCGTGTCAAACTGGTCCTGAATGATGGCCGGATTGTAATCCAGGATTATCCACTGCGCGATGCTCGGTGAAATATCGGCACCGCGCCAGTTGAAATCCACCCCCAGCCCCCAGCGGATATGGTTCCTTCTGAATTCTCCGTTACTGTCCAACCAGCCGTCATGATTTTCATCGATATTTGTCGCCGCAAAATATTTGTTGGTAACAAAGGCCATTTCGCCTTTCAGGATGTAGGAATCGAGCTGCTTCACAAACGTCGCCCCATACATGGAAATGCGTGTATAGGTCGGAAAAAACTCGGGAGAAATGGATTGATTGAGAAGCACATGACGAAAGATGACCGGGTAATCATCCCAGGTGTAGAAATAACTGAACGTCAATTCGGTATCCCACAGGTCAGTACTGACCTTAAATCCGAACTCGGAATTTTTATAGCTGAATGTTTGCGGATACCGCGTACCCGGCACCTCCTGCAGCAACTCCCATTCGGATCCCGGCGGTGCCGGTTTATGGAAGCGGATATCCGGAATCCATAACATTTGGTACGACGCCCGGTCCCGGTAGTAATCGAGTTTTGCCATCCACAGCGGGATCCGGTAGTCGAGCAAATCGGGGAGGATCAGTTCACGGAAGTCCATTGGATTGATTTCATCCGTAATGCGGACACCTTCCAAAACCCCCCAAACCACGAATTGCTTGCCGAGGCGCACATCGAGGTTACCCAGATACATGTCCGCGTACAGCTCTCTGATATCCGCCCCCGACAGGTCTTTCTCTTTGGGCAGCGTCACCAGATACGCCAATGGCTCGGATGAGTTTCTTTGATATCTGCCGGCGATGGTGTCGTAATCGAACAGGCCGTACGCCAGATCGTAGTAGGCCCACCCGGAAAAGTTGAATTTCAGATGCGGACTATAGGAATACCTCGCATTCAAATAGGCGATATTCCGGATTTTCGTGATCGTTCTCGGAACCCGAAAGCGATACGCCGTCTCGTTTTTTAAATAACCGCTCAGCTGCAGATCCGAGAGGAAGCTTCCACCGCCGCCGGGTTGCGTCGATATCAAATCGTCCGTGGAGGATGCGCCCGCAGACCCGGCCCCCGCATCCTCCCGATCATCCGCGATTGCTGTTACGCAATGCACCAATAACAATAAGAAGCAGGATAATATGGACAGGCCGAGAGGCAATCGATCGCGGCTATTTATAAAGACTCCGAACATACATCGCACAATATAATGTGATCTTCGCCGCGCATCGAAAGACCCAATGTGGCGTCGACCCCGGGCCTGATACATTTGCCGCAGCCGGTGCAGGCCATTTGCCGATTTAAGCGGATTTTTTCCCAACCCAGGACTGTTGGAAATCTGTTGGCCGCGGCTTTAGCGGGTACAGATCTATGTTCGGGGGCAGGGGCCTTCAATCCGGAGATCCAGCCGTTCGGCTCTCCCTCATTGAAGGCGTTTTCCAGTATTTTTCTGATAAGAATCGATGCTGGCACCCCCAGCACGTCCGCTTGCGCAATGACCTTTTCCTTTAGTTCTTTGGGCACCCGGGCCCCCAGGAACTCTTCTTTACGCCTCATCGCGGCGGACAGCGCCTTGGTTCTCATGGATGGCCCATTTCGATGGCGTGGATATTTTGTGGAGATACTCATGCCTCCCCCTTTTCATTATGCGGGATTGCAACGGCCGGATGCTTAGTGCTAATTCATCTCAACACCCGAGCCAAACGTATAACGATGTTATACAATTGTCAACGAACGCCCCGACGCTGCGGCCCGGCCGTAATTTCCGCTTCACGTACCAGGAACGGTTACCCAGGGAGATACCCGCAGAATAATGGTGCGGCCAAATGGGCTTTGGCCCGGCACCATGTCATTGACCCATGCTCAGTGCTCTTTCGGTGAATGCTTCGTCTTTCAAGCCGACATTGATCTTCACATCCTTGACGCGGAATATCGACGAATGCCCGTTCTGCACGTTTTTCACCGTAACTTCTTTCCACACCCACGCCTTGCCGACCTGCTGCCAGTTGATGACCTGCTGTTTGAGCGGCTCACCCTTCCTATCATAGAAATCGACCTGCCGTTTAACGCAACTGTTCCAATCCCGATCCTTTTCAAACCAGGAGATGGTCTTGCTGTACAGCGACTTCTGCTTATCGACCGGGGTGCTCAGCACCCCATAATATGTCTTATCCCCTTTGCGCAGAACCCGAAAAAGCTTATGGTTATCCGCATTCACATCGCGGCCGCTGATATCCGCGTAGGTGAGATCCGAGCCCAGAAAGCTGTCGCCGGGATCCCGGATCGCCACCCTGCGAATCTTTTTTAGTACCGGCAAATAGATCCATTGATCCGCATTCCTGTCCGAGGAAGCGGTATAGGCCCAGCGCATGAACGCGGCACCCTCCGCGTCCGGAGGATACACGGTATACAGAATCATCTTGTCAACGACGCCGCCCGCGCCTTTGTAATCTTTCCAGAAGCGGTGGTAGACGTTCTTCTTCTCGTCACCGTCCTTATCACGAAGAATGATGGTAAGGGTCGACTGCTGGTCCTCACCGGGATACTTGTAATTGCAGCGCTCGAAAATCTCCTTGCCCGTGGGATTTTCACCCGCGGCCATCACGGTCGACGGCGGCACGCCGATGATAACCGCCGCCAGCAGGAACAAGAATGAAAAGCCGAATCTTCGCATGGAAAAACCGCTTAAGGCTTGGTGCCTTGAATCAAGGTGAACGGACTGGGGTCGGGCAGCGGCCGGAAGCTCAAATCCACGAATCCTATCTCAGCCGCCCAATCCGCCACCTCCTGCGCGGAGTAGGCCCGGCCCGCCGGCGTATGGATCAATTGATTGATGCCGATTAACGCGGCCAGCAAGGGGCCGGATTTATCGGTATCCAGGAACTGCTCCTGAATCAGGATCGTCCCGCCCGGCGTCATGGCATCGTAGGATTTCTTGATGATGGTTTTGATGACCTCGGGTCCCTCCTGGCTGATCATCGACGACAGCAAGACCACATCATAACCCTCGCCGAAGGGATCCTGCAGATAACTCCCTTCCTTGACGCCCACCCGCTCCTGCGCGTTGAAATCCTTGATGATGTCCCGGGTGACCCGCAGGGTCTGCGGCAGATCGAGCACGTCCGCGCTGAGCCCCGGATTCTTTTCCGTAAGGATGATAGGAAAAATCCCGGGCCCGCCCCCTACATCCAGCATCTTTCTCTTGCCGGGCAAAGGCACCTCGTCGGCCAACAGGCGGGCCTGGGGGATACCCCGATACAACATGCCCATGATGTAGGTGCGCGTCGCCTCGTCGCCCTTATCGTGCTGCTTTTCCACAACCGGTTTCCCGGCAACCACCGCATTTTGCAGGCGTGCCCAGGGGGCGACCCAGTCAGCGAACATGGACACGATCCCGCCCTGATAACGCGGTCCGCCCTTGACCAGAAATGTCCGGGCCACGGACCCGTTGCTGAATCGCTCGCCATCCTTGAGCAGCAGACCCAGCCCGACACAGGCGATCAGGATCAATTCCATGCCGCGTTCATCCGCCTGGCACTTTTGGGCCAGCTCCCGCGCCGTGGCGGGACCCTCATTCAAGTGAGTAAAGACATCAAGCGCGTTGGCCACATGCAACACACTGGACTGCCAGTAGGCGGAACTAATACGCATCACCGCCATAGGATCAGGATCATTCCACTGATTTTGCCCGCTCACTTAAGTGTCACCTCTTAGAATAATTAAGTTCTCACAATGAAGGTCGGTTGCAGAATTGGCGCAAGCCGGCTGCATCCGATCAGCGATTCCATCCCCGGCCAGCCGGATGAATCTTAACAGCTAGTTCCACGCCGTGCAGCCATTCCGCGCGCATTCGGATAACGCCGTATATTCAACCGCAACGGCCTCAGGCCGGAACTCGGGGAAGGCATGCAGTCCATGGGGAGGCCCGGGAAATCATTGCGCCTCAGCACATCATTCACGCGGCTGGTCAAAGCGACGTTTATAAACGCGACTGCCGTCGGGAAGGATCCCGGCCCTGACAACCGGTCTCACATCGGCTGATTACATCAACTCGAATACACCATCTAAGCTCACGCTGGATGATGCCCGCGCGCAAGCTGTCATATGGATGATGGAGCAGGGAATAACGATTTGATATGGCCCTTACACCGCTTTACAAAAAAAGAGAGGGCTTGCGCCCTCCCTTCTTCATACCGCTAGAACATACATCATCAACTAGAACGTTGGCGCGGTTCCAAATACCGTAGAATCCCACCAGGCTCCAGGACCGGTAGCCCCAGCACCTGCGGAACCGATGGCGCTCTGATCCACCAGGGTGACGCTACCTATGTTGGCAGTGACGCCACCGCCATCCACGTTGGTATAGGTCTGCACGCCAAAGGCCTGGGCCCCACCCGAAGTACCGGAGGTCACTACCTGCCCCATCCACATCGCCTGGATCAGATCGCCGTTACCCCAGGCAATGGTTCCGGTGTTCGGCGTGACGCTGGTATCCAGAACTCCCGCACCCGTCGCATCGGTGGCGCCGCTCAAAACTTCGCTGGAAGCACTTGTCGCCTTGAGCTGCTTCAGGTAGAAGGTCTGTTTGTCATTGGGATCGCTGTTGGGATTACCCGGCGAATACAGACTCACCTGCTCATTGATCCCGACCACGGGTGCTGAATTGTTGGTGCTGGAATCCGTGAGGGTAAAGGCGAGCGTAAACGGAGCTTGTGCGGCTGAATCGTCAACGGTTTGAGCCAGGTCGATGGCGTTCTCCCCGGCACCTTGAGCCCAACCGGAATTGATCGCGGTGGTCGAGGTGAAGTCTCCAGGATTCGACACCGTGGAAGGCGCATACACATTCTGCTGATCGGCGATACCCGTCCCGCCGGCCTGCTGGACGAAATTTTCATCGGTGAATGCAAGATTGCTCAGCGCCGTAGCCGTGGTGGCGGTGGCCCCGACCGGTGTGATAATGGTCTGGAAATACTGGGTTCCAGTGGAGTCGGTGATCTGGCGCTGGAAAAAGCCATCGCCGGTGATAGCCGCGCCGCAGGTAAACGTCGCTGGACATGTGACGTTAGGGGAGATAGTTCCCCCCGATACCGTCCAATCCCCGTAGGCCGTGGGAGGACCCGCCATGGCAGCCCCTGAGGTAATCAGCATAGCCGAACCCATTGTTATCAATGCCACCTTATGTGCCTTACGCATGGTACGCCTCCTTCAGA
>JARRQJ010000031.1:0-36643 GCA_037381915.1 Gammaproteobacteria bacterium | reverse complement strand
ATCCATGCGCACCTCACAGCTGTTATTGTCCACCGTCAAAGAGACCCCCGCCGACGCCGAGGTCATCAGCCATCAATTGATGCTGCGCGCGGGGATGATCCGCAAACTCGCTTCCGGACTGTATACCTGGCTGCCGCTGGGGCTGCGCGCCCTGCGCAAGGTGGAAAGAATCGTGCGCGAGGAGATGGACACCGCCGGAGCCCAGGAAGTATTGATGCCAGCGGTGCAGCCCGCCGAGCTGTGGCGGGAATCGGGGCGCTGGGAACAGTACGGCCCGGAACTGCTGCGCCTGCGTGACCGCCATGAGCGGGAGTTCTGTTTCGGTCCCACTCACGAGGAAGTCATCACCGATCTGATCCGCCGCGAGATCCGCTCCTACAAGCAGCTCCCCGCCAACTTCTATCAGATCCAGACCAAGTTCCGTGACGAGATCCGTCCGCGCTTCGGCGTGATGCGCGCCCGCGAATTCCTGATGAAGGACGCCTATTCCTTTCACCTCGACCAGGCCTCTTTGCAGGCCACCTATGAACTGATGCATCAGACTTATACGCGCATCTTCACCCGTCTCGGCCTGGAGTTCCGTGCGGTGCGCGCCGACACTGGCAGCATAGGCGGCACCGGCTCCCATGAATTCCACGTCCTCGCCGCCTCGGGGGAAGACGCCATCGCCTTTTCCACGGCCAGCGATTACGCCGCCAATGTGGAGTTGGCCGAGGCCCTGGCACCCACGGCACCCCGTGCGGCCCCTGCGCAAACTATGACCACGGTCGACACCCCGGGCGCGCACAGCATCGCCGAGGTCAGCGCCTTCTTAAAGGTCCCCGCCGAACGTTGCCTCAAGACCCTGCTGGTGCAGGGCACGGACGGCATCGTCGCGCTGGTGCTGCGCGGTGACCACGAACTCAATGCCGTCAAAGCAGAGAAACTTCCCGAGGTGGCCGCGCCCCTGAGCTTCGCCACCGCGGAACAGGTCCGGGGAACCGCCGGCTGCGACGCCGGTTCCCTGGGCCCGCAGGGCTTGAAGATCCCGGTCATCGCCGATCGCAGCGCCGCCCAGCTCGCCGATTTCGTGTGCGGCGCCAATCAGGACGGCAAACACCTCACCGGCGTCAACTGGGATCGGGATCTGCCCGAACCGCAAATCACCGACCTGCGCAATGTCGTCGAGGGGGACCCGAGCCCGGACGGCAAGGGGACCCTCTCCATCAAGCGCGGCATCGAGGTCGGCCATATCTTCCAGCTCGGCACCAAGTACAGCCAGGCTATGAACGCTACCTGCCTGGATGAAAGCGGTCAGGCGGTGATCATGACCATGGGTTGCTACGGCATCGGCGTGTCGCGGGTAGTAGCCGCCGCCATCGAACAGAACTACGACGACAATGGCATCATCTGGCCCGATGCCATCGCTCCCTTTCAAGTGGTGTTGATCCCCATGAACATGCACAAGTCGCAGCGCTTGCGGGCCGCCGCCGAAGATCTTTATCAACGCCTGCGCCAGGCGGGCATCGACGTGTTGTTCGACGACCGCAAGGAACGCGCCGGTGTGATGTTCGCAGACATGGACCTTATCGGCATCCCGCACCGCCTGGTACTGGGCGAACGGGGTCTGGACAAGGGTGAGATCGAATACAAGGAACGGCGCGGCGCGGACACGCAGCAAATCGCCCTCGACCAGGTGGTGGAGTTTCTGCAAACCAAGCTGAATGACCAGGCCCAGTCCGGTTAGTTGAGCCGCGAGGTGTAGGGCCGGGCTACATCAGCTTCTGCCGATCGTGATCCGCATCCCGATCCAGTAACTCCTGACGATGCTTCAGGATGCGGTCGTGCAGCTCCATCATCTTCTTGTGCCGCTCCAGCATGCCGTCCAGGCGGGCCATCATGGCACTCAGACGCTGCTGCTGTTGATCGGACGGCTTGCGGTTCATATCCTTGAGGATCGCCATGGTCTCCTTCAGCATGCTCATCAAGGCTTCCGTGGTGTTCTGGCGCTGCTTGACCATTCCCTGCCAATCCGGCGTATCCTCCGGCGAATCACCATCCGCCCACGCCGGCACGGTTATGCACAAGGGAGCCATCAGCACCACGCTCATTATCAGCGACCAGGTCTTCATTTGCTGTCCCTCCGTTAAGCGAAAATAGTACCCCCGCGCCAGCCATCGCAAGTTAAATGACCCCCGGCAAAGCCGGGGGCTTATTCAATGAGCGCCTCAAAGGCGCCTTAAAACCAAGAGCCGCCCACGGCGGCTGCGCTTGACAGTGTTCGTTTCTGCCCATCCGTAGATAACCCTTCGCCGGACCGCGGGAAGATAATCTCCTCCCCCTTCAAGGGGGAGGCCGGGAGGGGGATGGGGTGCTTCCCGACCGTCTACGCGTGCTGAATGAAACCCATCCCCACCCCTATGCCCGCCGGGGTGCGGTAGTATCATTTCTGCGCCCGTTCGGCGGGGAAACGGTTCACCGGACCTTTTCCTCCTGCCGCCTCACTCCCTTGCAGGGGAGGGTGTCGTTATCGTCGAGCGGCCACCTGCGACTCGACCTTGCTCATGCGACCGCCGTATCGGGCAAACCCTTTTGAGTCCTCCATGAATTACAGGCGGGACCCGTCCCGGTCTCTCCCGGAAATATCACCATGCCTCAATCAACGTTGAAAAAGCGAGGAACGTCCACCTCCACCGAGGAACATGCAACCTCGGCGACTCGGGCATGGGGCGGGCCTTGCCACAGCCAAACGCACAGGGACTCCACCGCATCGCTCTCACCACAGGCCAAGACCTCGACCCGACCATCGTCCAAATTGCGCGCGTAACCGGTGACGCCCAGTTCCCGCGCACGTTGCCGAGTGGCGGCGCGAAAAAACACGCCTTGCACGCGGCCACTCACCCAGCATCGTCTGCACACCGGCATCTCGAGTCCCCGGCCTCCTCGCCATTTCACACGAACCAGCGCTATCCCAATAATACCCCAGCCAGCCGTTCCATGAACGCCTACCAAGGCTACCCCCCATTTCGTTACAATGACACCTTATAAAACGCGATAAGCAATAAACCGCACATTTACCGTTCAATCCTGAGGCCGCATCATGACCAGCCATACCCGCAGCGAACGAGACAGCCTGGGCGAATTTCACGTACCGGCCGATGCCTGGTACGGCATCCAGACGGCGCGTGCCGTGGGCAATTTTCCCATCAGCGGCCGCCGTCCCGACCCGGATTTCGTCATTGCCCACGTGCAAATCAAGCGGGCCGCGGCCGTCGCCAATCACCGCGCGGGGGCCCTGGACCAAGCGTTATGCGACGCCATCGTCGCGGCCTGCGATCGCATACTCGCGGGCGAGCACCTGGAACAATTCGTGGTGGACCGCTTTCAGGCCGGCGCCGGCACCAGCCATAACATGAACAGCAACGAGGTCATCGCCAACCTTGCCAACGTCAGCCTGGGCGGTGAACGCGGCGTCTACAAACCGGTGCACCCCAACGATCACGTCAACATGGGGCAAAGCACCAACGACACCATTCCCACCGCCATCCGACTCGCAGCGCTCGCCAAACTGCCACGCCTGGTCGGCGCGGTGACGGCCATGGCGGACGAATACGCCCGCATCGGCCAACGGGAGGAAAATACCGTCAAGAGCGGTCGCACTCATTTGCAGGACGCGGTCCCCACCACCTTAGGCCGCGAATTCAAGGCCTATGCCTGGACCCTGCGGCGCTGCGCGCAACGCCTGCAGGCGGCAGGCGAACCGCTGTGCGAAATCGGCCTGGGCGGCAGCGCCGCGGGTACCGGCCTCAATACCGCGCCCAATTATCCCGTCCTGGCGGCACAGGAATTGGCGCGGCTCACCGGCGCGGCCATTCGCCCCGCCGCCGATCTGGCGGCGCAGATGCAATCCATGACCGACGTCCAGCATTTATCCTCGACCATCCGCGATCTCGCCGTGGAGCTCACCCGGATCAGCAACGACATGCGTCTCCTGGCTTCGGGACCCCGTACCGGGTTCGGCGAAATCATCTTGCCGCCGGTCCAACCCGGTTCGAGCATCATGCCCGGCAAGGTCAATCCGGTGATGTTCGAGATGCTCAACCAGGTCTGCTATCAGGTGTTGGGACAGGACGCCGCCGTCACCGCCATGACCCAGGCGGGACAATTGGAGTTGAACGTCATGATGCCGGCCCTGGGCTCCGCCTTGTTCGACGCCATGGACTGGCTGGGCAATGCCGTCACCGCCGCCACCGAGCGCAATCTCAAGGGCCTCCAGGTGGACCGGGAACGCTGTCGGCAATTCCTCCACACCAGCGTGGGTCTCGCCACCCTGCTCAACACTCGCATTGGCTACGCGGCGGCGGCGGAGATCGCCAAAGAATCGGAGCAGACGCAACGGCCGGTGCGCGACATCGTAGTCGCACGCGCCCTGATGAGCGGCGAGGAATTCGATGCGTTGGTATTGCGGGCGGCACGCGACGGCGTGATTTGATTGCGGCGCGGTCAAGCACCGTTATTGAGCCTGCTGCAAAAATTCCTTATCCGATTCCTTCATCGCCGCCGACGACCCCTCGCGGCGAATCGCATATTTCACCGCAAGATCGATCAAGGACTGCTTGGGGTCAAGCTCGATGGTCAACTGTTGTCCGGGCGTGATGACATCCGCATCGTGAATCCGGTCCTGATTGCTGCGCAATATGAGAGGCCACCACAGACCATTGCCGTACACCGAGGGTTTCGCAGCAATCTTCCACAGATTATCGCCCTTCATCACTCGATACTGCCGGGTGCGCGGCGGCGGCGGTGGCTGCGGCGGAAGCGCGCGCACTTCCGCCACCAGATAATCGGCGAGATTATAGGACTTCTTACCCTCCCCCTGTTGATAGGCGTCCTCGGCACGACGCAAGGCCTCGCGTTGCAAATCGCTCATGCGCGCCGTCGCCTGCCGTGCTTCATCCAACAGCGGCTTGGCCTTATCCAGCCATGCCTGATTTTCCCGAACAGAGCGCTGCTGCGCCTCATTGAACCGCCGCACATCGTCCTGCGCCAGTTGCAAGGCCTGTTGTGCATCCTGAACGGCCTCTTGTTCCTTTCCCGCCGCAGCGGCGGTTTCCGCCCGCGCCAGCCAATCGCGGGTGGGTTGCGACAAGGCGCCGAGCTTATCCGCCTCCGCCAGCGACTCCTTCGCCTGACTGATGGCCAGTGCCATGTTGCGCGCCGTGATCGCCCCCTGCTTCGCGGCCAGCGCATCTTCCCGCGCGCTCTTATAATTGCGCCCGTGCAATTCGTGCTCGGCTTGGGACAGATCATGTTCGGCGCCTTGCATGGCGGCGGGGACATGTTGTTCCGCGCCGGCGTCGCGCGCCGCCTGCACCGCCTGGCGGGCATCACTCATCTCCTGAGTCGGCGCCGTGGCGCAGCCGGCCGTCACGGCCAACAGCAATGTCAAGGCCGCGTACCTAAGCAAGGTAAACTTCGTCATCACCATGCACCCCGGAGACACCCCTCAGCCAGGCAGATACAAAACTCGCTGTACTCTAAGTAAAAATTAGTCTTGAACAAGCTAGCAAGCAGGCTATAAGCTGTCAAGAAAACAACGGCAACCAACATTTCAAGCGATATAACAGGTTCCCATGTCAGATATCCTCATTCTCTACTACAGTCGTCAGGGCGGCGTCGCCGCCATGGCGCAGATGATCGCGCGCGGCGTTGAACAAGTGACGGAAATGCACTCGCGCATCCGCACGGTGCCCCCGGTCTCCACGGTGTGTGAAGCGGTGCAAGACAGCATCCCCGCCGCCGGGCCGCCCTATGCCACCCTGGACGACTTGCGGGAGTGTGCCGGTTTGGCCTTGGGGAGCCCCACCCGCTTCGGCAACATGGCCGCCCCGCTAAAATATTTCCTCGACAGCACCGGCAGCCCGTGGCTTTCCGGCGTGCTGGCGGGCAAGCCCGCCGCGGTGTTCACCTCCACCTCCAGCCTGCACGGCGGCCAGGAAAGCACGCTGATTTCCATGATGCTGCCCCTGCTTCATCACGGCATGCTGATTGCCGGTCTTCCCTACAGTGAAACCGACTTGCTCACCACTACCAGCGGCGGGACACCATACGGTGCCAGCCACTGGGCGGGCAGCGACAGCAATTTACCCTTGAGCGATGAGGAAAAGCGCCTGTGCACGGCCTTGGGCAGACGCCTGGCGGAAACCGCCCGCGCCTTGGCGGCGGGTCGTAACGACCCTTGAGACACCTCCCGGTCGTCGCAGCGCACTCACACGTGCTGCAAAACTTCCCTGACGAAGGGAACGGTCAATTTGCGCTGGGCGGCCAAGGAGGCCTGATCCAGGACATCCAGCAGGGCGAACAGCGCCGTCATGTCGCGGGGACAGTGGCGTAGCAGGTATGCCGCCACCTCGCCCGGCATTTCCATGCCCTTTTGTCGGGCCTGGAGGCGCAATGCCTCGGCCTTGCCGGCGTCGTCGAGCGGGCGCAGTTGCAACACCAGGCCCGCCGCCAGGCGGGTACGCAGATCCGGCAGCGCGATACCGATCGCGGCGGGGCTGTGCGCCCCCGCCATGATAAGGCCCCCGTCCCGCTCGCGAATGCGATTGTAGAGATGGAACAGTCCCCTTTCCCATGCCGCATCTCCGGCAATGGCCTCCACATCGTCCACGATCACCAGGGGAAGCTGCTCCATCCCCTCCAGGATGCCGGGAGACAGGGACGCCGTCTCCCGCAGCGGAAAATAGGCCAGCGGCTGGGTTTGGCTGCTGACGAGGTGGCATACCGCCTGCAGCAAATGGGTCTTGCCGCTGCCGCGGCCGCCCCATAGATAAATGAACCCGCGCTCGCCGCTGACGCTGGCCTGCAGCAGACGCACTACATCCCGATTGACGCCCGGAAAATAATTGGCGAAGGTCGCCGTTTCCCGCAGGCGCACCCCGAGGGGCAGTTGGGTGAAGCGCGTCATGACGTCGCCGTTCACCGTAGCCATCTCAGGAATCCTGGCCGGCGTAGAGTTGGCTGTGGATGTAACGCTCGTGGGCATAACGCAGCAAGACGCCGATCACCGCCGCCGTCGGCAACGCCAGGAGCACACCGACGAAGCCGAATAATTGACCGCCCACCATAATGGCGAAGATCACCCCCAAGGGGTGCAGACCTATGCGCTCGCCCAGCAGCAACGGCGTCAGGACAAAACTCTCCAGTAGCTGGCCGACCCCGAACACCAGAAACACCTGCAACACGTGCCAGGCGTCGTGAAACTGCACCAGGGCCGCGATACCCGCCGCCAGCACACCGAGGATGAACCCCAGGTAGGGGACGAAACTCACCATGCCGGCGAACAGGCCGATCAGCAAGGCCAGCTGGATCCCCACCCACCACAGGCCCAGGCAATACACCACCGCCAGGGCCAGCATCACCGACAACTGGCCGCGCAGGAAGTGACCCAGCACGGTGTCACAGTCCTTGGCAAGCCGTGTCACGATCGGCGCAATGCGGCGCGGCAACAACTCGGCGATACGCTGCAACGAGGTATCCCAATCACGCAGCAGGTAAAACGTCACCAGGGGGATCAACACCAGATTGGCAAGCCACGCCAGCATGGCCAACCACGAACGGGTGATCGCCCCCACCACCTGCGCCCCGACGCCGCCCAATTGCTGCCAATGGCTGATCAAGGTCTGCTTGATGCTCTCCATATCCAGGCCCGGCTCGACCATCCCCAGACGGGTCTGCAGCCAGGGCAGCGCGTGATGCTGCACCCAATCCAGATAGCCCGGCAATTTGGCGGCGAAGACCAGGATCTGCTGCTGCAGCAAGGGCAGCAGCACCGCCACTACTACCACCAACAGCAATAACATGACGCCAAAGACGATCACCACCGCCATGGTGCGCGACAGGCGGCGCGCCTCCAGCCAGTCCGCCAGGGGATCACCGAGATAGGCCAATCCGGCTCCGACCAAAAACGGCGTCAACACCGGCGCCAAGAGATAGAGCAATACCGCCGCGGCAACGATGCCGGCCAGCAATAGCCCCTTTTGGGTATCACTCATGATTCGTCCCGTGCACCCCTCGCTCACTCATGCTGACGACGGGACCGGCGCCGATAGGCCTGTATGCCCCACGTCCACACGTAATCCACGCCGCTCCATGCCGTGGTCGCCAATACCGTATAAATCAGGCCCTCCACAACCCATGCAGGCACGCTCAGCAGACCCAGCGACGCCACCAGCACCACTACCAAGACAATCTGCATGGTGGTATTGAGTTTGCTGGCCATGGTCGGCGCCATCTCATAACGTCCGAACCGCGCATGGTAGGCCAATGCGCCGCCGACCACGACCACGTCACGGCTGATGACGGCCGCCACCAGCCATACCGGGATCCAGCCCATCCATCCCAGCACGATGTAGTTCGTCAGCAACAGGATCTTATCCGCCAAGGGATCCAGAATGGATCCCAGGCGGCTGCGCCATGCAAAACGCTTCGCCAGATAACCATCCAGGCCATCCGACAGACCGGCTACCACAAATATGAGCAAGGCCTCGTTATACCACTCCCGCAGCAACAACAGGGCGCTGGGGATGGCCAAGGTCATCCTCAGTACGCTGAGCACATTGGGAATATCCCGGGCCTTCACGGCGCTATCCGGTAGAAATATTCCTCGGGGGGTGAAGGCTCGCCCCCTTCGGCACCCTGGTCCGGAGCACTGACGATCGTGGTAGCGCCCGACTGTTGCGGCGTCGCCGCCACCAAGGTCTTGCCCAAAACGAGGGTTTGAATCAAGCCGCGGGTCGGCCCGCGCAGCTTGATCCGGAAACCCACCTTGGGACCTTCAACCCGTGCGACCTGGACATCGGCGACAGGATCCAGGCTTTGCAGATAACGCTCCACCCGCGCATAATCGGCCAGCGTCGCCACGTTTTCCACGCTCAGCATGACCGTATTGGCGACACCGGGTGTCAGTTCCAAGGCATAACGCTTGGCGAATTGCCCCGCCGCCCCGGCGATCCCCGCGGAAATGACCGCGTCCTGGGCAGCCGGCCCCGCCCCCCAGGTACTCACCTTGCCATGGTCATACAAGGTCCACTGACTCTGCCACTTGCCCGCCGCCGTCGCATACACCCGGCCCACCAGGATAGCATCGGGTTGATACCGGCTCGAGGCCTTGAAGATCACATCGGAGAAATCGCCCCACACATCGGCCACCGCCAAGGCACCCTGGTCCTGCAAATCCAGCAACGGCACGTTGAGGGGCAAACCCCGCTGCTGCGCCTCGGTGCTCAACATGGTCTGCACATCCGGACGGTTGTCGCCGCCGACCAGATAACGGTGTCTGCCGTCTTCTATGGCCAACCACAGCAAGGTGGCGGGACGGTTTATCCCCCACACCGACACCCCGGCATCGTATAAATGTTGATTGATGGTCCGCCGGTCAAAGCTCTCCCACAACAACTGACCGGGCGCCGTCGACGTGTCCGCATCTTCCGTCCCGGGGGCGGGTGACGGCGCGGTCCGGTACTGGTAACGTTGCACCAGTTTTTCCGCATTGCTCAGCAGAGGTTCGATCTTGGGCAGTTGGGCGATGTCCGCATTGCCGCTCACCTTGACCAATACCCGTTCCAGGGCGCTGCGACTGGCGGCCGCCCGTTCCACCGCGCTTTGTCCCGTCACCGGCACCTCCGCTTCATAGAGTCCCGGTACTTCCACACCCCGCGCGACACCACTCACTGCCAGGCCGGTTACCAAGCACGCCAACACGGCGAAAAACCTTCTCATAACGATCACCTTAAAACACATGAACCCATCCAGGGACTTAGCGGAGAATAATACACGTTTACACGCAGGAAAGTGATGCAAGCGAGGACAATCTCTACGCTTATCGTTACAATACGCAGACTTAACCGAAGGGCGGCATCAGCCATAGACCATGAATAATTCCGAACAAGGCGACTCTCCCGCGTTGACTTATCGTGACGCCGGTGTCGATATCGAGGCCGGCGACCAACTGGTGGATCATATCAAACCCATCGCGGCACGGACGCGGCGTCCCGGCTTACTGGGCGGTATCGGCGGTTTCGGCGCTTTGTTTGAGATCCCGATGGACCGCTACCGCCAACCGGTACTGGTATCCGGGACCGACGGCGTCGGCACCAAGCTGAAACTAGCCATGCAACTGGGTAAACATGACACCATCGGCATCGATCTGGTGGCGATGTGCGCCAACGACATCATCGTGGCGGGCGCGGAGCCCTTGTTCTTTCTCGACTACTACGCTACCGGCAGGCTGAACGTGGAGGTGGCGGCGGCGGTGGTACGCGGGATCGGCCGGGGCTGCGAACTGGCGGGCGCCGCCCTGGTGGGCGGCGAGACCGCCGAAATGCCCGGTATGTACCAGGGTGAGGATTACGACCTGGCCGGTTTCTGCGTGGGCGTGGTGGAAAAGGAGCGCATCATCGACGGCAGCCGCGTCCAGGCCGGTGACGTCCTGCTCGGCCTGGCCTCTTCCGGCCCCCATTCCAACGGCTATTCCCTGATCCGCAAAGTCATCGAACGCAACAAGGCCGATCTCGGCCACGACTTCCACGGACGCCGTCTGGGCGACACCCTGCTGGAACCCACCCGGATCTATGTCAAGGCCCTGCTGGCCCTGATCGCCGAACTGCCGGTGTCGGCCCTCGCCCACATCACCGGCGGCGGCATCGTGGAGAACCTGCCACGGGTGCTAGCCGACAACCTCAAGGCGGTCATCCACACCGCCAGCTGGACGCGGCCACCGGTATTCGACTGGCTGCAAAGCAGCGGCGACATCGCCGCCGGCGAGATGTACCGCACCTTCAATTGCGGCGTCGGCATGATCGTGTGCGTGCGCCCCGAACACACGGACAGGGCCTTGCAGGTGTTGCGGCAGCAGGGCGAGACAGCGTGGCGCCTCGGTCAGGTCGCGGTACGCAATGGCACGGAAGACCAGGTCTTCCTCAGTGATTCATGACCCATGCCGATCCCGCCACACCGCTGCCGATCGTGGTGCTCATCTCCGGCCAGGGCAGCAATCTGCAGGCTATCATCGATGCCGTAAACCGCCGGGAAGTGGCCGCAACGATCCGCGCGGTCATCAGTAACCGCCCGCAGGCCTTCGGCCTGGAACGGGCGCGGCGCGCGGGAATACCGGCGGTGGTGATCGATCACACCCGTTTCGCCGATCGCGAAGACTTCGACACCGCGTTGCAGGAGGCCATCGACGCCTACGCCCCCGGCCTGGTGGTCCTGGCGGGCTTCATGCGCATCCTGACACCGGCATTCGTCAGGCATTATCATGGCAGGATGCTCAACATACACCCGTCGTTGCTGCCCGCCTTCCGTGGCTTGGATACGCATCGCCGCGCCCTGGCGGCGGGCGCGAAGGAGCACGGTCTCAGCATCCACTTCGTCACCGACGAGCTGGACGGTGGCCCGGTCATCATTCAAGAGAAGGTGCCGATCCTGGCCGGCGATGACGCGGACACCCTCGCGGTGCGCGTGCAGGAAGCGGAGCATCGCCTTTACCCCCGGGTGATCGGGTGGTTCGCCGCCGGCCGCCTGCAACTGCGCGATCACCACATTACCTTCGACGGCGAACCTCTCACCGCCCCGCTCTTCGAGGAAACGGCATGACGAGGCGCAAGGCACGCCTGGCCTTCATGCGCCTGCTCGTCTGCGGGTCGTTGCTCGGCATACTGTGCCTGGCCGCCGCGCAGGGGGCGACAAGCCAAAGTCCCTTACCCATGTTCAACGCGGAATACAGCCTCAAGCGCAACGGCCTCACCTTGGGCGTCTCGACCCGGTCACTCAGCGCCGCCGGGGACGGTACCTATATCTACGCCTCGAGCACCCGGGCCACCGGAATCATCGCCTGGTTCGTGAAGGATCACTTCGATGAGTACAGCAAGTGGACGCTGAACGGGAAAGAGCTCCGCCCGCTGGAGTATGTCTACAACCGCCACGGCGGCAACAAGACCCGGCATGTCAAACTCAAATTCGACTGGCAACACCTGATCGTCACCAACACTATCGACGGCGATCCGTGGCGCATGTCCATACCGCCCGATGCCCAGGACAAACTGGTCTATCAGCTGTCCATCATGTACGACCTGATGAAAGGCACCAAGCATTTGGAATATAAAATCGCCGACGGCGGTAAACTGAAGGATTACGAATTCGAGATCGAAGGCGAGGAAACGCTCGACACCGTCCTGGGCAAGATCAAAGCCGTGCGCATCCAGCGCATCGGCGACAAGCGCGACACCACGGTATGGTGCGCGCCGCGGCTCTCCTATCTTCCCGTGCGCCTGGAACAGCAGGATACGGACGGTGCCAAACTCACCATGACCATTACCTCGTTACGGGGCATCCCGGTACACCGATCAATTCCTTGACGGTAATTAAGCCGATCAGGTCCTGGGCAGGGTAACGCCGCGCTGCCCCTGATACTTGCCGGCGCGGTCGCCGTAAGAGGTCCCGCACACCTCGTCGGATTCCAGGAAGATCACCTGCGCCACGCCCTCGTTGGCGTAGATCTTGGCGGGCAACGGCGTGGTGTTGGAAAACTCCAGTGTGACATGGCCTTCCCATTCCGGTTCCAGGGGCGTGACGTTGACGATGATTCCGCAGCGGGCGTAGGTGGATTTGCCCAGGCAGATAGTGAGCACGCTGCGCGGGATACGAAAGTACTCCACGGTACGCGCCAGGGCGAAGGAGTTGGGCGGGATGATGCACACGTCCGACTTGAGATCGACGAAACTGTTGGCGTCGAAATTCTTGGGATCGACGATGGCCGAATTGATGTTGGTGAAGATCTTGAATTCGTCGGCGCAACGGATGTCGTAGCCGTAACTGGAAGTGCCGAAGGAAATTACCCGCTCCCCGCCGATCTCCCTCACCTGCCCCGCCTCGAACGGCTCGATCATGCCGTGCTGCTCCGCCATGCGCCGTATCCACTTATCCGACTTGATGCTCATAACAGACCTTTTGAATGATGTAAAAGATGGCCGGTTCTCACCGCAACGATGCCGGGGGGCTTGCGTGAATGAATCCGTGCCGCACCCACCCCTGCCCTCTCGGCGTCGTTGCGGTCAATCTCTTCCTTCAGGTATTTTGAATCACGATGTTCGGGAACTTGTGGGAATAATCCCGCGCCCGCAGGGCCAGGGCCGCCGCCACCCGCCGCGCGATATCGCGATAGATCTTGGCCGCCGCGCCCTCCGGATCCGCCACCACGCTGGGCCGGCCGCCGTCGGCGTCCTCGCGGATATGGATGTCCAGAGGCAAGGCCCCGAGAAAGGGCACGCCGTATTGCTTGGCCATGGCCTCGCCCCCGCCGGAGCCGAAGATATGCTCCGCATGGCCGCACTGGCTGCAGATGTGGATGCTCATGTTTTCCACGATGCCCAGCACCGGTACCTCCACCTTTTCGAACATCTTGAGTCCCTTGCGTGCATCCAGGAGCGCGATGTCCTGGGGCGTGGTCACGATCACCGCGCCGCTTACCGGAATCTTCTGCGCCAGGGTCAGTTGAACGTCGCCCGTGCCGGGCGGCAGGTCCACCACCAGATAATCGATGTCGCGCCAATTGGTCTCGGTGATCAGCTGCTGCAGGGCCTGGGTCACCATGGGGCCGCGCCAGATCATGGGGGCCTCTTCGTCGATCAGATAGCCGACGGACATGGATTGCAGGCCGTAGGCCTCGACCGGCTGCATGGACTTGCCGTCCCGGCTCTCCGGCCGCTGCTGCACACCCAGCATGCGCGGCTGGCTGGGGCCGTAGATGTCGGCGTCGAGGATGCCCACCTGTGCCCCCTCCGCCGCCAGGGCCAGGGCGAGATTGACCGCGGTGGTGGACTTGCCGACGCCCCCCTTGCCCGAGGCCACGGCGATGATGTTCTTCACCTGCTTGAGGGGCGTCACCCCCTTCTGCACCGCGTGAGTGCTAATCTCCCAGGACACGTTGACGGTCGCCGCGCCCACCCCGTCGATTGCCTTGATCCGCCCGGTGAGTTCGGCGGCCACCTCGTCGGCATAGCCCTTGGCCGGATACCCCAGCACCACGTCCACCGTCACCTCGCCGCCGGCCACGGCGATATTCTTCACCGCCTTGGCCGTCACCGGGTCCTGCTTCATGTAGGGATCGACAAAACCTTTGAGCGCGACCTCAACCTGCAACCGCGATATCTCTGCCATAATGCATTCCGCCTGCTGTACGAGGGCATGACCCTCCTGGGAAAGGGGGGTATTTTACACAATTCTGGACTTCTCAAGCCGGGTCCGGGCGACCGGCACGGCTTTTGACGCAAAAAAAGCTCGAACTCGGGGCGCAACGTACTATAATCCCAGCCCCGCAATGCCTTACACTTGTAAAAGCGGTTGAATCCCCAATGGAAAAGACTCGAAACATCCTGGTCACCAGCGCCCTGCCCTACGCCAACGGCCCCATTCACCTCGGCCATATGGTGGAATACATCCAGACCGACATCTGGGTGCGTTTCCAGAAGATGCGGGGCCACGCCTGCTACTATGTGTGCGCCGATGACACTCACGGCACGCCCATCATGCTGCGCGCCGAGAAAGAGGGGATCACGCCGGAACAGCTGATCGCGCGCATCGGCGGCGAACACCAGCGCGACTTCGCCGGCTTCCATATCGGTTTCGACAACTACTATTCCACTCACTCCGACGAGACCCGCCATTACGCCGAGGACATCTACACCAAGCTCCATAAGGCCGGGCTGATCGAGGCGCGCACCATCGAACAGTTCTACGACCCGGTCAAGGAGATGTTCCTGCCGGACCGCTTCATCAAGGGCGAGTGCCCCAAGTGCCACGCGCGGGACCAGTACGGCGACGCCTGCGAGGTGTGCGGCACCACCTATGCGCCCACCGATCTCATCAATCCCTATTCCGCGGTATCCGGCGCGACGCCGGTGCGCAAGCGTTCAGAACACTACTTTTTCAAACTGGGCGCCAAGGCCGATTTTCTAGAGGATTGGACCCGCTCCGGCACCCTGCAGCCCGAGGCCGCCAACAAGATGGGCGAATGGTTCGAGGCCGGTCTCAGCGACTGGGACATCTCCCGCGATGCGCCCTACTTCGGTTTCAGGATCCCCGACACTGAAGACAAATATTTCTACGTGTGGCTGGACGCGCCCATCGGTTACATGGGCAGCTTCAAAAACCTGTGCGACAAGCTCGCCCCCACCCCCTCTCCCGTAGGGAGAGGGGAGCAGGAAGTCCCGCCCAGCTTCGACGAGTATTGGAAAACGGATTCCAGCACGGAGCTGCATCACTTCATCGGCAAGGACATCCTCTATTTCCACGCCCTGTTCTGGCCGGCCATGCTGGACGCGGCCGGCTACCGCACCCCGACCAGGATCTCCGCCCACGGTTTTCTCACCGTAGACGGCGCAAAGATGTCCAAATCCCGCGGCACCTTCATCACCGCCGAGAGTTATTTAAGGCAGGGCCTGAATCCGGAATGGCTGCGCTATTACTTCGCCGCCAAGCTCAACGGCACCATGGAGGACATCGACCTCAGCTTCGATGATTTCGTGGCACGAGTAAACAGCGATATCGTCGGCAAATTTGTCAATATCGCAAGCCGCTCGGCGAACTTCATCACCAAGCATTTTGAGGGCGAGCTTAAACTCCATAACGACACTTATGATATGGGGAGTGCGCGCTCAAACGCTGTCTTGATCGCGGAAGCGTTCGACAATCGGAATTATTCCGAAGCCCTGCGGCAGATCATGAAAATTGCCGACGGCGTCAACGAATATTTCGACAAGAACCAGCCTTGGGTGCTCGCTAAAGACCCAGGCAAACGTGATGAACTCCAAACAGTGTGCAGTAAATGCATATTGTCATTCCGCCTGTTAGCCATTTTGCTGAATCCGATATTGCCCGGTCTTGGCAGCCGCGTCGCCCGCGAATTTTTCGGCATGGACCGTGACTTCATCTGGAAGGACATCGAGGCCATACCCGAACGCATCAATGCATACCAACACCTCATGACCCGCATCGATCCCAAGCAGATCGAGGCCCTGGTCGCCGCCAATCGCGAGAGCCTGGCCCCCGCCCCGGCGCCCTCGCGCCAGCGCCACGGCGAGCATCAAGTCCACACGGAGAAAAAAATGGAAATCGCCCCCACCATCACCATCGACGACTTCACCAAGATCGACCTGCGCATCGCCCGCATCGTCAACGCCGAACATGTGGAGGGCGCGGACAAGCTGCTCAAGCTCACCCTGGATATCGGCGAAGACCAGCCGCGTACCGTGTTCGCCGGGATCAAGGCCGCCTACGATCCGGAACAACTGCACGACCGGCTCACTGTGGTGGTGGCCAACCTGGCGCCGCGCAAGATGAAGTTCGGCCTCTCTGAGGGCATGGTGCTGGCCGCCGGCCCCGGCGGCAAGGAGATCTGGCTGCTCAGCCCCGACAGCGGCGCACAGCCGGGCATGAAAGTGAAATAAGCGCCTTGGCGAAAGCCGCCCCCCCGTAACTCAGAGTGATTCGTCATGCCGGACGCAGCGTAGTGGAGATCCGGAATCCAGTGCCTTTAATTCAGAGAGTTACTGGACTGTGGCGCTTGTGTCCTCCAGCGTATACGCCGGAATGACGTCATAAAGAATCATTTACCGTTCCTAAATAACAACACCGTCTTAGGTTATAAGAAACCGATATTCGCAAGCGGCATGGTTGAACCATTATCATGTCGCCCTGGAAAATTTTTAACCACAACATCAACCTAGCGGGCAAAAGGGTTACAATAGCGGGTTTCCACGGCGGGACCCGCTGTTGCGGCGCGCCCCGTTGCCACAAGCGACGTCCTCGAGAGCAAGAGAGCACCCATGACTGAGTACGCCTTATTGCTGGTCAGCACCGTCCTGGTGAACAACTTCGTGCTGGTGAAGTTCCTCGGGCTGTGTCCCTTCATGGGCGTGTCGCGCAAGCTGGAGACCGCCACCGGCATGGCGCTGGCCACCACCTTCGTCCTGACCCTGTCGTCGGTGTCCAGCTACCTGGCCAACCAGTATCTGCTGGCGCCGTTGCACCTGGAATACCTGCGCACCATCACCTTCATCCTGGTAATCGCGGTGGTGGTGCAGTTCACCGAGATGGTGATCCGCAAGAGCAGTCCGCTGCTCTATCAGGTATTGGGCATCTATCTGCCGCTGATTACCACCAACTGCGCAGTGCTGGGCGTGGCCCTGCTCAACGTCCAGGAACAGCACAGCTTCCTGCAATCGGCGGTGTACGGCTTCGGCGCCTCCATCGGTTTCTCTCTGGTGTTAATCCTGTTCGCCGCCATGCGTGAGCGCATCGCCGCCGCCGACGTCCCCGTGCCCTTTCGCGGTCCCGCCATCGGCCTGATCACCGCGGGCCTCATGTCCATGGCCTTCATGGGTTTCTCCGGCCTGGTGAAGGGATAGGCGCCATGCTCGAAGCGATCATCGCACTGGCGGTGCTGGCGCTCGTCTTCGGACTGGTGCTGGGCTTCGCCGCCGTCCGCTTCAAGGTGGAAGGCGATCCGCTGGTGGACAACATCGACGCAGTGCTGCCTCAGACCCAGTGCGGGCAGTGCGGTTTCCCCGGCTGCCGGCCTTATGCCGAGGCCATCGCCGCCGGCGAGGCGGACATCAACCAGTGCCCGCCGGGCGGCGAGGCGGGCATCCGCGCCCTGGCCGAATTGCTGGGCGTGGAGCCCAAGCCGCTCAGCGCCGAACACGGCGAGGAAAAACTCGAAGCCACCGTGGCCGTCATCGACGAAGACACCTGCATCGGCTGCACCCTGTGCATCCAGGCGTGTCCGGTGGATGCTATTCTCGGCGCGGCCAAGCAGATGCACACCGTCATCGCCCAGGAATGCACCGGCTGCGAGCTGTGCGTGCCACCCTGCCCGGTGGACTGCATCACCATGATCCCGGTCAAACAGGGCATCGATTCCTGGAAGTGGCCGTCACCCGAAGAACAGGCCGGTGCCGGTCAACTTACCCAGCAGAGACGCCAGGCGTGAGCGCACCGCTGTGGACCTTCAACGGCGGCGTACACCCACCACAGCACAAGGACGAGTCCAGCCGCGAGCCGACCCGTCCCGCGCGCCTGCCCAAACGCCTGATCCTTCCCCTGCATCAGCACATCGGCGAGGCGGCAAAACCGGCGGTGCAGATCGGCGAACGGGTTTTAAAAGGTCAGTTGGTCGCCCACGCCAGCGGCTATGTGAGCGCCGCGCTCCATGCTCCCACCTCGGGCACCATCAGCGACATCGCCGATTACCCGGTCGCCCATCCCTCGGGCCTGAGCGCACCCTGCATCGTCCTCGACTGCGACGGCGAGGACCGCTGGGGGGAACGACCGGCACCGCAGGACTATACGCAAATCGATCCCAGCCACCTGCGCAATATGATTCGCGAGGCGGGCATCGTCGGCCTGGGCGGCGCGGGCTTTCCTTCCTTCATCAAGTTAAATCCGGGCACCGACAGACACATCGACACCCTGATCCTCAACGGTGTTGAATGCGAACCCTACATCACCTGCGACGACCGCCTGATACGCGAACGGCCGCGGGAGATCATCGCCGGGCTGCGTATCATGCGCCATGCCCTCCACGCCCGCGACTGCATCATCGCCATCGAAGACAACAAGCCGGAGGCCTACGAGATCATGTGCCAGGCCGCGGCCGGCGAAGAAGGGGTGCGCGTCGCCCTGCTGCCCACCCTCTACCCGCAGGGCAGCGAAAAGCAGCTGATTAAAGTGGTGACCGGCAAGGAGGTGCCAAGCAACGGCCTGCCCCTCCACGTCGGCATCGTCATGCACAACGTGGGCACCGCCTATGCGGTGTACCGCGCCATCGAACACGGCGAGCCGCTCATCTCCCGCTATGTCACCGTCACCGGCGACGCGGTGAAACGGCCCTGCAATCTGGAAGTTTTGTTCGGCACCTCGGTGCTGGACCTGCTGCAGGAGTGCAACGCGGACCTCGGCGCGACCGATCGCATCATTATCGGCGGTCCGATGATGGGCTTTGCTCTGCACACGGTCAACGCCCCGGTGGTCAAGACCGTCAATTGCATCCTGGCCGCGACGCCGACCGCCATGCCCGCCGCGCAAGCGGCCATGCCCTGTATCCGCTGCGGCGCCTGCATGGACGCCTGTCCGGCCAGGCTGCTGCCGCAACAACTCTACTGGTACGCCCATGCCAAGGAGTTTCACCGCATCCAGGAATACAATCTGTTCGATTGCATCGAATGCGGTTGCTGCTCCTACGTGTGCCCCAGCCATATCCCTCTGGTGCAGTACTTTCGCTTCGCCAAGGCCGAGATCTGGGCCCAGGAACGGGAGAAGGAAAAGGCCGAACTGGCGCGCAAGCGCCACGATTTCCGGCAACTGCGCCTGGAACGGGAAAAGGCCGAACGCGGCTCGCGGCTGCGTAAGAAAAAGGGCGAGCTGCAGCAACCCGCCGCGGACCAGACCGGCGCGGACAAATCGGAGAAAAAGGCGGCGATACTGGCTGCGCTGGAACGGGCGCGCGCCAAGCGCGAAGGGGAGGGTGAAACTACCAAGGACGAAACCTCTGAATAATGCAATTCAGCGCAATGATGCATAGGACGCAAATAGGGATAAAACAAGTTACTGAGACAATCTGACTATCGTCATCCCGGCTCTTGTGCCCTTTTGGGTATCCGCCGGGCTGACGGCATCGATAGAATCAAGAACATCAAGACCACCAGCTAACTCATGCCACTGCAGACACCCAGTTCACCCCACGGCCATGCTCGCATTAGCGTCCCGCACATCATGCTGCGGGTGGCGCTGGCCATGATACCGGGCATCGCGGCCTGCCTGTGGTTCTTCGGTCCGGGGGTGATCATCAATATCGTCCTGGCCGTCGGCGTCGCCCTCGCCGGCGAGGCGCTGATGCTCAAGCTGCGCAACCGCCCCCTCGCGCCCTTCCTCGGCGACGGCAGCGCCGTGATCACCGCCATGCTGCTCGCCGTATCCCTGCCGCCCTTGCTGCCGTGGTGGCTGACGACGCTCGGGGTGTTGTTCTCCATTATCATCGGCAAGCAGCTGTTCGGCGGACTGGGTTACAACCCCTTCAATCCCGCCATGCTCGGTTATGTGATGTTATTGATCTCCTTCCCACGCGAGATGACTGCTTGGCTGCCACCCCTCAGCATCGACCAACACCCCCTGGGCTGGGTGGAAACCCTGCGGGCGATCTTCACCGGCGCATTGCCCCACGGTTTGAGTATCGACGCGGTAAGCATGGCCACGCCCCTGGATACGGTGCGCACCCAGTTGAAGCTGCATCACAGCGTGGGACAGATTCTCGGCAGCGGCCAGGTGTTCGGCGCCTTCGGCGGCAAGGGCTGGGAGGCGGTCAATCTCGCCTTCCTCGCCGGCGGGATATGGATGATCTACAAACGGCTGATCAGTTGGCACATCCCCGCGGCCATGCTGGCGGCGCTGGCGGCCATGGCCCTGATCTTTTACGCCGCCGATCCGGCGCTGCATACCTCGCCGCTGTTTCATCTGTTCGGCGGCGCCACCATGCTTGGGGCCTTTTTCATCGCCACCGATCCGGTCACAGCCTCCACCACACCGCGGGGACGCCTGTACTACGGCGCGGGCATCGGCGTCTTGATATACATCATCCGCACCTGGGGCGGTTATCCGGACGGCGTGGCCTTCGCGGTATTGCTGATGAACATCGCCGCGCCCACCATCGATTACTACACCCAACCGCGGGTGTTCGGCCACGGCAAGGACCGATGAAGCGACTGGCCGGACACATGTTGAGAACCGGCGTGCTGTTGGGCCTGTTCGCCGTCGCCGGCACTGCCCTGATCGCCTTCACCTTCGACAATACCGCGGATCGCATCGCCGCCCAGCAACGGAAATTCGTGTTGCGCAGCATTCAGGCCCTGATCCCGCCGTCGCACTACGACAACGATCCCTACAGCGACACCATCTCAGTGTCGTCACCGCAGCTGCTCGGCAGCCGCGATCCGGTCCCGGTCTATCGCGCCCGCAAAGACGGCAAGCCGGTGGCGGTGGCCATGGAACCGGTAGCCCCCGACGGCTACGGCGGCGCCATCAAGTTGCTGGTGGCCATCGCCTATAACGGCTCGATAATGGGGGTGCGCGTGTTGAATAATCAGGAAACCCCGGGCCTGGGGGATACTATCGAGATTCAAAAATCCAACTGGATTACCAGCTTCAATGGCCATTCGCTGTCCGATCTCGACGCCAAGGAATGGCACGTGAAAAAGGACGGTGGGGTATTCGATCAGTTCACCGGCGCCACCATCACCCCCCGCGCGGTGGTCAAGGCCGTGCATAACAGCTTAAAATACTTTTCCGGTCACCGCGACGCGCTGTTCGCTCCGGCCCCGGCAACCACAAAGACGAGATCCCATGGCTGACAACGATTACGGCACCATCATCCGCAACGGCCTGTGGCACAACAATCCGGCCCTGGTCCAGATCCTCGGCCTGTGCCCGCTGCTGGCGGTCAGTTCCACCGTGGTCAACGCCCTGGGCCTGGGCCTGGCCACCACCCTGACCCTGGTGCTGACCAATCTCACCGTCTCCCTGATCCGCAATCAGGTGACCTCGGAGATCCGTATCCCGGTGTTCGTCATGCTCATTGCCGCCATCGTCACCGCCATCGAGCTGGCGATGAACGCCTACTTTCACGAGTTGTACCTGATCCTGGGAATCTTCATCCCGCTCATCGTCACCAACTGCAACATCCTGGCGCGCGCCGAGGCCTTCGCCTCCAAGAACGCACCGCTGCCTTCCCTCCTCGACGGCTTGTTCATGGGTATAGGTTTCACCGGGGTGCTGGTCGCCCTGGGCGCCATGCGCGAGGTCTTGGGCAAGGGTACCTTGTTCTCCCAGGCACAATTGATGTTCGGCCCCGGCGCCAAGTGGATGACCGTCACCGTGTTCAGCGATTACCACGGCTTCCTGCTGGCGATCCTGCCGCCCGGCGCCTTCATCGGACTGGGGCTGCTCATCGCCCTGAAGAACGCCATCGACGCCAGGCGCAGGGCCCTGCCCGCGCCGACCTCGGCCCGCTACGCCGCCCACACCCACGCCTAGCGCGGGCACCGCATCGGGATGGACGCCGGAAAACGCCGCAAGATTTTCGAGCGCCTCAAGGCCGCCAATCCCGCCCCCACCACCGAGCTGCATTACCGCACGCCCTTCGAATTACTGGTAGCGGTCATTCTCTCGGCGCAGGCCACGGACAAAGGCGTCAACAAGGCCACCACTAAACTGTTCAAGGTCGCCAACACGCCGCGGGCCATCTTGACGCTGGGCGAAGCGGGCCTGAAGGAATACATCAAGACCATCGGCCTGTTCAACGCCAAGGCCAAGAACATCATGGCAACCTGCCGCCTGCTGGTGGAAAAGCACCAGGGCAAAGTCCCTGACGACCGCGCGTCCCTGGAGGCCCTGCCCGGCGTCGGCCGCAAGACCGCCAACGTCATCCTCAACACCGCCTTCGGCCAACCCACCATCGCGGTGGACACCCATATCTTCCGCGTTGCCAATCGTATCGGCCTCGCCGCCGGCAAGACACCGCTGGCGGTGGAGAAGCAATTACTGGAAGCGGTGCCGAAACCGTTCAGGCATGACGCCCATCACTGGCTGATCCTGCACGGCCGTTACGTGTGCACGGCGCGCAAACCGCACTGCGTGACCTGCATCATCCGCGATCTGTGCGAATATCCTGATAAGATCACAGCTTAGGCCTATCAACTATTATCAAAAAGGCGGCGATTGAACTTGCCCCCCGGACCAGAGCTGAGGGAACCCCGGTCAAATGCGTGTTCCGTCATGCCGTTAAAAGCCGGTATCCAGGAAGTATCTGAGGACACGGGATTCCGGCGTGTGCCGGAATGACGGATGACCCGGGCCTGTCACAAAAATTATTTGTACACTCTGCATCTTTGCGGCGAGAATGGGACTGCAAGCGACCAAGCAAGGTTATTGTTATCATGATCTACGGCAACGATCCCGTCCAATACCGGCGTTTATTCTGCGAGGCATGGCGCAAACAGCGCGAAGGGGCCGCGCTGCACCCTTTGGAAGAGATAGTGGCGCGCGTCGTTGCCGAGCATCCCGAGTATCATCAGCTGCTCGAAGATCCCGCCACGCTGACCCGGGACTACGCGCCGGAATCCGGACAAACCAACCCCTTCCTCCACATGGGCCTGCACATCGCCATCCAGGAACAGCTGGCATCCGATCGTCCCGTCGGCATCCGCGACGTCTATCGGCAACTCATGCAACGTCATGCCGATCCCCACGACGTCGAGCATCGCATGGCGGAATGCCTGGCGGAAGGCATCTGGGAGGCGCAACGTAACAGCACGGCGCCCGATGAAGACGTCTATCTGGAACGACTGCGCAGACTGTAGCAACCCGCCATTGGTAATAAGCACGCGCCGCCGTTACCATAATGACGGCTTTCATATTACGGTGAACATGACATGAGCGATACATATCTGGTGATCTCCGCCCAGGGCAAGGACCGCCCCGGCATCGTCAATACCCTGTCCAAGGCGGCCCTGGACAGTGGTTGCAACATCACCAACAGCCGCATGGCGGTATTGGGCGGCGAGTTCGCCCTGATCCTGTTGATCAACGGCAGCGAAGAGGCAGTCGCCGCCATGCAGCAGCGCCTGCCGGTGCTGGAGGAAGAGCTGCATCTCAGCATCACCGCCAAACCTACCACGCCGCGTGTGGCCGAACAGCGCTGGCTGCCCTACCGTGTCGAGGTGGTGGCCATGGATCATCCCGGCATCGTGCATCCCATCACGGAATTCTTCTCCAGGCAGAATATCAACATCGAGGAGCTGGAAACGCAGACCTACGCCGCGCCGCATACCGGGACGACCATGTTCTCCCTGTCGATGACCGTGGCCGTGCCGGACGCCGTATCCATCAGCAGCCTGCGGGAGACCTTCATCGAATTCTGCGACGAACTCAATCTCGACGCCAGCTTCGAGACGGCGCGGGATTGAATACCTCTCTCTGTATCATCTGCTTTTGAACTCCGAATAACGGTCCCTTCTCCCTCCGGGATTTATGCCCTTTAGGGTAGAAGGACAGGATGAGGGAATTGAAGATCTAGTATTTATCCCCTCACCCCTACCCTCTACCCACAGGGGGCACCGAGGTCCCTGAGGGAGAGGGGGTTAGTACCGCGCTGACAAATCCTCAGCCACGTATCAAAAGACGCCGCTGCAACGCCCGCATCAGCGCCTTGCGGTCCACCGGGTGTGCCACACCCTCCCGCCGCGGCCGCGCCCACACCGCGTCGGGAAAGTGGGCGTCATCGTCGAAACGGGGAATGACGTGCCAATGGAGATGGGGGACCTGATTGCCCAATGACGCCAGATTGATCTTGGCGGGCCGCAGCAGCTCACGCAGCGCGGCCTCTACCCCCCATACCACCGCCATCAAATGCCCGCGCTGCGCCTCGGAAAGATCGGTCATCTCGCCCACGTGATCGTGCCAGATCACCCGGCAGAACCCGGGGTACCCCGGCTGCGGCGTGAGCAGCACGCGGCAGTGCGCGTCCTTCCACAGCGGGTCATCGGCGTCGCGCCGGCAAAGCGGGCAAAGGGTATCCGTCATATGATTGAAGGCTTTCGCATAGCGGCGCCGCTCACATCCATTGCAGATTATATGGAAAGACGACGGTACGGACCCTGGCCGATGTGCTTCAGCACATGCAGCGAGTGATCGGTGGTCAAATGGCGCTTGGGCATGTATCGGCGGAAGCTAACGCGGCAGATTTCCACGTCTTCGTGATCCTTTTGATATACGCGTTCACTTCCGCGTCTCACCCCTCCCGCAGTTCCTCCGGATCCGTCGTCAAACTGATGATACAGTCGTCTATGGGATTGGCCGGCCTCAGTGGCGCTGCAGGCGGCCAACTACGCGGCTGCCGGCAGTTAAAGATACGGCTCAGGCCGTGATGGGCGGGTTCTCCATACCCCCTTTGAGCAGCCGTCATCTCCCCTCTATCAACTCCAGCTTGTAACCGTCCGGATCTTCTACAAATGCAATGACCGTGGTGCCGTGTTTCATCGGTCCCGGTTCGCGAACCACTTTGCCGCCGCGTCGCTTGATTTCCGCACAGGTCTGATTGATGTCCTCGACACCGATGGCGATGTGACCGAAGGCGTCACCCGGCTCGTAACGATCCACATCCCAATTGTAAGTCAGTTCGATCACCGCTTCGTCCGCTTCCTCGCCGTAACCGACAAAGGCCAGGGTGAACTTGCCGTCGGGATAATCCTTGCGCCGCAACAGGCGCATGCCCAGAACTTCGGTATAAAAACGCAGGGAGCGTTCCAGGTCACCGACGCGAATCATGGTGTGCAAGATACGCATGGTTGTCCTCCTTCATTAATAGACTATCACCATAGATAACTGATTGGGACATTCTGCAAGAACCGCCGGTGATTCGGCTGAGGAATACCCCATCCCCTCCCCTTGAAGAAGAGGGGAAAATATGAAGCGGCCCACTCCAGTTTGTCACGATCTCGTTCACCGATAATCGGCGACATCCACGCTCACTCATACCGGAGCAAGCTCCTGCTCCCCCTTCAAGGGGGAGGCCGGGAGGTGGATGGGGTCGGGGAAAAATATTTCCCACCCTGCCTCACTACCGCAGAGAGAAGCAATCAATATTAAGCAAGCCCTGATTAATTCGTCCCTTCCCCCTCAGGGGGGTGAGGTGGAAAAGGAAAAGGTCCGGTGGACGTTTTCGTGCACCCGGGGCAGGATACAGGATGGGGGTGGGGTTATTAACTGATTGAATGTATTGTAGCCGTTCAAAACCCCATCCCCTCCCCAACCCTCCCCTTGAAGGGGAGGGTGAATAGATCAGCGGTTACTTAACTATTCAGCTGTTCCCAACACACCCTGCTCGAATTGTCCCGCTCTACTTCCGCCCCTTCCTGGCCGCGATGCGCATACGCAGGGCGTTGAGCTTGATAAAGCCCGCGGCATCCTGCTGATCGTAGGCGCCGGCGTCGTCCTCGAAGGTGGCGATGCTGGCATCGAATAGACTGTCGTCGGACTTGCGGCCCACCACGCTCACGCTGCCTTTGTAGAGCTTCAGGCGCACCACGCCGTTGACGCTCACCTGGGAGGCGTCGATCATGCTCTGCATCATCCTGCGCTCCGGGCTCCACCAGTAGCCGTTATAGATCAGAGTGGCGTAGCGCGGCATCAACTCATCCTTGAGATGCGCGACTTCGCGATCCAGGGTCAGGGATTCCATGGCGCGATGGGCCTTCAACATGATGGTGCCGCCCGGCGTTTCGTAACAGCCGCGGGACTTCATGCCTACGTAGCGGTTCTCCACGATGTCGGCGCGGCCGACGCCGTGTTTGCCACCCAGTTTATTCAAATGCGCCAGTAGCGCCGCCGGACTCATGGCCGCGCCGTCCACGGCCACGATGTCGCCCTGCCGATAACTCAACTCCACATACTCGGCCCGGTCGGGGGCTTTCTCCGGGGATACCGACCAGCGCCACATGTCCTCCTCGGCCTCCGCCCACGGATCTTCCAGGATGCCGCCCTCATAGGAGATGTGCAGCAGGTTGGCGTCCATGGAATAGGGCGAGCGCTGGCCCTTTTTCTTTTCGATAGGGATGCCATGCTGTTCGGCGTAAGTCAGCAGTTTCTCCCGCGACGACAGGTCCCATTCGCGCCACGGCGCGATGACCTGCACGTCGGGTTTCAAGCCATAGTAGCCCAGTTCGAAACGCACCTGGTCATTGCCCTTGCCGGTGGCGCCGTGGGACACCGCGTCGGCGCCCACCTCCCGGGCGATCTCGATCTGGCGCTTGGCAATCAAGGGCCGGGCGATGGAGGTGCCGAGCAGATATTCTCCTTCGTACAAGGTATTGGCGCGAAACATGGGGAACACGAAATCCCGCACGAATTCCTCGCGCAGATCGTCGATATAGACCTCCGTGACACCCATCTGGCGGGCCTTGGCGCGGGCCGGCTCCACCTCCTCGCCCTGACCGATATCGGCGGTGAAGGTTACCACCTCGCAGCCGTAGGTCTCCTGCAACCATTTCAATATCACCGAGGTATCCAGCCCGCCCGAATAGGCCAACACCACCTTTTTCACCGACGTTTGCGACATACGAAAATCCCGTGAGCCTGATCCTGAAGGAAGGCTATTATAGCCGAAAGGCCGACTCCCCGCCCTGTGCTTTCCACCCCCCTTCGTGGGACAATAACGCCCACAATAACTGACCGCGCGAGGTCCACTATGGCTCAACGTACCATTAGCAAACGCATCGCCGCGATACCCGTCTCCGAAGGCGCCGGGGTCCTGGTGCATCGCACCATCGGGACCCCTGCCCTGCGCCACCTTGATCCGTTCCTGATGCTGGACCACTTCAGCAACAACGATCCCAAGGATTACATTGCCGGCTTCCCCGATCATCCCCACCGCGGCTTTAATACCTTCACCTACATGCTGGACGGCCACATGCTGCACCAGGACAGCATGGGCAACCGCGGCGACCTGCGCGCCGGCGGCGCCCAGTGGATGAAGGCCGCTAGCGGCATCATCCACTCCGAGATGCCGCAACAGACCGACGGCCTGATGCGCGGCTTCCAACTTTGGATCAACCTCCCCGCCCAGGAAAAAATGAGCGATCCGGGTTATCAGGAGTATTCACCGGAGTCCTTTCCCGTCGCGGAGATCGACGGCGGCACGGTGAAGGTGATCATGGGACAGTACGGCGACCAGCAAAGCCCCATTCACGACCCCAACACTCGGGTCCAATACCTGGACGTGGCTTTGAAAACCAGATGCGAATTCCGCCACACCCTCGAACCGGGCACGACCGCCTTTCTCTATGTGTTCGAAGGCAACGCCGAAGTGGCCGGTACGGTGCTGGACACCCATAACCTGGCGGTGCTGGGCAACGGCGATGAGGTCGAGGTCAAGGCGAACGAGCACGGCACGCACTTCATCCTGGTGGCCGGCCATCCGCTAAATGAACCCATCGTGCAATACGGCCCCTTCGTCATGACCAACCGCGAGGAGATCGAACAGGCCCTGGACGATTATCGCAGGGGACGGTTGGTGCAGAAGAAGGCGAGTTTCTCCGGAAACTAGATAGGAATCCCCTGCGGGGACAAGATCAACTTAAGGCGATCTTCCACACAGCGGGTGATTTGAGCCGATTCTTAATACAGTGTGTCCCCTTCGGGGATGGTTTGATTTGGGGCGGCGATTCGCGCCGCAGGCGAGCCCCTTTTCTTTGCTCGTCCAAAGAAAAGACGCCCCGACGGTTTGGTCCTTCGGACTGCCCTGCGCTCCTCGCCATTTTGGGCGCGCGCGGTGCTCGGCTGCACCGACGAGACGCCGAGACGGTGTCCCTGAGAGCAACGACATGCTCAAGAATAGGAAGTCCCTTCCCCCTCAGGGGGAAGCTTAGGATGGGGGTGGGGTTTGTTAGGTATTGCGGATGCTTGAACCATCACTGAAAACCCCATCCCCGCCCCGACCCTCCCCTTGAAGGGGAGGGAGAAAAGCATGACACATTTTGGAGTAGTGCCCGAGTCCCGTTGGCGGCACCGAGCATCGCAGGCGGGCTGGGAGAAAAGCGAGCGCCCAGACCGGCGAGAAGCGCTGGGAACCCCGCGTTAGCGGGGCGCACGTCTCCGGGCGGCCTTTTGTTGGTGACTTTCTTTTGGCCGCGCAAAAGAAAGCCACCCGGTTTCGCGGACGGGGCCTCGATTCAATCAAATCATCGCCGCAGGCGATTCAAGTTGATCGGCAAAACGTATAATTCACCAACTCACTAAATCGTCTTGCCCTCAACCTTCCGGGCATAGACCACGTAGCGCAATGGTCCGCCCGGAACGATGGCGTCGAAGGGATAACAGGTCACCAGGATCAAAACCGATGGATCCCCGATCCGTGGGAGATTGACGGACTTATTCACCACCGAACTGGCGATGACGCGGTAGCGATGCCAGGAACCGCTGCGCTCCTGCAACAGGATCACCTGCCCCGTTCGCAGCCGCTTCAGAAAACGAAAATGGGTGTCGCGATGGCCACTGATCATGTTGGTGCCCAAGCGCCGTCCCGGCCCGAAGGCCAGGCTGCTGCCATAGTCGCCGGCGAGCACGCAAAGGTCGACGTCGAGACTGGGTACGACGAGCCGGGCCACCGGCCAGGTATCGGCCCACGACCAGGGTTTGACCTGATGCCGGGTCTCCAGACTGTCCCGCCAGGCCCGTTGAATCAGCGCCTGCGCCACCACGGCCTTGGCGTAGATATAACCGGCATGACCGCCGAAGCATAGCCCGGCGCCGATCAAGGCCAGCAACAGCAGCGTGCGCCCGCGTCTCATGGCCAGTCCTCCCGAGGGGAGGTAAAGAACCACACCATCAGCGCCGACAGCAGCAACAGCGTGCCCAAGAGCAGATCGAGAGGCGCGGCGGTGGCGGTCTGTGGCAGGTGGCCGAAGATCTTTTCATATTGCTGGCCGTGGGGAAGATTAACCGGCAGGGCACGCCGCTCCAATGCGGCGCCCTGCGGCCGGCTGGGCGTCACATCTACCGCCACCAGGCTGGTGTACTTGCTCACCAGGTGGTGTTGCAGCGCCACTTGGATTACCGCTTTGCGGATGCCTTCCCGGTCGGCGCCCTGTCGTTGTTGATCCATCAAGTCGGCAATCTTGCGCCGCGCCCACAACACCCCCACCCCGTGCCCGGGGATGGCGTTCTGCAACGCGATGCGGGCCTGCCACGGCGCTTGCAGGCGGCGCCCGTGGATGGTCAAGACCTGTCCCTTCCTCGCTCCCTTGATGGCGATGACCAGTGGCTCGCCGCGATAAAGATCGGGCAATCGTTGCGGATAAGTTTCCACCGCCGTACCGCCGGCATCGACGGCAAGATCGCTCATCACGGGCGAATCCAGCTTTCGAAACAGGCCCTCCATCTTGCTACGCACTTCGCTCAGGTCACCGATATACGTGAAGGTGCCGCGGCCGAACTGCGCCGCCTTGGTCATGAAATGGCTGTTGGGCGCCGAACCGATACCGACGGTGAACAAGCGGCTGCGACCGAGGCGATCATGGATGAGTTCGAGCAGTTCCGACTCGTCGCCCACGCTGCCGTCGGTGAGAAAGATCACTTGCCGCAGCGCAGCGTCCTCCCGCGAGTGACGCAACGCCGCCTTCAGGGCCGGGCGCATCTCAGTACCGCCATCGGCGTGCAAGGCGGAGACGTAGCGGCGCGCCTCTTCCAGGTTTTCGGGGGTAGCCGGACGGGCGTCGCCGAACAGCCGGTCTGTGCTGGAGTTGAATGAGATGACATTGAAGCGATCCCCCGGCCGCAGGCGTTGCAGCGCCAGCGTCAGGGCCTGTTTGGCCTGCCTGATGGAGGTGCCGGCCATGGAACCGGACGTATCGATCACAAAGACCACTTCGCGAGGCAGGCGCTGTTGCGGCGCCGCGGCGTCCGGCGGCAACACCATCAGCAGGTAATAGCGCCCGGTGCCGACCTGTTCGGTGAACAACGCCGCCCGCGGCGCCCGGTCGGCCTGCGGCGCCCAACTCAGTTCAAAGTCACGGTCGGCAACCGTGTCGGTATCGGCGAGGGTAATGGTGGTGATACCGCGGGCCGCATCCTCATCGACCCGATGGATGGCATGGTAGGGGCTGGCCACCCGGGCCAGAGGAAAGCCGGCATCGAGATGCACGGTAAGCGTGATGGGATTGATCTTTTCCTTTCCCTTGCCCTGCCACACCGGCGGAGTAATGCGCGAAGCATCCGGGACCCGGTCGGTGTCCACCGCCCACCCTCGGTTGTCGAAACGAGTCATGCTTTCTGCGCTCGGGGTACCGGGGATATAGCGAGGCGTGATGGCCATGGGGAAACGCAGCCGGAGCTCGCCATTGTCGTAACGCAGCACCTGCTGGTATTCGATTTCGACCACCACCGTTTCGTGCGGCGCGATATTGGCTACCGAGTTGGTGAAGAGGTTGGGCCGCTCCTGTTCGATCAAGGCGGCCTTCTTCCCCTGGGTCTTGGCCCGTTGATAGTGCTGCTTGGCCGCCGAGCGTTCCTCGATCCGGCCTTCGATGACGCGCTCGCCGATTTGCATGCGCAGGTGGTCCACAGCGGCCTCTTCCGGTAAGGGGAACACATAGATCCCCTCCACCCACTGCTCGCTATCGTTGGTGAAACGTTGCCGTACCTTGGCACGGGCGATCATGCCGCTGACATCGATATTCACCTTGGTACGTTGCGTCAGGGCCGGACGATAACCGCCGTGCCCGTCCGCGAACAGCAGGCTGCCCTGACGCACCGCGTCGAGCCCGGTGAGTTCTCCGGCCTGGGCGCTGCGGCCGACCGCGGCCAGCATGAAAATCATGGCCAGCCCGAGGCTTAGCTGCAGTACGAACGGCACGATCAGCGCCCATACTTCGTCCCAGTCCGACAGCCGGTGATTCGGCTCGCATTTTTCGTGTTGTTTCATGGGTTCTCCCTCAAGGCGGCGGGTGATATGACCGTAATGAGTAAACCGGCCAAGACGAGCAATAACAGGGAGCGAAAAGGGCGCGAGCCCGGACGAAAAATGGCCAATTATGGCAAACCCATCGAGCCGCGGCATAAGCGACGGCGGCTGTGGTAGCGTAAGATTGATGACTACTAACGAGGATCAAGAATTGCGAGCGCACCTATTGAGGCTCTTCATTACTCGCTACCGGAAACCGGAAAAATATCATGCGCAGGTCGATTGCAATCGTTGAAGACGAGGCGGCGATACGCCAGAACTATGCCGCCGCCCTAAGCAGGCAGGGTTATCAAGTGCAAGTCTATGCCAATCGGGCCGAGGCCGAAGCCGGCTTTGTGCAGCGCCTGCCCGATCTGGTGCTGCTCGACATCGGTCTTGACGACGAGATCGAGGGCGGCTTTGAATTATGCCGCCAGTTGCGCGCCCGTTCGGCAAGCTTGCCGATCATCTTTCTCAGTGCGCGGGACAGCGATCTCGACACCATCTCCGGACTGCGCCTGGGGGCGGACGATTACCTCACCAAGGACATCAGCCTCGTCAATCTCTGTGCCCGCATCGGCGCCTTTTTCCGCCGCCTGGACGCCCTGCGGCAGCCGCAGGCGCCGCAACAAGAGCTGCGGCGGGGCGAGCTGCTGCTGGATATGGACCGCTACAGCGCCCGCTGGCGGGACCGACCGATCGACCTTAGCCTCACCGAGTTCTGGATCGTGTATGACCTGGCCAACCACCCCGGCCACGTCAAGAGCCGCGAACAGTTGATGCAGGCGGCTCATGTGGTGGTGGATGACGCCACCATCACGTCCCATATCAAGCGCATCCGCAAAAAATTCCTCGAGGTGGACAAAGACTTCGCCGCCATCGACAGCGTCTACGGTCTGGGTTACCGCTGGCAGACGTCATGAGTCGCATCAAGCGTCGATGAGGATTTCCATACGCAACAAGTTATTACTGGCCTCACTGAGCCTGCTGGTCTTGCCATGGCTGGGCTACCAATATGTCCAGGGCCTCGAGGCTTATCTGCGTTCGGCGCAGGACCAGCAACTGCTTGATCGGGTGGCCATCATGGCGGCGATGATGAACGACCGGCAGGCCCCCTTCTCCCTGCCTCCCCCGCCGGCGGACATTCCCGCGGCCGACACTCATGTCTATGTCCGGCCGCTGCACTCGCCCATCCAGGTGGACGGCTATCCCGATGACTGGCGTCCTTACGCCGATCGCAGACTACGCCTGGGCGGGGCCGCCGCCGCCCAGGATCTGGAAGTCCATTACTCTTTGGGGGTGTGGCATAAATATCTTTATCTCCTCTTCGAGATCCACGACGACCATATCGTCTACCGCCCGCCCACCAGCCACCGCACGGATCGTTCCGACCACCTGCGCATCAGTGTCCTGGATCGTAACGGCAGGTTCCGTCGCTATCGCATCAGCACCATCGCCCCCGGCTGGGTCCACACCTACATCATGCCGGCCAAGGAACGGCATGGTCTGCCGCTGGGTGTCGAACCGCGCATCAAGGCTCAATGGCAGGAGGTGGCGGGTGGCTACGATGTCGAACTACGCATTCCGCTCAACATGGTCGGCGAGCGTATCGCCTTTGCCGTCGCCGACGTTGATGATCCCGCCTCGGGCACGGTGAAAACGCTGATAAGCAACGGCGATACCGAGAAGCGTGACGGCCTGGGCACGATTGCCTTGCCGAGCGCGGCAACCGAGCAAATCCTGCAGCGGCTGCAGCGGCCGTTGAGCCGCATTTGGCTGGTTGACCGGGATCATCGGGTGGTGGGCCTGGCCGACAATATGTCCGGCGAGGACCTGGGCGAAGATGACAACGAAGCGACGGCGTCCAATACCTCGTCTTCCTCCGACGATTTCGTGCCGCTGCTCTATCGACTATTGCTGGATCAACCGGCACACAGGGTTAGAGACCGGCTCTCCTCGGCGTCGCGCTTCGACGATCCCGCGGTGACCCGGGCCCTCGCCGGCAAGGCCGCCGTCAGCCGGCGGCGCACCCTCGATGAAAAGATCAGCATCGTCACCGCCGCCCACCCCGTTTACGCGGATGGGCGGCTGGTGGGCGCCCTGGCCGTGGAAGAAACCAGCAACAGCGTCCTCATCCTGCAAAACCGGGCAGTCGAGGCACTGGTGAACATGAGTCTGCTGGCGTTTGCCTTGACCATCGGGCTGCTGCTCGCCTTCGCCACCCGGCTGTCGCTGCGGGTACGGCGGTTGCGCAACCAGGTCGAGGCCAGCATCGGCGCCGACGGCCGCGTGCAGGGGGAAATTACATTCACCGGTGCCGGCGATGAACTGGGCGACCTGGGCCGCAGTTTCCACGCCATGCATGAGCGGCTGGCGCAATACAATCGCTATCTCGAGACCATGGCCGGCAAACTCAGCCATGAACTGCGCACCCCCATCTCCATCGTGCGCTCTTCTCTGGACAACCTGGAAGCGGACCTCCCCCCTCCGGAACGCCAGGTCTATTTGCAGCGCGCCCACGAGGGCGTGGCGCGCCTCAACGGCATACTCACCCGCATGAGCGAGGCAACCCACTTGGAACAAACGGTACTACAGGAACCGGCCAAGCCGTATGTACCGGCGACGGTGATCGCCGGCTGCGTGGATGCTTATCGCCTGGCCCGTCCGCAACAACCCTTCGAGTTCGACTGCGAACCCGCCGCGTCCCAGGCCATGATCAACGGCTCGGCGGAGTTGCTGGCACAGTTGCTGGACAAGCTGGTGGACAACGCCCTGGACTTCGTCAAACCCGAAACGGCCATCCGTATTACCGTGACCGTGGAACATCCTTGTCTGGTGCTGGGCGTTGCCAATGAGGGCGCGCGGCTACCGCGGGAAATGCGCACCCAGCTGTTCGAATCCATGGTGTCCCTCCGTCAAGGCAAGAATGACCGCCCCCACCTCGGCCTGGGCCTTTATATCGTGCGCCTGATCGCCGAATATCATGGCGGCCACGTCGAAGTGGCCGATCTTGCGGACCCTGAGGGCGTGTTGTTTCGCGTTGTACTCCCCTTGTCATAATTCGCCATTATCCCATCGCGCTTCATCCCTTTTCATTCCCGCTCTCGCCCCCCTGCACGGGTTAAATGACCCGGTCAAGCAAACAGCAACCCTTCTCTAGTGATAAAGGAGCGAAATCATGCAACAGAGATTCGATAAATCCGTCGGCGGTCTGGTCATTGTCGGCTTGCCATTGCTGGTGGTCGCCGGTTGTGCCGCCAACAAGGCCACCCTGGCGCAGATCGATTCGCAAACACCGCAGGTTGAAACACAGGTAAAAGCCCTTCTCGATCAGGCTGCAGTACCCGCTACGGACTCCACCCCTTCCTCGAGCGCCCAACTTGCATCGGATGAGATGACGGCCGACAACGCAACCGATGCACCCCAGGGGGAGGAAACCGCCGCAAGTCCTGAGGCAAAAGCCCCCGTCTCGTCAGAATCGGCAAGCGCCGCGTCGCCCGAGACAGGAGTCCCTGCGTCCTCCGAAACCGAGGCCACGGCGCAATCGACGACAACCGCCATCACGGCCGGTACCGAGCCCTCGCCCGACGAAGTGCAGACGCCCGCAAAGACCGTGGCACCGCTGCCACAGCAGATGATCCTTTATTTTGGCTTCAATCAGGACCAAATCTCTCCGGCGGACCGGGCCATCGTCAAGCAGCATGCCGACTTTTTGCTGGCACATCCCGAGTACACCCTGCTTATCACCGGCCATACCGACAACCGTGGACCCAAGGGGTACAACCAGCGCCTGAGTGAGGCCAGGGCCAGCAAAGTGGCACAGTTGCTGGAGGCGGATGGCGTGCCGAAAAGTCAACTGCGCATCAGCGCCCTGGGCGATACCGTCCCCATGGTCGATCCCACCGACTACCGGCATAACCGGCGAGTGGAATTTATCTATCAGGACGCGGTGCGACCCCACGGCAACACGCCAATATATCTACCGCCATGAAGATCGAGTAAAATTGCCGGTGGTTAACGAAGCGCCACGAAAGGAGCCCGATCACTATGAGTGAAGCCGCCAACCCCGACCTTGTCCGCACCTCCAGCCTGGGAGCCGAACTCTATGAGGAGGAGGCCAAGGTCCTGGCCGGTATCATGGGGGTGCACCGGTTGAAAGACGGCGAAACGCTGATCACCGAGGGCGGAACGGAAACCACCCTGTTCATTCTCGCCGAAGGCGGTCTCGCCGTCATCAGCAACAACGACGGCAAGGAGACCGTGGTCTACACCATGACTAAAGGCGAATGTGCGGGGACCCGCGCCTTCGTCGATCGCTCGCCGCGTAAAGCCACCTTGCGCGCCGTCGGCAACGCTACGGTGTACACCCTCGAACCTGATGCCTTCGAGACCTTACTCGATAAGCATCCACGCATTGTCTACAAAGTCATGCGCGCCCTGTTCCGCGTCACTCACGGCAATCTGATGCGCATGAATCAGGAAAGCCGCGAACTTGCCAATTACATCACCAAGACTCACGGCAGATACTGAACAAGGATGTCCGGGCCGCGTGGACGCCGACGGGCATGTTTCTCGCTGGGAAACGTGCAGCGCAGGCATCGCCAAACCGAATAACTCCGTATCGACGCCATGACGCTGCTCGTAGCCATCCTGTATTTCCTGGCGGGCTTCATCTGTATCCAATACCCGGCGCGGCTGATCGAATGGATCACGGGTATGTTCAAAAAGACCACGGCCGCCGAAACGCCGGGCTGGCTCAAGGGGCGCGGCATCATATTTTTTGTGCGTCTCGTCGGTGTCCTGGCATTGCTCAATGCCGTGACGCTGTTCTATACGATGTTGCACGGGCGATAACACCTCCCGCCCCCAAGCCAAGTTAAATGACCCCCGGCAAAGCCGGGGCTTATTCAATGAGCGCCTCAAAGGCGCCTTAGAACCAAGAGCCGCCCACGGCGGCTGCACTTGACAGTGTTCGTTTCTGCCCGTCCATAGATAACCCTTCGCCGGGCCGGGGGAGACCATCTCCTCCCCCTTCAAGGGGGAGGTCGGGAGGGGGATGGG
>JARRQJ010000030.1:77500-78841 GCA_037381915.1 Gammaproteobacteria bacterium | reverse complement strand
AACTGTCTCACGACGTTCTAAACCCAGCTCGCGTACCACTTTAAATGGCGAACAGCCATACCCTTGGGACCGGCTACAGCCCCAGGATGTGATGAGCCGACATCGAGGTGCCAAACTCCCCCGTCGATATGAACTCTTGGGAGGAATCAGCCTGTTATCCCCGGAGTACCTTTTATCCGTTGAGCGATGGCCCTTCCATACAGAACCACCGGATCACTAAGACCTACTTTCGTACCTGTTCGACGTGTCTGTCTCACAGTCAAGCACCCTTATGCCTTTGCACACACTGCGCGATTTCCGACCGCGCTGAGGGTACCTTTGTGCTCCTCCGTTACTCTTTGGGAGGAGACCGCCCCAGTCAAACTACCCACCATACACTGTCCCCAACCCGGATAACGGGCCTAGGTTAGAACCCCGAACACGCCAGGGTGGTATTTCAAGGACGGCTCCACGCGGACTGGCGTCCACGCTTCAAAGCCTCCCACCTATCCTACACAAGTATGCTCAGAGTCCAGTGTAAAGCTGTAGTAAAGGTTCACGGGGTCTTTCCGTCTTGCCGCGGGTACGCTGCATCTTCACAGCGAATTCAATTTCGCTGAGTCTCGGGTGGAGACAGCGGGGCTATCGTTACGCCATTCGTGCAGGTCGGAACTTACCCGAATTTCGCTACCTTAGGACCGTTATAGTTACGGCCGCCGTTTACCGGGGCTTCGATCAAGAGCTTCGCCTTGCGGCTGACCCCATCAATTAACCTTCCGGCACCGGGCAGGCGTCACACCCTATACGTCCACTTTCGTGTTTGCAGAGTGCTGTGTTTTTAATAAACAGTCGCAACCCCCTGGTCACTGCAACCTCCTTCCGCTCCAGGAGCAAGTCCCTTCACGTACCAGAGGCACACCTTCTCCCGAAGTTACGGTGCTATTTTGCCTAGTTCCTTCACCCGAGTTCTCTCAAGCGCCTGAGGATTCTCTCCCCGCCCACCTGTGTCGGTTTGCGGTACGGTTCCACGTTATCTGAAGCTTAGAGGATTTTCTTGGAAGCATGGTATCAACCACTTCGCTCAAAAGAGAGCTCGTCATCACGCCTCGAGATTGTGCCCCCGGATTTACCTAAGAACACTCCCTACACGCTTAAACCGGGACATCCAACACCCGGCTGGTCTAACCTTCTCCGTCCCCCCATCGCAATAACGTGAAGTACAGAAATATTAATCTGTTTCCCATCGACTACGCATTTCTGCCTCGCCTTAGGGGCCGACTAACCCTGCGCCGATTAGCGTTGCGCAGGAAACCTTGGGCTTACGGCGTGCGGGTTTTTCACCCGCATTATCGCTACTCATGT
>JARRQJ010000030.1:0-72500 GCA_037381915.1 Gammaproteobacteria bacterium | reverse complement strand
CTGAGCGGGAGCTAACGGGGCCAATTGAGACTAATGCAATTAAATCTTCTGCCGTTAAACTGGTCAGGAATTTTGAAATGCACTCAAGTTAGGGAGGGCTGCGTAGTATGGCTACACCCATACTAGTCGTCGACGACTCCGCCATGTCGCGCAAACTGCTGATCAAGGCGCTACCACCCGAATGGGACGTGGAGGTCCATCAGGCCGGAAACGGGCAAGAAGCTCTGAGCATGTACAAAAGCAGTCAGGCGCAGGTCATGTTGCTCGACCTTACCATGCCGGTCATGGACGGCTTTAAGGTATTGGAAGCCTTGCAAGAGGAAGGCTCCACGCCTTTTGTCATCGTTATCTCGGCGGACGTACAACCCAAGGCCCAAGAACGCGTCATAGAACTCGGTGCGGCCGCATTCCTCAAAAAGCCAATAAAGACCGAGGAAATCAGCCAGGTCTTGAAGGAACACGGCATTCTGTAATGGATATGCAATCTCTTACCCCCGATCAAACCGATACCCTCCAGGAAATCGTCAACATCGCCATGGGGCAAGCGGGCGATTCCCTGGCGAGAGTACTGGACAGCTTCGTCCAGCTATCCGTTCCCCGCATCAAGCTGACAGAGGTCGCCAATATCGGCCCCGGCATCGCTGACCTGGTGAAAAACGACATGATGATCACCGCCGTCAGACAATCGTTTTACGATGACTTAAGCGGAGAGGCGATCATCATATTCGGCGCCGAAGGCTGTCATGACCTCTCCGACTTGATGGGTTATCAGAATGAACTTGACCCGCTCACGGAAAAGGAAGTCCTGTTCGACGTCAGCAATATCCTGGTGGGGGCGTGCCTAAACGGCATCGCCGAGCAATTGAACGCCGACCTCAGTTTCGCCGCCCCCTCTCTTATTGCAGAAAACACCTCCGCCCGCGCCCTACTCGCCCCCGACAACCTGCCATGGGACTATGCCCTGCAGGTTGAGGTCAATTTCAAGCTGGAACAGCGCAACTTCATGAGCCATCTGATCATCATGATGGCCGAGGACGCCATCGGCTCTTTGCAACGATCATTGGACGCCTTCCTCGAAGCCGGTTAAGGATATGTCCGCCCCGGCAGCAAGTCTTGCGTCGATTCTCGAATGCGCAATCGATCGAATCAACATTGGCGTATTCATCATTAATTCCCGCAGGGAGATCGTCTTGTGGAACCATTTCATGGAGGTCCACAGCGGCTGTCCGGCCAGCACGGTGATAGGGCGCAATCTCTTTGAGTGTTTTCCCGACCTGCCGCGCAACGTGGTGGAAAACAAAATCAAAAGCGTCCTGATCCTCAAAAACTTCGCATTCTCGGGATGGGAGCAGCGGCCATATCTGTTTAAATTCCGCCATAATCGCCCCGTTACCGGCGGAGTAGAATATATGTATCAGGACTGCACCTTCATGCCCATCAAAGACGAGCGCGGGGCAGTCGAGCATATTTGCGTTACCGTAGTCGATACGACGGATGTGGCTTTATATAAAAAAATGCATAAAGAAGCCCTGGATTCCCTCGCCGAAGCAAGTCATCGCGACGGTTTGACCGGCATATACAATCGCCGCTTCCTGGAGGAGGCCATCGCCAAGGAATTCAACCGTGCCCGCCGTTATGGCGGAACCCTGTCTGTGGCCATGCTGGATCTAGACCATTTTAAACTCATCAACGATACTCATGGCCACCTTGCCGGTGACGAAGTACTGCGCACGATTTCAAAGCACCTGGAAAACATGGGACGCAGTATGGACACCTTGGGGCGCTACGGCGGCGAAGAGTTCGCCGTTCTGTTGCCGGAAACGACGCTGGACGGGGCACTGACAAGCGCGGAACGCGTCATAACCAGCATCGAGAACACGGTCATTTCCCACGGCGAAACCTCCATTCGCATCACTGTCAGCGTCGGTATCGCCCAGTATCACAGCGACATGACGCGCTACGAGGAACTCATCCAAGAGGCCGATGACGCCTTGTATGAAGCCAAGAATGCGGGCCGCAATTGCGTTCGCTGCGCGCTACAACCCCGCCCTGTCCGTGCGCCATCCAGCAGCGACCGCTGAAAATGCATATTAGCCTTCGGCTGTTAATAATTTAGCGCCCGACCACGCATCGCGAGTCAGGCACCATGACAAGCCCTGAATGTCTATTGTGTGATGTATGTCGCACCCCCATCCTGAGACTGACTTTATCATTTGCGGTTGCAGCGTAATTCGCATTGGGTGCGGAACCCGTAATTGACGAACGGGATATCAAGAGCTACCTTAACCGCACTGCCGGACAAATTGGACTGACCGCCGCCGGCTCGCATGGCGGCCCAACATTGGAAACGGATTACCATGACGCCAAGCGCCACGACCACTCAAAGAATAAACCTGACCCACGGCCATTGGATGCTGCTCGGCATTTTGTTGATCGTGTCGGGCGTCATCATCTCTATCTATACCGAGGAGGCCGCCGCTAATCGCCCGGATTTGACCGACGCGGCCGCCGTGTCTGGCGCGCCCTTAACCGCTGCATCTGCAACTTTGACCGTCCCGGCAGCTGATTCGCAGACCCGCGGCAGGACAGTGGCGGACAAAAACGGCGGTGATACCTCCGGTCCGTCGGGGGGATGGCGATCCGTCAAGGTCAAACGGGGGGACAATCTATCGGTCATCTTCTCGCGCCTCGGCATCAGCCCCCAGGCGCTGCACAACATTCTGGCCCTGGGAGACGATACGAGGACCTTGAAACATATTCGTCCCGGCCAGATGATCAAGATGGAATTGTCGGGAAACTCCCGATTGCTCGGGCTTAAATATGAAATCGATCCCGTCCGTTCCCTGCGGGTTTGGCGAAATGGGGACGACCATTTCAAGAGTAGCCTGATCGAACGCCCGGTAGAGCATCGCATCGCGCATACCTCGGCGGTCATCACCAGCTCGCTGTTCGAGGCCGCCCAGCAGGCGGGACTATCCGACAAATTGACCATGGAGCTGGCGGGCATATTCGGTTGGGATATCGACTTCGCCCTGGATATCCGCGACGGTGACCGTTTTTCGGTCATCTATGACGACCTTTACCTGGACGGCAAGCGCCTGCGCCACGGCGACATCCTCGCCGCCGAATTCGTCAACAACGGCGCCAGCTATCGCGCCGTACGCTACACGGACGCCAGAGGCCACACCGACTATTACAGCCCCGACGGCAAGAGCATGCGCAAGGCCTTCCTGCGCACGCCGGTGGCATTCACCCGGATCAGTTCGTATTTCACCAAGGGCCGCTACCACCCGATTCTTCATCGCATCCGCGCCCACAAGGGCGTGGATTACGCCGCCCCCATCGGCACCCCGGTCAAGGCCACCGGTGACGGCAAAGTAATTTTCGTGGGCCGCCGGGGCGGCTACGGCAACGCGATTGTGCTGCGGCATGGCGCCCGTTACAGTACGCTGTACGGCCACCTCTCCCGTTTCGCGCGCGGCCTGCACCGCGGCAAGCATGTCCGGCAGGGACAGACCATCGGCTATGTGGGCATGACCGGCCTGGCCACCGGCCCCCATCTTCATTACGAATTCCGTATCCACGGCGTGCACCACAACCCCCTCACGGTGCATTTCCCGGATGCGGCACCCCTCCCCGGGCGATATAAACAGGACTTCATGATCACCAGCCGGCGTTTCCTGGCACAGCTGGATGCCATTGACGGGACGTCGTCGGTGGCCTTAAATGATCAGTGACACGGTCTTAGCTATCTTGTGCGTGCATCAGGCAACCACATCCAGCCTGAACCTATTCATCATCACCAAGGGAAGCCCGCGCCGCGATGCCTGAGCATTATATCGGTCTCATGTCAGGGACCAGCATGGACGCCGTTGATGCCGTACTCGTGGACTTGAACAAGCCCGTCCCTGTCTCCTGCTATAGCCACAAACTTCCCATACCCGGCCCGTTGCGTTCACGCCTCATCGCGGCCGCCCAGGGGGATAACATCGGCTTGCAACGGTTAGGCGAGTTGGACGTGAAACTGGCTCACTTGTTCAGCGACGCGGCGCTGGCCGTATTACGGCAAAGCGGCATGGCGGCGGCAAGCGTGCGCGCCATCGGCAGTCACGGCCAAACCCTCTACCACCGCCCCGTCGGCCCCTCCCCCACCAGCCTGCAGATCGGTGACCCCAATATCATCGCCGAACGCACCGGTATCACCACCGTCGCCGACTTCCGCCGCCGCGACATGGCCGCGGGCGGCCAGGGCGCGCCTTTGGTGCCGGCCTTTCACGAAGCCGCGTTCCGTTTGAACGACAGGAACAGGGTCGTTATCAACATCGGCGGAATCGCCAACATCACCGTCCTGCCGGAAAACCCGCTCAAAAAAGTGAGCGGCTTCGACACCGGACCCGGCAATACCCTGATGGACAACTGGATAAAAAGACAACAACGCAAGAACAAAGACGATTGCGGACGCTGGGCCGCGAGCGGCGAAGTGGATGAGGATTTACTAAACGAGCTATTGAAAGATCCATATTTCCGCAAACTTCCCCCCAAATCGACCGGACGGGAATATTTCAATCTAGCGTGGCTGGACAAGATCCTAAAACGCCGCAAGACCCGAATCCCCGCCAAACACGTTCAAGCCACATTATGTGAATTGACGGCCCGATCCATCAGCAAGGCCATTCACAAGCACGCCCCGCAAACGGACGAAGCGCTGGTGTGCGGCGGCGGTGTCCACAATCTGGCCTTGATGTTGCGCCTCCAGATACTGCTGGATAGCATCAGGGTGGTATCAACAGAGGAATACAACACCGATCCGGATTATGTGGAGGCGATCGCCTTTGCCTGGCTGGCCAAACAGACCCTGGAACGGCGCGACGGCAATATTCCATCCGTCACCGGCGCCAGGCACGGGGTGATCCTGGGCGGAATCTACAGCGGCCGCAAATAAGACTCGGAAAGTGTTCCCCAGTGTCGCCCGGGGGCAGCTGGGCAAAATGCCAGGCGCTCCGACCGTTGAGCGGCTCAACCGGCAACCCGGGGTGTCCCTACCCGGGACCGACAAAAAATCCCCCGGACGAATATTCGCCCGGGAGTCCATCCAAATCGAAAGATCATTTCAGAAACGGCCCTGGCTGGATCAGCCGGGCCGGACCGTCGGCCTATGCGGAAAACGACGAACCACAACCGCAAGTCGTTGTGGCATTGGGGTTGCGAATGACGAATTGCTCGCCCTGCAAACCTTCCGTGTAGTCGATCTCGGCGCCGACCAGGTATTGAAAACTCATTGGATCGATTAGCAAGGCCACGCCGCACGTCTCGACGGTGGTATCCCCTTCATTGACATTTTCATCGAAGGTAAAACCGTACTGCAAGCCGGAACAGCCGCCGCCGGTAATGAAGACGCGCAATTTCAGGGCGCTGTTGCCCTCTTCATCGATCAACTGTTTCACCTTCTTGGCCGCGGCCTCGGTAAAGATCAATGACTGTGACATCTCGGCGGCAGGTACACTCATGGCCTATCTCCGGTTTATTGCGATACTGCGCAATATTATCCCGTTTCCGAGAAAGCTTATCAACTTTAGCTGTCGACCACGTGAAATTTTTCCACCTTGCGCTCGACCTCGGACGGGGTCTCGTTTTCCGCCGCCGGCAACAGGACCTGCCCCTTTTCTTGAGATACATGAATCAGTTGCCCGTTCACCGATGCCCCCATGGCCATCTCAATACGGGTGTAGTAGATGTTGCCGGTGACCTGGGAATTGGGAGCCAATTCCACCGACTCCGCCGCCCGCACATCCCCCACAACCGATCCGGAAATCACCACCTGTGGGACCTGCACCTCACCTTCTACTTTGCCATGCTCGCCGACTACCAATAGGGCCATGCCGTCGCCGTTGGCCGCCGTAATATTGCCGCGCACCGTCCCGTCCACATGTAATCCCCCAGTAAAGGTGACATCCCCGGCAACGCAGGTGCCCTCTCCGACCAAGGTCTCCACCTTGGCCGTCTTGCGCTTGCTGCCGCTACTGCCATTGTTTCCCCACATAACGTATCTCCTGTTAGCTTAAGATATCCTGCCAAGCGTAAACCTTCTCGACCTCGGAGTGTTTAGGCGATTCCACCTTTACATGTACCACCACGCGTGTCGGATTGAAGTCAGCAGGCAAAATAATATCCCCTTCCATTTCTCCAAAATATTTGAAGTGAAATTTTCCTATGGCATTCTTCCCAGCCAACTCCCCGAATGAATATTCCTTTTGCACCTTATTCAATACGCCCTGTGCCGTAAGCTTGATCGTTCCGCGTGTCACCCTTCTTCCTTTAGTCATTTGCACCAGCACCAATTTATAGCTGTATCCCCGCTCGCTGCCGTTGCCGCTGAGCTGCAAACCCTGGATACGCACTCCCTGCGCCGCGTCCTGCGGCGCGGCGATTCCCCGGTAGAACGCCACTTCTTCCTTGAGCTCCGAAATCTCGTCCTGCATGGATTCCAGGGATGCTTTGATATCCGCATAGGCACGCTGGTCCACCTGCTTTTCGCGCTCGAGATTCGCCACCTGTTGGCTCAAGTCTCCATTGCTTTTCTGCAAGGCAGAAACGTGACTGCGCAATTCGTGCTGTTCGCGCAAGGCGCTCAGACTGTCGAATCCTGCCCGGTAAAGTCCGTAGCTATACAGCCCCCACGCGCCCAAGGGCACGGCGACCGCCAGCACCGCCAGCACCACCCACTTTCGCCACGGCTGATGGGCGGTTACAACTAACTGCTTAGTGCTCCGAAACATGGGTCATCTCATCCACCTTCTATTGTTGCGGCCCAAGGGGCAATTTTCTTTAGACGACGCCATTCCCGGTGTTTTCAAGGCAGCAGGGCGATGCCCTGCAAACCCAAACCTTCCTCCAGGCCGAAGAGGATATTCATATTCTGCACCGCCTGCCCCGCCGCGCCTTTGACCAAGTTATCAATAACTGACAATACCACTACGATTTCACCCTGTTGGGGACGATGCACCGCAATGCGGCACATGTTGCTCCCCCGCACGCTGCGCGTCTCGGCGCAAGCCCCTGCCGGCAATACGTCCACGCAAGGCTCGTCCCGGTAACGGGTCTCGAACAGATCCTGCAAATCGAGATCCTGTCCCAGGCTCGCATAGAGGGTGGCATGAATGCCGCGGATCATGGGGGTAAGATGGGGGATGAAGGTCACCCCCACTTCACCTGCGGCGAGCTGGACGAGGCTCTGGCGGATCTCGGGCAGGTGGCGATGGCCAGCCACCCCATAAGCCTTCATATTCTCGCTGGCCTCACTCAACAAATACCCCAGCTCCGCCTTGCGTCCCGCCCCGCTCACCCCGGATTTGGCGTCGGCGATGAGCTGGCGCTTGTCCACCACGCCGGCCTCGACCAGCGGCAGGAATCCCAGGGTCACGGCGGTCGGATAGCAGCCGGGATTGGCCACCAGACGCGCCGAGCTCAACCGGGCGCGGTTCATCTCCGGCAGGCCGTAGACCGCTTCCTCCAGCAGTTCCGGACAGGCATGGGGCATGCCGTACCAGCGCTCCCACAGCGCGGCATCCTTGAGACGGAAATCGGCCGCCAGGTCGATGACGCGCACGCCGGCGTCCAGGAGCTCCCGCACCATGGTCATGGCGGTCCCGTTGGGCGTGGCGAAAAACACCACGTCGCATTGGCGCAAGGACGCCGGATCGAGATCAGAAAACGCCAGATCCACGAAACCGCGCAGATTGGGGAACATGCCGCTCACCGCGCTGCCCGCCTCCGAACGGGAGGTGATCACCTGCAGTTGCACTCGCGGGTGCTGAGCCAGCAACCGCAGCAATTCCACCCCGGTATAACCGGTGCCCCCCACAATACCGACCTTGATCATTCCCACACCTCAATACCCGTTCATCTGGGATAATAAGAAATAAGCCGGATCACCGTAAAGGAAAAAAACCGCTTAGTGTCACCGATTGGTACCAGCGTTAGTTATCCAGGTGATAAAAGGCGCGGGAGATATAGGCAATCACCGCATCGATTTGTTCATCGCTCAACACCGACTTCCACGCCGACATGGGCGTGTTTTCCACACCGTCCCGAATCACTTGCTTCAAGCGCGCCCGGGTCATGCCTGCCATGGCCTTGGGATCGGTCAGATTGCGCGGGTGAGGCTCGAGAAAGTGGCCGATCCAGTTGCCCGCGGTACCGTCGGCGGCATGACAAAAGGCGCAATTTTTCTGAAACAGGTGTTCACCGCGCCGTTGCTGCGGAGTCAGATCCGGAACAGTCGGCGCGATCTCGTGCCGCGCATAGGGTGTCGCGCTACTGACGGCGTCCGGTGCCGTTTGGTCGGGACGATAGCCGCTACGCGGATAGGACACGGCGCGGGGATCCCAAATGGCCCCGGGATTGCGCACCCGCGCCCGGTCATGGCAAGTGATGCACCCGCTCATGAACAGACGCTTGCCTTCCCGCTGCTCCGGTGTCAGCTGCGACCACGGCGTATCCAAAGGGATCTTTCCCAGAGCGAAGGGATAGGCGGCGCCGTAGCGACGCTTGTGATCGGGCCAGCCGTTTGCGGCGGTGTGGTAGCGGGTATTGCTGCCGACCTCGCCCGACATGAAATTGTGACGCACGAAATCCACCACGGCGGCGATGTCTTCGGGACTCAATAGTCCCGCAAAACTCTGCATCGCGGTATCGCGACGCCCATGGGTAACGGCGTCGATCATTTTCTCCCGGCTCAGCTTGACTGGATCCCGCCACGTCGGCGATCTGCTGGTCGCTCAGTACCTTGCCCCACGATGGCATCACCGAACCGCGTACACCGTTGTGTATTGCCTTGAACAGGGTGGGCCGGTTCAGGCGGATGCGCGATTCGATGGAGAGGAAATTCCGTGGCCTGGGATTGATGAAACTCGAACGTGGCCCCTTGCCGTTGCCCTTCTTACCGTGGCAGGTAAAGCAGTTGTGATCGAAAAAGCGCTTGCCTTTGCGGGCATCGCCGCGTAGGCCGTTGGGGAAGGGCAAGGACATATCCGCTTTCACGATATGCGCATGCTCCGGCGGCTTGACCGCTTTTCCCAGGAACGAGGCGCGGATGTAATCGACCACCGTCGCAATCTGCTCCGCGGAGAGGCGTGAGCGGAACGGCATCATGGCGGTACCCGGACGGCCGTAGGTCACGGAGGTAATCATCCGCTCGCGGGTCAACACGTCTCGCAGCGCCGCGGTGAAGTTCCGGGGCGGGGGGTTGAGGCTGGACTGGGTCCACACCGCGCCACTGCCCTCGTCGCCGTGACACACCGCGCAATGGCGCACATACAGTTGTTCGCCCTCGGCGATTTTGGGAGGCAGTGAGGCATTGGCTTTTCCGGTCATAAAGGTGGAGCGAATATAGTCCACCACCGCGGTGATCTCGGTGTGGGACAAACGCGAACCGAAGGCCATCATCGCCGTGCCGGGAAGACCGTCGCTTACGGAACGCAGCATCCGCTCGCGGGTCAGCTCTTTCCGGGACTCAACGGTAGTGAAATTCGTCGGCGGCGCGCTCAGGCCGCGACGCACCCGGGTATCGCCATCCCCCTTGTCGCCGTGGCAGATCACGCAATGCTGGGCATAGATGAGGGCCCCGTTGGCGGTCTCCGCGGCCGTGGCGGACCCCATGAGGCCGGCGGCGGATAGTACACATGTGAGCAAAACGGCAAAGCTGCGCCTGTCGAACATCATGACTTTCCCGGATCAAATCTAGGGGGACTCGCGCGCGGCAAGTATTCGGCCAGAAACAACGCCATTGTGGCGGAAAACGCCAATTTGCGCTACCCTTTCCGGACCTTACAGAGCAAAAGGGGCGTGCCCCCGGCCACTACTAAAGATAACGGGAAGGTTCTGTCAGCTGTGACAACTCGCGGATCTCACGCAAGCACCCTGGGAAATCGGGCGATCGGCAAGGCGCGTCGCCGTCCCCGTTCATGGTCGACCGCCCTGATCGCCTGTATCGCCGCCCTCACGACCGCGGGTACTCCCTCGGTGCTGGCGGGGTCCTTATTGGGCAGCAAGCATGATTTTACCGGCATCAACAAACGGGTCGGGGTGGTAGCGATGTCGGGAATGGCCTTCTCCGACTACGGCTCGCCCTGCGTGTACTGCCATCTCCCGCCGGACCGCAAACAGCCCGACAGCAGCGCCGAAGGCGGCAACCCGGGCTGGAATCGCTTCGTCCCCGCCCAGGGCGCCTACGACCTCTACGACAGCCGCACCCTGGACAACAAGGTCCGCGCCCCCAGCCCGATCAGCCTGCTGTGCCTGTCCTGCCACGACGGCACCATGGGTGTGGACATGACGGTATTCAAACCGGACGGGTGGGCCACCAGCAAGGAGGCCGTCCTCCATCTGCGGCTCAACGGCGCCAACAACCTGATGAGCTGCGGCAAGTGCCACAACGGGCGCGTGGCGCACAGTATCGCCATCAAAGAGATCGGCACCGATCTCACCAACGACCATCCCTTCTCCATGACCTACGCGGGCCTGACCAACAAGGATCACGATTTCCGCCCCCCGGATTCCGCTTACGGCTTCAACAACGGTGTCAAGATCTACGACGGCAAGGTGGAATGCGCCTCGTGCCATAACGTCCACAACCCCGATGTGAAACTCCTGTTGCGCACCCGCGCCGACCGCCTGTGCGAGACATGTCATATCAAGTAGCAGACAGCTAAGCAGTACGCACATGAACATCCCTTTGGCAGGAACCATCCGACGATGAAGACATACGCGGACGCACTGATCCGGTGGCGGTTCGTCGCTCCCTTGCTGGTTCTAGCCCAATGCTGCTTGCTGTTGAGCCTGTCCGGCTGCGCGTCCGCGCCATCAAAGCAAACTTTCGAACCGGCCCCGGTCTACCCACCGCCGCCCGACAAACCGCGCTTTATCTACGAGCGCACCCTGCAAACCAACGAAGACGTGGAGAAACTGACCGGGCTGGAGCGGCTGAAGATCATGGCTACCGGCCGTTCGCCGCAAGTGCGCGGCTTGGTGAAACCCTACGGCGTCGCCGTCCATCAGGGACGCGTCTACGTCACCGATACCGCGCAGGACGCCGTGCTGCTCTTTGACATTCCCGGCGGGCACTTCCGCCAATTCGGCCAGGATGACCCGGGGAGGCTGCAGAAACCCATCGGCATCACCATCTCGAAACAAGGCGAGGTTTTCGTCGCCGATGTCACGGCGCGCCGGGTGCTGGTCTACAACCTGAACGGCAAGTATCTGCGCACCCTGGGCAGCGACAAACTGTTGCGCCGCCCGGTGGGCGTTGCCGTCAGTCCCGACGGTACGCGCCTGTACGTGGTGGACGTAGGCGGCATCAGCAACGACGAACACCGCGTGCAGGTCTTCGACCCGAAAACCGGCAAGCACCTGCAAACGATCGGGTCGCGGGGGGTCGGCGACGGCCAGTTCAACCTGCCTTTGCAGGCAGCCACCGGACCGGACGGGACCTTATATGTGGTCGACGGCGGCAACTTCCGGGTGGAGGCGTTTGACCCCAAAGGCAAATTCCTGTTCAAGTTCGGCCAAGTCGGCCGCTTCCCCGGCGACTTCGCTCGGCCCAAGGGCATCGCCACGGACAAGGAGGGTCACATCTATGTGGTCGACACCGCCTTTGGCAACGTGCAACTCTTTAACAAGAAAGGCCAAGTGCTGATGTTTATCGGCAGTCGCGACCGCGCCGGCAAACCCGGAAAATTCTTCCTTCCCGCCGGCGTGGCCGTCGGCGAGGACGGTCGCGTTTACATGGTCGACCAATATTTCCGCAAGGTGGACGTATTCAAACCCTTGCCTGGCGCAGTGACGAAAGCCGCCGCGTCTCACTGAGCAGGCCAAGCGACCATTCGCCGCTCATTTTTCACCCCCACGCGCGCCCGGCGCGAATCCCGAGTGCTGCTGCCGTAACCAGCGCAAGAACTCTTCGGGCTTCAAGGCCTGGCTGATGTAATACCCCTGCGCGGCATCGCAACCCCATGCCGTCAAAACGCCGTAGCTCTGCTTGTCCTCGACGCCCTCCGCCACGACTTGCAGGCCGAGATTATGCGCGAGTTCGATGCTGGAACGCACAATCACCGCATTGCTGTCATCGCCGCTCATCGCGATGATGAAACTCCTGTCGATCTTCAACACCTTTACCGCCGCCTGCTTGAGAAAGACCATCGACGAATACCCGGTTCCGAAGTCGTCGACGGAGAGACTGATCCCCATTCCCTCCAGGGTCCGAAACATGTCCAGGGCCCGAGCGGGATCGGACATCATCGCCGTTTCCGTGATCTCAAATCCAAAATGAGAAATCAGATCGTCATCGACCCCTCGCATAATTTCCGCCACCCCCTCCGCGAAGCTGCCGTCATGCAGGTTGTATCCCGAGATGTTGATGACCATATCAAGATCGACCCCGGCTTGCCGCCAAGAGCGATACCGTGCCACGGCTTGTTGCAGCACCCACAGGGTCACCACCTTGATCAGACCGGCCTGCTCGGCCAGAGGGATAAAATCCCCGGGATACATCAGGCCCCGGCGGGGATGGCGCCAGCGCACCAGAGCCTCCGCGGCACAGACGCGGCCGGTCTGTAAATTCACGATGGGTTGGTAATAGAGCGCCAATTGCCCGCTCTCAATGGCGGCGCGCAAATCTCCTATCAACGAGAGATTGCGGGACGAAAACTGATCCCTGGCCGCGTCGTACACCGCGAACCCCGTCTTATCACGCTTGGCTTCATACATGGCCATATCGGCGCGCTTCATCAGGGTGGTACCGTCCCGGCCATGCTCGGGAAACATGCCGATACCCAAACTGGCGCCCACCCGGAACGAGCGGGTCTCCAGCTCAAAGGGACGATCCAGCGCGGCCAGTAATTTCTTGGCGATGTTCACGGCGTCATCCAGGTCCGCCGAAGGCAATAACAAGGCGAACTCGTCTCCACCCAGGCGCGCCACCGTGTCGGATTCGCGCAGCACGGCGCGCACCCGGTTGGCCACCTGCTGCAGGATCATATCGCCGCTATGATGGCCAAGGGTGTCGTTGATCTCCTTGAAATGGTCAAGATCCATGATGATCAAGGCCAGTGACCGCTCCTCCCTTGCCGCTGACAAGACGGCCTGGTGAAGACGATCTGAGAACAGGGTACGATTGGGAAGATCGGTAAGCCCGTCGTGCAGGGCCTGATACCTGACGGCCGCCATCTGTTCCTTGCGCTCGGTGATGTCGCGGGCGATACCGATGAAATAACGCCGCCCATGCAGGTGCATTTCGCTTACGGCGATGTCGAGAGGGATGATGTTGCCGTCCTTGCGCCGTCCGCTGATCTCACGGCCCACCCCGCTGCCGCGGTATCCCTCCTGGGTAATGAAGCCTTCCACAAATTGTTCTTGTTCGTCACGGAGAAGTGACGGCATCAGCATGTTGACATGGCGCCCCAGCAGCTCTTCGGGCGTGTAGCCGAACACATTGTGCACCGCCTTGTTCGCCGATTCGATTATCCCCGTTTCGTCCATGGTTATGACGGCATCCACCACGTTGTCCATCACCGCGCGGATGCGTGCCTCACCGGCGATCAACTGCTCCTGCATACGGTTGAATTCGGCGGCCACTTCACCGAATTCGTCATGCTGAGCCACAACCAATTTGGTCTTGCGGTCACCCTGGCCAGCGCGGCTGATCGCGCCCTGCAGCCGGGCGATCGGCTTTAACACGCTGGAACGCAGCACCAGCCACATGGCGAGGCCCAATATGCTCACCAAGCTGACCGCCACCACCCACATCCGATAGCGCATGAGATCGATACGTTTCTCCGCATACGTCGTGGAAATCGACAACTTCAGCACGCCCCGCAAGGCATTTTTGTCATAGCCGTGACAGGCCATGCATTCGTTATGCTGTTGGATGGGAAAAAGCAGGGTCATGACGCCGGGCGAGTTCCAGTCGACCGCGATTTTGCCGCGCAGGGACTGCTCGAAGGCGCTGGTAGCGACGCGACCCGGATGGCGCGGGGGGAAAGCCTGCCGCTCGAAACGTGGCTGGCCCAAGTAGTCGTTGACCTTATCCACGGTGTTCAGATCCGTGAAGGCCTCTTCACCGTCGCGGCGCAGCACGTCGATATCGATGATGCCCGGTTCACCGTGCATCCTGTCCAGCCAACTGCGGGCCAGGGTCCCTTGGCCGTTGAGCATCAAGGTTTGCAGACTGGCCAGCAAGGTGCTGCCGTGCGCCTCGGCCTGCCTTACCGCCTCGGTACGCATCGATTTGGTGATTTGCCGCTCCAACCACAGGCCGGCGATCAATATCAACAGGAACAGCACCAAGGAAATAATCAGCGCCAGGCGGACCCCCAAGCTCCTCACCGACTCCCTCCCTCTTCTCCCATATTATCCGAAAATAACAAGGCTTGCTGTGCTGCATCAATCCTTCTGACCGTATCGAATGATACTTCGATCTGTCTTGGCTTCTGAACTCGATATAAATCGCCCCCTACCTAACGGCCAATTTAACACAGCTGGACTATGATGCTTGCGAGTAACGAGAAAAAGAACGGTTTCCCGTAAAGAAATTTACAGGGGCTTGGATGGCGTGATATGCGCTACCCCGCCGAAACTGCCGATCCACACGCTGCCGTCGGCGGCATCGGCCATGGAAAAGACATTGTCGGCGAAGAGCCCCTGGGAGGTGGTCACCACGGAAAAACTCTTGCCGTCGTCATTGACGCGGGCGAGACCGCGACTGGTACCGGCCCACACGCGACCTTTGGTGTCTTTGTAGAGCATAAAGATATGGTTGCCGGGCAAACCGTCCTTGGTGGTGAAATTGCGCCAGGTACGGCCGTCGAAACGTGCCAGACCCGCCCCCCAGGTACCGCACCACACCACACCGTTGTTGTCCACCACCATGGAAATGATGTAATTGGGGTTATAGGCGACATTGACCCCTTGCAAGCCCTGCTCCGCCTTTTGCTGGGCGTGATGGCTGGAGGCGAGCGCCGGGTCGCTGGTGAATTCGATCGAATCCTTGACCTTGGCATAATCCGCCCCGAGGCCGTCGCTATGCTGCCAATGCTGCCACTTGCCGTCTTTGTAACGCGCCAGACCGTATTCGGTGGCGAACCACATGGAACCGTCCCTACCTTCATCCAGGCCGTACACCCAGGGATTGGGCAGACCACCGTTGGTATTTTCCACGGTGAAGGTTTGCCATTTGCTGGGGTCATCCAGGTCCCCGCCCTTTACCCGGTTCACCCCCGACCAGGTCGCTATCCACACATCGCCGTTGCGGGCCTGCACGACGTCGTAGACGAACTGGTCCGCCAGTCCGTTCGGAATGTTGATGTCATGCCACTTGTTGGCGTCCGGATCGTACACCGACAGGCCGCCGCCATAGGTGCCCACCAGGATGCGCTTGCCCAACTTGCTGATATGGAAGACGCCGTTGGACAGAATACCCGGCGTACGGTTGTTGAATACCTTGTACTTGTCCGCCGCCGCGTCGTAGCGGATCACGCCGCCCGAGGTGCCGAACCACACGATGTTGCCGTCGGTAAAAATACTCTTGACGTTGCGGTTACCGATCTCGAAGTGGGTGAACCTGCTGTCGGCGCCGAACACCGCCGAGGAACCGAGCCCCGGTATCATGGGATGATTGGGTGGCATCGCCGCGCCCGGCTTGAGCGGTCCGGCCTCGGAAGCGGCGGCGGCCGTTGGCAGCGTGGACTTGCTATGGCTGCCGAACTGATAGGCGCCCACCAATAGCGCCCCGCCCGCAACCAGGATCACCGCTACACCACGACCGTCAATCTTCACTTCGCCCTACCTCGTTAGCCGATTACTCTGTCCCGACCCTAGCGCCCGATGCGCACCACGCCCTGTTTGGTACCGACCCAGATATCGCCGTTGGGCGCCGCCGCTACCGCATAGACGCTGTTGCCGAACAAGCCGTCTTCGCGGCTGAAGGTCTGCCAGTGCTTGCCGTCAAAGCGCGATAAGCCTTTGTTGGTGCCGAACCACCAGGTGCCTTGCTTGTCCCGCGTCATGCTGAACACGATGTCGCCCGCCAGGCCGTCGTGGCTGGTGTAATTAGTCCAATTTTTCCCGTCGAAGCGACTCACCCCGCCGCCCCAGGTCCCCGCCCAGATACTGCCGTCCGGTGCGGCCTGGATGCAGAATACGTAATTGGGATTATAGGTGGGTTCACCGTCCACCAACACACTGAGATTGTGCCGCGAGCGGGTGCCCAGGCCGGTGTTGAGACTAATGGGCAGGTTGTCCTCGTTGGGCGCGCCCATGCCGTCCTTGTGCGTCCACGATTTCCAGTGTTTGCCATCGAACATACTGACGCCGCCTTCGGTCCCGAACCACACCCGCTGTTTGGCGTCCACAGTGACACCGTACACCCATTCATTGACCAGTTGATGGACATAGGTCTTGAACTTGCCGGTCGCCATATCCAGGCGATTGGCGCCGTTCCAGGTCCCGATCCAGATCACTCCCGGCCGCTGTTCGGCGAAGCTGTACACCCAATAATCCGCCAAACCATGCATGGGGAAATAGGTCTTCCAATTGCCGGCCTTGTAGCGGGAGGCGCCACCGCCGTTGGTGCCGAACCACTTGTTATCCTGGCTGTCGACGAAAATGGAAAACACATATTCGTTTGCCAGTCCTTCCTTGCGGGTAAAGGTATGGATCGGATTACGCGTGGTCAAATCCACCTCGTGCGCGCCCACCGAGGTGCCCACCCAGATGCTGTTGCGGGCGCGATCCACCTCCAGGGCACGCACGTAGACATCCCGCCCCACGCCGAAGGATTCCAGCACCCGGTAGGACGAGGCAGGCTTGGCGGGCTCCTTCACCGGCTGCCGAACGTCACCGTCCATCACCTGGGCGGCGCTGCACGCCGTGGCCAGCATCGCTGTCGCAGCGACAACCGCACCAATCCGCAGACGCTGCTTCACTGCAAGGTTCTTAGGTACGCGATGACATCCAGGATGTCATTCTCGGACAATCTTCCCTGAAAGGCGGGCATCATGCCCTTGCCGATACTGATGCTCTTGACCAGGGCCAGATCCGACTGCATCAGGCGCTGATTGCGGGAAAAATCCGGGACACCAGGCATGTTGGGCACGCCGCGGTGACCGTGACAATCGGTGCAATATTGATTGTATATCTGGGAGCCCTTGCGCGGATCGGCCGCGTGGGCGTTCTCCATCCATCCCAGCAGCATCAGGCCGGACAGCAACACGGCCAGTGCCGCGCGGCCGGGCAAGCGGGACGATGCGCTCAATAATTCGACCATCATAATACCCTCGTATCACTCTCCTCAGAGAACAGGCATGTTAACAAGCGACCGCGGACGAAGGAAGCCGACCGGCTAGGATGAACCGTATGACCCCCTGGGCAGATTGCGCAAACCCTCGCTGTCACCGTTGTAGGCGGCCTCCAGGGCTTGCACCATCCCCGGCTTGTCCCATTCTATGGCCCCCACTACGCGCCCCAGGAAGCGGCCGTCGGGGCCGACGAAGAACGTGTCCGGATAGGCCTTCATGCCCAAGACATGCTTCACGATCTGCAGCCCTCGATCCAGATAATTGGTATAGGTCACCCCCCTATCGTGGAGATATTCGCGCACCGCGATATTATCCTGGTCCAGGGACAGGCCGACAATCACGAAACGCTTGCCGTCCAGCAACCGGCTCAAGCGCTGCAGACTGGGCAACTCCTCGCGGCAGGGCGGACACCAGGTCGCCCACACATTCAACACCACCAATTTCCCGCGATAAGCGGACAGTGACACGTCCTTGCCGTCGATGCCCGACATCGTCACCGCTGGAAAGGCCTGACCTATCACCAGGCGATCGGGGGGTTTGGATTCACTGCACCCCATCAGCGCTCCTGTCACCAGCAGCGCCCATGCGGCGCCGCGCCATGGTGAACGGAACCGCGCCATAGTGCCCTCCTTAACGCCGTCGGGATCGAACCACCATCGGCGTCAGGCTAAACGCCGACCGTGGCGCCGCTCAGGGCACCACGGAATCGATCTTGACCTGTATGCCCGAACTGCCCACTTGCACCACCTTGGTCAAACCCTGCAAGTCGCCGCTCTGCGGCATGGGATTGCCGGACTTGGAGATCCGGGCGCCCACGACCACCTGCGAAAAATCCGACAGGTGCGCCATGGGTGTCGGGGCCATGGAATCGTCCAGATTGAATTTGATGGGCAGATCCTTGGCCCGGGCGCGGAAGGCGGCCAGGGGCATGGGCGGGCCTTGCGCGGCCTTGGCGAAGATGTACACCGTGTCGCCGGGCGCCACCTTGCCCGCCAGGCTCGGACTCAGGCTGACCACCCCCGCCACCTTGGCGGTAGAAGCGGTCGCCGCCGCGGCTTGGGCGGTCGGCGGCGGTGTCTTGCCGCTGGCCAGGCCTTGCGCCTCGGCGATGATGCTGGTGACCTGCTGGTACTCTTTGGTTCCGGGGCTAATCTGGCTCAGCAAGCGATTCCAGTAGGAAACGGCGCCGTTGTAGTCACCCTTGTTATAGGCCTCCGTCCCGGCCAGCCACAGACTCTTCTGATGGTTGGGATCCAGCTTCAAGGCGCGCCTCACCATCTCCATGGGCTTACCTTCCAGGGTCTGGCCATTGGTCATGGCCAATGCATCGGCGTAATCGGCCAACAAGTCCGGATCGTTGGGGATCATGGCAACGGCTTTGTTCAAGGCGGAGATCGCGTCCTGATAACGACCCAGCGCCACATAGGAGCGACCCAGCATCCGCCAACCGTTCGCATCGTTGGGGTTGCTCTGCAGACGCGTTGCCAGGCGCTGTACCATGGCCTGGATCTGCTCCATGGTAACCGCATGGGCGGGGCCCTTGCCCGCCTGGTCGGCGACCGTGATCTTACCCGGCGACAAGGCCGCCGGGTTGCCTTCGAGCAGATAGAGGAATACCGCCAGCAAGGGCACCAGCAATATCACGGCAATGGCGGCACCCCGTCCTTCGCCGCGGTCGTCCTGCACCACCTGCTGGCTGGTCTCGGGATTAACATCCTCCAACAGGCGTCGTTCCAGCTCCACCCGGCCCTGTTCGAACTGCTCCTGGCTGAGAATGCCGTTGGCCAGATCGGCCTCCAGCTCCTGCAACTGATCCTTATAAATCTCCAAATTGGAGCGGTCGCGCTGTACGCTGTGCTGATCGCGGCGGCGCCACAGGGGAGGGACGATGAACAACAATGCCGCAGCAACTAATATTGCCGCGACCACGGAAAACACGATCATGCCTTGCTATCCCCTGTATCCTCTTTCAACAGGTTATTGACCCGCGCCTGCTCTTCTTCGGAAAGCGGGGCCACCTGCATGCGCTGACGCCGACGCTTGATGTTGAAGATCAACAAAGCGGCGCCCACCACCGCCACGACAAACGGTGCCACCCATATATAAGCGGTGATCCCCGAAAACGGCGGACGATAAAGAATAAAATCGCCGTAGCGCGCCACCAGATAATCCTTGATCTGCTGGTCGGTCTTGCCGTCCTGTACCATGCCGCGGATCTTCACCCGCATGTCCTGGGCGAAATCCGAACCCGAGTCCGCTAGGGACTCGCCCTGGCATACCAGGCAGCGCAGCTCTCCGGCCAGCTTCATGACCCGGTCCTGGAGGGCCTGGTTACCCATAACCGGCTGAGCCTCCCCGGCATAGGCGCTTACCGACCAGGCTAAAACGAGCAACAACACGGCAATGAGTGACTTCATCCTTTCAACTTCCTGATGAGGGGCAAAATATCGCTTTGCAGGGCTTCGTTGGTGATCGGGCCGATGTATTTGTAACGGATGACGCCCTTCTGATCGATGACATAGGTCTCAGGCACACCGTACACGCCATAGTCGATGCCAACGTTGCCATCGAGATCCATCACAACCCGCTGGTAAGGATTGCCTCGATTACTAATCCATTTCTGAGCACGCTGGCGTGCGTATTTGAGTTCCTCTGCCGGCGAAAGCTTTTCGACCTCCGTTTTGTCGATTCCGGAATCTCCGCGTAATTCCTCGTAATTAAGCCCGATCACCGGCACGATGTTTTGACGCGAAAAGGCGACAAGCGTGGAATGCTCCTGGCGGCAGGATTCACACCATGACGCCCAGACGTTGAGCAGCCACACCTTGCCGCGCATATCCTGCGAGGAGAACTTGGTTTGCTCGTTCTTCAGTTGCGGCAGCGTAAACTCAGGGGCCGCTTTGCCAATCAACGGCGACGGCACCTCGCTGGGATCCAAAGCCAGGCCCTGCCACAAAAACCCCACCAGCACCACGAAGATCGCCAGCGGTATCAAGAAACGCATCATCAGGACTTCACCTCCGCCCGGGTCATAACCGGGGTGGGCTTGGTCGCCGGTGCTTTGGCGTCAGCACTCTTGTTCAGCATCTCCCGCTGCTTGCGTGCCAGAGTGCGGTACCGACGATCGCTGATGGCCAACAAGCCACCCAAGGCCATCAACACGCAGCCCAGCCAGATCCAACCAACCAAAGGTTTGTAATAGACGCGCACACTCCATGCCCCATTACCCACCGGCTCGCCCAAAGCTACAAACAGATGGCGGAAGAAGCCACTGTCGATCGCGGCGTTGGTCATGGGTTGACGCTGCACCTCGTAGACGCGTTTCTCGGGATGGAGTTCCTCCAACGGCACGCCATCTTTGAACACCTTGATGATTCCACGGGAGGCCTGGTAGTTGGGACCAGGCACACTCATCACGCCATCGAACCGGAAGGTATAGTCACCGAGCTTCACGGTATCACCGACATTCATCTTGACGTCTTTACCGACTTGATAGCCGCCGATCACAGTAACGCCCAGAATGAACACCGCCACTCCGAAGTGAGCCAACTGCATACCGAGAAAGCTTTTGGGCAAGCCCGTCAAGCGACCCCACCAGCCGCGATCGCTGCGGGTACGCTTCAGGCGATCCCACATTCCCTGAGCCACTGCGAAGATGATCCAGAAGGCCATCAAGATACCGAGGCTCACCAGCCACGACCAATGGCCCAGCAGGAACGGCATGATCACCGCGATAATGATTGAGGTAACACCCGCCCAACGCACTCGCCTCGCCAGCTCCGGCACCTCGGCCTTTTTCCATTTGGCTATGGGTCCCACCGCCATGAGAAATATCGCAAAAAACATGATTGGCACAAACACCGAATTAAAATAAGGCGCTCCCACCGAGATCTTATTGGTCGGCCCTAATACCCCCACTGCCACCAGTGCATCCACGAACAGCGGGGCCAGAGTCCCCAGCAACACCGTAGCGGCCGCCGTGGTGAACAGCACGTTATTGGCGAGCAACAGGGATTCGCGGGAAACCAGGGCGAAACTGCCGCCCAAACCCACCTTGGGGGCGCGCCACGCATACAGCATCAGGGAGCTGCCGACCACGATCACCAGGAAGATCAGGATGAACAATCCGCGTTTGGGATCGCTGGCGAAGGAATGCACCGACGTCAATACCCCGGAGCGCACCAGGAAAGTACCGAGCAGACTCAGTGAAAAGGCGAAGATCGCCAGCAGCACCGTCCAGCTCTTGAAGCTGCCGCGTTTCTCCGTCACCGCCAAAGAGTGGATCAAAGCGGTGCCCACCAGCCACGGCATGAACGAGGCGTTTTCCACCGGATCCCAAAACCACCAGCCGCCCCAACCCAATACGTAATAGGACCACCAGCTGCCCAAGGCGATGCCACAGGTGAGAAACATCCACGCCACGGTAGTCCACGGCCGCGACCAGCGCGCCCAGGTGGCATCCAGCTTGCCGCCCAACAGGGCGGCAATGGCGAAGGCGAAGGCCACCGAGAATCCCACGTACCCCATATAGAGCATGGGTGGATGCATGGCTAGCCCGGGGTCCTGGAGCAGTGGATTGAGATCCTGGCCGTTAGGCGGCGCGGGCAACAGACGCTGGAACGGATCGGATGTAAACAAGATGAAACACAGGAAGCCCACAGACACCAGAGCCATCACCCCCAGCACCCTCGCCACCATCTCTTCAGGCAAATGGCGGCTGAACACCGTCACCGCCAGCATCCAAATACTCAGAATCAGGATCCACAGCAGCAACGAGCCCTCATGGCCGCCCCATACCCCGGCAATACGGTAAATCAAGGGCAAGGCCGAATTGGAATGCTCGGCCACGTACAATACGGAAAAATCGCTATGGATGAAGGCGTAGGTCAAGCAAGCATAAGAGATGACGACGAATACGAACTGACCTTGCGCCACCGGCCGCGCCAAGGCCATCCAGCGCGGAATCCCGCGGGCGGCGCCCACCAGGGGCAAGGTCCCCCCAACCAAGGCCACGCACAGGGCCACGATGAGCGCGAAGTGTCCGATCTCCGGAATCATATGCTGCCCCCCTTTTCATTCATTGTCACCGGCATGCCTTGGGCCTTTTCTTTCTTGGCCTCCTTCAGGGCCTCGGCCGCCTCCGGCGGCATGTATTTCTCATCGTGCTTGGCCAGCACCTGCTGCGCATGGAAGACGCCGTCCGGCCCCATCTTGCCGAGGCTCACCGCGCCGGTTCCTTCCTTGAACAAGTCGGGAAGGATGCCCTTATAGGTAACGTTCACGTTCTGGGCGAGATCGGTGACCACGAAGTGTACGGTCAAGCCGTCCTTGTCGCGCACCAGACTGCCTTTTTTCACCAGGCCGCCTAAACGGAAGCTGTGGCCCTCGGGAACCTTACCGGCAACCACTTCGGAGGGACTGAAGGCGAACACGATATTGCTGCGAAAGGCATTCAGCACCAGGGCCACGGCCACTGCCACGCCGGCCAAGCCCACCAGGATAAAGGTCAAGCGCTTATGTCTGGGCTTCATTTTTCACCTCGATGCGCATCCGAATCCTACGACCCAAACGCTGGGCAATAGTTCGTTTTCTCAACAATAACAGCGCGATTTCCAAGAACAAAAATAGAATGGTAACACCGTAGGCACCCCATACGTAAAAGGCGTAGCCACCCATGGCGAAAAAATTGGCGGCACTGCCCCAATTCATCGTCCTTCACCCAATTGTGCCGCCACCCATTCGGTATCGCCCTCCGCCTCAAGTATCTCGCAACGCACGCGCGCCAATACTACCGCAATGGTGTACATCCAGAATGCGAAACTCATCACCAGCAGGGTGACCAGCATGGTGGCCTCCATGGAGGTGCCGCTGGTAAAGGAGATGGAGGCCCCTTGATGCAGGGTGTTCCACCATTGCACGGAATAATAAATGATGGGGACATTGATGGCGCCGATAATCGCCAGCAGCCCACTGGCACGGGCGGCGCGGCGCCGATCGTCAATGGCCGCCTTCAGGGACATGAAACCAATATATAAAAACAGCAGGATCAACTCCGATGTGAGCCGCGCATCCCACACCCACCAGGTCCCCCACATGGGCTTACCCCAGAAAGAACCGGTCCACAGGGCCAGAAAGGTGAATAAGGCGCCGGTGGGCGCCAGGGCCGAGGCCATCAATGAAGACAGGCGGGTATTAAACACCAAACCCAATGCCGCATAAACCGCCATTACCAGATAGATGAACATGGACATCCACGCCGCGGGGACATGGATGAACATAATGCGGTAGCCTTCCCCCTGTTTATAATCGGTGGGGGCAACGAAGAATCCCATATACAGCCCGACAATGGTCAACACCGCCGCCAGCACCGCAAAATAGGGAATCATTTTCCCCGCCAGCGGGTAGAAGCTCGAGGGCGAGGAATATTTAAACCAATTGATCGTCCGCACTTCCAAGCACCAAACCGTTATTCCATCGAAATCTTCAACGCCCAACCCGTGGCCCACGGCGTAAATATCAGGGCCGGGATCAAGATCGCCCCCAACAGGGACAGATGCGCCCCGGCGCCCAAACCGGTCACGCTCGCTTCCACCGACCCCGCGCCGAAGATCAGCACCGGGATGTAGAGCGGCAGCACCAGCAGCGACACCAACACCCCGCCGCCCCGCAGGCCCAGGGTCAGTGCCGCACCCACCGCCCCGATCAGGCTCAACACCGGAGTGCCCAACAATAAGCTTACCACCAGTACGCCTAAAGCCTGAGCAGACAGGCCGTATTGGACCCCCAGCAGCGGTGCCATCAGCACCAGCGGCACGCCGCTCACCAGCCAGTGAGACAGGACCTTACCCAATACCAGCACCGCCAGGGGCTGCGGCACCAGCACCAGTTGCTCCAATGAACCATCGATATAGTCAGCGGAGAACAAACGCCCCAGAGACAACATCGAGGCCAGTAAGGCCGCCACCCACACCACCCCCGGGCCCATGAGCCGCAGGGTATTCATCTCAGGCCCGACGCCCAGAGGGAAGAGACTTACCACGATGACGAAGAAAAACAATGTGGTAAGCACATCGGCGCGACGGCGCATCGCCAAGGTCAGATCGCGTACTACCACCCACCATAACGCCGCCCACATGATCAGCGCCGCTTAAGCACCGAGACGGATATGCCGCGCCCGATGGGCCGTGATCTCCACCTCCTGGTGGGTGGTGAGGATCGCCATCCCGCCATTATCGAGATGTTCGATTAATATTTCCTGAATCATGGCCACGGCCTTAACATCCAAGGCATTGAACGGCTCGTCCATTATCCATAAGGTCCTCGGCGCCAGCAGCAGGCGCGCCAACGCCAGCCTGCGCTTTTGCCCTTGAGACAGCACCTTACCTGGCAATTCGGCACAGGCACTCAATTCCAGGCGCTGCAGGGCCCCCATGGCCCGGTCTTCACAGCGATCCGATCCCGACAACCGCCCCGCCACCTGCAGATTCTCGACGGCGGTCAATTCATCCTTCACACCATTGAGATGCCCCACATAGGCCATCTCTCGCTGATACTCCTCGCCCAAGGCCCGGATATCCCGGCCTTGCCAGCGGATCTCGCCCGCCTCGGGCAGCGCCAAGCCGCATAAGGTCCTGAGAAGCGTGGTTTTTCCGCTGCCGTTGGGGCCGTGCACATAGAGCAGTTCGCCCGCCGTTTGGGTAAAGCTCAAATCCTGGAACAGGCGGCGCTCACCCCGTGCGCACACCAGATCGACAACCTCCATCATCCCCGCGTGGGCCTTCTTGGCGCAAAATAGCGGCAGAGTATAGCAAGTTGCCCGGGGCGTGTCCCGTCTTCACGCCCTTGCCCTTATTCCCATATTCAGGGGGTGTTGCACAGGGCGCCCCGTCTCCCGACAAACCAGGCCTGACAAGCGGGTTTGAACAGCCATCACCTTGATTATAAGACTCTATCCCGTCTGGATGGCTGGCCGTAATCAGGTCCGGCACACCATCAGCGGCTGCGGGCAAGGCGAAAGCCATTGCTGGGGTCGTTCATCTGCGGGGGCGAACTGCCGCGTACCGCCGAACGGGCGTACAGGGCCGGACTGTTCCAGGCGCCTCCCCGCACGATGCGCCGGCTGCAATCCCCGCCGCTCCACACGGAACCGTCCTGGGGCGCATTCTGATAATTGTCGTGCCAACAATCCGCCACCCATTCCCAGACATTGCCGTACATATCGTACAAGCCCCAGGGATTGGGCTCGCCATGGCCCACCGGGCGGGTGCCGATATCGTCGCCATGCTGGCCGAACCAGGCATAGCGCCCCAGGGATTGTTTGTCGTCCCCGAAAAACCATTTAGTGGTGGTCCCGGCGCGGGCGGCGTATTCCCATTCCGCCTCGGAGGGAAGACGGTATAAAGAGGTTCCTTCCATGCGGTTCAATTTATCGATGAAGGCCTGCACCTCCAGCCAGGTGACCTGATCCACCGGCCGCAGCGGATGCTTGTAAGTGCTGGGGTTTTCACCCATCACCGCCTGCCACTGGGCCTGGGTAACCTCATATTTGCCCAGATAAAAGGGCGCGACCTTAACTGTGTGGGGCGGCAATTCATCGGCGATGTCGTCCTTGGGATCGCCGCCCATCAGAAAGCTCCCGCCGGGAATCGCCATCAATTTCATGCCGATGGAATTGGTGATCTCCCCAGGATTCGAGGCACTGGTATTTTCGCGCCGCAGGTCGGGCACCATCACCAAAATGACCGCCACCGCGATCACCACCGCCACCGGGATAACGATATGAAGCCCACTCGTACGTTGCTGAGTCATCCGATTTCCTGATACTGCCTTGCCATAGATGCCCTCTCCCCCGAAGGAATAGGGAATTCATGCGGACCTTCCATGTCCAATCGATTCACTGCGCTCGGAGACACAGTAGCCGATAGGCGGAGAAGAGCATGCCGAACACCCCCGCGCTATGTACTGCCGCCGCATTAGACCTTTACGCGATTTCCCTTTCTCAAGACCGGGTTTCAAACCACGGAATGCGCTATGATAACCGCCACAAATCCTATCCGCTAGCAGCACTTACGATGCAAGAGACCGCTAACCGCCATCCCGTCACTACCCTCAAGACCCATCTGCAACGCACCATCGTCGGCCAGCAAAAACTGGTAGAGCGCCTGCTCATCACCGTCCTGGCCGAAGGCCATCTCCTGGTGGAAGGCGTACCCGGCCTGGCCAAGACCACCGCGGTGCGCACCCTGGCCGAGGGCATGGCGCTGCGCTTTCAACGCGTCCAGTTCACCCCGGACATGATCCCCGGAGATATCACCGGCACCGACATCTTCGTCCCGGCGGACGGCCACTTCCGCTTCATCGAGGGTCCGCTGTTCCACGAGATCATCCTCGCAGACGAGATCAACCGGGCCCCGCCCAAGGTGCAAAGCGCCCTGCTGGAAGCCATGCAGGAACACCAGGTCACCGTGACGGGCACGACCCACAAGCTCCCGAAAATCTTTTTGGTGATGGCCACCCAAAACCCCATCGAACAGGAAGGCACCTATCCCCTGCCCGAGGCACAGCTCGACCGCTTCATCATGAAGGTGGAACTGGACTATCCCAGTCCCGATGAAGAATTGGAAATCCTCACCCGCGACACCGCGCGTCTGCGCGGCGGCGATACCGCCCCGATGGCAGCGACGCTCTCAGCATCGGACATCCTGACGGCGCGCCGCGCGGTGAACCAGATTTATATAGACCCCATGCTGGAGCGCTACATCGTCACCCTGGTGGGCGCTACCCGCGAACCCAAGCGCTGGGACGACGAACTCGCCGCCTGGCTGGCCCGCGGCGCCTCGCCTCGCGCCACCCTGGCCGTGGCACGCTGCGCCCGCGCCCGCGCCTATCTCGCCGAACGCGACTTCGTCGAACCGGCGGACATTCTCGACGTCGCCGCTGACGTGCTCAACCATCGCATCGGCCTGAGCTTTGCGGCGCGCGCCGAAGGAGTGCGGCCGGCGCAGGCAATCGCGCGAATTTTGGAGAGGGTGCCGATTCCGTAAGGGTAAAAGATTCGTCATTCCGGGCGTAGCGCAGCGAAGACCCGGAATCCAGAAATTGAATTGATTGTGATTGTGTCCCCTGCGGGGACAAAGAATGCATTTAATGCGGGGTCCCGCCCCCGCGGGCGGGGTACTTTTCTTTGCTTGTCCAACGAAAAGTACCCAAAAGAAATGACACCCGGAGACGCGCGCTCCGCTAACGCGGAGTCCCCTGCGCTACTCGCCGGACTGGGCGCTCGCTAACTCGCCCGCATCACGAAACGTGATGCAGGCTCAAACAGGAGCTCGCTTAATCCCCAGCTCGGCTCGTCTACGGGATCAAAGGAGCCGCAGTGCTGTTGGGTGTGCTGTGCGCACCATTTGAAATGTGGAAGATTTATGGCTTTACTTAGCAAACTGCTATGGGATGAATGCTGCCCACGGTGCAAATGTCCCATTCAAGCTTTCAGCGATAAGATTCATAGCAACGACAATATCCGCTGTTGTCGCAATTGCGGCCTTCGGGTAATTTCTTGCATCAACCCAAAAGCGCAGAAGTGGTTTTTTTGTACGCCATTTTATATGCAGCATGCACAATGTTACTTCTGGCTATAGTGAGTGCATTTTTGGCTTTAGTTTTTCTTGCACTTAGCTCCCATCAACTTTTTCTGTGGAAACCTGTGCGAGATAGCTCATAGCCTTATTCCCCAACTCAACACTCAAATAGTAATATGACAACTCAGCCTGAAATTAGCGCCCCCCTACTTTCCATCACCGAACTGGAAAACCTGCAACGCCAGACCTTGCGCTTCCAGGCGCGGCAGCGCCGCCCGGTGGCGAGCCGTTATGCCGGTCCGATGATGTCAATATTTCGCGGGCGCGGCATGGAACTGGAGGACCTGCGCGCCTATCAGGCAGGCGACGACGTGCGCCACATGGAATGGCGCGCCACGGCGCGCAGCGGGCGGCCCATCACCAAGGTGTTTCGCGAGGAACGGCAACGGCTGGTGTACCTGGTCGTCGACCGCGGCCCCACCATGGCCTTCGGCACCCGCCGGGAGATCAAGGCGGCCACCGCGGCGCGGGTCGCGGCGCTGTTGGCCTTCTCCGCCGTCGCACGCCAGGAGCGGGTGGCGGGCCTGGTGTTGAACGGCGACGGCGAGCAGGATTTCCCGCCCACCCGCAACCTGGACGGCGCCCTGCATCTGCTGCGTGCAGTCATCGCCCCGCTGGCGGCGGCGCCGCATTTTGAATTCGTATCTCTGGAAAATCTGGAGCGTGGCGTGGAACGGGGCAGCAGTATTTATCTGATCAGCGATTTCCAGCATCTGGACGAACGCCGGCAACCGGCCTTGCGCCACCTGGCCGAGCGCTGCGAAGTCACTGCTATTCACATTGTCGACCCCGCCGAGGAACAACTCAGCGCCGTCGGGCGCACGCGTTTCCGTTCACCCGAGGGCAAACTGTATGTAGTGGATACCGGGGACGTGCGGCTGCGTGAACGCTACGCCGCGGCCATGGCGAAACGCAACGCGGCCCTGCAACGAAATCTGCTGGGCGCCGGCGTCGACATTATCCGCGTCCATACCCACGAGGACGCGGCAAGCCGCTTGGAGCAATTGTTGTGGGGCATCTGATTAACCGCATTAAGCTCATTCCGGCCGGTAGGGGCAGGACAGATTATTTATGAGCCGCTTATGAAAGAAGGCGTCGCCTTATCACAACTGGCCGATATCCTGCCGCCGCCGCCTCCCGGCGGTCCGGACTGGATGCTGCTCGGCATGATTGCCGTGATCTGCTTGTTGGCAATAGCGGCGCTAGGGTGGTTTATGAAGACACACTATTCGCCGCGTAACGCCGCACCGGCCCGCGAGGCGCGGCAACGGCTGGTGGCACTGCACAAGGCATGGCAAGCCCGTCATCTCTCCGATCGCGAGGCGGCTTATCGCCTCGCGACCTTGTTGCGCCTGGGCCTGGCCGTGCCGCAGCTCAACGCGCACTCGCGCCCGAACGCCGTTGAAGATGACACCTCATGGTGTGAAACGTTGCAGCAACTACATGCCTTGCGTTATCGCGAAACAGCAAACGCCGGCCTGTCTTCCCAATGTTTCGAGCGCGCCGGGCGCTGGCTCGCCGCCGCGCAACGGCGGGGCAATTGAACCATGTTCACCTTCGCCTCCCTTTGGTGGTTGTTGGCCCTTCCCCTGCCGTTCCTGGTATGGCGCTGGCTGCGGCGCCGTGCGCCGCGCAAACAGCCCGCCCTGTTCCATCCCCACGCGCAATTGCTGGCGCAATTGGCGGCGGAATTGCCGGTCCAGGCGCGACGCTGGCCGTGGCTGTGGCTGACGGGATGCATGCTGCTGGTCCTGGCCCTGGCGCGGCCGCAATGGGTGATCGTACATCCCTACGATTACCCCGGCCGGGATCTGATGTTCGCCATCGATGTGTCGGGCTCCATGCGCGCCGAGGATTTCGTGGTCGACGGCCACCGCGTCAACCGCCTGGACATGGTAAAGGCCATCGTCGACCGCCTGCTCGCGCAACGCCCGGGCGACCGCGCCGGGCTCATCGTGTTCGGCGACGACGCCTTCACCCTGACGCCGGTCACCCGCGATCTCGCCCTGGTGCGCAGCATGCTGCATGACATCAAGAACGGCATTGCCGGCGAACGCACCGCCATGGGCGACGCCATAGCGCTGGCGGTGAAACGGCTGCGCGACCGGCCACGGCAGGCGCGGGTGCTGTTCCTGTTTACCGACGGCACCAACACCGCCGGCCGGTTCTCCCCCGAAGACGCGCTGGAACTGGCGAAACAGTATAAAGTGCGTATCTATACAGTGGGCATCGGCCAGTCGGGCATCGTCGCCTATCCGGGCGGGCCCAGCGGCGGCACCATCGCCTCCGAACTGCCCCTGGACCAGACCCTGCTGCAGCAAATCGCCACCGAGACCGGCGGCCGTTATTACCGTGTTAAAAGCAGCGACGACGCCAAGGCTATCCTTGCCGACATCAAGAGACTGGAGACGGTTGATATTCATTTGCAGAACATCGGCGAACATTTCGACTGGTACTGGCTGCCTCTGGCGCTGGGACTGATGTTGTTGTTCCTGGCCCAGCGCCGCAGCGCGCGCGAGGTATTGCCGTGAGCGCCTGGCTGGCCCATCTGCACTGGCGGGAGCCGCTGTGGCTGTTGTTGGCCGTCGTGCCGTGGTTGGCTCTGGCCTGGCGTCAAGGCCGCAGGCGGCACAATAAACTCGCAGGCTTCGCCGATCCGCCCCTGCTGCAGCGCCTGCTGGTGGGCGCGGCACGGCGTCCCATCTACTCCGCAAGCCTGTTCCTCGCCTGGACCCTGGCGGCAATGGCGGCTGCCGGTCCGTACTGGCAACCGCAACACCCGCAGCCGGCACGACAGCGTGGCGCCGATATCGCGGTAATTGTGGACATCTCGCCGTCCATGGCCGCCGCCGATGTTTCCCCGACCCGCCTGGCGCGAGTCAAGCGGGAATTGCACGATTTCACCAGACTGCTGAGCAACGACCGCATCGGCCTGGTGGCCTTCTCCGCCAACGCCTACGGCATGGTGCCGCTCACCACCGACTACGATGCCTTTCTGCGCTTCGTCGACCTGCTCGATCCCGGCCTCACCTCCCTGCCCGGTTCCAATCTGACGCGGGCACTGGAGGTGGCGGAACAGCTGTTGGGCGCCAGCGCCGAACGCAGCCGGGCGGTGGTCCTGCTCAGCGACGGCGAGTTTCATGATCCGGACACCCTGGCGGCGGCGCGCCGCCTGGACAGGGAGCATATTCCCCTGTTCGTGATCGGCGTGGGCACGGACAGCGGCAGCCCGGTACCGGACAGCAGCGGCCACTTTCGGTTTGCGCGACGACGACGGCGAATGGCGCGCGCTGCTGGCGCAATTGCACAACCGTACCCGCGCCGCGCCGCATGCGGTCTCGCGACCGCTGATACAAGGTGTCGCGCTCTACCCCTGGCTGCTGGCCATCAGCCTGTTGTTGTTTCTGTGGAACGGCGCACGGCGCCGCGAGGCCCTGATGCTGCTCGTCGCCCCGCTGCTGGCGGCGCCGCTCATTGTCTGGCCCACCCCGAGCAACGCAGCGCCGTGGAGCGAACAACGCGCCTATGATGCTTTGCAGCAAGGTCATTACGGTCGGGCGCAAGCGCTGTACGGTAAAGTAGACGGCTATAACGGCCGCATGGGCGAGGGTACCGCGGCCTATCGTCTCCAGGTTTGGCAGGCCGCGCTCAGCGCCTTTCAACGAGCGGCGCAACGCACTGGCGACGACATGCAAAAGGCCCGTGCGCTTTACAACGCCGGCAACGCCCTGGCGCAACTGCATCGCTTCCGTGCGGCGAGCGACAGCTATCGGGCGGCGCTGCGCCTGGAACCGAAGCTCAGCAAGGCGGCGCTCAATCTCAGCCTGGTCAATCAGTTTCTCGACGCCCACCGCGGCGAACAACAGCGCAAAGACGCCAAGCAATCACTGCTGCCCGCACCCGGCCCCAGCAGCGCCGACGCCGAGCAGTTGGACCGGCGCCGCCAAGGAAAAGACCGCACCGCCCGCAGCAACTCCCCAGACACCGCTCAGGACAAATCGTCACAGCGACGGCCGGGCACGCTACCAGGACGGCAGGCAAGTGATGCCAGCCCTCCTCGCAACAGCCGCGACGAACGTTTACAGCAGACCCTGGCGCTGTGGCGCAGCAGCGCCGACCACGGCAGCGGCTCACCGGAGCTGGAATCCCTGCCGGACAATTCCGCCGACTTCCTGCGCCGCCGCTTTCGGCAGGAAGACTACGGTCCCGATGTAATGATCATCAAAGGCAAGCCATGGTAGTACGAATTCTCGGATATGCGCTCCTCGCTGCGCTCGCCTTATTCAAGCTCGCGGCGGCCCAGGCCGCAGAACTCAGCGCCAGCGTCGATCGCAAGGAACTGGTCCTGCAGGAACACGTGGTACTGACCCTGTCCCTGATCAACAGCGATACGCGGCTGCGCGCCCAGGGGATATCGCCCAACGTAGACCTCAGCGAGCTAACCAAGGACTTCGACATCGGCACCCCTCATGTGGAGAATCGTTACAACATCTATCGCAGCCAGGGGCGCTCCACCTCGGAATTGACCGTCGATCTGTTTCCCCGCCACGCGGGCCACCTGACCATTCCCGTCTTCAGCGTCGACGGTCTCCATACCTCGCCTATCACCATCGTGGCCCGTCCCTTGCCGGCGGGGAGCCTGCCGGAAATCTTCAGCAAGGGAGGCGTGAGCGCCCAAAGCGTGTGGCAGCGCCAGCAGGTGGTAGCGTGGCTGGATGTGTATCACCGCATCAAGCTCAAGACCGCCAGCGTCGGCGAATACATTGAGACCGAGCCCATGGCCATCGAACTCATGGAACATCACGATCTGCCGCAGAGCGAACGCAAGGAAAAGGTGGGCGGCATCGCTTATGACGTGACGCGTATCGCCTGGGCGATCTTTCCGAAGCAAAGCGGCACCATGACTATCAATCTACCGGACGTGTGGGCGGTCACCGGGGACGGACGCAAACTACGCCTACCCCATCAGCAGCAGCGCGTGGAGGTGAAGACCCTCCCGGATAATGTCACCGCGGACATCCCGGTGGGTACGCCGCTCCTGACCCAAACCCCTCCCAGACCCGCGCCGAGCGTCAACAAGGTCAGTACCTGGACCGTGACCGTACGCGGCCCATTCAGTCGCTTCGCCCTGCCGGACACCCTCCCCTTGGCGGCAATGCCGGCGCATATCAAGGTGTCCAGCGATCACGCCCAACGCAAGACGGAGACCGTTACCGGCGGCCTGACCTCGGTCGTTGAATACACCCTATCGGCCCTGCCGCAGAGCGGGGGGACATTCAAGCTGCCGCCGATACGCATTCCCTATTTCGACAGCAAACGAGGCGCCATGGCGGTGGCCGAAGCGGAGGCCGTCACCCTCACTGTCCCGGCTGCCGCTGTCGCGCCAACGCCCCACGCAGACAAGACCACGGCCGTCCACACCACCGTACGGGGCGGTGCCACGACCGGCAACGACAAGCTCCTGTGGTGGCAGCTCACGGCTTTGCTGTTCGCCATGATGTGGATCGCAACCATGATCCGACTATGGACGCGGCCGCGCACCACATCCCCGGAAACGGTGCAAACCGCCCCCCCTGTACGGGAACCGCCGCCTCCGGCGATCCATCACCCCTTGCAGGCACAACTGCTCGCCGCCTTCGGCAGCCGTACCCTGGAGCAGGGATTGGATGAGTGGGAACACCGTCACGGCGGCGATGCGCAACTGCGGGATACCGTTCGCGCCGTGCAACGCCTCTGTTACGGCCAGGAACGTAATCCGGACACCGGCGCCTTGGCGCGCCGGGTGGAACAGGCCGCGACCAAAATTCGCGGCCGTGCATCCCAACATGATGACGTCGCCGACGATCCCTGGCGGCCCGAGGCCTTCACTGCGAGTCCGGCGCACAAATAGCGATCATGAAACACGGGAGAAAAACCGCTCACCGCTCCGCACCGGTGGCCGGCAATCCTCAAATCAAAACTGCCGGATGTTGGGCCGCGCTGCGGCCCGCCCGACATAACGACGCAATCATGGCCCTTGTTTAAAGTAAAATGTATCCTTTGCCATCAGTTCCAACATGAATTCCTCCAGCTTTTTCGCCACCACGCCCAAGGGCATGGAATCATTGCTCGCCGCGGAGTTGCGCCGCCTGGGCGCCGCCAGTGTCCGCGAGACCCGAGCGGGGGTCGCCTTCGAAGGCAATCTGGCTGTCGCCTACCGCGGCTGCCTGTGGTCGCGACTCGCCAATCGCATCCTGCTGCCCCTGTCACGCTTCACTGCGGAGACACCCGAGGCCTTGTACGCGGGCGTACGTGCCATCGACTGGGACGGGCATCTCGCCGCCGACGCCAGCCTGGCCATCGATTTCACTACCACTCAATCCCAGATCAACCACAGCCGCTACGGCGCCCTCAAGGCCAAGGATGCCATCGTCGACCAGCTGCGCGAACGTCACGGATATCGCCCCGATGTGAAACGGGAACGGCCTGCGGTGCGCATCAATATCTATCTGCATAGAGACGAAGCGACGCTCAGCCTCGACCTTTCCGGTGAGAGCCTGCATCGCCGCGGCTACCGCAGCGAGGCCATGGCGGCACCCATGAAAGAGAATCTCGCTGCCGCGGTATTGTTGCGCGCCGGCTGGCCGGAGGTAGCCAAGGCGGGCGCACCGCTGCTCGATCCGCTGTGCGGGAGCGGCACATTGTTGATCGAAGGGGCGCTGATGGCGGCGGACATCGCCCCCGGACTGGGGCGCGATTATTTCGGTTTTCTCGGCTGGCGCGGCCACGATGCCGCGCTGTGGCAAACGCTTCTGGAAGAGGCCGCTGCACGCCGTGACGCCGGTCTAGCGCAGCCGCCGGCCATCATCGGCTATGACGCCGATCGCCGCGCGGTGCGTGCCGCCCATGACAATATCGCCCGCGCCGGACTTGGCGCCCACATCCATGTGGAACGGCGCGAACTGGGCGATTGCACCCCGCCCAGCGGCAAACATTCCACACCCGGTCTCGTAGTCAGCAACCCGCCCTACGGCGAACGCCTCGGCGAACTCTCCGAACTGCAATACCTGTATGGCCATCTCGGCGAGCGGCTCAAGACACATTTCGGCGGCTGGCGCGCCGCCATATTCACCGCCAATCCCGAACTGGGCAGACGCATGGGATTGCGCGCGCGCAAGATCTACTCCCTGTACAACGGCGCCCTGGAATGCAAACTGTTATGTTTCGACATCAGTGCGGAGTGGTTCGTCACGTCACGCGCCTCAGCAATACCCGAGGCGACGAGCACCGCACCGCTCGGCCCCGGCGCCGAGATGTTCGCCAACCGCCTGCGGAAAAATCTCAAGCACCTGGGCAAATGGGCCAGACGCGGACACATCGCCTGCTACCGGGTCTATGACGCCGATATGCCTGAGTACGCCGTGGCCGTGGATCTCTATCAGGGCGAGCGGCACTGGGTGCATGTGCAGGAATATCAGGCCCCCAAGGATATCGATCCCGCCAAGGCAGCAACCCGCCTGCAGGAAGCGCTGTCCACCATCCCCCGGGTGCTGGAGGTCTCCCCCGCGCAATTGTTTTTCAAGGTGCGCCGCCGCCAGAAGGGCCAGGCGCAGTATGAAAAGCTCGCCACGGAAAGACAATTCCACGAAGTGGGCGAAGGCGGCCTGCGCTTCCTGGTGAATTTCACCGATTATCTGGATACCGGTCTGTTTCTCGACCATCGCCTCACCCGCGCCCGGCTGCGCGACCTGGCCTACGGCAAACACTTCCTTAACCTGTTTGCCTATACCGGTGCCGCCACGGTCTACGCCGCCGCCGGCGGCGCGGCGAGCACCACCAGCGTCGACATGTCGCGGACTTATCTCGACTGGGCACGCAAGAATCTGGCGCTCAACGGTTACAGCGACGCCCGGCATCGTTATATCCAGGCGGACTGCCTGACATGGCTTGACCAGGCCGCGCAGGACAGGCAGCGTTACGATCTGATCTTCCTCGACCCCCCCAGCTTCTCCAATTCGACGCGCATGGCACACACCTTCGATGTCCAGCGCGATCACCCGGCCCTGCTCGAGGCCACCGCGCGACTCCTGGCCCCCCGCGGCGTGTTGATCTTTTCCAACAATCTGCGCAACTTCAAAATGGACCGGGCGGCGCTGCCGGGATTACGCATCGAAGACATCACCCACGCCACCATTCCCGAGGATTTCGCGCGCAACCCGCGCATTCACAATTGCTGGAAGATCAGCGTGGCCGGCCCGCCGGAGCAGCGCTGAAACCATGCCCGTTGCGCATGGATCCACGGGCGGCTGCCGACTGCGTACGTTCCGGGGTACAATTCGGGGGAAGGCAAGCCTGCAAGGAAAATGACAACCATGGTCTTAGTCAAACGCATCGTACTGGACGTGCTTAAACCCCATCAGCCCAATGGCCTGGAGTTCGCCAAGGCCATCGCCGAGCACGGCGTCGACTACCGCGTCACCTTTACCGTGCAGGAGGTGGACGAGAAAACCGAGACGGTGCAGGTCATCATCGAGGGAGATGACGTCAATTTCGATGCCATCAGCGAGACCATCACCAATCTCGGCGGTTCGTTGCACAGCATTGACGAGGTGCAAGTAAGCAGTTCAATGGAAGATTAGCAGACCGTGACGAGCATCCATGAAGATCCTCGATCAACTCAGCTTATTCCTCAAGATTACCGGCTCGCACACCATTGCGCGGCGTTACTTCGTGGTCAACGGCTTCGACGGCGTGCTGACCATGCTCGGCATCATCATGGGTTTTCATATCAGCGAGCGGCCTGATCCGCAGGTGATCATCAACACCTGCCTGGGCGCGGCGGTGGCGTTGACCGTCAGTGGCTTGACCAGCGCCTATATCAGCGAGGCGGCGGAGCGCCAAAACTCGTTGCGGCAACTGGAGCAGGCCATGGTCTCCGATCTCGGCGAGTCCGCCCACGGCAAGGCCGCGCGCCTGGTCCCCGCCCTCATCGCCCTGGTCAACGGGCTGGCGCCGCTGTTGCTCTCGCTATTGATCATCTCGCCGATGTGGTTCGCCGCTTATCTGCCGCTGCCGCCATTATTAACGTCCATCGCCACGGGCCTGGCCGTGACCTTTTTGCTGGGCGTGTTCCTGGGACAGGTCAGCGGCCTATTCTGGCTCTGGTCGGGACTTCGCACCCTGTTAATCGCACTGGCGACCTGCGGCATCATCTTGCTGTTGGACTAGAAGCGCCCCACCGGGTCGCTTTCCCATCCATGCAGCACATAGCCATTCCTCTCCGCTGTCGAAAAATATTACAGCCTGGCAAAACGAATGATCGGCGAAATCTTTAATGCATTGATATACAATAAAAATACTATTTTTGCGCGGCGTATGCTTACGGGAAAATGACGACACAGTTTGGAGGAAGGTGTTTGCTGCTTGAACACTTCTACCCACCCAGAGTCTCGGCCAATGGATGACGGGACAAGGTCTGCCCGGTAGCGATCAGTAGTAGATGTAATAAAGGAGGTATTAATCATGATCAAGCTTTCAACAATTGCAGCGGCCGCTGCGCTGTCACTGGGAGTGGCGGGGACGGCAAATGCAATTCCGATGTTGGAAATCACCGGCAGCCCGACTACCGATGGTGTTTCACCGACTCCGACTTCTTCACCAACCGGTAATTCTTGGACGCATGTTGGCGGTGCTCCAAGTTCCGCCAATGCAGAGGCGATTGGCGATCCGGGCGGCTCCGTCTATCCGATTGCCGACAGCGTCCCGCCCGGGCCGGGCCTACCGACGGTTCAAGGAGGATGGCCGGACACCGCTAGTTTCGCTCCAGATACGTTTGGCTATGCAGCACCAGGAACGACCTGTACAGCCGGGGTAGACTGTCCTCGCGGTATCACTGGCTATGATGCCAGCTACCTCCGTTTGACCGAGGGGGCCACTGTCACCTTCCAAAACATGGGCCAGGGCGACGCGACGGACCACAATGTCTTCCAAGTCTGGGACCCTACTTCCGGTGCTACAGGCGCTTGGCTAACCATATTTGATAATAAGAGCTCCGACAACTGCGGCGCGTCCGGCAGCAGCGTTCCGACCATAACCTGTACGAATCCGGGTAGCAGTGTCCGAATATACTTTGATGCCGGTCTGATCGCTTTCCGCGACGTCAATCTCACCACTACCGGTGCCATAGGTGAGACTCAACTTCTTTGCCCCGCGGGGTGTGCCACCAACGATGGATCAAACAATCACTCCCCGGATAAAGATGGACTGGCAGGATACTTTCTGGGAATGGATCCCTACCTGACGAGTACACAATACGACACTGTGGGCAGGGCGACCTATATTGGGTTCACCGACCGCGGTTGCACCGGTACTACTTGTGATCACGACTACGAAGACCTTGTTGTCCGCGCGAGCGTCCCCGAGCCGGGTACCATCTTCCTGCTAGGTGCCGGTCTGCTTGGCGTCGGTGTCGGGCGGCGTAAGCTGGCACGTAACGACTAGTCGAGGATAGGTAGCGTTGAGGCGATGTGAAGAAGGGGTGGGAAACCGCCCCTTCTTTGTTTTGACACCCAAGAGGAGCTGAATAACTACCGCTGGCTGTGCAGGTAGTTGCGCTCGTAACCCCTGCAAAATACCTCCCAATGCAGAACTAACGCTCCAACGACGTGTCATTTCATGTGCGGCGGAAAATGACACGAGTGAATCAGCCTCGCAGTCCCGGTGAAGCATCAGGATCAGGCGTCGCCCCCCTTCCCCTGTCGCGCCACCAGCAGTGTCCTGATCCGTTGCCGGGCGTCATCGGCGAGTTGCAGCCCGGCGAACGCCTCCTCCTGCAGCGCGAAGCGCCGTGCCGCCTCGGTCAGAATGTTCATCTGCTTCTTGAAGTTTCTGCAGGCGTGGCAGATGGCAAGATGCATGCGCAAGGACATCTGCTCGCGCCAACGCAACGGCCGTTGGTACGAGGCGGTAATCAAGCGAGCCGCTTCTCTACACATCATCATGACGATCTCTCCGCGTACATCCCGTGATCATGCGCACCTACCTGCTCTGTCCCAACCAGTTGATCTCCAAACATTCCTTCAGGCGGAGGCGGGCGCGGTGCAGAATGACCCATATATTAGTCGTGGAAACCCCCAATACCTTACCGGCCTCGGCACCGCCCACTCCGTCCATTTCGCACAAGGTGAAGGCCTGGGACTGGCGCGTCGGTAATTCCTCAAGACAGCGGCTGAAGGCCTCCCAGAACACCTTCTGCTCGAAGGTGGCATCGGGATCGCCCCAGGCGGAAGGTGGATGGCGCCAGTGTCCGTCCGCCTCGAACAACAGACTCTCCAGTTCATTATCGCCAAGGTCGCCCTGCTCCAGGCCATGCTCCCGCGTCTGCCGGCGCAGATGATCGACCACCTTGTTGTTGAGTATCCCGATCAGCCAGGTGCGCTCCGAAGAGCGCCCGGCGAAGCGCTCGCGCGCCCGCATGGCGGCGAGCAAGGTTTCCTGCACCATATCCTCCGCCGCCATCTGATCACGCAAACGGAAATAGGCATGGCGATACAGGACGTCGCCGTGTTCAGCCAGCCATTGTTCAGGTGTGGAGGTCTGGGGTGAATCCGGATTCATGCCGAATCGAGGCCACCGCGGAGATAATTGGATAACAGCATATTCATCGGGGCGCATTGTCCACGCCGCATCCACTTTTGCGCGGCATCGGAGCGGGCCTGCTACGGGACCTGGGTCATTTTCAAGGCTTCGCCGTGCGGGCTTCTCGGAGCATCATGATCCGGACTGTTGCGCTCCGCCCATTGCTTGCCGCGCTTGTTGAGAAATTCCGCGTGCTCCGGCGGCAAGGGGCCGCGCTTGAGGCGGGTGTCCCATTCCCAGATGGCGGAGCGGGCGCGGCGCACGTAGTCCCGGGATTTGGGGTCGGAGGGCGCGAGATGGATGTAGGTACGCATCGCTCCCAGGGCACCTTCGAGATCGTTCCTGCCTTCCAGGGACACCGCCAATCCCCAGTAGGCGTTGGCCTGATAGGGCCGCAGGTTGATGGCGGCGTTGAAGAAATCGCCCGCCGCCTTGTATTTCTTCAGCCCCAACAGGGCGAAACCCATGTTGACATAGGCCTCGGGCATGCGCGGCGACAGCTCGATCACGCGGTGCAGGGCGGTGATGGCGTAATCATATTGCTTGGCGTGCAGCATCATCACCGCTTCCTGGAAGCGCTTGGCGATCTCTTTCTCGCGCGCGGCGGTGGCGTGGGCCCGGGGGTGCAGCGCGGGATCGATGGCGGCGACCTTGCTCTTCGGCTCCAGGGAGGCCAGTTCCGGGCTGCGGCTCAGGGTCACCAGTAAACCGATAATGGCCAACAGCAACATCACCGACGTCGTGGCCGTAACCCGCTCGGTATGTTGTACGGATGAATCCAATGCGACGGCGGTCATATGACCCCCTTATGGGCCGCCTGACTGTAGAACGGCGCGCCGAAATAGGTAAGAAAGGCCAGCACGAACACGATGCAGATAAACACCGCGCCGGCCCGGATCGGGATACGATAGGTCAGGCGGGCGTGGATGGCGCCGCCTAAGGCCAACCAAGTGAGAAACGCGGAGGTCTCCAGCGCGTCCCACGACCAATACCTGCCCCATGCATCCTGGGCCCACACCGCGCCCGCCACCAGCATCAGGCTGTGAAAGATAAAAGCCAGCAGCATGAAGCGCCACGCAAAATGATCGAGCACGGCATCGCTGGGCATGTGGCGGAACGACGCCGCCAGACGCTGATTGGAACGCAATAGAATGGTGCCGGCCAAGGCGGTGCCGATCATGCACAGACCGAGGAAGATTTTGCCCATACCCACATGGACCCACAACCAGTTATTGGAATAAGTGGGCGGAAACGGCGCATCGACCGGCTTCAGCAACAGGATCCAGATTCCCAGGATCCACATCATGGGTAACGCCACCGCGGCGCTGGGACGAATCACCGGGAAACGCCAGTAGGCGATGCAGTAAATGACGCCGAGGCTGAACAACTGGCTCATCAACAGTTCGAACAGATTAACGAAGGGCCCGTGACCGATGCGCATCCAACGATCGGCCAAGGCAACGCCGAGCAGCAACACGCCGCCGACGATGGAGAGCAATACCTGATTTTCATAGGAACGGTTGATGGCTGCGCCGGCGGACTGGCCGCGGACCACCACGGCGCGCACTGCAATAAAGGTCGCCAGGGCATAGGCGCCGAGGCCCGACCATAACCAGGGCAGCTCCGTCGCAGTGGAGATTTCACTCATAACGCATTCCCCCTTGAGAAGCAGGCCGCGCCACGGCTTCGCCGTTCGTGCGGCCCATCGCCGCCCAACTCGCGCCAAACTTGCGCCAGAAATGGGCGAACAATCCCATTACGCCGATGATCGAGGTGGCGAATAACCAGTGGAGGGTCGGATCATAGAAGATCTTGTAACCCATCCAGGTAGACAAGCGGTCATAGCGCAGTGTCCCACCGGGGAGCTTGACGCTGTCACCCGCCTTCAACTCCTTGCGCTCGGAGGGCGTATTCACCACCAATACCCCATGCGTCCCGCTGCCGTCCAGCACCCACGCGGCCTTCTCGGTCATACCGGTATTCAGCCGCAGCCAGAATTTGATCTGCGGTCCTCCCGGCGGCGTCCAGCTGTTGTCCTGTTTGAACTCGAACAACGGATAAGACGGCATGTGCACCGATCCGGTCACGGCCCGCCCCTCATTCGGTGTCCAGGTCAAGATGGGGGCGAAACCCTTATTGAATGAGGTATAAAAGCGGTAACCATTGATCACCAGCGGCCGGTCATCACCGATAACCTTGGTCTTCCAACCACCGCGGCCGTCCGGCACCTCGACCTGGCTGCGGGTGTGGCCGCGCATCATGTGCGCGGCGTAATCCACGGTATACGGACCTTGGACGAAGTGAACCTTATCCAGGTCCCCGTTGTGCCACGGACCCTTACGCTGATCGAACAGAGCGTCGGTCGAAAACGCCGTGCCCTGCAGCAGTTCCACATGGGCCTCGTAGCGGGTGAGAAACCCGATGGCGCTCAGAATCACGACGCCCAGCAGACCGAGGTGAAACACCAGCAAGCTGAGGTGACGGTGAATGCGCGGTCTGACGATGATGGCGGACAGCAGATTCAGCGCCAGCACCGCCATGGGCACCACCAGCACCCACACCGGCATGTTCATGGGGTTGCCGTAACTGAGGCCCGCGCCGATGGCCAATAGGATCATCCCCACCAACGTAAGGCGGAGCGACGACAGGGGGCGCAATAACATAGTCATGGGATGTTATTGCAGGTTTCACTTGCAAAGCCGTTCATCCAACTGATACCCGTCAATCCATTACCCGGCGGCCCGGCGGAACCGCAACTGACCGGGGTCCATTCGCCGCTGCGCTGGAAGTTCACCACCTTCAGGGTGCTGCCATTGTAATAGGGTCCCTTGTAATAACGCTGCGGACTGGGGGTACGCACCTGCGTCCCCGGCGGCAGTCCCGCCTCGGGACCGACATCGTTCAAATTGGCCAGGAAATTCTTGTTCTTCCATCCGTGCGGCACCGATACGTGGCAATAGGTACAGCGGAAATTCCGCACCACACCCTGCATGGCGTGGCCGGTGTGCAGGTTGGTGTTGGGGGTGCCCACGCAGGCCGCACCGCCGCCGGCGCGGCGGAAACCGCTCTTTACCGTCGCACTGTCGGGGGTGTTGGGGGGGAAGGACTTGCCGTAGTACTCATAATTGTGGCAACGGAAACACAAGGCGTCAGGCTGGTTGGTACCGCTTTGATTGTTCCACGGCCCCTTCAACAGGAAGTCGTTGCTCGAGCCGTGCGGTCCCCAGGGTTTGCCCTGTTCCCCACCCCGCGGCACCGCGCCATCTTTGACGTTGGTATCGGAACCGTGGCAGTCGGTGCAATACATGGTCTGATTGCCCATGCCGCCGGCGACGTTGAAGGGTGAGCGCCACAGATTGACATTGGCGCCACCGCGTTGTGCGGGCGTGCGCCCGGTCGGCTTCATCACGGGATGCCAGGCGCGGTGATTGTTGATCAGATAGTTCACGACATTGCCGGCGGGATCCGTCCCCTTAAAGGCCCCGGTGGGGGACGGCGGTTCGGTGCCCGCCGTGGCCACCTCGCCCTTTTGATCATCGGGGGACTGATATTCCATGGCCACGTTAGTGTAATTAAACATGGCGTTGGTGCCCGGCGGCGTAGTGCCCTTGGACATGCCCAGGGGCGGCGGCGAATTAAAGGCATAATTGGAATGGCACTTGAGGCATACCTGATATTCCCGCGTCACATAGGGAGCGCTCACGGCGGTGCTGCCGCCCACGCCGGGATCGCCGCGCTTGACCTGGAAGAAGGTCGGCTCGCTGCCGAACGCGGTGGACGACCAGCCGCTGGGCTCCACGCCGAACGCACCGCGCAGCACGCCCGACGCCAGATTGGTATGGATGCCCGCCGGCGTCCCCGGATAGGCCGGCGGATTCTTCGCGATCTGTGCAACCGTGTGGGGATGGGTTCCCTCGGTGTCCGGCGTGTTGGGATCGTCATTGAAGAGCCGATTCTTGATCAGGCGGTGCGGGTTGTGGCAATCGGTGCATTCGGCATGGCGGTTGTTGAGGTTGCCCTTGCCCATCCTGAGCTGCGACTCGATGAAGTCCTTACCCCCCTGCTGATTGTGATAGGGGCCGGTCCCGATATCATGCATCTCCTTGCCGGCTGCCTGATCGGTGTTGGAAATGGGCATGTGGCGGGGCAGGGTAGTGAAATCGGTCTTGATGTCGGGCACGCCGAAACCGGGCCGCATGGATTGATTGCGCAAGGTGCCGCCGTCGGCGGAGTGGCAGGCGTAGCAGGTCTGTTCGATGGCGGCCTTGCCGCCCACGTGATACTTGGCGCCCTCGGGGGTAACGGCGATGGGCCCGTCGGTGCCTTCGCGCAGAATGCGCCGCGAACCCTGTACGGTGTGAGGATCGTGGCAGTTCAGGCAGGCCGCCTGCCAGACCTTGGTCCCGCGGGGGAATTCCCGCAGGTCCGCCGCCGCGTCGGTGTAGTCATAGGTCGCCACCTTGCTGTTCTCGTGGGCCGAACCGACCCAGCCCGCCTTGTTGTGACAGGCGAGGCAAATGATATCGTTCTGCTTGTTGAACTGCCCCGCCACCGGATCCGCATGTTTTTGAAAACGGTTGACCCGCAGGAATTTGATGTTCTCGCCCGTGGTATCGCGGATATGGGGGTCATGGCAGGAGATGCACTCCACCTTGTTATTTTCCAGGGGTATCAGCGGCGCCTTTTCGCCGCGCACCCGCTCATGTACCTGGGTCACCGTGGCGGGATTATAGAGCTCGCCGTCACGGGCCGCCTGGGCGCTGTCGAAGGTAAACGAAATGGGGTGGTCATTGGTCAGGTCCGTGCCGATCTTGCGGGTAAAGCCGGTGGTCTCGCCCAGGCCCCGGGGGATGGTATCGCCGGGCCCGATCCCCGGTCCGGTAAAGTCCACCTTGGGGTTCTCGACGCGATTGAGGACATTCACCGCCCCCAAGGCCAGGGTGCCGTCATGGCACGACAGGCACAGTTTGGACTTGGCGCTGGGCTGGCCCAGGTCCACCGCGTCCAGCGAGCCGGACGAATAGGTCTTGTACGTCGCCTTGGACAGATTGCGGTTCCACAGGGGCGCCTTGGGGGCCTTGGTGGCGCCGTGGGGCGTGTGGCAGAAGGCGCAGATCTGGGATTCGCTGGCGGCGGCGGCATTGCGTTGCGCGCCATTGGGCAGGATGGGGATGACCGTGGCTGAGAAATTGTGTTTGGTATTGCGGATATCCGCTATGCGCTTCGCCTGCACCGGCCCTGCGGCCAACGTCAGGAAAATCGCGACCAAGGCGAGGACTCCGCTGTTTCGCAGCCTTGTTTTCATGTCCCCTCTTTCAGAAACTGGAGAACTACAATTCGTCCATTGAAAGTATCCGCGACATAGATCCTATCGCGGTGGTCGATCCAGACGCCACCCGGCTGGTAAAATTGACCCACCCCGTCACCGGTTCCCCCGATAGGCAGCAATAACTGACCGGCAGCGTTGAATATTAACAAATAATCGAAATAGGATTCTACCACATAGATGTTGCCGTCATTATCCGCGGCGACCCCTTTGGGGCGCGGCATATCGCCGATGAAAACACCGCGGCGGCCGAAGGTCTTCAGGGGCTTGCCGTCCAGGGTCAATACCTGAACCCGTGCGTTCATGGTATCGGTGACATAGAGGTGGTGCTGGGTAATGGACAGGAAGGTCGGCGAATTGAACTCCCCGGGATTCACCCCCCGTTTGCCGATGGTGCGAAGATACTTGCCGTCCTTATCGAAGACCTTGATGTCATGGGCATGGGTCTCGGCCACGTAGATGTGGCCGCTGTCGGGGTCCCGGGCGATGCCGGTGGGCCAGGATAATTGCCCTTTGCCGAAGGTTCCCAGTGGGTGGCCGTCATGATCCAGACGCGCCACGTAACCCCATTGCGCGTCCGTCACCAGGATCTCGCCGTCGGCGCCGGGCGCGATGCCGATGGGCGTCAGGAAATGGTCTTTGGCGCTGGCCATTTCCCACACGTCCAGCTTCCCCTTCACCGGATCGAAGACGTAAACCGCCTCACGGCTGACGTCCGTGACATATACCCGGCCCTGCTGGTCTACCATCACGCCTTGCGGACGTTGCAGCACCACCGGGGAGCTCTTGGCCGAGCCCAGCCCCACCAGCCATTTGAAAAAGCGGGTGCCGGTTGAGGCCAGGGATTGTTCTTCATCGAGCTGGATATTCTCTTCACCGGTCAGGGAACCCACGTAGCGGTAGCGGGGCTTTTCCGGGGCGGATGGCCATACCTTCGCTGTGGTGGGATCGACCTCATACCTCAGGACGCTGTGTGTCGAGGCGCACCCGGTCATCAACAGCGCGAGACAGGCCACCATCAAGGTGGCTGCACGAGAAACGAATTTCGTCACATCAGTTACTGCTTGCTTTTTTTGCCGACGGAGCGCCGGACGTGACCCTGAATACCTGAATCCGACCGTTGAGGCTGTCTGCCACGTATAAAAAACCGTCTTCCAGCGCCACGTCGGTGATGCCCTTGAAACGGCCCGGACTCGCGCCGTTACCACCCACTGTAGCCAGCCAATGGCCATGTTTGAATATCTTGATACTGTTATCGAAGAAATCGCTGACATAGGCCAGGTCGGTCATTTGATCCACGGCGATGCCATTGGGAAACACTATGGTGTCCTTGTCGAAGGCATAGCGGAACTTGCCGGTCTTCTGATCCATGACCTGCCCGCGCTTGCCGAGACGCGCCGTGATGTACACGCCGTCGGGACCCCGGGTCATGGCGGTAATATTGAGAAACTCGCCGTCACCCGTCCCGCGGTCCCCGATCATGCGCCACGGCTCACCGGCACTATTGAACACCATAACGTGATCGAACAGGCCGTCTGCCACGTACACGTCTCCGTTCGTTTCGTCCACCGATACCGCCACCGGCCTGGCGAGATTCAAGCTATCCTGGAAGGTCTGCATAAGCTGGCCGTTGCGGTCGAAATGCAGGACCCGACGGCCGCCGGCATCGGCCAGGTAATAGGAGCGATCCGCGGCCACGTAAATATCGGGCACGTCCCCGGAGACCACGCTGCGCAGATCCTTGAGGGTGCTCATGCGCTTGGTCACATCATCGTACAGATACAGCATCTGCTGGCCGGCATCCACGATATACAGCTGGTGATCGCGCACCGCAACGGCCACCGGGCGCTGCAGGCGCTGAAAGGCATTGCCCGCGAAATTGTTGCCGGTCAGCCCGCCGTTAATGGTCTCGAGGGGATACAACCACGGGCTGGTTACGGTCAACTGTTTCGGACCGGCCGAGGACGGCTCCGGCTCTTGGGCCGACGTGCTGAAGGCCGTGCATCCACCCATGGCGGACACCATGGCCAAGCCGCCCAGGATCAACGCAAGCCGGGTGATTCGCGTGGCACTGAATGGCATCGTCCGCAATTCATAGTGGGGGGGAATGCAACCTTACCGTGGCAAACGCCGCAGAATTTGCCCTGAATGATGGCCGACATGGTAATGGGATTGCCGCCCTTCTGGGGCAGGAAGATCGCGGGATGACAGTTGGCGCAGGTCAGCCATTGCGTATGAGGCAGATGGGGAAAGCGCACGTTGGGCATGGATCCGGTATTCTTGAAGATGATATCGAAATCGATGGGAAACATGACGCCCTTGCCGTTCTTGCTCATGCGCGGCTCGATCAAATCCTCGTTGAGGGTCTTGACCCAGTTAATGATGCCGGCACTGTCCCGGGGGAAATTCTTCATCGCCTGCCACGGCTGCTGCAGCACCTTCACGGCACTGTCGGTGGGATCATGAATACCGTCCTGGGCGAGGGGGACGATCTGTCCCATGGTTTGAAAGTGCAGACCCCGGCTCCACACCGGGCCGTTGTCGGCGGCGGCGCGAGCATCCGTAGCAGTGATCATGCTTGCGACGATCACCGCGATACAGCACAGGGTGCCCACCCCTCTCCAGCCGTTTATTATTATGCTTGTCATGCTTGCGATCATGCTTACCCCGTTGTAAGCCCCCCCTCGATAATCCAAGGCTCTGGTAATATATCGTCTTTTCTAGCAATTCGAAACACCCTCGGCATGTTCGGGCCGTTCGAACGCTCGTATTTCCTGACCCCCAGCAAGGCTGTTTCCCGTCAGCCGCGCATAGAACTCCCGTCCGCCGGGATTCCCCGGGCGCCCGTCAGCCGCAACTATTGCACCCCAGCCAGTCGCAGCGCCCGTTGTAGGCGTTCGGTGGCCGCCTGCAGCGCCAGAATGGCCTGCTTGTGGTCGCCCTTGTCCGCCAGCTTCACACCCTCGTCACGCACCTCCTTGGCGCGGGCGGCGAGCTTATCCATCATGGCCACCGTTTGCCCGCTGGGCCTGCGCTGCTCGATGGCCAGGGGAATCAGTTCAAGGTAACTTTGATAGCGGGCCAGCTCATATTCGTATTCTTCCTTGGGTGTGGCGAAATTCTTGTCGTAGACCACCGTCTGGGACTGGAGCAAGGACCCCAAGGCCGCTGTCAACATCTCGTTGGCGCGTTCCAGGCGCTTGGTGGCCGCCTCATATTGTTCGCGGTCGGCCAGCCCGTTTGCCTCTTTGACCAACTGATCGAATTTGGCCTTATCCAACCCCTGCCCGGCCTTCGGCTTGATGCCCCGCTCCAGGTTCTTGTTGTAGGATTTGTCGAAACTGCGCAGTTGCTCATATAAATCGTTGTAGCGCGACTTGTAATCGATCTGTTCCGACGGATCCGGCACCAGGTGCGCCGCGGCGCTGAACAGGCGCAGCGATTCGTTTACCGCCTCCATGGCCGCGGCATTGTCACCGGCGCCGAGGGCCGTCTGGGCGTTCTTATAGTGTTTCTGGGCTTGCGCCATCAGCCCGTGGGCCTGGACATTGCCGCTGGCCGCCACCCGCTTCATGATGGGAGAAGAGCCCATCAGCATCCCCGCATAGCTTATCTTCTGTTTGACCTGGGCGGCGCTGACTTGGACTTGCTTTGGGGTGCCGGCCGAGGACTGCTCGCCTCCCACCGTCACCTTGTCGCCGGCGTTGGCGATGTGGATCTTGCCGCCCATATAGGCGTGGTTGCGACACTCGTAGTACACCACGTCCGGCGTCGACGCGCTGGGGGTGAAAGTCACCGTTCCCCGGTAGGTATACTGTCCGGTGATCCCGTCAGTCAGCGTTCCGGCACCGCGGCCATAGGGGCTGGTGCTGAAATAAAAATCGTGCTGCACATTCGTGTCCACGTGGAAGGTATAGGTGACTCCCCGGGTCAACACCAATTCCTTGCCCTGCACACCGTCGACGACGAACCCGATATCATGACCACGTCCGTAGTAGGGATGGCTGGGATCCTTCCTCCCGACCGTGAGTGTAAACTCCCGCGGGACGCGATCGGCGACCACTGTCCTGGGTTTGGCAGGCGCCGCCGCCTTGGCGGGCGGGGGCTCGGATCGGATTGCCGGCGCTGCAGGCGGCGGGGCGGACTTGGATGCCGCCTCGGTTTGAGCCGGGGCCGGAGCCGCGGACTCCTCCTGGGACGGAACAGGCGGCACTTGTTGCGGGGCCGAGGTTTGCGGCTCCCTCAAGGGCGTGATGACCACGCCGTTGGCGGCAGCGCTCTTCGCGGGCGGCGTTTCCGTGCTTGAGGCCGTGGTCTGCGGGGAAACACTTTTGCCGCTGGAACTCGGCTGGGATACGCTTGCGGCGGGTTCGGCCGCCGGAGTCGGGGTCTCGCTCGAATGGTCTGTCGGCCCCCTGAGAACGGCGCAGGCCGTGAGCGTGGACAACAGGGTGATGCCAATAAGCAGTTTAGGGCTTGCGTCCATAATGCTGTTACGTCTCCGTACTACAGAACAACCACACTAAGCCTGCTTATTCCACACCTTCACGCGCCACGATGCCAGCGAGCGTCCGATCGCGTGAATCCCAGGGGTAACGAAATATGACGCCGCTACAGGGAGGTAGCGGCGTCTTACTCGGCGCTTAACGCCAAGGGTTCTTGAGCGAGGACTCACTCAAGGGCGGCGTCCAATCCGCGGGCTTGGGCTTGGAATGACACTTCTTGCAGGTAAACGTGGTAATGGGAAACGACACCTTACCATGGCAGACCCCGCACTTTTGTCCGAGCAGGATGGCGGACATATTGATCTGGTTGGCGCCCTTTTGCGGGATGAAGATGGCCGGGTGACAATTTGAGCATGCCAGCCACTCCGTATGTTGGCGGTGGGGGAACACCACGTCGGGCACCGACGCCTTCACCGGCCGGACGATATCCAGATCCATGACGAACGGCTTCGCCTTGGGGTCCGTCCTGTCCCAGCGCGGCGCGATCTTGCCTTCGTCCAAGGCCTTCACCCAATCCACATGATTGCCGAAGTTGGTGGTGGGCAGGCCCACGTAGGCCTCCTTGGGCTTCATGAGCACATGGGTGCCCTCGTTTTCCGGGTCATGGTAACCGTCTTCCGGCGGCGGGGCATTGGGATCCTTTTCCTTGCGCAGATTGCGATTGAAGGTGTTGGCCGCGGAGACCTCCGCCACCATCATCGGCAGATCCGCCTGGGATACGACCGTGTTACCCCGTTCCACCACCCCCGCGCCTGGCGCGCTCATGGCCGGCGAAGAGACGAGTAAGGTCGCTATAAAAGCACCGTATAGTTTTTTTAGCTGCTGACTCATGATCTCGCTCCTTATGTGTCGCCGTTATTTCTTGGTTTGTGGAGGCTGCTGGACTCTTGCCTTCAGCGGCACATATGGAGGGGCAACGAGGCGCTGCACGGTACTGCCGTGAATATGAGTCGGCGTGCCGGGAATACCGGAATGGCACATGTTGCAGTTTGCCACGGACCAGGCGATCTGGCCGTTATGGCAGGCGCCGCAGAACTTGCCGTCAATGATCTTGGCCATGGTGATCTTATTGCCGCCGGCTTTGAACTTGAAGCCCAGGTCCGCATGGCACACCTTGCAACGGAAACGAATGCGGTGGAACCAATGAGGGAATACCACCGGCCGCATGCCCGCCGCATCCGCGTAATTGTTGATAATGACGTCTGCGTACTCCGCCTTGGCGGGGGTAATTGCCAACATCGCCAACCCGGCCAGTAAGCCTAAGACGGCGAATCTCCAGTTTATTTTGTCGTCATTATTACGGGACATCGTGCGGGCCTCCTCGTTAATTAGTGCGTATTATAATTAATTAATCGCATTTCGGGTAACATCGACCTTAAAACTGACGCATAACCCGGAAATATAGGATCTTGGAGTTGTTGACGTCATCATTCAAAATGCGATAGCTCAGGCTGATATTGGTCAATCCGATGCGGTAATCCAGGCGATTTTCCCACTCGTCGCGGTTCGCACCCAGGCTGGTCGAGGCCTGGGACAGGGTCAGGTCCGACACGAACTGCAGGCGGGGCACCCCGAAAATGCTCATATGCTGGTAATTGATCCGGCCGGTGCCCGAGGTCTCGGTACGGTTATTAGGCCCCCCCGTAAAATTCCTGCGCACGGTCTGGAGGGTAAGGTCCCCGGAAAGCGAGCTGAGGCGACTGATATTCTGCTGGCGGGATGCCTGGAAATTCACTAATTGCTGGGAATCCCCATTACCGCCCAGATCCCGCGAGTCCGCCAGGGTCAGCTGCACCAGGGTGGTACCGCTCCCCGCAGATTGATTCCATCCCAGGGTGGCGCTCTGATCGAGGCGGTTGACGGAATCGGAGCCGCTGCCGCTCTGAACATCTTCATTTATTGATTGATTGATACTGAAACGGATGGTGTTCGCGTCTCCCAACCACCAGGTCCGTGCCGCATCATGCCCCAGGGACAGGGTCAGCGATTGCTGACTGACGTCCGGATCGTCCTGATTATCCACGGCACCGCTGGCGAACCAGTGGTAGTTGAAGCCTTTGAGCACCGCCAGATCGGATTGGTACAAAGTCCCCAGATGCTCCGAGGACGAGCCCTGAGATGCACCGGTCACGTCCGCTTTGGTGAGGGTGGCGCTGCCGTCGAAGCGCAGGCGCTGTGTGTATTGATAAAAGGCCCCGGCGGACGCGCTGAGACTGCGCTGGTTACTGGCCTGGGCCGGATCATGCCCTTTCATTTCCATGGCGCGCACCCCGCCACTCACCGTCCAGCGCCGATCCACAGGGCGCCAAAATAAATAGCTGGAAGCCTGTGCTATGTCGGTGACCGTGGTATCCACCAGGCCGGTCGCCCCGTTAAAGGTGGTATCCAGATTATAGAGGCTCGCCGTGGAGTCGATGCGCAGGGCGTCGGTGGGATAATAATAATGATTCACGTCCACCAGCAGGTTGTCCTGATGGCGATCGGTATTGGATTGATCGACTTTTTCCACGTTGGCCCGGGCCAGGAGGCGCTGCCCCGCCGGCTTGTAGTCCAGTTCCAGGCCCGCGGTCTCGTCGGTATAGTCGCCGTTCGTATCCGACTTCCAGGTACGGTTGCCGTAACGGGCCTGGATACGATGGCCGGCGTCGGTGATATAGGACTGGCTCACATCCAGATTGGTGGTTTTGAAATCCTGGCCGGACAAGCGGATCAGCGGATTTTTGATGGTGGTATCGTCGACGCGGCTGTCGGTAGCCTGGTAGGACAGGCGGAAGGGGGTTTGGCTCTCGGGTAACACGTTCAGCACCGCGTCACCGCTGATAATTTTGGAAGTGGTGTTGGAACTGAGGACGCCGTTTTGGGAATCACTCAGATCGGATTTATCCAGGGCCAGGGTGACCCCGCCTTCCGCGGTGGCGAACCATGGTTGCCATATATAGGAACTCGCGCGCAGGATACCCAGCAATTGATTGCTGGTGGAATCACTCACTTCGGTATTCAAGGAACGATAGCTGTAACCGACGCTGCCCGACATGTCCACGGGCAACGCCATGACACCGGCTGACCACAGGAGCGCACACAGCAGCAACAGCCTGATTATGCATTCCTCGGTTCGGAATGAATCTCCGGCATTCACGAATCTCATTGTTATTATAAGCGCCTCTTAGATTAATTCTTAACCATCCCCCGGCGGGAGCGCCGATTCCGCGCCCCTGTCCACACCCCTAATGGTGGCGACTTCCCACTACTAATTAATGCTGATCATGGGCAATCCGTAATACTTCACTCCCCGATGGACAGTACCGCTTAATGCCGCATATAAAGCGACATCCCCCGCACCATAAAGCAACACCTGCAAGCCGCGCAACTTCACGACGACGCTTCCACGCTCACACGCGCAGCGAATTGCGTGGAAAAAGCATTTCACCAAGTATGAAATCTCATCCCACATCCCATAAAGCGCTTCATAGTTTCTTAAGGTATCTAAGCTATCTCCCGTTTAATTAATGAACACGCTCCAGCCAAGATTACGGCATCATGACAGCTCATGCTCACTTGTTATGGCAAGTGAGGCAGACTGCACTCCCGGCGGGATTAATGCGTAAGAATGTGGGGTTCTTGTCCACATGAGGATCATGGCAAGAAGCGCATTCCACATAAGGTTGCGGTTCGCCCACATAGGCGCCGCGGGTCGCGGTCCGCGTGTAAAGCTTCATGTCGGTACGATCGAAACCCGGCGTCCCCACGGGGGTATTGACCCACCACACCCGGCTGGTACCGAGAATCTCCGAATTGGCATGGTGAAAATCCTTGTCCGCGCCCGGGCCGGAGGGATTGATGAGCGAATAGCCGCCGCCCGCAAACTGGATGCCGATGGGATGATCGTTGGTCAGATCCTTGCCCAGGTTGGTCACCGTGTTGGGAAAGGCGATCCGGCCTTCGGTACTGCGCGCCTGTCCGCTCCATCTACCGTTGTGGAAACCGGGCACCAGCGTCCCCGAACCGGGCTCATTGATCAAGGCATCCATGGCCTGGGTACCGTCATGACAGGAGAGGCAGGCCACGGAGACCGAGCCGACCGGCTCGATCTTGCCGTCCAGGGTCGTGGTCCCCAGCTGATCGTAGGTTTCAAAACCGGTGGGGATGATGTTGCGGTTCCACAGGGGGACCGCCGCCTTTGCGTCCCCGCCATGGGGGGTATGGCAAAAGACACAGATTTCCTTGGTCCCGCTGTAATTGCTAGCCGCATTCAAGCCGGCGGCGCTCAAATTGTGCTTGGTGTTGAAGATACCGCCGGAGGCGATTCCGCTCCCCAGCAAACCGAGAGCTAGCACCGCAACCTGGTATTGGACTCTGCATCCCCTCTTCATCAATCCGCCCCCATTCAGGGATTCTTCTAAACCTGAGATTTTGTCAAGTTAGCTGCCAGGTTACAAGCGGGAAACACTAATTCTCCTCAAGCGCTGATCCAGCTCCACTAAAAAATGGACCCCATACCAGCCAACAGCGGGGCTGGGACTCGTCAGGCCTGCGCAGCGAGATCTCGAGCGTGGGCCATGTGCGTGAGATACTGCGCCCGCGGGACTCGCAGGGAAGTTGATGTATTGGCCACGCCATGATCTGAGACAAAACCACGCCCGCCGCCGGGGTAGAGACGAGACTCCGCTAGAGAACGATGCATCCCTCCCCGACCCAGTACCCCTAGCTATATAAATAGCCACACTGAGACGATGGCTATCGCGGCGATCCAGTGATGCCCAGGGCGGCGGAAAATCCTCCAAGTGCCGGCAGCGCCCCAACCAGCGCATTCCGCCGGGGTATCTTCGTCTTCGTACTAGGGCGGGCGACTTTATCACGCCTAATCAATTCTCAGATTCTTTCCTCACTGGCCGATAGAAAAATGTTGCATGCAAACAACAGTATGTCAGGCCGTTGTACCAAAAAGACGACGTACATCGAACTGTCATCGAAATGTCATATTCGCCGCCTATCCTGTGCGGCAGTTGCGGGCCAGGGGCGACCATCAAGGGAAATCTCTACCCGTACTGACGCGGCGGCCGACCGGAAAAGGGAGTCACGGTCAACGCACTGATAACGATGATGCTGCGAGCTGTGGCGTCAACGCGGAAGACTTATAAAACCTTAATGAGAGGAGCTAATTAATATGCGCAAGCAGATCTTGACAGCAGCCGTCATGGCGGCCATCGCGGGGATGAGCATCGCCGCCCAGGCCGATGAATCGACCACTGTGGGTGGCAAGGCTTATCTGGATTTTACCAACAAAACAGTAAAATCATCGGGAACAACGACTGACAAAAGCACAGGCTTTGACCTCAAGCGCTTCTACTTGAGCGTCGGCCACAGCTTCGATGATATGTGGTCCGCCAATCTGACCACTGATGTCATCTATGCCTCGGATTGCAGCCCCACTGGCAGCACTACCGTCGTGACCGACGTTACCACTACGCCCGCCAGCGACGTCACAATCAGTTGTTCCGGCCCTGCGGCCGTTCAGACCATGGTCAAGAAGGCCTACCTGCAGGCGAAGTTTTCCGACGCCGCCGTGCTGCGGGTCGGTTCCGCCGATATGCCCTGGATCCCCTACGTGGAACACGCCTATGGTTACCGCTGGGTGGAAGCTACGCTCACCGATCGTAACCACTTCGCCAATTCCGCCGACTGGGGCGCGCACTTGGGCGGCAAGGTCGGAATGGTGAACTACGCCGTGTCCGCCGTCAACGGCAACGGCTACAAGCACCCTGACCGTTCCAAGAGCCTGGATTTTGCCGGCCGCGTCGGGGTCATGCCCATTGCAGGTCTGAATCTGGCCGCCGGTTTTTATGACGGCAAGCTGGGAAATAACACCTATGCAAATGCCAACAATCCTAGCCTAACCATTAACACGGCGAAACGCATGGATGTACTGGCGGCCTATAGCCACGACATGTTCAAGGTCGGCGCGGAATTCTTCAGCGCCAAGGACTGGAATAATCTTTCATCGTCGTCAACCAAGGCGAGCGGCTATTCGGCCTTCGGTTCGGTCAACGCCGGAAAGGGTATCGCGGTTTTCGCCCGTTACGACCAGGACAAGCCAGCCAAAAACTCCACCGACAACCCGAAGCAAACCTACTATCACGTGGGCGTCTCCTACGAGGCCCGCAAGAACGTGGACCTGGCCTTGGCCTATAAGAATACCAAGGTGACCCATAACACTACGGGTGTTGGGGACGACAAGGCCACCGAGGTCGGCATCTGGACCCAGGTGAAGTTCTAGAAATTTCCTTGCTCAACGTTGCCGGAACGCCGCAGCCTCGTCGCCTGCGGTAGGCCGGAGCGCCAAGGACGGCGCTTGATTTTCACTCTCCCTTAGATCCGCCTCTCGGCGGATCTTTTTTTGGCCGAAGCGCCCCCGGGCGAGCGAAGAAAACACGCCCGCAGGCGCCGGCGCGCGGTCAAGCAGTTTCGAGCCGTTATCTGGAAGAGAATTTATGGTTGATGCCCAATGACAGCACGCTCTCATCCTTGCCGGTAACCGCATTCGCCGGACCGTAGGCCAGGCCATATCTCGCGCCGCTGTCGTTACTGACCTGGGTATATAGGACGTACAGTTCGGTGTTCATGGTCATACTCTGTGTGACACCCGCCGCTATCTGCGTCGCCCCGGTTTTCGCGCAGGCGCTTCCGCCGCATTTGCCGGCATTGGCGAAGGCCAGTTTCCACGTGGTATTGCCGCTGCGGTGCGCGACACTGAAGTAATAGGCGTCGCGAGCTTTGATCGTCCCCCCCAGATCGAGATTTTCGTAGATCAGGGCCAGGGTGGTCGTGTCCAGGATGGTGTAGGAGCCGCCCAGTTTCCAGCCGATTATATCGTCATTGTTGCTGCCCTGCCTGCTGACCACCTGATACGCCCCGCCCAAGGAAAATGGGCCATTATCATAATTGCCACCCAGGCTGTAGGCGTCTTTTTTTCCGCCACGCTTGCTGATCGGCAGATTATCGCTGCTGAACGCCTGTGACATGGTGTAGGCGAGCTCGGCCTTGAACCCGCCCAGGTCCGGCGACGCATAGAGCAGGGTATTGGAGACGCGGCTGTCATAAATGGCGCTCGAACTGTTGGCCGCGCCCATGATGGCGTTGTAGTCCGCCTTGGTATCCTTAAAGATATCGTATATGTCGGTAGCGCTCATGTAGGGCGTATCGAATCTACCGGCCATCACGGTGCCGAAACCCCCGCCGATGCCGACAAAGGTGGGCCGGTCTTCGCTGAACGCCTTGCCGCTGTCGAACTCGACGCCCTGTTCCAGTTGCCACAGGGCGGCCATGCCGTTCCCCAGGTCCTCGTCGCCCTTGAAACCGATATAGGAAGCATTGCTGCTCACGGTGCCTTTGCTCTTTTGGCAGCTGATTGCCGGGTCATTGCTGGACGTGGCGCTATCGTAGTTGCAGCTCCCCGTACCGGTACCGTCATCGTTATTGGTGGCGTAATCCACGGAGACCCGTGCATCGCCGTATATTTCCACATCGGCCTGAACCACGACAGGCGCGATCAAAGCAGCGGCAACCCCGATCGCAAGCAGCTTCTCGTTCATAATTTATTCTCCCGAATCACAGGTACGCAGCGGGCAATCCCACAGTCGCCATAAAGGTGGGCGCCACTCTACGAAGCTTCTCGCCGGAATTCAAGGGGCTTATTTCCCGACACCGTGCCCGTCATGCGGAAATCGGACAATAATCTCTTTAGCCAAGTCACGGACCAGGTCCTGCCCGTTGCCAAGCCACGTTGCGCCACAATCCGGCCGGCTCGCAAGCAATGCAAACCAAGGTGTTCCCCGATCAAGTTCATACAGAAACACACCCCGGCCAGCATCGTCCGGGCAGATGTCTTCCCGCCGATCACCTAGACGGGCAACATGAACAAGCCTCGAACAAACTCCAGCCTCAGCGGCTTTGCCATGACCTGAAAGGTGTCTACATCCAACCCATGAGACAAGAACTGGGCACCCTCTTATGATGTTTCATTTTCTTTTTCCTTATGTTGCGGAAATATCCCCTAATTATTTTGAGCGCCGGTCAGGTCGGAATTGGGTGACTTCGGCACAACAACTAATACCTGCATCAGATAACGAAGCAGCTCCCGCTCCGTGGCAAAACGACGAACCTCGCCGCTTACCGCATTTTCATACCCCTGACAACATCCCGCGCATAATTGATTCGAGTATCGTCATCGCCGCCTCTGTTTGCCGGGCGCTTTTCTCGAATCTTTGAATAAGAGCAATGCGGTCTTGCGCAGGCGGATTTTCTTTCATGCCCGCGATATACCTAACTAATTCCCCCCTCGAGTCAGGACTTGATGCCGCAAGCTCCGCCGAGGTAAACCTTTTCCCTAAAGGGCTTTCAAGCCAGCCCGTAATCGCCTTCATATCCTGCACATCTAGTTTGTTACTTATTGAATTGGACAAGACGCCCCGTTCCGCCTCCTTGTCAAACGATTTCAGAAATATCTTGGTAACCAAGGCCTCAGCCACGGGATCCTTCGCAGTCGCCTTTCTTTGTTCATACTGCGCTTCAATTTGCCCGGGAATAGAATCGATCGCAGCCCCCATACCGGAGGCTTCAATGATTTTATTCACCAACTCTTGTTTTTGGGCATTTTCGCCGTACGAGAGCCAGGGAATGCTGTACAAAACCAGGCAGACGATAATAATATTCCTTGTCACCTTTATTCCTTCTATAGTCGGATTGGATTCTCAGTTTACATTATTGAAATGCGCGGAATTCAGGACGATCGGGCTATGATGCGGGCCGCTGACGGCAAGCCATCACTGGACTTAGAGAAAAAGGGCGTTTATTCTTCCTAATACTTTATTCTTCCTGTACTTAGGAGACCAGGGTGCGGCACTTTAATATACCAGCTATACCAACATCTTCACAAAAAAACCTGCGCAAGAAGCAACTGGCACTGGCGATCACCCAGACCTTGTGGCTGGGCGTCACGACTGCCCATGCCGCGACCATCACCGTGGACAGTAATCAGGACCCGGGCGGGGCTGTGACCAGCAGTAGTATTTGTACCCTGCGAGATGCCATCCAGGCGGCCAATACCAACGCAGCAGTGGACAAATGCTCAGCCGGTAGTAGTACGGCCAGCGACAACATCGTCTTTGCTTCCGGCCTCACCACCTCGGCTACCACCATCACCCTGGGTGGATCTGCGCTCAGCGTCAGCAGTGACATGAGCATCGACGGCGCGGACAACATCACCATTAATGCTGCTGGCGCCTCACAGGTGATGGATGTTTCAGGTGGCAAGCTGGCCTTGAGCGGCCTGACCCTGACCGGGGGCTACACCTCGGCTATTGGAGGTGGCCTTTTTGCCCACCAAGGTGCTTCAGTCAGTCTGAGCAACAGCACGATCTCAGGTAATACTGCTCTGCAGGGAGCCGGCGGGCTTGTTGCTTACAGGGGCGGCACGACCGTCAGCCTGAGTGCCAGTACGGTCTCGGGCAATGTGGCGGGCGCAGCCGGCGGGGTTGCTGTCCTCGGTGGTGTACTCAACCTGACCAACTCTAAAGTCTCAGGTAATACGTCGACAAGCAATAGTACTCCAGGGGGTGGTGGGGTACTTGCTTACTACGGTGCTACCGTCAACCTGACCAACAGCACAGTGTCGGGCAACTCGACGGGTGGCAATGGGGGCGGGTTTGTTGTCAGCGATCAAGACCCAAATAATTCATCAACGCTCGCGAGCTCAACCGTCAGCCTGGTCAACAGCACGGTGTCGGGCAATTCGGCGGCTTACCTGGGGGGCGGGATTCTTACCGTGGACAGTAATGTGAGCCTGACCAACAGCACGGTGTCGGGCAATTCGGCAGGCACAGGCGGTGGCGTTGTTGACTACGGCATGGTCGACGGCGGCAGTGCAAGCCTGGTCAACAGCACGGTCTCGGGTAATTCGGGAGGCACAGCCGGCGGGGTTGGCGCCTTAGGCCCTGTTGCTGTACTCAGCCTGACCAACAGCATCGTGGCCAATTCCACGGGCGGCAAGGATTGTTATGTGGGTACGGGGGGTAATGGTACTGTTACGGCGGATGCATTCAATATCATTGCCGATGGCGGTTGCAGTACCTCGGCACAGGCGGTGAATCCGATGCTCGGCGCGCTGGCCGACAACGGCGGCCCGACCCTGACCCACTTACCCCAAACAGGCAGCCCGGCGATCAATGGTGGCGACCAGGCAGCTTGCACCAGCAATCAGATCACCACCGACCAGCGTGGCTATTCGCGTAGCGACGGCCAATGCGACATCGGCTCGGTAGAAGTGGGTGCTAAGCCTCCCCCCAATAGCGGAGGCGGTGGCGGCGGCGGTGCAACCGGCCCGCTGATGTTGCTGTTCACAGGTATGTTGTGGCCGTTGCGCCGCCGGCGACGACGCGGCTAATCCAGAAACCGAAAAGCGTGAACCACAAAGGGCGCAGAAGAAATTTTTTCTGTGCATCTGTGGTTTCACTTTTATTGATTTTGTCATTATGACGGCCACAAATCACAAAGCCATGCGCAGGTTTATGAGCACCGCGGCATCACTCAAAAAAGGCTTCTAACCACTCGTTTTCATGTCTGATAATCCCACTACTGACCAGACACTGGAAGAGCTCGCCAGTGTCCACACCGACAGTTTTACCCAACTACTGAGACACTTCGGCTTTTCGCTGGCGATCAGTACCTACCAGGCGGGTAAATTGATCATCGCGCGTGATGACGGCAGCAATACCAATACGCATTTTCGCAATTTTGACAAGCCCATGGGCATGGTGGCGACACAGGATCGTCTGGCACTGGGCACGGCATCACAGATCTGGAATTTTCGTAATGTGCCTGCGGCCGCTGGGCGCTTGCTGCCCGAAGGTCGACACGATGCGGCTTACCTGATGCGCGATGTGCATGTCACCGGTGATGTCGATGTGCACGAAATGTGCTGGGTGGACGAGGAACTGTGGTTTATCAATACGCGCTTTTCCTGTTTGTGCACTCTGGACCCGCGTCACAGTTTTGTACCGCGCTGGCGACCGCCCTTTATTACCGCTTATGACATGCGCGATCGTTGTCATCTCAATGGTCTCGCAGTGCGCGATGGTCGTCCGCGCTATATCACCGCGCTGGGTGAAGCCGACGAGCCCGGTGGCTGGCGCAGGAACAAGGCCGCAGGTGGTATTTTGATGGACATCGACAACAACGAGTTTTTGCTGCGTGGTCTGTCGATGCCGCATTCGCCGCGGTGGTATAAAAACAATCTGTGGTTTCTGGAATCCGGTAAAGGCGCACTGAGTTATTACGATGCGGATACAGGCACGGCGAAACAGGTGGCCGAACTGCCGGGCTTTACTCGCGGCTTGGACTTTGTCGGTGACTATGCGGTGATTGGCCTGTCGAAGGTGCGCGAAACTGCGGTGTTCGCCGGCCTGCCATTAACACAATCACAGCCGGTGCGTCATTGCGGTGTCTGGGTGGTCGATATCAAGGATGGTCAAATCAAGGCGTTTTTGCGTTTTGAAAAAGGCGTGCAGGAAATTTTTGCAGTGACGCTACTGCCGTGGAAGTTTCCGGATGTGATCAACGATGATCGCGCGCTGCTCGGTACCACCTACACCTTGCCGGACGAAGCCCTGAACAACGCAGTGCAGCCTGCACAGGACTGGTCATTCGCAGAGAGTCATTTTGAAGCCGGCAACACACTATATAATGAGGGCAAGCCCGAAGAAGCGCTGGCCGAATATCGAAAATGTCTGGAGATGCAGCCGGATTTTCTGCCGGCACGTTATAACCTCGGGGTGGCGTTTGGTAATCTGTATCGCCACGAAGAAGCGATCGCCGAACTGAAAAAAGTCATTGCTGACGAAGCAGGTCATAGCGAGGCGCTGAACAGCCTGGGTTTCAATCACGGCCAGTTGCGTCGCAATGCAGAGGCGGTGGACTATCTGCGTCGCGCTATCGAGATTCGACCCGACTATGCGCAGGCGCATCAAAATCTGGGTCTGATCCTGCTGGCAATGGGCGAATACGCCGAAGGCTGGGAGGAAAGCGAGTGGCGCTGGCAAACGCCGCAGTTCAAACCGTTTGAAACACCGCACCCGCAGTGGGAAGGAGAAACACTGCAGGGTACCTTGCTGGTCCATACCGAACAGGGCGCAGGCGATGCGATTCAGTTCGCGCGTTATTTACCCATGTGCGCCGAACGTTGCGATCGAATTATGCTGGTGTGTCCGGAACATCTGGTGAAACTGTTTTCTGTCATCACCGGCGTGGATGAATGTCGGGGACCGGGTGAGCTCGATAAAAATGCTTTTCAGGCGCGTATATCACTGATGAGTTTACCCAGGATATTCGGCACCAATGCCGATAACATTCCAGCGGTCACACCTTATCTGATAGTCCCCACCCCCAATCAACCCGTGTTACCAAAAGGCAAAACCGGCGGCCTGAAAGTCGGTATCGTCTGGGCAGGCAATCCTGACCATTCCAACAATCGTTTGCGTTCCTGCGATATCGAAGAATTCCTGCCGGTATTACGTGTGCCCGGGATTGATTTTTACAGTCTGCAAAAAGGTGAGTGCGTGAAAGACCTCCTTCGTCTGCCGGAGGATGTTAGCGTGATCGATCTGGATACGCTGATCAACGATTATGCTGACACCGCAGCGCTGGCACAACAACTGGATCTGATTATTAGTGTCGATACCTCGGTGGCGCATCTCGCCGCTGCACTTGACAAAGCGACCTGGACACTGGTCTATTACAACGCCGACTGGCGTTACCAGCGTGACCGCAAGGACTGTCTCTGGTATCCCTCGATGCGCCAGTTCTGGCAGGCGGAACCGATGCAATGGCAGCCTGTGTTTGCACAGCTGGCGCAGGCACTCACGACATTTGGCAAAACATCTGCATAGTGCATAGTGTGCATATGCATAGGGGTCAGGTCTTGTCTTTTGCCATCCCCTGCGCAACAATACGACTGATCCTCGAGTAGTGCAAGCCAAAGTACTCTCCAATAACTTTCATACTATAGCCACCGCTACTATAGGCAACGACGATCGCTTGGTCGCGGTCCGGATAGCTACGAGAATAGAAGTCCAGAGACTTGGCCGCGGGTCGTCGATGTGACCGAGGGATTTCGCTCAGATCGGCATCCGCGGCAATCCTGCGCTGCAGCCGTTCCACAAAGGCATCATCACCGAGATAGATTTGACTCGTGAGACGTTCCCAAGGCGAGGGCTGGTCTTTGCCCTGGGCAATGAATTCGCGATAGCGTTTTTGAGCCTCACCTCGCCGTGCCGCAAATGCTGTGAGAATTAGATCGATGGCCAACCACGCCGGCGCTTCACTGAAGCCGGCCGTGGCCCGATAGCTGCTCCATCGCCATTCATTGGCGCTGCGCACCATCCGCGCCCGGACGGGATTGAGCACGATGTAGCGGGCCAGTTCCAACAGATAGGTGTCTTTTTGGACAATGATGCCCTTGTAACGCCCCTGGAAGACATGCCCTACCCGCCGGTGACGGCGGTTGAAGCGCTGGGTGTAGACGCCGTTCAATTGGCGCATGCCTTGGGATAGATTGGCGTCCGGAGTCTCCACCAGCAGATGGTAATGGTTGCTCATCAGACAGTAGGCATGCACGGTCCAGTTAAAACGCTGGACTACCTCCTCCAACACTTCCAAAAACACACTCCGATCAGCATCATCCAGGTAGATGGCTTCCTGTCGGTCACCTCGGGAGGTTACGTGATATAACCCTCCAGCAAATTCGAGTCGGAGCGGCCTTGCCATGAGCTGAAACTACTCGCACACAAAGCAAAACGCAAGACCTGACCCCTTCTTTTCTTTTTTGATTACGTGAATTGAGTTAACTGTCACGCGGGGACGAGACTAAATGGCTGGGGGACCTGGATTCGAACCAGGGTTGGCGGAGTCAGAGTCCGCAGTCCTACCGCTAGACGATCCCCCAATGCGATTGCTGTTCTAACGCTAAAGGTAGCAGCTTCAGCTGGCGCGGACGGTGTTTCCACGGTCAAGGCGTATAACCCACACCAAACTGCGGCCGTCTCCCGCTGTCGCCATCAAATGTGCGGCAGCAGGAATAGACTGGGAACTAGCGCTTCGAGTATTGCGGACGCTTGCGCGCCTTGTGCAGGCCGACCTTCTTGCGCTCCACCTCGCGGGCGTCGCGGGTGAGAAAACCGGCCTTGCGCAAGGGACCGCGCATCGCTTCGTCATACGCCACCAAGGCGCGGGCGATGCCGTGCCGGATGGCGCCCGCCTGGCCGCTGTTACCGCCGCCGCGCACGGTGACGGTCAAATCCACGGACTCGGTCATTTGGGTCACGTCCAATGGCTGGCGAACGATGCGCCGGGCCGTTTCGCGCCCGAAATAGTCTTCCAGCGTCCGCTTGTTAACGGTGATCTTGCCGGAACCGCTGGTGAGGAAGACCTGTGCCGTCGCACTCTTGCGGCGACCGGTGTTGGATAATACCTGTTCTGCCATAATTAATTCCCGCCGAATCGTATCAGGGTTAAATGTTCAAGGCCTGCGGCTGCTGGGCCTGATGGTTGTGGTTGGGACCGGCATAGACCTTCAATTTGCCGAGCATGGCGCGCCCCAAGGCATTTTTCGGCAGCATGCCCTTCACCGCGAGGGTGATGATATCCTGCGGCGCCCGCTCGATCATCTTCTCGAAGCTGAAGGAGCGCATGTTGCCCATGTAGCCCGTATGGCGGTGATACATCTTATCGACGGCCTTTCTGCCGCTCACCCGCACCTTTTCGGCGTTCACCACCACGATGTAATCGCCGGTGTCCACGTGAGGCGTGAATTCCGCCTTGTGCTTGCCACGCAGGCGCCGCGCGATCTCGCTGGCGATGCGCCCCAGGGTCTTGCCGCTGGCGTCGACCACATACCAGTCACGCTTGACGGTTTCCGATTTTGCGCTGAAGGTCTTCATTCCCAATCAATCCCAGAAATAAACGGTTTTTTGCGAACGCGAAATTCTACATGAGGGTCAATGGGGAAACAAGGGTAATCACCTGCCAGGGCAAGGCCAGAGGGCAAGTTTCAAGGGCGGCCAGGCCCTGCATACCGGAAAAATCCTCAGCAAGTGTCCACCCCCCTGACTGCGCCCCAACAAATTTGTTTACAAACAAAAACATAAGTAAAAACGGGCCATCAGGCGGGACTACGCCCCAACGCATCTTTCAATAAGCTAAGGATGAACTCAAGGCACCGCCCCCGGGCCACCTCAAGAAACATTCTTTATAAACAAGATAAGCCCTGATTAATTCGTCCCTTCCCCCTCAGGGGGAAGGACAGGATGGGGGTGGGGTTATCAACTGATTTAGCCGTTCAAAACCCCATCCCTCCCCAACCCTCCCCTTGAAGGGGAGGGTGAATAAATCAGAGCTTCCCAAGATATTAAACGGATAGGCGCCTACCGCTATACGCCCCCCGAACCGAACCCTCGCCCAGGGAGTCGACGCGGCACGAGCTGCGTCAACTCAAATCTGCAGGCGCTTGACGGTCTGTCCCCGCTGCAGGTGTTCTTCGATGATCTCATCCACGTCCTCCTGGTCCACGTAGGTGTACCAGACCCCTTCGGGATAGACGACGATCACCGGACCCTCGCTGCAGCGGTCCAGGCAGCCGGCGGTGTTGATCCGTATGCCCCCCTTGCCGGCCAGACCCATTTTTTTGATCCGGTCCTTGGCATAGGCGCGCATTTGCGAGGCGCCGCACTGCTCACAGCATTGGCTGCCGTCTTCCCGGCGGTTGGTGCAGAAAAAGACATGATGGCGGTAATACATGGGGTTTCAGGTTCCAGGTCGCGGGGGAAAAGCATAACATATGGTCAGGGATGCCTGATCGGCGGCCAGTTCCGGATGGTCTGGTTTATTATCACTTGATCGCCTTATTCACCACTTCACCTTGCAATCCGATACCCCCCAGCCACGACTGCTCACCGCCACCGACCGCTGCGTCATGTGCGGCATGTGCCTGCCCCATTGTCCCACCTATCAAATTGCCCGCGACGAAGGCGAGTCACCGCGCGGACGCATCGCCCTGATCCAGGGGCTGGCAAACGGGCGCCTCGCCCTCACCCCGCGGATGGAGGATCACCTCGAGCACTGCCTGGGATGCCGCGCCTGCGAGGCGATGTGTCCCTCCGGCGTGGCATACGGCGAGATCATCGACGGCGGGCGCGCCCTCCTCCACCAACTCAACAAGACCGAGCCCCGTCCGCGCCTGTTGTATTCCCTGGTCCCCAGACCGCGGCGCCTGCGCCTCTTCGGACGGATCCTGCGGCTCGTTCAACTGAGCGGCCTGCAGGCCCTGGCGCGCGGTACCGGCATGACGCGCGTCCTCGGCCTCGGCCGTCTTGACGCCCTGTTGCCGCGCCTGGCACCGCTGCCGTCATGGCGAGCCTACTATCCCCCGACGGGGCGGCAGCGCGGCGAGGTGGCCCTGTTCCTGGGGTGTTTCGCCGATTTCGCCGATCGCCCCACGTTAAATGCCGCCGTGCGGGTGCTCACGCGGCTCGGGTACGGCGTTCACATTCCCCCCCGGCAGAGCTGTTGCGGGGCGCTGCATTTGCATCAGGGCGACCGCCATATCGCCGGGCACCTGGCGGAATGCAATGCCGCCGCCTTCAACGGCCTGCAGGTCGACGCCATCATCCACGCCGCCAGCGGCTGCGGCGCCACCCTGACGGAATATCCGCGCAATGATTTCCCCCAGCTGGACGCGCCCATCCACGATATCAGCACATTCCTCGCCGCAAACCCCTGGCCGGAGGAAACAGGCTTGGCGCCCTTACCGAAGCGGGTGGCGATCCACGATCCGTGCAGCCTCAGCCATGTCCTGCGCCAGGCCGGAGCGCCGTACCAGCTGCTGGCGCGCATTCCCGGCCTTGAAATCGTAGCGCTGCCGGACAACCGCCGCTGCTGCGGCGCGGCCGGGAGCTATATGCTCACCCAGGCCGACGTCGCCGACCGCCTGCGGGATGACAAGATCAAGGCACTGCGCACGCTGGACGCACAGATCCTGGCCACCTCCAACCCGGGGTGCGCGCTGCACCTGCGCGCCGGGATCAAGGCGGCGGGACTGAACATAGCGGTGATGCACCCGATTGAAGTACTGGCAAGGCAACTGGACGCGGCCCACGCGGCCTGAACCCGCCTAGCCGGCGCAGCGCTTGCCAGCCGCCCCCCGCTACTTTATCTTTCCACCATGGACGGCAGAGACTACTCCCCTTTCGATCAATTGCTGATGCACATGGATAAGGCCGTGCGTACGGTATTCGGCACGCCGCCGCACACCGAGCGGCCCAATCCGGCGCAGGCCCAGCCTGAGGCAGAACTCGCCGCCAACGAACGGCGCCAAGTCGCGGGACTGATGCGCGTCAATCACGCCGGGGAAGTGTCGGCCCAGGCCCTGTATCAGGGTCAGGCCCTCACCGCCAAACTCACCGAGGTGCGTGCCAAAATGGAACGGGCCGCCTTGGAGGAAAACGATCATCTTGCCTGGTGCGAACAGCGCCTGAAAGAACTGGACAGCCATACCAGCGTCCTCATGGAGGAAAACGATCATCTTGCCTGGTGCGAACAGCGCCTGAAAGAACTGGACAGCCATACCAGCGTCCTCAATCCCCTGTGGTACGCCGGCTCCTTCACCATCGGCGCCCTGGCGGGCGCGGCGGGCGACAAGTGGAGCCTGGGTTTCGTGGTGGAAACGGAAAGACAGGTGGTGAAGCACCTGGAAGAACACCTGGAGCGTCTCCCGGCCCAGGATCACAAGAGCCGCGCCGTCCTCGAGCAGATGAAGGAGGATGAGGCCCATCACGCCACCACGGCGCTTGAGGCCGGCAGCGCCGAGCTGCCGGGAGCGGTCAAGCGGCTGATGCGCCTGACTTCGAAAATCATGACCGTCACGGCCTATTATCTGTAAGCACGGAACGGCCCGTCGACCGGCAGCCGCTCAGCGCAAATTCTCTCCATAAAAGATCTCCGCCATCTCCTTTTGCAGACGCTGGCTGATGATCTTTTCCTCCCGCGGCGACAGGTCTTCGCTGCCGATGCCGAACAGATAATTGTCCAGATCGAAACGCTTCAACATCATCTTGGTGTGAAAGATGTTCTCCTGGTAGACATTGACGTCGATCAATTGACACTGCTCCTTGGTGTCCCTGGAAATGAAATCCTGTATGGAATTGATGCGATGGTCGATGAAATGCTTCCTGCCCTTGATATCGCGGGTAAAGCCGCGCACCCGGTAGTCCATGATGACGATGTCGGACTCGAAACTGTGGATCAGATAATTCAAGGCCTTCAAGGGCGAAATTCGCCCGCAGGTCGACACGTCGATGTCGGCGCGGAAGGTGCTGATGCCGTTCTCCGGATGGCTCTCAGGATAGGTATGCACGGTGACATGGCTTTTATCCAAGTGGGCGACCACCGCGTCCGGCAACGGCCCGGGGCCTTCCTCCTCCTCGCGCGCCAATTGTTCGGACTTGGTCGGTTCCTCGGAGATCAGCATGGTCACGCTGGCGCCCTGGGGATCGTAATCCTGGCGGGCGATATTGAGGATGGTGGCACCGATGATGTCGGACACATCGGTGAGTATCTGAGTAAGACGCTCGGCGTTGTACACTTCATCGATGTATTCGATATAGTCGCGGCGCTGACTCGCGGTCTTGGCGTAGCAAATATCGTAAATATTGAAGCTAAGGGTCTTGGTGAGATTATTGAAGCCTTGCAGTTTCAATTTCGTCAGGGGCTTTACCGGTGGATTCATAGCCATCGCAACTCACTCAATATCAACGCCGAACATCGGCGCACAAACCACGTCATCCCGAATCTCCCCTTCCGGCCAGGGGGGGATGAAAAATCATCTGCACCACGGTGCCGCACGGGTCCAGGCAATAAAAACTCCGCGCCCCGTCGCGGTGAGTACGCGGCGAGGTCTTCATCTTGACGCCGTTGGCGAGCAGGAACCCATGCCACGCCTCCACATCCCCGGGCTGCGCCAGCATGAAACCGATATGATCCAGGCGCTGCGGGCCGTCGGTCACCACCCCCGCGGGCAGGCGATGCAGTGCCAGATTGTCCTGTCCGGAAGTGAGATAGACGTTGTCAGGGTCGGGACGCCACTCCACCTCCATCCCCAGCAGGCCGACATAAAAATGCTCGCATGCCTCCAGGTCCGGCACGAACAACGCCACATGGCGCATACCGATGGTCGCGGGAGGCCTGTCCATCTCTCTACTACCTCACCCAAGGAGAAAGGCCCGCATTATAAGCAAATTGGCCGAAGATGCCAGCGCCGGGCTCAGGCGCCGTCCACGAGCTCAAAATCGTGGGTGATCTCCACCCCGGCGCGGCCCAGCATGATGGAGGCGGAACAGTATTTCTCCGCAGACAGCTCCACGGCGCGCTTGACCGCCGCCGGCGCCAGGCCCCGCCCCGTCACCACGAAATGGACGTGTATGCCGGTAAAGACCTTGGGCTCGCTCTCGGCCCGCTCGGCGGTCAGCCTGGCGACACAACGCGCCACCGGCTGCCGCGATTTCTTCAGGATATGCACCACGTCATAGGCGGTACATGCCCCGACCCCCATCAGCACCATCTCCATGGGCCGCATCCCCACATTGCGCCCCCCTCCCTCCGGCGGGCCGTCGAGCACCACGGTGTGACCGCTGCCCGATTCCGCCACGAACAGAGCGTCCCCCACCCACTGAACGCGTGCCTCCATAACTTACCTCCAGGTTAAACCCGACTAAAACTCCGAATACTCTGGCCGATATGATACCCGAGACGACCAAGGATCGTCGTTTGAGGTCAATGAGGACACCAACATGCCAGTATCAGGAAGATTCAAAGTAACGGAAAACCCGGTCATTCAGCGTTTCTTGAGCCATTGCCATCGACGGCGCCATTCCAACAAGAGCGTGATCATCTATGCCGGCGACCAGCCCGACGCCCTGTATTACATCACCCAGGGCTCGGTGGCGGTGGTCAACGAGGACGATGAAGGCCGCGAGATCGTGCTCGCATATTTGAACGCCGGAGACTTCTTCGGGGAAATGGGGCTGTTCGAAACTGAACCCCACCGCAGCGCCTGGGTCCGCGCACGCTCGCAATGCGAAATCGCCGAAATCAGCTACAACCGGTTCCGGCAACTTGCCCAGGAAGATCCCGACATCCTGTTCGCGCTGGCCTCGCAGATGGCCCTGCGCCTGCGCCGTACCAGCAACATGTTAAGCCGCCTGGCCTTCATGGACGTGGCGGGGCGCGTGGCGCGCACCCTGCTGGATCTGGCCAAGGAACCCGATGCCATCACCCATCCCGACGGCATGCAGATTCGCATCACCCGCCAGGAACTGGGCCGCATCGTCGGCTGCTCCCGGGAAATGGTGGGGCGGGTATTGAAGAGCCTGGAGCAACAAAACCTCATCTCCGCCAAAGGCAAGACCATCGTCGTGCACGGGGCCCGCTGAGTTTCCCCGCCTGTGGCGGTGAACACCGCCCTGAGGCTACGGCGCGATCAAATCCTCTTTTCCAGCACCCCCGCCGGCTAAATATCTTTGGCGCAACGAAACCCGACGTCTTCGGCGCTCATGTGCGGGTCGGCGTATTGCCGGGTGGCGCCCCGGAAAAAATAGCTGAGGGCGTAATGCCCGACCCCGCCGCCGCCGCCGCGGATGACTTTATATTTCTTGCCGAAGGCGTCGCTGCCGTAGGTGGAACCGGGATAGGCTTGGTACCAGTCCGCCACCCATTCCCAGGCATTTCCCGACATGTCATAGGCGCCGTACGGCGACTTGTTGCGCGGGAAGCTGCCCACGGCGGCGATGCCCTGATCGTTGTCGGCGTTTTCACCCGTGTTGGTGATCTGCGGATCCCATTTATCACCCCAGGGAAACTCCAGACCCTTGGGGCCGCGCGCCGCCTTTTCCCATTCCGCCTCGCTGGGCAGGCGTTTACCGCGCCACCTGCAGTAGGCGTCGCCGTCCTGCCAGGTCACGCCGGTGACCGCCAGCTTATCCATGATTTGTTGTTGCTTGAACATGGCGGCGATGAGCGCCGCCTTATCCATGGTACGCGTATCCATATCGAGCTTGAAATCATTGACGGCGATCTTGCGCAAGGTAGCGACGTCCATTGCATCAGCCTGGCTGCGGGCGAGGCCGTAGCCGTTGAAACGCCACGCCTCCGGAACATGGCCGCGCCCCCTCGCCTTGAGCAAAAACGCCTTGTACTCGCCGTTAGTCACCTCGTAAACGTCGATCTTGAAGGCGTCGAGATGCACCGTATGCTCGGGATGCTCGTTCAGATAAAGGGGGGTCTCGAAACCGTACTGGCGCTGCAGACCCGCCTTATCGACTCTATTGCTGCCCATTATGAAATCGCCGGCCGGCACCACGACCATGGCACCTTCATCCATCCCGGCCGCTTGCCCCGCCCCGGCGGACTGCGCAAGCGGCGTGCTATTCTTGCTGCACGCGCCCGCCATAACGACGGCGCCGATGATCAAAACCTGGAGAAAGCGTCTGTACATCCCAAATCTCCGAACTTGTCGAGCGGCAACCATTCCTGGCGCCTGATACAGGAAACATGCACGATCGTCACTCGGCGAACAGCGCCGACAAGGCCTCCCCGGGATCGGCGGCGCGCATGAACGCTTCCCCGACCAGGAAGGCCTGCACGCCTTTGGCACGCAGGGCCTCCACATCGCCGCGGCTGTATATACCACTCTCGGTCACGACGATGCGGTCGGCAGGGATGGCTTCCAGAAGATCGAAGGTGGTCTCAAGCCGAGTCTCGAAGGTGCGCAGATTGCGGTTATTGATGCCGATGAGCGGCGTATCCAGGACCAGGGCCCTCTCCAGTTCCCCCGCATCGTGCACCTCGACCAAGACATCCATCCGCAGCTCGACGGCGATTTGCGCCAAGTCGCGCAGTTTTGCATCGCTGAGGGCCGCGACGATCAATAAAATGCAGTCGGCGCCGATCGCCCGCGCCTCGTAGACCTGATAGGGATCGACGATGAAATCCTTGTAACTGGTGGCGATGGCCGCGGGATCGAAGTGCTCGCGCAACACGCCCTTGCTGGGCGAGGCCTTTTTGATCTCGGCGATCACTGCCGCCTTGCCCGCGGCGAGTTTGCCCCGCAGCGCAGTGACGAATCCCCGTGGCGGCGATGCGGTAGCGATCCGCCCGCGCAACGCCTCCACGCTTTGCCGGCGGCTACGTTCCGCGACTTCCTCGGCCTTGCGCTGCAGGATTCTTCTGAGAATATCGGGAGTCGCGGCGTTCATTGGCGGAGGTGAATTCCATCATTTAAATTCATTGGTCAACTTCACCAAGTCTTCCAATTTCCGGCGCGCCGCACCGTCGGCGATCGCCGCTCGCGCCTTTTCCAGACCTTGCTCGATGGACTCGGCCAGTCCGGAGGCGTAGATGGCGGCCCCGGCGTTGAGCAACACGATATCCCGCGCCGCACCGGGGGTATCGTTCAGCACCGCCTCCATCATGGCCAGGCTTTGTGCGGCATCCTTGACCACCAAGTCATCGATGGCGGTGCGCTGCAAGCCGAAGCGTTCCGGGGTGAGGGCGTAGCGCTGCACACCACCATCCTTGAGTTCCGCCACCTGGGTCGCCGCCCCAATGCTGATTTCATCGAGACCGTCCTCGCCATGCACTATCAGCACGTGGCGGCTGCCCAAGCGCGCCAATACCTGGGCCAGCGGTTCCAACCACTGATCGGCGAACACGCCGATCAATTGATTGGGAGCGGCGGCGGGATTGGTCAACGGTCCCAGCAAATTGAATATGGTGCGCACCCCCATCTCCCGCCGTGGGCCGATAGCGTGTTTCATGGCGCCGTGGTGCAGCGGCGCGAACATGAAGCCCACGCCGATACGCTTCACGCACTCGGCCACCTGTGCGGGCGTGATGTTGAGAGTGACGCCGGCCGCCTCGAGGACGTCGGCGCTTCCCGAACGGCTGGATACGGAACGGTTGCCGTGTTTCG
>JARRQJ010000029.1:0-28065 GCA_037381915.1 Gammaproteobacteria bacterium | reverse complement strand
TGCGTGAAATGTCCATACTCCTCGTGGACGATATCGTCGACAATCTTGACCTGGTAAAAAGCTTGCTCATCAGGAGCGGTTTTACCAACGTTCTGAGCGCCACCTCGGGCAATGCCGCCCTGGAATGCCTGCAACAACAAGTAAAAAAGAACGAAAGCACCATAGACCTTGTGTTGTTGGACATCATGATGCCGGGAATGGACGGCTATGAACTGTGCCGGGTCATTCGCAGCCACGAGGAATGGACCGACATACCAGTAATCATGATAACCGCTAACGCCAGCTGGCAGGAAAAGGTTGTGCGCGAGAGTTTCGAGGCCGGGGCCACGGACATTATGTTCAAGCCCATTCGCCGCGTTGATCTATTGCCAAAGATCATATCCGCACTTTCACTCAAAAAGGAACGTGATCTCCGTAAGAGCCGGGAACAGGAGCTGGAAACGGAATTATCGGAACGCCGCATCATTGAGGCGCGTCTGCAGCACTTGGTCAATCACGATGATCTTACCGGATTATGCAATCGCCGGGGCCTGGAACAACAATTGGAGGTCGTAGTAACGCACTCCAGGCAAAACAAGAATGCAAGCGCATTGTTATATATAGATCTTGACCACTTCAAAGTGATCAATGATGCCGAGGGACACGCCGCCGGCGACAGACTCTTAATGGAAGTCGCCAACGTGTTTCGCCGCGAAATCGGCACCGCGGGCCTCCTGTCCAGAATCAGCTCCGATGAATATACGGTGTTGTTTGAAGACATCGAAGAAGCCGAAGTAGTGAAGGTGGCCGAAAATATCCGGCATATAATGGAGACCTACCAGTTCACCACCAACAACAACACCTATCACATCGGCGCCAGCATCGGCATTGCGATAATCAATCCAGAAGACATAGTCACCTCCAGCGAGATTCTGGCGCGCGCCGACCAGGCATGTTACGTCGCCAAAACCCATGGAAGAAATATAGTTCACGTCTTCAGCAAGGAAGACACCGAAATGCTTACCCTGAGGAGCGCCATTCATTGGGTACCGCTCATTCGCGATGCACTCGCCAATGATAAATTTCTCCTCGTATTCCAGCCGGTCCTCGACATCAAGAACAAGCGCATCTCTCATTATGAAACCTTGATCCGCATGACGGGCGATGATGGAAAACTGATCGGACCGATCAACTTCATCCCGGTCGCGGAGAAGATGGGATTAATCCACGACATCGATCTGTGGGTGGTGAACAGGGCGATTGACATATTGCATGATCTGCCGGAAAAGCACAAAAACGTGTCATTCAACATCAATCTATCTAGTTATGCCTTTCAAGACACCGCGCTATTGCCCTTATTGAGGGAAAAACTCGCCAAGACGGGCATTGAGGCTAAGCGCATCACCTTCGAAATCACCGAGACGGCGGCCATCGCCAATTTCTCCCAAACAAGGGAAATGATAATGAATATCCGGCAGTTGGGATGTCAATTCGCCCTGGACGATTTCGGCTCCGGCTTCAGCTCGTTTAATTACATCAAAGAATTTCCGGTTGACTACCTTAAGATTGACGGGGCGTTCATTACCAACCTTCTCTACGATCCAATCGATCAAACCCTCATCAAATCCATGATAGAAATAGCGAAGAAACTAGATAAGAAAATCGTCGCCGAATTTGTTGAAAGTCGCGAGGTATTGGAGCTACTCATGCAATATGGAGCCGACTATGCTCAAGGTTACTTTATCGGCAGGCCCTCTCCCCAACTGGAGGACCTCAGTATAGAGCTGTGAGGTACCGACACCCTACTAGCAGCAAGTGATCACACGGCCGTGGCGTGGCGCTCCTGAACGCGATGAATTCTCAATAATAACTCCGCCTCTCCCCTGGAGAGGCCGCAATTCTCCACTAATTCATTAACGTCGACGCCTTTCTGCGCGAGGCGAATTGCACGCGTATAAGCCTGTTCCATGGGGTCCCGCAATTGCAGCCTGTCCTGACGCTCGCCCAGACGGCGTATCCTCCCTTCCAGCGAGTCCACATGTTTTCCCATATTGATCGCGCCGGCACACAAAGCATGCATATCCTTTTGCATTCTGCCCATAACGGCCATCTGCTTTTGCATAAACTTCCTGCTGCGGGAGTAACGGACGAACTCCAGGATCAAAACCAGGGCAACAATAGCAACCCCGGTCGTCGCCAATAATAAATCTTTCATAATGGATATCTACGCGTATTCATCGACAATATGACCATCTTTGCCGTCATCTTCGTCACGGGATTCCCTCTTCCCCGGTTCTTCATCCCGTTTCGGCGCATCGCCATTGCGTTTGATCTTATCAACCGTACCTTGCGGCCATATTGGCGTTAAGGATTTGATATCGCTATCTGGACTCTACGAGTGCAGACCCCGGCATTCTCCACCCACTGCGCCCGTGGCGCTTACTCGTAGTTAATCAATTTCGCCAAATCAAGCATAATGAGCAGCTCACTATCCCGGTTAAACACGCCGGAAACAAACTTTCTACTTTCATCCGTACCCACATTCGGCGCCATTTCGATTTGCGAATTGGGAACGTAAACAACTTCTGACACGTTATCGACCAGTAAGCCCACAACCTTCTCGAAGGCGTCGACTACGATGATGCGAGATGCGTCATCCGCGTCTTGCGGAGGTAATCCAAAACGACTGCGTGCGTCGACTACGGTAACGACGTTACCCCGCAGGTTGATGATTCCAAGCACATAATCCGGCGCGCCGGGTACCGGTGAGATCTCGGTTACCCTCAAAACCTCCTGCACCTGCAATACATCGATACCGTATTTCTCCTCTCCCAGGCGAAACGTGACCCACTGCGATACGGAATCGGTCACTTCTTTCTCTTGTTGACTCGCCGACATACACCCTCCGATCTTGTCCGTGGCGGACGCGTTTACTGAGCGTCAATCAATTGATGCTTGCCAAAAGACATGCAGGCATTATGCCAATAACCGGCCATACTGTATGCCTTTCAATGGCTTATCGCTGAATATATATGCGCGAGCTCCGCCGCGTCGAGTAGGGCGTAATTAAACCCATTTACCATTCCCACCAGCCACGGCCTGGTGGTACGCCGTGACCGCCACTCCACATCTAGCGGGGTAAGGCTCACCGGGTCACTTATGCCGTCGCACAGCAGACCACAGTCGAAATTCTTGAGCAGCAAAATATACATCTTGCCAACAGTCCGATCGACATTCCGTGCAGGATGTTCGCGCGGAATGATGATTTCCCGCACATCCAATACGCCGATATCCCTCCCCTGATCCTTTATGCGAATCGCGCCGCCGCTTGCGCCCGTCTTGCGTACGGCCTCGGCTTTCGCCTCCATAATCAACAAAATATCGTCTTTATTCATGGCCAAAGGAACATTGCCGACTTTGAAACTGACCAGGCTTAAGGCGTCGGAAACGCCGGTGGGAACGGGTTCTTGCACCGCATCCAATGCGGTGCCCGGCGCATGGCCACCCGCCGACGACTGTCCAACGGGCGTAGAGGGCGATTCCTCGTCGGTCGCCGCTAATAATGAATCCAGATAACGGGATAGTGCGTCCTGATGTATGCCAATATTCGTCATGAAACTAAACCCCTCCGTTAGCCCGCTTAAGGTATGGAGTTCCTCCGCCGCGCATTTCGAGAACGGTGTCCAGCAAGCTTTCACAGGCCGCCGTTCCTATTGCATGGCTGTTAAACTGCTTAATAGATACACCCATCTTGCTGGCGTCACGGAATTGCGTGTCGATGGGAATATTGAGGCCCCACATGTCCTCCCGATGGTTTTCCCTGAGAATCTCCAACGCATCGCGGCTCGCCTGCGTGCGTCGGTCGAATAGGGTAGGCACAATCAAATACGGGAGCGCGGCCCTGCGGGATTGGCTAATCATGTCCAGCGTATGCTTCATACGCTCCAAACCCTTTAGCGCGAGAAATTCCGTTTGCACCGGGATTAATAGGAAATTCGCGGCGGCCAGGGCATTCACCATCAGGATGCCAAGCGTTGGCGGACAATCCACCAATACATAGTCCATATCCAGACCGCTCTCCGACAATGCCTTTTTAAGCATTGTCCCCGCACCCTGCTGGGTACCGAAGTGACGGTCCAGGGTCGCCAAGCCCGATGAAGCCGCCAATAGATAAAGATTGTCAATCCCCGTTTTATAGTAACTTGTGCCCATATCCGCCTTTGATAAAAAAACGTCATAGGCCGTTCTTTCGACAGCATCCGGGTCGAATTTGAGATAAGCGGTCAATGAGGCGTGGGGATCAAGATCGATGAGAAGGACTTTTTGGCCCCTTGCGGCCAACAATGCCCCTATATTTAGAGAAACAGTTGTCTTCCCTACGCCTCCCTTTTGATTTGCAACAACCCAGGTTTCCATATTCCAATCTCTACATTTAAACCATCGAAGCCGAGTAATTAGCGATATATCGGCATGATCGCTAGTTAACACCGTCCGCAGTCGATACCTGTCCGCTAACGGAATCGGCATCACCCGTTGCCTGATTGACGGCGTCTGCATCGACGCCATTTAGTATCTTATCGGCGTTGGCACTCCCCAAGACAATAATTACCACCCGTCTATTCTTATTTCTTCCCTTTTCGGTCGAATTATCCGCCACCGGCCTATATTCGCCGAAACCGATGGCGGCCATGCGACTTGGTTCAACTCCTTCCTTGGTAAACAAATGAACGACGCTGGCGGCTCGTCCGGCCGATAACTCCCAATTGGAAGGAAATGCTACCGTATTGATCGGAACGCTGTCCGTGAAACCTTCCACGCGGATTGGATTCGGCAAGTTCTGCAGAATCTTGGCGATATCATTGAGAACGGGTATCGCCTCGTCTTGCAACGATGCGCTGCCGCTGGGGAAAAGGATACTGGTCTTGATTTCCACCTTGACCCCTAGACCATTTCTTCTGACCGCTATCAGATCCTGGTGAATAAGCGTGGACATCGCCTTTTCCAGGTCGTCAGCCATTTTATCAATCGCGGCCTTTCCCCCGCGTTTCGCCGCATGCTGGCCGCTATCCGGCGGAGACGATTCAGCCTTGGGTCCCATATGCGCATTATCTACCATAAACGGGGAAAGGCCGCTTTTGCCATACTTTTGTATATTACCGCCTTGTTCGATAAGCCCCTCAATCATTCCCGGCTGCTTCGTGGCCCTGCTTAACTCGCCGACCTGAATGGGCTGCATACTTCGCGGAGACGAACGAAACGCCGCCACCAGCGCATCGGACAGCACGCGATATTTACCTTCATTTACAGAAGATACGGAATACATGACCACAAAGATAGCGAACAACAGGGTTATAAAGTCGGCATAGGAGAGCAGCCATCTTTCGTGATTCTCGTACTCTTCGCGTTTTTTCTTTCTTGCCATTAATTCTAGTCCTGCTATAACGACCGGATGATGATTGTGTTCGCCTAAAGCATATAACCTTTCAATCTCGTCTCTATGTTACGCGGGTTCTCTCCTTCGGCGATGGCGATTATTCCCTCGATAATCATCTCTTTAATTTTCGACTGCATGTGGATATAGCTCTTTAGTTTGTTTCCCATCGGAAGGAAAAAAATATTCGCTGAGCCCACACCATAAATTGTCGCGACGAACGCGACGGCGATGCCCGAACCTAGCTTGCTGGGATCCGCCAGATTGTTCATTACATGGATCAATCCCATAACGGCGCCGATAATACCGATCGTTGGAGAATATCCTCCCATGCCTTCATAGACTCTAGCCGCTTGGGTATCCCGGTGCTCCTGAGCATCTAGCTCCACTTCCAAGATGCCCCGAATCATGTCAGGTTCGCTGCCGTCCACTAATAACTGCAGACCTCTTCTTGAAAACTGCTCTGGTTCGGTTTCAGCCAAGGACTCCAGTCCAAGCAGCCCTTCTTTCCTGGCAATATTGCTCCAATTTACGATTTTTTCTACAACCTCGGTCTGCGCAAGTTTGGGAGGAAATATTGTCCATCTGCTCATTTTCAGCGCCCTGAGAAAGACGGCCAATGGTGTCTGCACCATGATGGCCCCCACGGATCCTCCCACTACAATTATAAAGGCCGTCAATTGCAGCAACGATTGGATATGGCCGCCTTCGATCATATTGCCGCCAATGATGACGCCAACGGCCAAGACGACGCCGATAATCGTCAGAAAATCCATTTCCCAGGCCTATACTCCCAACACCAGTTGTTGTGCAATATCGCTGATCGGTAAGATCCGATCAGCCAACCCTGCTTCGATTACGGCCTGAGGCATACCGTAAACGATACTGGTTCGTTCATCCTGCGCCCAGATTGCCGAGCCGGCCTTTTTTAGAAAAGCCGCACCGTCCCGGCCGTCCGTCCCCATGCCCGTCAGGATAATAGCGAGTGCCGCTCGCCCATATATTTCGCATACGGATTTATAGGTAATATCTACCGACGGTTTATATTGCTCACCCTCATAACTGTCTCTGATCCTCAGCATGGTTGCTGAAGATCTATCCTCCAGCCAAAGCTGCTTGCCGCCTGGTGCAATGTAAACACAGTGCGCACTGAGCACATCACCATCCTCCGCCTCCTTAATTGCCAATTTGCTCAACGTGTCCAGACGTTTCGCAAACGGTCCGGTGAATGCGGCAGGCATATGCTGTACGACAATTATTGGAACGGGGAAATCTTCCGGAAGAAGGGAAAGAACGGACTGCACCGCCACCGGACCTCCGGTTGAGGCGCCCATCACCACCAGTTTGTACCTGTTAAGGTAATGCTCCCTTTTCTTGAGATTTATTCCCTGTCTGGCGCCTGACGCATCGCTCGCGGGAGCATAGGGTGGCTTATATCGATTGAGTTCCTGATGCTGAGATAAAAAGGTTGCCGCCCTTCTTCCCAGGATGCGAATCTTGCTGCATATGGAATTCCTGAACTCCCGATTGCTATGGGAGAGCTTATCCATACGCTTCAGTAAAAAATCCACTGCGCCGGCGTCCAGCGCGTCCAGTGTGGCCTGCGCTCCTTCGGTGGTCAATGAAGAAAATATCAGGATCGGCGTCGGCCTTTTCTTCATTATCTCGCGAACCGCGGAAATGCCGTCCATTACCGGCATTTCAATGTCCATGGTGATAACGTCTGGTTTAAGACTTTGCGCCTGGCCTATCGCATCGCGGCCATTCTCAGCCGTGCCTATGACCTGGATTCTCTTGTCACTTGCAAGAATTTCACATAGACGATTTCTATAAAACCTGGAGTCATCTACAACTAAGACTTTAATTTGCATGATAGCACGCACATATTGTCACTTGATGCGACCGCCGCAGCTGGATATCAGACTAGGCATGTCCAGGATAATTGCTATCCGGCCGTCACCGGTTATCGTCGCTCCGGCCAAGCCGGGGAGACCGTACAATAGCGCGCCAAGGGGTTTGATGACGACTTCTTCCTGAGATATCAAATGATCAACAACGCATGCGATGTGCGTTACGCCTATCTTAATGACTACTATATAACTGTTTTCGTCGGCGACATCTTTCCCTGCCGCGCTACTAACAAGCCAATTTCTGAGAAAGTACAGCGGTAACGGGTGTTCTCTCACGATCGCGACGGCTTGACCATCCACGACACTTTTTTGAATGGAATCGTACTGAATTATCTCATTGACATTTGCCAACGGTATGGCGAATATCTGCCCTCCCACCACGACCATAAGCGTCGGAACAATCGCCAAGGTCAAAGGCAATTTGACCTTTATCTCAGTTCCTTCGCCCTCCTTGGAATCGACTTCAACATGGCCATTGAGCTGGCTGATTCTGGTTTTCACGACATCCATTCCCACACCGCGCCCAGAAATGTCGGATATTTCCGCCTTGGTGGAAAATCCCGGCATGAATATCAGGTTATAGCACTCGTGCTCGTCGAGGCGCGCGGCGCTATCGACGTCCAACAGGCCCTTCTCCACCGCATTATTGCGCAGCCTATCCGCGTTCATACCGGCGCCGTCATCACCTATGGTCAACAAAATATGATCGCCTTCCTGCTTGGCGGATAAGGTAATTTTTCCTGTTCTATTCTTACCGGCCGCCTGCCGCGCTTCGGGTGATTCAATACCATGATCAACAGAATTCCGCACCAAATGCACCAATGGATCGGCAAGCGCCTCCACCAGGTTTTTGTCTAGATCCGTTTCTTCTCCGACCAGTTCAAGCTCAATTTCCTTCTTGAGCGAGCGCGACAAGTCCCTTACAACTCGAGGAAATCGACCGAATACCTTCTTAATTGGTTGCATACGCGTCTTCATGACGGCTGACTGCAAATCAGAGGTGACAACATCCAGATTGGAAACCGCTTGCGCCACGTCGTCATTACCCATATTCAGTTTCAGGGTATCGAGACGGTTTCTTACAAGCACCAGCTCCCCGACTAGATTCATGATGTCGTCAAGTCGCTTGGTATCGACCCGTACCGTCGTTTCCACCTGGGATTGCGCCGCCACATCCTTTGCGTTGATTGCCATCCCATCATCAATCGCTGGCGCCGCCGCGCCGGTCACGATGGCTTGTTTACCGGCGACATCTTTAACACTACCGCTGAAACCGACCTGATCGTCCCCCCGCGCCATTCCAATCACAACCTGTGAAGGATCACCATCCGATCCTTGTGAAGTGGCTGGCTTGGTTCCCTGGGATACTTCCCGTGCAGTCGGGCTTGATCCGGACTTGCTTTTCTCACCATGCAATTTGTCCAAAAGGGCCTCGAATTCCTCTTCGGTTATTTCGTCCGAAGGGAGTTCCGCGTTGCCTTTCCCGGATTCGGATGAGTCGGCCAGTGACTTCTCCGCATCGCCGGCCGCCTTAGCCAATAGTGCTTCAAATTTCTCCTCGACGTCGTCCTTGGCAACACTATCGATCCGTTCGGAAGCTTCCTGGCGATCGGACTGCTCGTCTCCATGCGCCGTTTCGGCCTTATTGTCTGCGGGGCTGTTCCGCTGGGGGGCCGCCAGGTTCGTTAACTTCTCCAGCATGGCGGGATCGGCAGGATCAGGTTCAACGCCTGTCCTTATGGATTTCATCATGCTGTTGACGACATCGATGACCCGTAATACGACGTCCATCAAATCCGCATCGATGATGCGGTCTCCCTGCCGCAAGATATTAAATACGTCCTCGGCCCTGTGACAGACTTCAACCAGCGCGGTAATATTCAGGAAACCGGCGCCACCCTTAACGGTATGAAATCCTCTGAATATGGCATTAAGTAGTTCGCGGTCCGTCGGCCGATGCTCCAATTCGACCAACTGTTCGCCCAACTTCTCCAGGATCTCACCGGCCTCGATCAAGAAGTCCTGCAATATCTCATTATCCGCGTCAAACGCCATTTGAGGTATTCCTTAAAATCCTAAACTGGCCCACCAGTTATCCACATCATCCTGCCCCACCTCGCACCAGTCGTCCGCCCAATCCAGCGATGCACGGCCCACCAGCCTCGACATTGTTTCTAGCCACTCTCCGAACGGAATCAGCCGATCCGGCAATATTGATGATCCTAAGCAGGTTGTTTTGCACCTTCTGGACAAGGTCGATAGCCTTTTTGAGAATTTGCCCGGAGCTATCCTGAGATTCCTGCGCCATTAGACGTTCGGTAAAGTCGCCATGCAGGGTGTCCGCATTAGCAGCCGCGTCGATCAACAATTTCCTTGTATTTCCTTCCACCGCCCGCATTTTATTAATATCCTTATACCGCTCCAGCGTACTACTGGACAATTCGCTCGCACCTTCTTTGATCTGCAGCGACAAGGGAACGCTCATTTCTACGAATTCGAGCACTTTTTGCGCGGCTTGCTCGGTAATAGTCATCACGTACTCAAGCCTTTCCTTCGCGCCCGGTATTTCTCCTTTCATCAAACTGCTAATTTTCTCATCCGCCTGAAAAGACGTGAGCGCATCGTGTAACTGTCTGGTTATTCGTCCTAGTTCTTTGTATATGCTCGTTTCGTAATCCCTAACGAAAGCATCAAATCCGACCGTCCTCTCGTCGGTGGTGCAGGATTCTACTTTCTGCAAGCTATCGCGGACCCTTTTCTTACATTCTCCACAATTTTGCATTACCCCACCCCCTTCTTCCTGGTCTGTTATTCAGGTAGGACTCTTACCGGCATCCACTCTTTCGAATATCTTTTCAATCTTCTCTTTCAAGGTAACCGCCGTGAACGGCTTGACAATGTATCCATTCACGCCGGCTTGAGCCGCCTCGATAATATGCCCCCGCTTGGACTCCGCAGTCGCCATTAATACAGGCAGCTTTGCCAGTCTTTCATCCGATCTCACCGCTTTTAAGAGATCGATCCCCTGCATTCCTGGCATATTCCAATCGGTAATCAGGAAGTCGAAGTCTCCATTCTGCAATGCCGGCAATGCCGTGGCGCCGTCGTCCGCTTCAGCAGTATTATTGAATCCCAGATCTCTAAGAAGATTCTTAATAATTCTGCGCATCGTAGAAAAATCATCCACTATCAATATTTTCATGTTCTTGTCCAAGATGATCTCCTCGCAACATTACGAACATTGCAATCCGGACAATTATCCAATCAATCCGTGACCTATTCGCTGTAAGCTTCCAGCCAACGTCCAAGTCTTGCCTGAAGGCGAATCAGCGCCTGACTGTGAATTTGGCTTACACGCGATTCACTCACGCCTATTACCGCACCGATCTCTCTTAGATTCAGCTCTTCATCGTAATACAGCGTCATAACGAGCCTTTCCCTGTCAGGCAGACTGGCAATCGCATCGCTGAGACTCCTTTTGAAGGCTTCATTCTGCACTCGGTCTATCGGTCCGGGCGCCCGATCGGCCAGTTCGGATGCGACAGCTTCGTTGTCTATCCCCATATCCTCAAAACTCATCACCAGGTAGCCGCTGGCATCCTGCAAGATTTGATGATACTCATCGAGACTCAACTTCAACTCCTGCGCCACTTCGTGGTCTCTGGCATCACGCCTTTCCCTGCTTTCGATCTGCCTTACGGCATCGGCTACCTTTCTGGCCTTTCTGTGAACGGAGCGTGGTGCCCAGTCATTCCTTCGGATTTCGTCAAGCATGGCCCCTCGTATGCGAATACCCGCATATGTTTCAAAGCTCGCGCCTTGGCCGGCATCATAATTTCTTGATGCCTCCAATAGTCCGATCATTCCCGCCTGAATAAGATCATCCGCCTGCACGCTAGGAGGCAGACGACTCATCAGATGATAGGCAATGCGCTTCACCAGCGGCGCATGGGTATTGACTATTTCATCCTGATTTCGCGTTTTCATAGTGGCGCGACGTTCCTTTGGAGCGGAAGTTACTGCGGCACTTCTCATAGTGACGCCTCCATTTCCTGGTTGGCCTGAATCAGCCTTTCTACAAAAAATTCAACATGTCCCCCGGCAATTCCTTGTATAGGCCACTTATCGGCCTTTATCGCCAAACTCTTGAATGCCATGGCGGACTTGCTCCTTGGATAGGCATCCACAACGGCCCTTTGCCGCTGTACCGCCCTTTTAAGATAATCGTCATATGGCACGATTCCCATAAAATCTAGCTGTACATCCAAATACTTATCGGTAACAGTCATAATTTTCTTAAAGAGTTCCCTCCCCTCCTGTAGGCTGTGGACCATGTTGCTGATCACCCGAAAACGGCGGATCCCATGGTCCTTGTTCAAAACCTTGATCAGCGCATACGCATCCGTTATTGAGGTGGGCTCGTCGCACACGACCACGATCACCTCTTGGGCTGCCCTGGTAAATGTCATGACACTGTCAGAAATCCCCGCTGCGGAGTCGATCATAAGCACGTCGATGCTGTGACTAAGTTCACTGAAGGCCCGGATAATTCCCGCGCGCTCCATGGTATTCAGTTCGGTCATAGTTTGAATGCCGGATGAAGCGGGGATGATCTTCAATGACTCCGGGCCGCTGATAATGATTTCCTCCAAGGTCCGCGCCCCCTTGATCACATCCGACAATGTATGCCTGGGCCGTAAACCCAGCAGCACATCGACATTCGCCAAGCCGAGATCGGCATCGAGGAGCAACACATCCTTGCCGCTCTGAGATAACGCCATTGAAAGATTAATCGAGACATTTGTCTTGCCAACACCACCCTTACCGCTCGCAATCGCCATCACTTTCACCGGACGGGGATTTGCCATCCTCCTCAGACCCGCGGCCTGATCAAGCCTAAAATTAGTGCGCATTCGTGATCGTCCTTCCCATCGAGAAGCGCATCAGCTCTTCATCGGAGCTTTCTTTTCCTTTATCCATGTTGAAGTTACCCTGATTAATGAGCTTATCAACCCTTGCCAGATGCAAGTCCTCCGGCACTCTTTGTCCGTCACTGACATACGCTAAGGAAAGCCTTTTCTCAATCATCGCGCTGATAGCCGGACCGATGCTTGTGGTTTCATCAAGCTTGGTAATGATCGCACCGTCCAAATCGATACCCCGAAACACATTGATCGTCTCTTCCAATCCTGCGAGCTGACTCGTCGCCGCCACTACCAGATACACCTTTATATTTTCCTTGGATTCTTTCAACACCGATAACTGTTCCGCAATTCTCATATCCCGCTGGCTCATTCCCGCGGTATCGATCAGGACAAGATCCTTATCCAAGAGGTCATCGAGCTGTGATCCCAATTCTTCCTTATTTAAAGCATTGCGAACGGGTGTATCCAAAAGACGTCCGTAGGTTCTGAGCTGCTCGTGGGCTCCCACCCGGTAATTATCCGTGGTCATCAGGGCTACGTGGCGCACGCCCCGCCGCAAGGCGTATCTGGCCGCCAGTTTCGCTATGGTTGTCGTCTTGCCCACCCCGGTGGGACCTACCAGGGCGATCACGCCTCCTTGATCAACAATATCCATACTTGTAACGGGCAATCGATTCCCCAGTTTCACCAGGGCGGCATCCCACGCATTTTCCAGATTATCCGAACACGGCAATTCCCGTGCGATCTCGCGCGCCAAATTGGACGAGACCCCGGAATTCACCAATCTCTTTATGATTTCCGCATTGATCGGATTGCTCATTGAATAGCTGGCCCACTCCAGATCAAAAAAGCGCTTCTCCACGATGTTTCGCAAATATTTGAGCTCTTCGCGCATTCCAGACAGAAGTACCTCATCTCTCGAATCGCTTGGCCCAGTTGGTTTCGGGGGCAAGCCATGCTCGGCTTGATTGCCGTGGATATGGGAATAGTCAGTATTGGATGATTCGGGACCGGCACTATAGTCCTCACCCCGGTTTTCAGGGGACGGCGTGGCTTCATCGGAGGGATTGTCCCAATGGACCAAAAGGGATTCGTCGTAATCCACCGCGGCTATAATCTCCACTCCCTTAGCGACTCGTCTATTGGAAATAATAACCGCCTCCGGGCCTTGTTCATCGCGAACCATCTTCATGGCCGTCCGGATATCCGGCGCAATAAATTTCTTTATTTTCATCGTCAACCTCAAGCTGCCCTTCAGCTTCCAAATCCGGCCAACAACCGCCTGACAGGCGGCATTCCACGTCTCAGTGAATTACCTGTTGCCTACACTCGCCACTGGCTCGATCCTTAGCTGTCCGGCGACTCGTTGTAGGAAGAACGTGCAAATTGGGAATAGTCCTCTTAGTAAACTTGGCCAGTATTGCCCGTAACGGCGCGGCAACGAGCAGAATACGGTGTTGACCATTGATTTCCTGTTCTTGTGCGGCCTCGGCCAGGGATTAATGGATTCGCTCGGCCAATCCCGGCTCGAGCATCCGTTCACTGTCCTCACTGCCTTGATATGAGGTTAGCAATATCTGTTCCAGCAATGGATCGAATGCTATAACCGGCATTTAATTTGATAACGCCTTGATTGGTCGAGTTATTAATCTGGACAAGGCAACCCGGATGCCGGCCGTTAAAACGGCGGGATCTTGACTCTGGCAACCTTGGACGGCTAGGGTTTCAGCGATGGCCCTCATATCCCGTAGGAGAACGCCCTCCTCCACCATATTCCGCAGCAGGGTCAGAATCGTCATTAAGATCAGTCTTTGCTATATATTGAATAGGTCGGTGGGCCGCCTGCACCAGGCGTAACCGTATCCCCGCCAAGACCAGAGGCAGCATCCGCCCCGGGCACCGATATCAGCAGAATGATCGCAACAAACAGCAATTGATTAGCGATTCTCATAATTCTACTGCTTGGATAATTTCTCTACGAGTTGCTTGAAACCTCCACGGTTCAAGTTATTCTGCTCCGGCTTCTTATCGCTCGATTCAATCCCATGCAAAACATGCAGTGTCCTGATCTAGCCCCGTACTACTCCGATCAATATATTTTCCTTTCCGACGCGACAAGCAATATCTTCTCCGTCATCCCCAATGACATCGCTGAAACGATCTTTATTAGTTGCTACTTACCGCCACCAAACCATCCTGTCCTCCTCGTAAGCCATGCCATCAGAAAGACAAACGTCACCACAACCGAAAAACTGATCAATATTTCGACGATATAGGCAAATTACAATGGCCTGGTGGCACTCATGATGCTTGAGCTCTGCAGATCTAGGGGCGCCGCCATGCCGTCCTTTAAGGCACGAGACATAAGAATAATAGAGCCAGTTGTTACAGTGCGTATCTGGCTTGATGTTATTTTAACTTCTTGACCCTTTCGGTTGCGCTTATCACATCGGTCAATCTTATGCCGAACTTCTCGTTAACCACGACAATTTCACCATGCGCTATCAATGTTCCATTGACTAAGACATCCAAAGGCTCTCCGGCAAAGCGGTCCAATTCGACAACTGACCCTTGGTTAAGCTGCAAAAGGTTTCTTATCGTCTGCCTGGTTCGGCCGATCTCGACGGACAATGTCACCGGAATATCGAGTATTACATCCAAATTCACCTCGTCCGTACTCAGTGAACCTTCATTTTGCAATCGCCCGAATTGCGCCTTTTCATAACTTTCAACATTATTGCTGCCGGCCGCGTGCGAAGATGTCGCGCCGGCTTGCTCTGCCGTTGCCTCCCCCCAAGCGCCATCCCTTTCGTCCTTGTGTTCATTCATTTCATCACTCATGGCCATCTCCGACACGCATTTGGTTAGTGTGTCTAATCGCTTCCGTTATCTTTATTGCGTTCATGCCTTCATGAACACCGTGTCTTCCCCTAAATACCGGGACATCCGCGACTTTCATTATGGATTTCTCCGGCATATCGACAGGGATAATATCACCCGGTTTAATGTTAAGAACTTCTTCAAGACTGAGGGTTACACCCAATAGCGTAGTCGTGACTTCTACTGTCGCCTCCTTCACATCCTCCCGTAGGGCATGCACCCATCTTTCATCGGTCTCGTTGCGACGGCTCTGCACTCCCATGTCGAGAAGTTCCCTAATCGGCTCCACCATTGAATAAGGCATCGCTACATGAAGGTCGCCACCTCCACCATCCAGTTCAACATGGAATGTCGTAACCACAACCACCTCGGAAGGACTGACGATATTTGCAAACTGTGGGTTAACCTCTGAACTCAAATATTCAAGATTAATTTGCATTATCGGCGACCAGGCCTCTTTAAGATCCTTGAAGGCCAAACCTAACAGCATTTCAATCACCCTCATTTCAGTCGGGGTGAACTCTCTGCCCTCTGTCTTGGGGTGATACTTTCCCTCACCGCCAAAATAATTATCGACCAGGATAAATACCAGCTTCGGGTCGATCACAAACAACGCCGTTCCTCTTAGAGGTTTCACCTTCACAAGATTGAGGCTGGTTGGAACGAATAAGCTATGTGCGTATTCGGAGAATTTCAGCATTTGCACGCCGCCGATTGATATTTCCGCGTTGCGGCGAAGCATGTTGAATAGATTGATCCTGAAGTAGCGGGCAAACCGCTCGTTGATCATCTCAAGAGTCGGCATCCACCCTCTGACGATCCTATCCTGTGAGGCAAAGTCATACTTTCTCACTCCGCCATCATTGACGTTACCACCGTCATCGGTGTCAACGTCCCCACTGTTGATCCCATGAAGAAGCGCGTCAATCTCGTCTTGCGTTAATATGTCGTTTATTGCCATCTTTATTGCATCACTAAGCTGGTCAAATACACTTCTTCGACACCCGCCTTTCCTATTTTGTCTTTCAGCACTTTTTGGATCTCTTGCAAGATGTCTTTCCTGAGCTTTTGCTTTCCTTCCAACGTAGAAATCTGCTCATATTTCAGATCGCTTAGCAGCAGCAATACATTGTTTCTAATGACCGGCATACTTTGATCGATTGCATTAGTGACATCCTGATCATAGGTCATCGCTTCCAGTGTCAATTGCAAAAAGCGGCTGCCAGATTCTCCCTGAATGTTGACCACGAACGGAGGGTCGAATTTGTAGTAAATCGCTACCCTGGGCTCTCTGTGTTTCTCTTGTGCTTCTTTGGCCCCGCCGGCCTTCGCTGTGGACGTATCGGCGGATGATCCCATTATGGACTTCATGACATATATGGACGCGCCGACGCTCATGCCGACTAGTAAGAAAAGCCCAAAGATGATCAGCAGCCATTTAAGGATCCCCGTTTGATCTTTTTTGGGAGGCTGGACTGCAGCCTCGCCGTCGTCGAGGACCGTGTACCGACTGGCCATATTGCTCACTCCACCCATGTTTCACACACCCTGGTTTAGCAATTGATGTGCCATTGTCTTTGTGGCATATAAGCACTAAAAAACAATATGATATATCGTCTCCCGACACCAAGCGCCAGGGTTTTGACGGGCATCGAATTCGGTGGTCAACGTAAAAATGGCGGTGATTCGCGGACGGCGTTCAGGCCCCGGTTGCCCTGCGGCCGGAACTGAGCCAAACCAGACCGCTATATCCGGTATATTGATTTGGTAGCCTCGAACTGCCCCTATCCCGTAACGCAGTTCACATAATGACGCGGTCCGTAGCAATATCCGGCAAGGGGACGGCCACTGCATCGGCCTTGTTCTTTTCGTTTTTGCCGTCGCGACTCGCCGGCAACTGCTGTGACAGGAGAGGCGCTAGAACGCCGCTATGGATGTGTTGCAGCGTCTTGGCAAACCGCGGAGGAAGTCCGTTGCCTTGCCGACTAAGCGTAGAAATCTTTGGGCAGCAGACCTTGAATAGGCCCGGTGGGCATCAGCAACGTCCTTCCACGAATCCGACCACCTCCGCCTCGATATAGGACTTGGCCGAATTCATAACCAGGCAACGGGATCCTATCGCCGCCTGGCAACCCACCGCCTCCAGTGTGACTCCAACGATGCGCGTAATCCGTCCCTCTACCACCAACGGCATGGTTTTTTCCAGCAGCTCGCGGCGTTTTCGCATGCGACCCAGCTAAGGGGCCTACTTGCGTTCATTTGTATTTGTCATTACTTCTGTCATTTCCCAGTATTTTTGCCGCGACCTTCCCAATCCTTGTCTCCAGCGTCGCGTCTATCTGGGAGTATTCCGTGACGACCTTACAACCACCCCTTGATAAGGTTACGTCATTCACTATGTTCCATGCTGCACCTTGGTTGGAATCGACCAGAACCCTGCGCACCACCACGGCATCTTCAGCATGCACACTGATATGAACCTGTTGCGAGGCGACCGGCAATGCTGCAAGCGCTTCACGAACCATGGAAATAATATGTCCTGAGTCCAAGTTGATTTCGCGCCGGATCATCTGCTTGGCAATCGCCAGGCATAGCTGTATGACCTCGTTCTCAACCTCTTCATCCAATTCCTTTAGGGGTTTCTGCAGCGCATTGGCAATGCCTGACAAAGATTTTCGCCTGTTCCCCCGATTTGCGGTCGCCCCGCGGACAAGCCTGCTTTCAAACCGCGCGCATACGCTTCGTCGTATGCCTGCTTCTGGATCCGCTCCAACCGCACTGCGGTTAAGCACTTGGTATTCCCGGAGTGGAAATCCCTTACTTCCCCGGCTGCGACGTCCGGCACTTCCCAGCGCCTGAACTGACCCGGTGCGTCCCCGGGCAGCACCTTAGACATAGTCATCACCGCCCTGGCTTCCCAATACTATCTCTCCGGATCCGGACATTCTCCTGGCAATGGCCAAGATCTCCTTTTGAGCGGCCTCGACCTCGCTCAGCTTCACCGGACCCTTGGCCTCCAGGTCTTCCCGCAACATCTCCCCCGCCCGCTTTGACACGTTCTTGAAAATCTTTTCCTTAATGGCATCATCAGCGCCCTTCAAGGCAACGATCAGGGAATCCGAAGAAATTTCTCTGAGCAAAGACTGTATGCCCCGATCGTCCACCTCAATGAGATTGTCAAAGACAAACATCAGATCCTCGATCTTCTGTCCAAGATCGGGATCGGACTCCTTGATAACATCCATGATCTCGTTTCCTTTGGCGGCATCCATGAAATTGAGGATATTGGCCGCCGAGCGCGCCCCGCCCACTGAGGCGGAGATGACGTTATTGTTGCCGCTAATCTGCTTTTCCAGAATATCGTCCAGTTCCCGCAGGGCGCTCGGATGAATCCCGTCCAACGAGGCAATGCGCATGAGAATATCCGATCTCATCCTTTCGGGCAGCATGGTCAACACCTGCGCCGACTGCTCGCCCTCCAGGTACGAAAGCACGATGGCGATGATCTGCGGGTGCTCCAGACGAATGATCTCGGCCACTGCGAGCGGATCCATCCATTTCAGAGCTTCCAATCCCTTTGTGGTGGCCCCAGTCAGAATCCTGTCGATCAGGCTGCCGGCCTTGTCTTCCCCCAGGGCCGAGACCATGACGCTGCGGATATATTCTTCAGTTCCCACACCTAAGGCGGTTTTGCTCTCCACGGTATCGATGAAATCGGACATGACCACCTGGACTTGGGAGGTCGATACGTTATTGAGTGTCGCCATTGCAGAGCCGACTCTCTGCACTTCCTTAGGGCTCATATGTTTTAGAATTGCCGCGGCCGCCTGTTCACCCAAGGCCATCAGCAAAATGGCCGCGCGCTCAGCACCCTTGCCTATGCGTTCTTCAGTCATCCGTAGAAACCCAATTCTTAACTACTTGAGCGACTCTCTTCGGGTCCTGAGAGGCCATCCCCTTGATAGCCCCCAATTGCTGTTCGTAATTGTTCGGCCTCGGCCATTGCCCCTGACTGGACTGCCCGCTCATCCCCATGCCGGGCGACGCGGGCAACTCACTTCCGCCGCCTCCACTCACTACTGCGGCGCCCGGAGGCGGTGCCTTCTCGACCAGACTACGCATCAAGGGGCGGAACACCCCGAATACCAACAGCAAGACTCCTATGCCGGCCGCCACCTGCTTGGCCGCGTCCCACACCCACGGTTTCTGATAAAACGGCGTTGGCGGCGGAGGCTCCAGCGCGGGCGGCTGCGCAAAGGATGCGTTTATGACGTTGACACTGTCGCCGCGTTCGGCGTTGAAGCCCACGGCCTCTTTGACCAGGGAAGTCAGGCGGGCCAGTTCCGTTTCCTTCAATGGCGTGCGCGCGATACTTCCGTCGTCATTTACCTCTTGATGATCGTCCACCACCACCGCTATGGACAGCTTGCGTATCAAGCCCGTTTGGAAATTGGTATGGCTTATGGGCTTATCCAGTTCATAATTCCTCGTTACACGACGGACGCCATTTTGCTCCTGGCCGTTCTTATCGCCGCCGCCCCGCGCCCGCCGTTTGGCCTGATTCTGCGTCACGGACGGTTGATTGCTCAGCACACCCGAAACGCCTGAGGCGCCTGAGGCGCCTGATGAGCCGCTCGTGTGATCCTCATAAGTCTTCTCACTGCGGACCGCCGGCAAATCAGGGTTATAGTTTTCCTGGGTCTGCTCCGTTTGAGTGAAGTCAATATCGGCTGATACCTGGGCGCGAACCCCATTGGACCCGAGTATAGGCGAAAGAATCTCCTCTATTCTCTGCGCATAGTAATCCTCGACCTTTTTTCTATAGTCGAATTGCGACGCGGTCAGCCGGAGTGAATCCGACGACTCCTGAGAGGCGAGCAGCTTTCCCGTCTGATCAACAACGGTGACCTTATCGGGAGACAAATTGGATACGCTGGAAGCCACCAGATGGACAATCGCGGCAACCTGCTCATCCCGCATCGGCCGTCCGCCGTATAACGTCAACATCACCGATGCTGATGGCTCCTTGCGATCGCGCGCAGTTTCGGATTGTCTCGGTATCGCCAAATGAACGCGCGCACTCTGAACATTGCTCATACTGCTGATGGACTTGGCTAACTCCCCCTCCAAAGCACGCTGATAACGGGCATTCTCCATGAACTGGCTCATCGCAACACCCTGGTCCTTATCCAGCAGATCAAAGCCGCTGACCGTCTCTTTCGGCAATCCCTGTCCAGCTAGATTTATTCTGGCCTCGTGGACGCGATCTCCCGGGACGAGAATCGCCCCCGAACCGGCTGTTATTCGGTAAGGGATACCGGAGCGATCCAAGGCATTGGTTACATCGAGCGAATCCTGATCTGAAAGTCCGCCATAGAGCATGACGTAATTCGGCTGTTGCGACCACATCACAATCACCACGCCCAAGCCTATGCTTACCGCGAGCCCCATCATCAACAGTACTTGCCGCATTATGGAGAGATTTCCAAACCCGGACAGGGCTGATACTACTTTCACTTGTGAGGATGTTTCTGCCATGGTCTTATTGCGACTTCCTATTCAATTGAGCAATGATAATTCCGCGCCTCGCGAGCCCCGACCGCTCTGTTTCTGAACTCCACCATTGCCTGATAGGAAATTTTGGCCTTTTGCAAAGCGGCCATGACTTCCGTTAAATTCGCCAGCGGGTCACCCTTCTCCAGGGAGTCCGATAGCTTTCCGGCCTGCTGCTGGATATCGTTTATATTTTCGATAACAGATTTCAGCAATGCGGTGAATTCACCGGAATTACCCGCGCCTGCCTTTGCCAGCTCCTGGCCGTTGGCGGCGGCGGCCATTTCCCGCAGTTTAAATATCTCTTGACTAATATCGACATCACTCATGCTTACTGCCTCTCGCGATTGGCGCCTAGCCAATGCCCAAGCCGTACCCTCTGGGAATATTTACGCCTTCCTCGCGCATGCGCGCCAATTTATAGCGCAATGTACGTTCGCTGATGCCGAGCTTCATCGCGGCATGCTTGCGATTGCCATTGCCGGATTGAAGGGCCTCTATGATCAAGCGCTGTTCTTTCTTTTTCAGCGCATCCCCCAGATCATTGGCGTGATCCTGCAGCTCCATCGCGTTACTGCCGGCCGAGGCTTTTGTCTCGCACGCTAGCTCTATACTCAAATCTTCTGGAAAAATTTTATTTCCTCGCTTCAATATCATGGCCCTCTGCATGACATTATCCAGCTCTCGAATATTGCCGGGCCAGGCATGCTCCATAAGGACCATTTCCGCTTCAGGTGTCAATTGCGGTGTCTCCTTGCCGGCAGCATGCCGCTGCAGTAGAAACCTCGACAGAGGCAAAATGTCGTCTTTCCTTTCTTTGAGGGCGGGTACATTTATCGGAAACACGTGCAGTCTGTAATAGAGATCTTCGCGAAACCGACCGGCGTCCACTTCTTGACGCATAATGCGGTTTGATGTGGCCAACACCCTGACATCGAGTGGAATGACCTTCCTCCCGCCTAATCTCTCGACTTCGCGCTCCTGCAGCACGCGGAGCAGCTTTGCCTGGAGGCCTAAGTCCATTTCCGATATTTCATCCAACAGCAGGGTGCCGCCGTTGGCTTGCTCGAACTTTCCCGCCGAGGCCTGATAGGCGCCCGTGAACGCGCCCTTTTCATGGCCAAACAATGAAGCCTCCAACATATTCTCCGGGATCGCCGCGCAATTGATGGCCACAAACGGGCCGCTTGCGCGCCGCGAATTATTGTGGATATACCTTGCGAAGATTTCCTTGCCGGTTCCACTCTCGCCACTGATCATCACGGTAACGTCGGTATCGGCCACCTTTTTCGCCAATTCCGTCAAATGCCGGGTACGCGGATCTTGCGCGATCAACCCTGACATTTTGTCGAGGAGCGCGGCGCTGTAGCGCTCTATGATATTGGCGAGGGCGTCAATTTCGAAGGGCTTGACGATATAGTCGATCGCGCCGTCGTGCATGGCCTCCACGGCCTTTTGAATGGTCCCGTATGCCGTCATAAGGATTACCGGCAAGTGCGCATTCTGCTTCTTTACACTTCTCAATAGCCCGCTTCCATCCATAGGACCCATCTGCACATCACTTACCACCACCTTGATCGTTTCCTGCTCAAGCACATGTAATGCCGCAGCCCCATCGGCCACACTGGTCACCGCGTAGCCTGCCAGCTGTAACGTGTCGGATAAGGCCTCGCGCAGAGAGACGTCATCCTCCACCACCAACACCCTAGGTTGCCCCATATTTACTCCTGAATTTCTCAATGACGTCTACTGACATTCGGCAATGTGTGATGTATTGCCTAGTGAACCATGCATGGGAAGGTGGTGATTTCGCCACAAACCACCGGCCAACAGTGAATCACCCTGCGATATCGGCGGCCTTATTGAGAAGATGGTCCCTGCGCCGGCACTGGATCGAACCGGTATTTCGCCCTGATGCCCCTGCACTATGGCCCTCACCACCGCGAGCCCGAGCCCGGTCCCGCCGCTGCGCGTGAACACCAACATATCATCGACCATTCGCTCCAGTTGACGCAGGCCGGCCAGGGCTTTCTCGGCGTACTGCGTTGCAGCGCGGGCATCGCCTTGAGGTTTACATAAATGGGGGACATGCAGCATTGCCGATGCCAAGGGAGTGCAAATTTGACGCACCAGCCTTGCCACCTTTTCGCTTATCGCGGACAAACGCTGATGGCGATTCAACATTTCCTGCAGACGACGCGTTTCGGTCTCGTCTTTCAGCAGCAAAATCCGGCCGGGTTCCGAGTCCAGCACGCGACTTGATATTGCGACTTGGCGACCGTCACTCAAGATCGCGAAATATCCGTCGCCACTCAGCCTCGCTATGGCTTTCTTTGCGATATCGCGCCACGTTTCATCCAGCAGGGGCTCGCCCAACAATTCGACGGCCCCAGAATTGTATTCCTGGATAACATCATTACCGTCGAGTACCACGATGGCGCCCGGTATCGTATCGAGCAGCTGCTGCCGACGATTAGCCCGACGCTCCTTTTCCGCGATCTGTTGCAGTTGCTCGCTGGGCGCCGCTGCCGACCCTTGGGTAAGGACCGCCACCCGCTTTTCCAAAATACGATAGGATGCCGTAAGGCGTTCCGACATTTCGCTGAAGGCGTGGAAAGCCTCGTGCAGGTCTTGTCCACAATTTGTTGCCTTTTCCGTCATCCGCGTTCTCGCTGATAAGCACTCAGGACACTGAATGGTGCGCCCACCCTGCTACAGCAAAACGCGTGCCGAAGACGAATAATATTTTCGATCAATAAGTTATATGTATATTGATCAATGGAGAGGGGATTGACGACGGAATTACGTCACCTCGTCGCTGCGCTGGAGGCCGTACTTACGCATTTTTTCCACCAATGTGGTACGCCGGAGCCTGAGGCGATTGGCGGCATGGGCCACGATGCCGCCTGCGTCATCCAAAGCCTGTTTTATCAAATTATACTCTAAGCTATTGATATGTTCTTTCAAATCCAAGCCTTCGCGGGGCAACCGCGGCGTCGCCCAGGGGTCGTAACTCATATCCGTTTCGACGTCCGCCGGTAAGGACCTCGCCACATCACCCAGATCGGCGCGAAATTTCTCCGGAAGATCCTGGATGTCGACTATTCCGAAGGGATGCATTATGACCAATCGCTCGATAAGGTTCGCCAACTCCCGAACATTGCCCGGCCAATGGTAATCGCATAAGGCCATCACTGCCTGCGGCGTCAACCGGACGGAACCTCGTTTCTCGTGCTCCATGCGGGTTATCAATTCATTCACTAGCAGCGGAATATCCTCTTTCCTCTCCCTGAGGGGTGGCATCTCAATAGGGAATACATTCAAACGGTAATAAAGGTCTTCGCGGAACTGTCCCGTTTTGATCTGTTCCTCGAGGTTTCGGTGGGTCGCGGCGATGATACGAACGTTGGTGGTAATGGGTTTGTTACTGCCAACCCGCTCGAAGACCCGCTCCTGCAAGACGCGTAGTAGCTTCACCTGCATATGCAGGCTCATATCTCCTATTTCATCGAGAAACAGGCTGCCGCCCTCCGCCAGTTCAAAGCGCCCTTGACGAGTGGTGAGCGCGCCGGTAAAAGCGCCCTTCTCATGCCCGAACAGCTCACTTTCCAGCAATTCCGACGGAATCGCCCCGCAATTGATTGGCACAAACGGCTTGTTGCGCCGTGCCGAGTGATAATGCAGATTGCGCGAAACCACTTCCTTGCCGGTACCTGATTCTCCCAATATCAATACGGTCGCATCGGAATTGGCCACCTGTTCGACCAATTTACGGACATGGCGAATGCTGCGGCTGTTGCCCACCAAGCTACGGAACAACTCGGGCGAGCGTTGCGTCGGGGCCTGTTTACGGCTGTCATTGAATATCTGCGCTTGCTGCAGGGCACCGGTAAGTTGGCGGTACGTGACCGGGAAATCGATGGCCGTCAATACGCCGTTGTCATATTCGCGCGGCAAAAAGTGCCCGCTCTCGCCCCGCAGAACGATGATGGGCGCTCCGGGCAGCTGTGATTTCAGGTCCTGAAAGACCTTGACCACATTCGCTTGCGAACTGCACCTTCCCAGCAGAACGGCAAACAGGGCGGTGGGATCCTCCACGGAGCGGCGCCAGTCCGCGCAATCCGCAACATACATCATCTCGTAATCAAGAAATTGCAGGATGGCCCTCAGCTCCTGGCGCTTCTGCTCGTCCGCTTCCACCACTAGTATGGCCGATGATGAAGACATACCCCTGAATCCCCCATATTTACACCGTTCAACGACTGCCGGCTTTACAGCGCAATGCAGCACGGCTCTGCGTCGCCACACGGTCGCCGCGTCTCTGGCACTGGCCTTACACAGCTAGTATAAAGCACCTGGATAGGGGAATGTCAAAATTTTGTCATCCCTGCCCTGTAGGTGCTGTATTTGACTGACAGCTCAAATTCAAGCCCTGGGGCGGGCACGTTTCCAGCGGGGTGGTTACGGATCGGGTGTGAGGCGGCGACGGGCCAGCGCCACGCCGCGGCGATGATGCCGAAAGATCATTTTTTCCAAGCGTTCCCTGAGCGATTCGCTCATTGGGCTAAACTGCACGGACACTCGATATCCTCGCCCATCTTGTTCAAGTTGCTCAACCTTCGCGGGCAAGACCAGCGGGCGCGGACAGCGGCTGCTGAGATAAAACTCGACCAATCCATGGCTGCCCGGATCAATGGCCTCAGGAGATAACCACTGGATTCCATTTGGAGTCAACCGGGCCTCGACGGCCGTCGGCAAAGGGAAATACGCGCCTAACAGCTGACTGACAAGGTTCAGCAGTAAATCAAATTTAAGCTCTACTCTAAGCAGCTCTTGCTGGATTGAAGAATGTTCGGCAGCATGCTCCGGATGATGTTCCTCCAAAACATCTATAAATCTCATGACCTCGCCATTTTTTTCCTCGAGCTTAGCCAGCTCGGACATCGAGGGTCCGTCAGCTACCGCTTGCCATCGCACAGGCAATAAATCTTCGTAAATCAGCCCCTGCTCCGATGTCGTCTCGAACTCAGCCATATTCTATGATGAGACGTTCAACTAAGACTGGCGGATGATATGAAGATAACATATGAGTTTCCGTCCTCTCCGGCAAACAAGGTAGCTCATCCCATGATAGCTGGTCATTGCGTTACTGCGGGTGACATTCAGCATCTGCAACAGTTAGGTTTGCAACTAAGCTGCATACGCATAGGGTTGCGACACAACCACCGAGACGCGTCATCACTTCAAGTAGGCGTGTACCGTCTAGCGCCCTTGATTCAGCCGCGCGAAGGCCTTGGCCAACCCCGCTTAGCCTGCTGCCCCAAGGCCAACAATCGATCCTTGAGAGACAAAATCGCACGCAGCTAATTTGTCAGCATCTCACGTGGTCCCGGTTCTCCTGAGGCACTGTTGACCGCCCGCACTTCCCGCAAGACAGCCTTACGCTTCAACTCCGGCGTTTCCACGGCATCCCGATCACCGGCTTCAGCCACGGTCATTGTGCATTTTGTCAAACTGGGCAATCCGCCGGTTACCTGATCAAAGCTCATAGTGCCTTTCTCAAGAAGAGGACGCAATAAGCCTTTAGCCAAGCTCTGCCGTGGTGCCCTGATTGTCCTTATTAAAGATGTCCGGCACCGCATCCCAGGCGGACTTGATCTCTTGAATCAACCCCAGAACCTCGATCAGCAACGATGGGGCATTTTGCGCATTGGCCACAATCAGGCGGCGCTGCATGTAGTCATATAAGGCTTCCAGGTTCGATGCGATCTCGCCACCTCTTTCCATAGCGAGACTCTGGCGCAAACCGTCAATGATCGACAACGCCCAGTCAATATGCCGGACCTTTTCGGGGATGTCACCTCGATCCATTGCCGCCTTAGCGCCCCGAATCCTCTCGATTGCGCCGTCCGGCAATACTTGAATGAGGCGACGCGGCGATGCCCCTTCGGTCTGCACGTTCGCGCGTATCTGCTTATGTTGTTCTAGCGCAACCTGATGATTCATTTTATCACTTGCCTCAATAATGAATTGTGACACCCATGCGTCTATCAGACTCGGTCAGCGACGGGATCATTTTCCAGCCTTCGGCAAGACACTTGCCATTACTGCCGTTCAAATCAGGCTCCCTGAGCAATAATATTTGCTTCAATCTCAAGTTCCTGATTTGCCGCTGCTCACTTAATTTAGAGCTGCCAAGCGCTGCGTCAGGTAATCGGCGGTTGCCTGCATGCAACCGACCAGGGTGTCGATAGTGTCAAAATCGGCCATACATATAGGTCTTCTGCATTTTCGCCAAACGCAGATTCATTGCGTCAAGCTGCTGGTTGATATCCCCCGCACCCTTCATTGATCCCGTCGGTGAGGGGGTTCACAGTCATTGCATTTCAACCAATCATCAGAATATGTGCCGTCCCTGGCGTATTTGATACCCTTCCTTGCTAGCTTATAAAGGGCAAAATCCATGCCCGTTATTGTTTTCGGCAGTCATTGCCTCCTATCTCAATACCCGAATTCCCCGCTTGAGACGCGACACCGGCTACAAGACTTATGAGTTCGGCGCGCAATGCCCGGGCCTCATCCAAGGCCTCAGGAATCACGACCAGATCGCCGCGCGCCGCGCCCAGCTGATTGACGGCATGCACGATCTTGTCCGGGTTCACCCCCGGTTGGGAACAAAAACATATGATCGGTCTCCTGCGTCACCTTCACATCGGAGCTGGGCACAACCGCCGTATTACCCCCAGATAGCGGCACGGGTTGGCTAATCTTTGGCCGTCCGCTAATCGGCACGGTCGAATTCCCGTGAGAAACCGGTGCGGCCGTGATCCGGACAGGCGCGCCGGCCACCACCGTCCCGGTGCGGGAAGTGATGACGCTCTTGGCGGGGGCGTCCCCCGGCGGCAAGGAGAAGCATTCGAGGACCGACACGAAGGGAATCCGTTGCGCCGTGTCCTGCGGGGCCTGGGCCAACACCGAGGTGGTGTCGAGGGGACGCGCGGATCCTATCCCGATGGTAGTGTAGCTGGCATCAGCCATGTTCATCGCCGGCAATTGGGCACGAGCGGTGCGCAACTCAAAGGGCCTGGACGTTATCCTCAATGCTTTGTCGAGACTCAACACCATCACTACCACCACCAATTAGTCCTGCCGAGAAAGGCAATATGCATGCCATGCCCCGCAATGCCTGCTAATAGCGGACGTCGCACGAGCCGGGACCGATAAAGCGGCAAATTCATGCCGCCTATTGCCGCTTTAACTGCAATCCCGAATCCTTTTTAGCCGGCTGGGGTAGGGATGACTTCGGCAATGAGGCCTTATTTCAGGCGAAAGACCATGCCACCGTAATAGCGCGCCACCTCGAATTTTGTCGTGTAGCGGCTGATAG
>JARRQJ010000028.1:0-93295 GCA_037381915.1 Gammaproteobacteria bacterium | reverse complement strand
GGTCACCGGGGAGCGATATGGGAGCAGCCTGCGTGACTCCAGTCACCATACCGGTAATCGCTAGCACAGCGGCTGTAACTAGTTGCTTTTTCATGTTTAATTCTCCTGTGAGTTACGTTAGACCGCCCACTTGTCCCTTAGAAACTGGATGACACTTGGGTAGGATGATCAATGTAAAGCAAGGCCTGTGCCACTATTCTAAATAGCATTAAATATCATGCTGTTACGTAGATTCTATGGGAGTTATTGGTATACGTCCGAATCGATGTGTAAGGAATACCGACACGCCGCCATCTCTGGAGTGTTGTTTTATAGAAGTCTCTCAACATTGTTCTCACACGATGCTGCCGGACGAGTATCCAGTGTCCGTACTATCGGCGAGCGGCCGCGAAAGCCGCTGTGGCTGGCGGATAGTGTAATGTGCTGAGCGGTAAGCGAAATTAAGTCGTGTGCCTTTGACAATGCACGGGTGCCGCAGCCGTCATGGCAGCAATCGACTGTTAAATAATTCGACATTGGCGGCGACGGCCTTCTTCATTGCTGTGTGTTTCCTGGATGAATCCTTAGGGAACCTCTGATTTATTCACCCTCCCCATCAAGGGGAGGGTTGGGGAGGGGATGGGGTTTTGAACGGCTACAATACATTCAATCAGTTAATAACCCCACCCCCATCCTGTCCTTCCCCCTGAGGGGGAAGGGACGAATTAATCAGAGCTTACTTAGGCATTAAAAGATTGCGCTACATGGCCTGATTGGTACGGAGTCTCAATCATTGCTGAACCAGCCTCTCCCTGAGGTAATCCTGGTCTGCGTAGGTGGTCCACGCCAGAATACCGCCAAGTACCTGTAGCAGGCCAGTCCGGAGCATATGAACGACCGGGCGCACGAGTGTTTCGCGCCACTGAAGGGCACCGAGCTTAACGACAGGCCTCGTATGGGCGGCGGCGTTCCGACATTCCAGGCACCTGGTGGGCGACGCACCACAGCTTCGGGCCCGTGGCCCGCCGCTCAGCTGAGCGTTGCCTGGCAACCATTTGCTGGTCCAGTTCACGCATCGCGTCACCAACGCCGTAGCCCGTGGTATAAATGCCAAAACCGCCACCGCTCAGCAACGCGCCTGTGGCGACGGGAATCCCAGCTCCTTCAAGGTCGCTGTTTGGTTCCACTGTGGCGGACTACCGCCTATACCCGACTACCCTGATCCAATAGAAAGCCGGACGAATCGTCAGGAAGGTCTCTCCAACGGCGGACTAATCGCGCTCCGACGAGGGGACCGGGGCTGCTGGAGGAGCTTAAGCATGTATTCGACTAGGGCCGTAACCCCCTCACAGCTTTAGGCGGTCCACGAACTTGTGACTGTTCTTGTTGGTCGTCACGACATCCTACTGTAACTAGACAGTGCCGGATTCGTGCAGACCACAACCGTATGTTAACATTATATAATTCTTTAACGTTTACAGTTCACGAAATCCAGAGCAGGGTGGCTCGCCACATAGGGATGGCAGTGCATATCTGGGCAAAACTAAGGCGCTAACTGTGCTCGCTCCTGTGTTGGCTAACCGATTGATATTGCTGTTCCAGTTCCTGGCAACACTCACCATCCTTGCCCTTGTTCCTACTAATCTGGGGAAACTTGCGGCTCTTCTGTCGCTATGGTTGATTACCTTCCGGCGCCTTTCTGGTGCTGAATTTGCCATGTATTGCGGTGCCTGTCTGTTTTTCACCGCAATGAATGCAGCCTCACTTAAACAGGGTATCTTCAGCTTTTCCCGGCCCGATTTTCTTGGTATGCCGGTTTATGAGTTTTTTATGTGGGGTTTTTATCTGCTCCACACCAAGCGCATGGTCGGCGGCGTTGCACCTCAAAAGCGCTGGGACGCGTGGGCGCTCGCGGTGCTGTACGCATTGGCCTTTGGCGCAATACCCGATCCGCATCTTCTGCTGGCGGTGACTGCGACTTTGCTCTTGATCGGGATTGCGCTGTTCCACGAACCCTTGGATCTCGGGTACGTAGGTTATATGGTTCTTTTTGGAGCGGCTGTCGAGTACACAGGAGTGTGGAGCGGTCAGTGGACGTATCCTGGAGAACCCCTCGGTGGGGTCCCCTTATGGTTTATCACGCTGTGGGGTGGTGTTGGGTTATTCCTAAGGCGGATCGTGCTGCCCATCGTTGCCAACTTCGAGGCACCGGTCCGGCTCCGTCTATAGTCTTGCTTATGAATAAGTTAGCACTTGAACAGGCCCTGAACGACTGGCGCGCAGTGCTCGGTACCGAGGCTGTGCTAACTGATTCCTCGGTGCTCGCACGTTACGGTGTTTGCACCACGCCGACAAATCGCTTCATTCCAGCCGTGCTTTGCCCCCGCACCGTGCGTGAGGTCCAGGATATAGTGATTGTCGCGGGCCGCTATCGGGTACCCCTTTACCCGATTAGCACCGGTCATAACTGGGGCTACGGTAGCGCGAATCCGGTGGTGGACGGGTGTGTCGTAGTCGATCTGTCAAACATGAATCGGATATTGGACTTCGACGTAGAGCTGGGGGTAGTTACCTTGGAGCCCGGCGTAACACAGCAGCAGCTTAGCGAATACATCGAGCAGAACGGCTTGCCATTTCTTGTGCCGGTGACGGGCGCCGGACCATTCTGCAGCCTGGTAGGCAATGCGTTGGATCGCGGTTATGGGATCACTCCCTACGCGGACCACTTCGGTGCCGTCACGGCCCTGGAGGCGGTGCTGGCAGACGGCGGTATTTACAGGCCGGCTTTAACCGAGCTCGGCGGGTCGTCGGTGGATCGTGCCTACAAGTGGGGTGTGGGACCTTATCTGGATGGCCTGTTTGCTCAGGGAGGGGTCGGGATTGTTACTCAGATGACCATCGCACTTGCACCCAGACCGGAAAAGATCAAGGCCTTCTTTTTCTCGGTTGTCGACGAGGAAGGGCTGGAACCAGCCGTCGCGGCCATAAGGAATGTGTTGCGCTCCATGTCAGGGATTACAGGTTCCATCAATCTCATGAATGCGGAGCGCGTGCTTTCTATGATGGTGCCCTATCCCCATGAAGCAGTGCGCAGCGGCGTCATTCCTCCTCAGACCATTGCCGAGCTGGCCAAGCGACACCGGGTGACGACATGGACCGGTGTCGGGGCGATCTATGGGGACGCGAGATTAGTTGAAGTCGCCTGCTCGGTCATCAAAGCGAAGCTGCGTTCCCACGTGCAGCGACTACGGTTTCTGAATTCAGGGACGGTAAGCCGACTTCAGCGTCTCCTTGACTTTCTTCCCGCAAAACACACGGCCGGATTAGTGACGAAGCTGAATAAGCTTAATGATGCCTTGTGTATTATGGAGGGGCGGCCCAGCGAGATCGCCCTGCCGCTCGCCTATTGGAAGTCTGGTATCCTTCCTTCCGGTGGGGTGGGTAAGGATCCAGCTAGGGATGGATGCGGATTGATCTGGTACGCGCCTTTGGTGCCCATGAAACCGGAGAAAGTTCGTTTGTTCGTGGAGATGGTGCGGCGTATTTGTCCCGCTTATGGAATCGATCCCTTAATTACGTTGACCAGTCTTTCAGATCGCTGTTTTGACGGTACAGTACCCTTGTTGTTCCGGCGCGATGATGCCGAGGGTGCGGCGAAGGCGCAAGCGTGCTATCGGGCTTTGTTTGAGGCCGGCCAGGAAGAGGGCTTTGTTCCGTACCGGATGAGCGTGAATTCGATGCCTTTGATCACAGGGCAGAAAAACGGGTTCTGGGATACTGTGTCCAAAATTAAGCACGCCCTGGATCCGGATAGCATCATCGCTCCTGGACGGTATTCGCGCTTGCCTTGAGCATTGGAGTGGCCGACCGAAACAGATATGAGGTTGAGGCATCCGTTAATGCCGCGTTGCTTTGGCTTTGAATCAAGGTGGTATCCCGCTCAGTTCTGCGTCGTTTAAATGGTGCTTTCATTCTACAACCTGTTTCGACATCGTAAGCGGTCGCTAATGGCGTTTTCCGTCGTGACGTTTGGACTGGTGGCTCTGCTCCTGGCCGGGGGATTCATTGAGTGGATATATTCCGCGGGAAGAGAAAGCGCCATCGAGTCACAACTTGGGCATATTCAGATTACTCGGCCGGGCTATTTTGAGCGCGGTTTTGCCGAACCATTCGCCTTTCTTATGCCCGAGCACACTCCTGTCATGGATCGCGTAGCGCGCTTGCCAGAAGTCAAGATGATAACCCCGCGTTTGGCCTTTAGTGGGCTGATCAGCCATAAGGATCACACCATTTCATTTTTGGGTGAGGGCGTGGTGCCGAAGACCGAGGCGCAGGTTAGTCGATGGTTGGCCATGATGCGCGGGGCGCAATTGGCGTCGGCGGACGACAAAGGGGTCATTCTAGGCGCCGGGCTCGCCGCAAATTTGGGGGCAGGCGTCGGTGACCGCGTAGTATTAATGGTGACGAAATTGAATGGTGGATTCGGCGCTGTGGAGGTCACGGTACGCGGCGTGTTTCGAACCCCGTCCAAGTCCTACGATGATTATGCGTTGCGCGTGCCCTTGGCGGTGGCCCAGCGCCTATTGAACGTCTCGGGCGTGCACACTTGGGTGGTGCTGCTCAAGAATACGGCCCAGACCGATGCGGTATTGCACTATTTGCAGGCTAAGTTTCCCCGTGACAGTTCCGGGCCTTTCGAGTTTACTCCCTGGTATAAACTCTCGGATTTCTATAACAAGACCGTGGCGCTCTTTTCCAGGCAAATGAACGTTTTGAGGGCGATGATCGCTATCATTGTCGTGTTAAGCATCTCCAACAGTATGATTGCTAATGTCTTTGAGCGCACAGGTGAAATCGGGACCTTGCTGGCGCTGGGTTACCGTCGTCGGCGGATAGTGGGTTTGTTCATGGGCGAAGGTCTGTTGCTTGGGGTGTTGGGTGGCATTTTGGGGGTGGTGGTCGGATGGCTGGCCGCGCAGATCATCTCCGCCGTAGGCATTCCCATGCCGCCCTCTCCCGGCATGGCCTTCGGCTTCGATGCCAAAATCCTGCTGACGCCCATGCTCGTGGTGGGAGGCTTCCTGCTCATTGTGGTCACCACGGTGGCGGCGAGCCTCTATCCCGCATGGCGGGCATCGCGTCTGGTCATCGTCGATGCCTTGCGATACAACCGTTAGCGGTCGGGAATAATGCTCAAGCTCGCCTTCCGCAACTTGTTCCGGCATAAGCTGCGCACCGGTATTACGCTGACGGCGGTGGCCTTTGGCGTGACGGCGCTTATATTGAGCGGCGGATTCGTGGACGATATGTTCGCGCAGCTGCGCGAATCCACCATTCATTCCCAGCTCGGTCATATCCAGGTGTATAGGGCGGGTTACTACGTACACGGCCGGCGCGATCCCTACCGCTATTTGATCCAACACCCCCGTGACCTCTCCCGGCAATTGATGCAATTGCCGCACGTCGAGCAGGTGATGGAGCGCCTGTATTTCAGCGGGGTGTTGAATAATGGTCATGCGGACCTGCCCATCGAAGGCGAGGGCGTGGAAGTGGACAAGGAGCGCGAACTGGATAGCGCCGTTACCTGGTTGGCGGGACGTGCACCGAGCGATAAGGATGCCTACGGCATAGCCTTGGGAGAAGGCGTGGCCCGCGCCCTGCAATTGCAACCGGGCGATTTCGCCACTCTGACCTTGACCACCCCAGACGGTGCCTTAAACAGTCTGGATTTTAAAGTGGTTGGCGTCTTTCGCACCATCGGCAAGGATTACGATGACCATGCCGTGCGGGTTGCATTGCCGGCCGCTCAGGAATTGTTACAGACTCAGGCCGCGCACAGCCTGGTCGTGCTCTTGGATCATACGCGCGCCACGGCGGAGGTGGCGGCGGCAGTCGAGGCGCGGCTCCCGGCCAATGAATATGAAGTGAAGACGTGGCGGCAACTGGCGGATTTCTACGACAAGGTGGTGGAACTATATAAGCGTTATTTCGGTGTGATGAGACTGATCATATTGATCATGGTCCTGCTCGGGGTACTCAACAGTGTTATTTTGGCGGTACAGGAGCGTATTGGTGAGTTCGGGACGATGCTGGCCCTGGGTAATCGCGGTAGGGATCTGTTTCGTCTCATCGTTGCTGAAAATGCCTTGCTTGGCCTATTCGGCTCCCTTGCCGGCGTGATCCTCGGGGTGTTGCTCGCGGAACTCATTTCCGCGATCGGGATTCCCATGCCGCCACCACCCAATATGAGCAGCGGTTACACCGCATTTATCCGAGTGGTGCCGTCGGTGCTGCTGATGAGCGTGGTAGTCGGCTACGTGGCGACACTCGCGGCGGCGATGCTGGCGGCGAAACGCGTCTCGCGGCTCGCAGTCGTGGATGCCTTGCGTCACAACATTTGAGGCTTTCCGGTACGGAGGTCGCCGCGGTTAATTCAATTTCTTGAGATAGTCTTTGGTGAAATACTTGTCGGGCAGATTACGTAACCGCAGGTGGCTGTATTCGAGAATGGATTGTTCCCCCTTATGCAGGGCGTCGGTCATGACCAGGCGCGTTGGCCGCGATTTTCCCGCCATGGATTTGAAGTTTTGATAGAGGCAGGTTTTCATGAGACGACCCGAAAGGGTATAGAACTGCGCTTTATACGGGCGCGAGTTGTCGCGATTCACCCAGTAGACGACCCGATGGTAGGTCACGCTGCGGTCCACCGCCATGAGTTCGAGCACATAGTAGGTTTGGCCGCCGATGGCTTCGGTTCGCAGAATCTTTGGGTTATAGTCGCCCGTAAAGTTGGCGCGCGCCAGATCCCCGTTCGCCACCTGCCCGGTCAGCCGTCGGGCGAGAGGTAAGCGGATGGGCTGGGAGATGGTCGGCATGTACACCCATAGATCACGTCCTGACATGAGTAGTATTTGTCCCCGATCCGTAGCGGGTGCTGTAGTGATGACCAAGGTTTTATCATTTCCGCGCGATAAGACCCGATACTTGAAGATTTCGCCATTCCCCCCCGACGTCCGGGTAGTAATGGTGACATTGGTCTCAAAGCTCATTTGGGGGAAACGGATCGCGTCCGCTTGGCGGAGAATATCTTCCGCGGATTTATTGCTGCCGGCATGCGCGGCAAGTGCGGCGGTAAACGGCGTCCCGGCCGCCAGCAGGGACACTATAGAATAAAGATAAGGGCGCAACACATTTGAGATAGGACTTCTCATTGACCAAAAACTCCATCATCGGCGGGCGGGGCTCCGTTACAGCACCAAGCTAAGGTTTGGCTGATATTATTATCTGCCGATCCGGCTCGAAGCTTGAGGAGATTCAGGCCGCGTAGGGTTGCAGGAATGGGGAGCTTCCTTGGTCTGTGTCCTTGGGGAGTTGGGAGTAGGGCACATATCCCACTTGATTATCCAGCATCTGGGCGATGACGCCGGAGCCGCGACGGGCGCGTTCGACCGCGTCCCGCAGGTCTATCAGAAACGGATGGCGCTCTCCGTTATGCATACAGGAACCGCCGGCCTTGACCATATGAACATTCATGCGCTTGAGCATTCTTGCCAGGGCCGAAGTAGTGAGAAAATACCAATAAGGTATGCCGTGTTCGCGGCTGTATTGAGCCGCCGCCCGGAACAGGCCCAGCACAATCAACGGTTCCTTGCAGCGGTCCCTTAACTGGGCGTGAGCGGTAAATCCTTGTTGGTCCGGGCAGGATCGCTCCATTTCAGCCCGGCCGGTCGTCAGTTTGCGTCTGAACGAATTGACGATGCACAGCCGCGAGATTTCGCCGGTTGTCGAGCCGTGGGTCCGGTTGGCAACGGAACCGTCGATATCGCAGAATTGAAATACCGGGTGGCTGCCCTTAGCGCCCGGGAGTATCAAGCGCATGGCGGCGATCCATTCACCGGTGAGCTTCGAGCGGATCAGGAAGTGCGCCGAGTGCTTATCCCATTCGTCTTTTTCTTCATCGCCGACAAAAGCGCTGGAGTCCTCATAGCCGGCTTCCATGCAATAGACCTGATAACGAATTTTGTAGTGTACGCGTTTCCCTTCTTCACAATCGGCCAGTACGGCTTCAAAATGTTTGTCGAACATCATGACTCCCATCATTTCGTCTCGTCCGTTTCCCCGAAACAGCGCAAAAAAGGCCGATCGTCGAATCGACTGCTGTCCGGTTTGAGACTGAGTAGCTACAAATACGGTTTTAGGTGCTGATCGGTCTCCTATTGTGCCAATGAATCATCTCGGGCTCGTACGGATGAGCGGATGATTCGGCTTTGACTGATCGCCCGAAGGTTTAGCAACATATATGCCGACATCTGATTGACAAATAGATTCATACGCTTAGCAAATATAAAGTCAAGTACAATGCTTGTCGAATTGTCGTTATTTGGCGACAATTTCTTCGGCTGCGATATTAAGTTATTGTTTAAAAATTAAATTAAATGTATGCAAATGACGACAGAGCGATAGGCGGGGTGCCAGTTTCGGGCATGATCGCGGCTTGTAACGGTTCGGCGCAGGGACAGGCGGGTTATATTAAGGAACCTCTGATTTATTCACCCTCCCCTTCAAGGGGAGGGTTGGGGAGGGGATGGAGTTTTGAACGGCTACAATACATTCAATCAGTTAATAACCCCACCCCCATCCTCTCCTTCCCCCTGAGGGGGGAGGGACGAATTAATCAGAGCTTACATAATCCAAGAGTAAGTTTTTTTTCCAACGGTGTAACATGGACATCGCTTGTGTGACAGGTGCTTTTTCAAGACGTTATCAGTGTTCGGCAAGTGAGATGATCAGCAATTTCGATGAGCCATGGAAGGTGGAACAGTGTAGTCCGGTTCCCTGGGGCAGGCGCGGTCCGACGGGCGAAACAGGAGACCCTCTAGCGTAAACCCAATGGTATGAACAGCGACGCTTTGCAAAGCAAAGCGGCACGCATCCGATGCATGGGGATGGCGACCCAATCACAAGAAGGGCCGTTCAGACGAAGCTGAGCATGAAGGCTGAGGTCAGGACCTCATTTTACGCAGGGAACAGCGACGGTCGGGAACGATTAATCAGGCTGATGTTCGCCGGGGCCTCAACTTGATGAGGAAGACGATATGGAATTTGAATATGGTGCGTTGTCATGACGGCCCCGGAATTGGTGAAATCATTTGGCATGCACTTTCGAGTGGTGGTCGCGGATTCGCCGGAGCTGCGGGACGAGGTCTATAGAATCCGGTACAAGGTCTATTGCAAGGAGATGCGCACGGAACGTGAGGATCAGTTCCCCGACGGGCGGGAACGCGATATCTTTGACGAGTTCGCCGACCATTGCCTGCTGCAGCACCGGTCGAGTGGAATGTATGCTGGCTGCGTGCGTTTGGTGTATAGCGATCCCGTCAATTCACCGTCCTTGCCCTTCGAAACATTTTGCCGTGACAGCCTCTACCCCTCAGTGGTGGAGGGCGTCTTGCCGCAGCGAGGCTCGTTCGGCGAGATATCGCGTTTGGCGGTGCCCTCGGAGTTCAGGCGGCGTAAGGGCGAACAGGGTATTGCGATCCCCATGGGATCAGACGACCAGCAGGAGCGGAACGCGACGGAGCGTCGGCATCAATCGCCCCACATTACCATGGGGCTATTCCTGGCCGCCGCTGCCATGGGGCTGATCAAAGGCATGACCGGGGTGTTTGCCATGATGGAACCGCGACTTTCCCGCTACCTGCATCAGTTCGGCCTTGAGTTCGAGCAAGCAGGCGACGAACTGGAATATCACGGCAAACGCGCGGCATTTTACATATCCCGGGAAGGCTTGAAGCTTAACGGGGACATGGCGGATCTGCTCGATTACATAGTCAGCGAGATAAAGGCGCAACTATCGCTTCAAAGTAGTCGGCATTGAAATGCCAAAAATATCGAGAAACAGTTGTTGACGACAAGGATTTTCGATGGGTGTGGTTAGGGCTGAACATCTTTACAAGGACTATGTGCTGGGCAAGCAGCGTATAGAGGCGCTGAAGGGGATCAACCTAGTTGTGAAAGAAAATGAATTTCTCGCCATCGCCGGACCTTCCGGTAGCGGGAAATCGACCTTGCTTAATCTCATCGGCCTGATCGATACACCCCGCAGCGGCGTTCTCGAAGTCAATGGCCAGGACGTCACCGGACGCAGCCCGGATCAATTGGCCGATCTGCGCTCGCGCACGATCGGATTCGTTTTCCAGACCTTCAATCTTCTCCCGGTGCTGAGCGCTCAGGAAAACGTCGAGTACCCGCTGTTGCTGCACAAGGAATTGCACAAGCAGCAACGCGGCGAGAGGGTATCGCATTATCTGGAGGTGGTGGGTTTGGCGAAATTTGCCGATCGCCGCCCTAACGAGTTGAGCGGCGGGCAGCGTCAGCGGGTGGCTATCGCCAGGGCATTGGCGACGCACCCCAAGATCGTGCTGGCCGACGAGCCTACCGCCAATTTGGATCACAAGACCGGAGAGGAAGTCCTTGAACTGATGAAGCGGATCAACCGCAAAGCGGGTGTGACCTTCATATTTTCCACTCATGATCCGAAAGTAATGTCACTGGCCGATCGTGTGGTGCATATGATCGATGGAGGACTGGTTGACCAGGCTAGTGGCATTGTTGATGGATAGACGTTTCCGGCTGTATTTGATCATCGCAGGAGGGTTGTGGTCGGCCTGCCAGGCTGCATGGGCAGATTACTGGGTCCAGGCGGGGACCTACAGCAGGGCGTACTATGCTGATAAGGCGACGCAATCCCTGGTGTCGGCGGGCTTCTCCGTCGGTTCGCGCAATGTGGCGTCCAAGGGCCGCACACTGATCCAGTTGTTGGTGGGGCCTTATCCCACTCGGTCAGCGGCGGAACAGGGCTTGGTTCGCCTCAAATCGTCGGGACATGCCCCGGACGGGTTCGTCCGCCGCTACGGTTCGGACATCACCGTGGACAAACGGCCGGCCTCGGCGACGGCTGTTTCCCCGTCCGTCCCACGCCTTCCAACCCCCTCGGGGCAGGCTGCGCCCGTTCAATCGCCGGAAGCCATTTCAGCTGCTAATACGATAACAGAGCAAGAGGAGAGTCCTGCTTCCGCCGTGGAGCAGGCGCCGGCGGTGTCGGACGAGGATGAGGATTTATTGGGATTGGATGAAGAGCAAGGCATGTCGGCCTCACGACCCACCGGCTTTTTCCAGAGCGCACTGGCCTATGCAATATCGTCACCGGACCATCTTTCCAAGTTCCGCAATATGTTGGAGGCAGGTTCGGAAGGCCATTTGACGGCCGATACCGCCTGGAAAATAAGTGGTCGCATCGCCTATGACGCCGTGTTCGACCTGAATGATTATTATCCGACCGCTGTCAGAGACGATCAGCAGTTGGAATACAGCCTGCGCGAGACCTATATGGATATTTCCGCGGGGGATTGGGATTTTCGTCTCGGGCGCCAACAGATCATCTGGGGGGAGATGGTGGGGTTGTTCTTCGCCGACGTGGTTTCCGCCAAGGATTTGCGAGAATTCGTGCTGCCTGAGTTCGATATATTGCGTATCCCGCAGTGGGCGGTGCGAAGCGAATATTTTAAGGGGGATTTCCACGGCGAGGCGATTTGGATCCCCTATCCCTCCTACGATAATATCGGAGTGCCGGGGTCGGAATTTTATCCCTATCCCAATCCGCCCCCTCCCGGTTACGGGATGGCTATCACCGGCGAGCATCGACCTGCGGGGAGTCTGGGGGACAGCAATTACGGCCTGCGCCTTTCCGACCTCGTCGGCGGCTGGGATCTGTCCGCGTTCTATTACAGCAGCATGGACACCGCGCCCACCTTTTTCCGGAAGGTGGTCACCACCCCCGTACCGACCTTTGTCTACACACCGGATCACAAACGCATCCAGCAGTTCGGTGGCACCCTTTCCAAGGGTTATCTGGATACGGTATTGAGGGTCGAGATGGTCTACACCCAAGATCGCCGCTTTGCCGTCACTCGCCTCAGTGACGCCGATGGCGTTGTTCAGAAGGGCAGCCTGGATTACGCGGTGGGACTGGACTACACCCTGCCGCACAGTTCGCGGATCAATATCCAGTTCTTTCAACGTTGGATTCCCGATCATGACTCTGCCATGACCGCCAAGCGGCTCGAATCGGGAGCGAGTTTCTATGCGAGCACCAAACTTATGGATGGCAATCTGGAACCCCGCTTGCTGGTGATCACCGGCCTGAGCCGCGGAGACTGGATGGCGCGCCCCAGGCTCCTGTGGAACCTGAACGGCAATTGGCGTTGGGTGTTGGGAGCCGATATGTTTGGTGGACCCCCCACCGGCCTGTTTGGCCAGTATGACGGCAAAGATCGCATTTATACCGAACTACGGTATATCTTTTAAACGATCGGAATGGCGCGCTGGCTAAAATAAGTCTTTAAATCAATGTATTAGAGTCTTATCCCTTGTGGCGGCTATGACCGCTCCCTTGCCGACATCGGAAGATGATTTTATCGACGACTTACCGCTCGCATGCCGGGTGGCGTTAATTTATTCTATATAAATCAATACCATAACAAGATTGAGCGCGCTGTGGTGGCGTGGCTTATCGAGGATAGCCAGGAGAGAGAGTTTCTCGATGTGAAATCGGTGCCTTGGACAGGGGTAGGCATGTTTGGTCCATGCGAGGGCGGTTACCGCGGTGAGTATGTCGAGCGGCGTCTGAAAGTTTAGTATAGGGGTATGGATTGACTGGGGCGAGAAAGGAGATTACGGCATAACACTCATGACAATTCGCGTGTTGCGCCGATACAAAGCTGATATAGTTGAAAACTTTATTGATTCAAAATCCTCCATTGAAAAAATCTACCAATGGCGCGAACGATCTTCTTGTTCGCAGCGGCAGGTTTGATGATGCTGATGGGCGGGTGCGCGACGACATATCCGTTGTTACCCACGTCCAAAGGTATACCGCCGTCCACTACCAGCCCTGACAACTATCGGTATTTGATAGGGCCTGGCGATTCGCTGAATATTTTCGTATGGCGAAACCCCGAGGTGTCAATGACGGTGGTGGTAAGACCGGATGGCATGATTACGACGCCATTGGTCGAGGACCTTCCCGTGAGTGGCAAGACGCCGACCCAAGTCGCGCGCCTAATCGAGAGGGCGTTGTCAAGATACATCAAGGATCCTATGGTAACGATCATGATGTCCGGTTTTGTCGGACCGTACAGCGAACAAATTCGAGTGGTGGGCGAGGCGGCCAAACCGCAGGCCTTACCCTATCGTCAGTACATGACGCTGTTAGACGTCATGATCGCAGTGGGAGGGATAACGGATTACGCGGCGGGTAATCGCGCCAGCATCGTCCGTATGGTGGATGGCAAACAGCGCCAGTTCACCGTCCATATCGACGACTTGATCAAGGATGGAGATATATCCGCCAATGTCGATATGTTACCGGGAGATACGCTGATCATCCCCGAATCATGGTTCTAAGTTCCGGGAGGCCAAACTAAAGGATCTCCAAGGAGTTGTTATGCATGAAATTGTTGCCCAAGTATTGAGTCATGTACGCAGTGCCTGGCGCTACCGTTGGTTCATCCTATTGGTGGCCGGTCCACTGTGCGTCGCCGGCTGGCTATGGGTTCAGACCTTACCCGACAAATATGAAGCGTCGACGCGGGTGTATATCGATACGAATTCCGTGCTGTTGCCGCTGATGGCCGGGTTGACGGTCGGCAATAATGTCTCGCGCCAGATCGATTTCATGACCAAGACCCTGCTGAGCCGGCCTAATCTGGAGAAGTTGGCGCGCATGACGGACCTGGATCTTAAGGCGAAGACGCCGGACCAGATGAATAGCATTCTGGACGGACTTGCCCAGAATATTAAGGTGGCTGAGGTGCGTGGCGTCCGCGATCTCTACAAGATTAGTTATGAGGACCGCAATCCCCGACTGGCCAAGAAAGTCGTGCAGTCGCTGCTGACGATCTTTGTCGAGAGCACCCTGGGTTCGTCGCGCAAGGATTCCGATTCCGCGCAGCGCTTTCTGGACAAGCAGATCAAGGACTATGAGGATCGTTTGGCGGCAGAGGAAGATGCCCTGAAACAGTTCAAGCGCAAGAATATGGGGCTCATGCCTGGACAAGGGGGCGATTATTATCAGAACCTGCAGGCGGCCATTGGTGATCTGGAACAATCCAGGTTGCAGCTGCAGGAGGCGCAAAATCGTCGCAAGGAACTGAAACGCCAATTGGAAGAAGCGGCCAGCCAGCCCGCGCCCTCGTATGCCGCTACGACTCCAGCCACAAGTTTGACGCCGGAATTGGATGCCCGCATCAACAATCTTGAGACCCGGCTCGACGAATTATTACTAAAATACACCGATCAGCATCCCGATGTCATCGAGGTCAAACGCACCATCGCGGATCTTAAAAAGCAGCGCAAAGAAGTCCTGGCCACGCAGGCAAAGAGCAATCAGGGCCAGGGAAACTCGCAGGCTGACAATCCGTATGAAGCGCAATTGAAACTGGCCGTCAGCGAAGCGGATGCCAATGTGGCGGCCCTCACGGCCCGGGTCGCCGCCGGTCAACGGAAGGTCGATCATTTGAAAAAGATGGTGAATATCCTGCCCGCGGTGGAGGAGCAGCTTAAACAGCTGAATCGCGATTACAACGTGACCAAGAGCAATTATTTGTCCCTGTTGCAGAAGCGCGAATCGGCCAATATGTCCGAACAAATGGATCAGAATGCCGATACGGTCAAATTCCGGGTGGTGGATCCCCCGTTTGTGCCGCCCGTACCATCGGATCCCAACCGTCCTCTGCTGTCCTCGGGGGTGTTGCTGGGCAGTATTTTGGCCGGCATTGCTTTTGCGTTCTTGCTGGCCCAGTTGAACCCGACCTTCGACAGCCGCCGTATCCTGATGGAGGTGACCAACCTGCCCGTGCTGGGCGGCGTGTCCATGATCTGGACCAATGCCCAGGCGCGGAAAAAGCGTGTGCACTTATGGTGGTTCAGCTTCGCCATCATCATATTAATGGGATTCTATAGCGCGGTGATGACCATGCAGATCCTGAGAATCAACCCCGTTGCCCGCATTGCAGGGTTGCTCTAGACGAAGGTATTTCAGCAATGAGTACGATTGAACGAGCCATTGACAAATTGGGGCAGACCGGTCAAGGACCCTCCGCCGAGACGGAGGGGAGGGTGAAGGAGGCGTCGCCTCCGGGCCCGGTCGACCCGCAGCACAGGGAGGGAGGCGAATCCCGGCAAGGCGATCTGCGGGGCAACGAAGGATCTCAGCCCCGCGTCGATTTAAATTTCGAATGGCTCAGAAGATCGGGAATGGTGACCCCCGATGCGGATCGCAGCCAGATTGCCGAAGAGTTTCGGCATATCAAGCGTCCCTTGTTGTTGAATGCCTTTGGCGAGGGCGCGATCAAGGGCGGGAACCGCAACCTTATTATGGTCACCAGCGCCCGCCCCGGCGAGGGCAAGACGTTTACCACCATCAATCTCGCCTTGAGCATCGCCCTGGAACGCGACCTGACGGTATTGCTGGTGGACGCCGATGTGGCCAAACCCTCCGTGGCCCGTGTCCTGGATTTTCCCGGCACAGCGGGCCTTGTGGACTACCTGGCCGACCAGGACCGGCCATTGAGCGATCTGATCCTGCAGACCAGTCTGCCTAAATTGCGCATCTTGCCGTCGGGCAGAAGACATGCCCATTCGACGGAACTGTTGGCCAGCGAGAGCATGTCGAAGCTGGTGAAGGAATTGGCCCATCGTTATCCGGATCGGGTGGTGCTGTTCGATTCGCCGCCCTTATTGGCGACCACCGAAGCGACGGTGTTGGCCGGCTTGATGGGGCAGGTGGTCATGGTGGTCGAGGCGGGCAGAACCAAACGCCAAGAGCTCAATGAAGCTTTGACGCTGCTCAATCCCAATCAATATACCGCGCTGGTGCTTAACAAGAGCGGTAAACCGTTCGGTGCGGATTATTACTACAGCGGTTATCAGGCTTACGGCGAGTAATGGCCTATGGGAGGGGGATCCAATCCCGGCAAGAGGCCGGACATGCGGCGGCGGCCCAAGGGCCGGGTATTTTGCATTGTGCTGTTAATGTCATGGCAGGCGCCCTTGTTTGCCGCCAAGTGGCAGGTGCACCCGAGGCTGATGCTGGGCGAGACCTATAGCGACAACATCAACCTGGCGCCACCGGGAAGCGAGAAGAGCGACTTTGTGACCCAGATAAATCCCGGCGTATCCGTTGACGGTCGAGGCAGGCGGGTCAAGGTGAAGGTAAACTATGCCTTGCTAAATTCAATATATGCTTCAGAAGGCAGTCGCAATCGCTCTCATCATAAGCTCGCCGCCAGCGGCAACGCGGAACTGATAAAAAACATCTTTTTCGTGGATGCCCGCAGTTCCGTCAGCCAGCAGATCGTCAACGCGCAAGGCCCAGTCGGCTTGGATTTTCTTAATGTCGGTAATCAGGCCACTGTATTCACCTACGGACTCAGTCCGTATCTAAAGCTGCGCTTGGCTTCCTATGCTAATGCCGAACTGCGGTTCAGCGACGATCATGTGGAAAACCAGAGCAGCGGCATCTCCGACGCGGAAAGGCAGGAATACACCGCCCATGTCAACAGCGGCCCACGCTTCGACCGATTGCAATGGAATGCAGACTACCAGCAGCGGGAGCTGATTCGCCGAGGACCCGGCGATTCTCATTATGAGAACGCACATGCGAATGTCCGTTATCATCTGCTATCGTCATGGAATATTCTGGCGCGTGGGGGTTACGAGGATAACAGTCTGTCCGGCTTAGCGAGTCCCTATAACGGCTCCTATTGGAGCGCTGGGCTGGAATGGGCGCCTTCACGTCGTTTTGTCGCGTCCGCCACCACCGGTGAAAATAATTGGGATGCGGCCATCTCGCTGCGACCCACCGATCGTACTTTCCTGCATGTCGGTTATCGCAACCGGAAAGTCGGCTTGGTTAGAGGGCCGAGTTGGGACGCCACATTATCTCATTACACCCGCCACACAACTTGGCAAGGCAGCTATTCGGAAGAAAGCACGACGGTGCAAACCTTGCAGGTGACCGGACAGCAATTTTTTGCCCTGGTAGACAGCCAGGGCAATCCCATCGTCGATCCCAATACCGGACTGCCGGTGATATTGGCGCAGAATGTTTTCAGTCTGACGAACGAGGATTTCCTCCGTAAACGTGGGCAGCTCGCGGTTACTCTGAACACGGGCAAGAGCCAGGTTGTCCTGAGCGTCTTCAACGAGCGTCGCACCTATTCCCTGAGCAATAATTCTGAATATGTGGTGGGGACCACGGATTCCTGGACCTGGAAATTCGCCCCGCGAACCAGCAGCATGATCGGCGGCGGCTGGCAGCGGAGACGTCCAGACGGTTCTGATCGGCATGATGAGTTATGGTATAGCCGCATCGGTCTGACCCGCAGGGTGTCGCCAAAGGTAAACGCATCAGTCAAATACAGCCATTTGGAGCGCAATTCGGTTATGGGTGCCGGTGATTATGCTGAAAACCGCGTGGAGTTGCGGGTGAACATGCGATTTTAAGGAATCATTATGTATGAATCGTTTTACAAATTGACCACGCGCCCGTTCCAGTTGAGTTCGGACCCGAATTTCTTTTATGGCAGTCCCGGCCACAAGCGCGCCATGTCCTATTTGCGCTACGGACTGACCCAGGGCGAAGGCTTCATCGTCATTACCGGGGATATCGGTACGGGCAAGACCATGCTGGTAAACACGCTGTTCAACGATCTTTCCAAGGAAAACGTGGTCGCCGCCCAGTTGGTCACGACCCAGCTGGAAGCGGACGATACCCTGCGCATGGTCGCCGCCAGCTTCGGTCTGGCCCACGAAGGGTTGGATAAGGCGACTATCCTGAAAAATCTCGAGACCTTCATGACCTCGCGCATGCGTCAGGGCAAGCGGGTGCTGTTGCTGGTCGACGAGGCGCAGAACCTGCCGCCCCGTTCCCTGGAGGAACTGCGCATGCTGTCCAATTTTCAATTGGGCGGGCGGGTGTTGTTCCAAAGCTTTCTGCTGGGACAAGTGGAGTTCCGCAATACCATTCAGGCCAAGGGCCTGGAACAGCTGCGCCAGCGGGTGATCGCGGCCTATCACCTGGAGCCCCTGGACGAAGAGCAGACCTGCGGTTACATCGAGCATCGCTTGCACACGGCGGGATGGACGGGCGATCCGAAGTTCAGCGATGCCGCGTACGCGGATATTTACAAATATACCGGCGGCGTGCCACGGCGTATCAATACGCTTTGCGACCGCCTGTTGCTGTTCGGCGTCCTGGAGGAACTCCATGAGTTCGATGCCGATCAGGTGGATACCGTGGTCAAGGAACTGAAGAACGAGACCTCCAGCGACGATTTTGCCGAGATGCCGCCGGGGAGGCATGAAACCAGAGGCAAAGATACGCCTCAGGAAAAGGATGCGACCGGAACCTTGTCTGTCAAAGGATCACAGACCGCCGCCAAGGGCGGGTCTTCTCCAGGCGCAAGGCCGTTTGCCGCGGACGCCGATGTGGAAACCCGTCTCGCCGCCTTGGAACAACGGGTGATGGAATTGGAGGAGGCCTTGGGCCGTGAGACCGCGCGCTTGCGCCGCGCGATCATCCTCAGCGACGATTTCGGGGAAGTGGAATGATCGAAGCGGCGTCCACCGTGCTTTGCGTGGTTGGGGCGCGCCCCAACTTCATGAAGATCGCGCCGGTGATCACCGAACTGCGCTCCGGGCCGTCTCGCCTGCGTGCGCGTCTCGTCCACACCGGCCAGCACTACGATGTGGCGATGAACGAACGATTTTTCCAGCAGCTCGGGATCCCCGCTCCCGACATCAACCTGGAAGTGGGTTCATCGAGTCACGCCGCGCAGACCGCGGAGATCATGAAGCGTATCGAGCCGGTCTTGGAAGCGGAATCGCCCGGAGCCCTGGTCGTGGTGGGTGACGTGAATTCCACCATCGCCTGCGCGCTGGTAGCGGCGAAGAAAGGGATCCCCGTTGCCCACGTTGAGGCCGGCTTGCGCAGTTATGACCGCGCCATGCCCGAGGAGATCAACCGGGTTCTTACCGATCAGATTTCCGAATGGTTGTTCACTACCGAGCGCACTGCCCGTGAAAATTTACTGCGCGAGGGCATCGACGCGCGCAAGATCCATTTTGTCGGCAACGTCATGATCGATACGCTGCTCGGGCACCGTCCGCGCGCCGTCCCCGCGGCCGAGACCCTGGCGGCGGCGCCGGACCCCGATCTGTTTCTCCGGGCACCGCACGGTTTCGGCGTGTTGACCTTGCACCGCCCTGCCAACGTGGACGATCCCGAGGTGCTGCGGCGTTTGTTGACCTCCCTGGGGCGGGTCAGCGAGAAGATTCCCCTGGTGTTCCCGCTCCACCCGCGTACCTTGACTCGCATCCAGGCGGCCGGTCTGGAGAGCCTCCTGGACAATCCTCGCATCCTCCGCCTTTCACCCCTGGGATACCTGGAGATGCTGGGCCTGATGTCCGCCGCCCGGCTGGTATTGACCGACTCCGGCGGCATGCAGGAGGAAACCACTGCGCTCGGCGTCCCTTGCCTGACCTTGCGGGAAAATACCGAACGACCCATCACCGTGGAGGAGGGCACCAACACCATCGTAGGGACCGATGCCCGGCACATCGAACAATCTGTAAGCGATATCATCGCCACCGGCGGGAAGAGTGGACGGGTCCCTGAGCTGTGGGACGGTCATGCCGCCCGGCGGATTGTGGAGATCTTGCACCGTGACCTCAGTCAGGGGCCGTCACTGGCCGTGCGAGCCGCATCAGTGAATGACTAGAGGCGGCCTTAAGACCCAACCGCCTCAAATGTACGGCACGGATTCTTCGCCCCCTCTCCCGCAGGGAGCGGGTCGGGGTGAGGGGAGAACAGCTCTGAATTATTTTTTCATCCAGTCCCTCCCCTTATGAGGTGGAGTGGACGAATGATTCAGAGCCTCGTCGGCGGATTTTACGCCTTTGCCTCAAGACGATGGTTGATGTGGTGATGCAGAACATGATTACCAATGCCATGACGGTGGACGTCGAGGATTATCTCCACGTTTCCGCCTTCGAGAAGCACATCCGGCGTCAGGACTGGGAGGCGCTACCATGCCGGGTGGAGGGCAATACCGACCGGGTATTGGGCTTATTCGCCGATCATGACGTACAGGCTACCTTCTTCATGCTGGGCTGGGTGGCGGAGCGTTATCCCAGCCTGGTGCGGCGCATCGTCGCCGCCGGCCATGAACTGGCCAGTCACGGTTATTCCCACGTGCGGGCGACTCAGCAGACGCCGCAGGTCTTCCGCGAAGACGTGATACGCACCAAACGGATGTTGGAAGACCTGACAGGGCAAGAGATACGCGGCTACCGTGCCGCCAGTTATTCCATCGGCGCCGACAACCTGTGGGCGCTGGAGATTTTGCAGGAAACCGGCCATCGTTACAGCTCGAGCATCTATCCCATTCACCATGACCTCTACGGCATGCCCAGCGCGCCCCGCTTTGCCTTCTATCCTGACGAAGGGCGGGGGCTATTGGAAATTCCGGTGACCACCGTGGAGCTGTTCAATCAAAAGCTTCCCTGCGGCGGCGGCGGCTATTTTCGGCTATTGCCCTACGGCTGGTCGCGGTGGGCGATGCGCCGGGTCAACCACCGTGACCGTCAGGCGTGCATCTTTTATTTCCACCCCTGGGAGATCGATCCGGATCAGCCGCGCCAGCAGGGAATCGGTCTGAAAACCCGAGTCCGCCATTACACTAATCTGGACGTAATGGAACAGCGGCTGCGCCGACTCATGAGGGAATTCCAGTGGGGGCGGATGGACCAGGTGTTTCTAGATCCCCGCCCTCAGTCGATATAAGGGAGCCCGATTAATCTGACGCTGATGGCTGGAAATCTTATATTGTCTTTGTCCCCTCCCCTTCAAGGGGTGAGGCGGAAGGGGGAAAAGGTCCGGTGGACCTTTTCCCCGCCGAACGGGTGCGGGAGCGATACTGCACCCCGGCAGGCATAGAGGTGGGGAAGGGGTTTAGACTTGCCAAGCAACCCATCCCCCTCCCGACCTCCCCCTTAGAAGGGGGAGGAGGAGAGCCGTGGTGAACGGGAACGAACTAGTCATGGAATATATTGCATTTTTTTGTCAGACGAACAGTATTGGGCGATATCCGAATTTATAAAATGAATCTAGCCGTGACAACATCAACTCCTAGGCAAGCAGCATTGGTTGTGAAGTCTCTCGACGTACGCGATATCGAGCGTTGGGATGCCTTCGTCGCAGTCTGCCCCCAGGCGAGTTTCTTTCACCGGGCCGGCTGGAAGGAGGTACTGGAGCGCGCCTTCGGTCATCGCTGCCATTTCCTTTATGCGGAACGTGACGGTCGGATCGAGGGCGTCCTGCCGATGGCGCACGTCCGCAGCCGCTTGTTCGGCAATTACTTGAGCTCCACGCCGTTCTGTGTCTATGGCGGTGTTGCGGCCGATACTCCGGAAGCGGCGGCGGCCTTGGAGAGCGAGGCGGCGTCCCTCGCCCGCGGTCTCGGCGTGGATTATCTGGAATTCCGCCACCGCGAACCCCGGCACCCGGAGTGGCCACGCAAGGATGACCTTTACGTGAGCTTCCGGAAGCGGATCGATTCCGACCCGGAGAAGAACATGCTGGCCATCCCGCGCAAGCAGCGGGCCATGGTGCGCAAGGGTATCGAGGCGGGATTAGAGGGGGAGATCGATGACGGCGTAGAGCGCTTCTATGACGCCTATTCGCGCAGCGTGCATAAATTGGGCACCCCGGTGTTCGCCAAGAAGTACTTCCGGATTCTGCGCGACGTCTTCGCCGATGACTGCGAGATTCTCACCGTGACCAAGGACGGACGGGTCATCACCAGCGTGCTGAGTTTTTATTTCCGGGATGAGGTGCTGCCCTATTACGGCGGCGGCAGCGAGGCGGCCCGGGAGTACAAGGGCAATGATTTCATGTATTGGGATCTGATGCGGCGGGCAGCGGAACGGGGGATAAGGATATTCGACTACGGACGCAGCAAACGGGGTACCGGTTCCTATAGTTTCAAAAAGAACTGGGGTTTCCAGCCCGAGCCGCTGCATTATGAATACCAGCTCATCAAGGCGCACGCCGTCCCGGATGTGAATCCGCTGAATCCCAAATACCGCCTGTTCATTGGCCTGTGGAAGCGCCTGCCTCTGGCCGTTACCCGTATGGTCGGCCCCCACGTAGTCAAGAATCTCGGGTGAGACGGTGAACGAACTGTTGTTTCTGGCGCATCGCATTCCTTATCCCCCCACCAAGGGTGACAAGCTGCGCTCCTTCAATCTGCTGAAACAGCTGCGGCGGGACTACCGGGTTCATGTCGGTGCGTTTATCGACGATGAAGACGATTGGCGCCACGTCGACGCCCTGCGGGCACTGGCCGGGGAGTGCTATTTCGCGCGCTTGACGCCGTGGCGGGCCAAGCTGAGAAGCCTGACGGCCCTGTGGGGCGATAGGCCTTTGAGCCTGCCCTATTACCGCGACGGCGGCTTACAGGCATGGGTCGACCGCTTGTTGGCGCAACGGCCGGTGCGTCAGGTGATCATCTTTTCCGGCGCCATGGCCCAATACCTGGAAGATCCGGATTACGGCGAGCTGCGGCGCGTCATTGATTTTGTCGACGTGGATTCGGAAAAATGGCGGCAGTATGCCTCGGCGCGATCCTGGCCCATGAGCTGGGTCTACCGGCGGGAGGCACGCACGCTCTTGAGTTACGAGCGTCGGGTGGCAGTCGCGACGGACGCCAGTGTGTTCGTCTCGGCGAGCGAGGCGGAACTCTTCAAGCGGCTGGCACCCGAAACCGCCGAGCGGGTCTGGGACATCCACAACGGCGTGGACGTGGATTATTTCGACCCGGCCTTGGATTATCCACGGCCTTATACGCATGGAGGACCTGCCATCGTGTTCACCGGTGCCATGGATTATTGGGCGAATGTGGACGCGGTGACCTGGTTTGCACGGGATGTATTCCCGGCGGTGCGGCGGTGCGCCGCGGACGCGCGTTTTTACATCGTCGGCGCGCGTCCCGCCAATGCGGTACGCCAACTGGCGGCGCTGCCGGGTGTGACGGTGACCGGGGCGGTCAAGGATATCCGCCCCTACCTGGCCCACGCCGCCGTGGCGGTGGCGCCCATGCGGATCGCCCGCGGCGTGCAGAACAAGGTGCTGGAGGCCATGGCCATGGCCAGACCGGCGGTAGTGACGCCCCAGGCCCTGGACGGGATCCTGTGTCAAGCCGACCGGGAGATGATCGTGGCGGAGGATGCGCAGGGGCTTGCTGACCGGGTTTGCGATGTCCTGTCGGGCGCTGCACAGGACGTGGCTGCGGCGGCACGGCGCCGCGTGGTCAACGATTATAGCTGGGAGAGCAATTTGCGGCGCTTTGAGACCCTGCTAGAGGCTGGGGTGCCGGGCCGGGCGGAGGGGCGCGATAAATTCGCGGAATGCGTGAATTAAGGAGGGGTAGCACTGCTGTCCCACATATAGTAATTGAAATTTCATCAACTCATTGATTGGCTCGATTCTCTTTGCTGTACCCAAGTGGACCAGCATAAAAAGGAAGAACGATCGTGTAAATACAAAGTTCCTTCTCCCTCCGGGATTTATGCCCTTTAGGGTAGAAGGACAGGATGAGGGGGATTTAAATCAGGTAGTTGGCTTGATTTTATCCCCTCACCCCAACCCTCTACCCACGAGGGGCACCGAGGTCCCGGAGGGAGAGGGAGTAAGTGGGACAGCAGTGGAGGGGTAGCCGGTTTGCACGACCAAGGTGCAGGTCGGTTTGGAAGAGCATGGGAATGGGCGGTGACAAGCTGGCATGCTCGATCGGCTTAATTGGCTGTAATTGCGTGAGGTAGACAATGGACGAGCAGATCCCGATCCATAACGACGATCCGTCGCCGGAAGCATCCGCAACGGCCGATGCACTGGCCGAGCGACGCAAGATGTGGCGAACACCGGCCATGTTGACCCTGGCGTTGATCGCGACGGTGTTCGCTGTGTTTTGGCAGACCAGTTGGTCGGTGGTGTCCATCTGGATACGTTCCGAAACGTTCACTCACGGTTTTCTGATCTTGCCCATCAGCGGCTACTTGATCTGGAAGCGGCGCGAGGAATTGCTGCGCAATACACCGGCACCCAACTGGTGGGGTATCCCGGTATTGATACTCCTGGGAGTGGTATGGCTGATAGCCCATGCCGTGAGCGTACTGGTGCTGGAACAATTGGCCATGATGGCCATGGTGCCGACGCTGGTGTGGACCGTGCTGGGCTGGCAGGCGACCTGGGCCATCGCCTTTCCCCTGGCCTTTCTGTTCCTGGCGGTACCCATGGGGGAGGCATTGATCCCCTATATGATGGATTTCACAGCCAATTTTACGGTAACGGCCCTGCACCTCACGGGTGTCCCGGTTTATCAGGAGGGGACCTTTTTCGATATTCCCGGCGGTCGCTGGTCGGTGGTGGAGGGTTGCAGCGGCGTCCGTTATCTCATTGCCTCGGGCACCCTCGGTTGTCTATACGGCTATTTGACCTACCATCGCTTGAGCCGCCGCCTGTTGTTCATCGCCTTGTCGGTGATCGTGCCGGTGATCGCCAACGGCTTGCGCGCTTATATGATCGTGATGATCGCTTATTTGAGCGACATGCGCCTGGCCTTGGGCATCGATCACCTGATTTACGGCTGGGTATTTTTCGGCGTAGTGATGCTTCTGTTGTTCTGGCTAGGGTCGTTCTGGCGCGAGGATATTCCCGGGGAGCCGCCAGGGGGGCGTGTGGGCCAGGCGCCGCTCTCTCCGGCGGACTTCGCGCCGCGCAGCGCCTTCCTGGCGGTGAGCGGCACGGTCCTGGTCGCAGTAGCGACGTGGCCCATCCTGGGCAGCCATCTGAGCACGGTGAACGATATCCCCGTCAAGGCCTCTCTCGCGGATCCCGTGCCCCACGGCGCGTGGCATTTCGCCGACCGGCCCCTCACCAAATGGCGGCCCACTTATATCAACACCGATGCCTCTCTGGACCGCACTTACCGGAACGGCGACCGCCGGGTGAGCGTGTATCTGGCCTACTACCGGCGGCAGCGCCAGGGCGCGGAGTTGATCAATTCCGACAATGTCCTCATCCCGCAAAAGGATCCGGTATGGCGTCAAACGGCCGATTCACCCTATCAGGTCACCATCAACGGCAAACGTTGGGAGGTACGCCTGGCGAAAATGCGTTCCGATCGTCAGGATCTGCTGGTGTGGTATTGGTTTTGGGTCAATGGTCGGACCACCACCAATCATTACCTGGCCAAGCTCTGGGATGCCAAGGCCAAGCTGCTGGGGCAGACCGGCGATGCCGCGGCCGTGATCATCAGTACGCCCTTGACCGATCAGATCGGTGATGCGGAGCATGTGCTCAAGGCCTTCATGACGGCCATGCAGCCTTCGATCGAAGCGACCCTGGAGCACGCTGCGCGTGGGTAACAGGGCGGTAAAGGTGAGCGCAGCGGGTGAGGACGTGCACCACGCCCTATCGGCGCCCGGGAGTACCGGCCCGGACACCGCGACGCATCCTCGCCCCTTGATCGCCCACGTCATTCACCGGCTCGACGTGGGCGGCCTCGAGAACGGCTTGATCAACCTCATCAACCGCACGCCTCAATATCGGCATGCCGTGATTTGTATGACCGACTACACGGAATTCTCACGGCGGATCAGTCACGACGCGGTAGCCCTCTACGCCCTGCATAAGCGCGAAGGCCAGGACATAGGTGTGTATGTCCGATTATGGCGCCTGTTGCGGCGTCTGCGCCCCGCGATTGTTCATACCCGCAACCTGTCCGCTCTGGAGGCGCAACTGCCGGCGTTCCTGGCGGGCGTGCCGGGCCGGGTGCATGGAGAACACGGCTGGGACGTCCATGACCTGGACGGCAGCAATCGCAAATATCAATGGTTGCGCCGCGGCTATCGTTGTCTGATCCAGCGCTATCTCCCCTTGTCCGGCGAGTTGGAACACTATTTGCGTCGAAGCATCAAGGTGAAGGCGGACAGGATCGTGAGAATTTATAACGGCGTCGATACAGCCGGTTTTCATCCGGCGGCGACTGGCCGCGAAACATTGCCTGTCGAGGGATTCGCCCCTGCCGCTGCCATGGTCATCGGCACGGTGGGACGGATGCAGGCGGTCAAGGATCCCTTGAATCTGGTGCGCGCCTTCGTGCAGTTGTCGCGGCGTCCCGGGATTGACCCCGATCGCTTGCGCCTGGTTATGGTCGGAGACGGCCCGTTGCGTCGCGAGGCACTGGAGATGCTGGCGGCGGCCGATCTTAGCCATCGCGCCTGGCTGCCGGGCTCCCGGGAGGATATTGCGGCCCTGCTGCGCGGTTTGGATGTTTTCGTCCTGCCGTCCCGCGCAGAGGGGATTTCCAACACCATCCTGGAGGCCATGGCCAGCGCATTGCCGGTGGTGGCGACGCGGGTGGGCGGTAACGCCGAACTGGTGACGGAGGGGGAAAGCGGGACATTGGTGCCGCCCGCCGATCCCGAGGCCCTGGCGGATGCCATCGAACGTTACTTGGAAGACCCCGATTTGCGGCAGTCTCATGGGCGTATCGGGCGGGCACGCGTCGAACAGGTATTTAGTATTGATGAGATGGTGAACAAATACGTTCAGGTATACGACCGTCTTTTAGAGACCAAGGCGACTAGGTAAGCCCTGATTAATTCGTCCCTTCCCCCTCAGGGGGAAGGACAGGATGGGGGTGGGGTTATCAACTGATTGACTGTATTGTAGTCGTTCAAAACCCCATCCCCTCCCCAACCCTCCCCTTGAAGGGGAGGGTGAATAAATCAGAGGTTCCTTAGTAATTAGATGGGGTAATCCTCCAGTTAGCGCGGGTTCGTCAAGATTTAACCTTCGCGGCATTAACGAGAGCGGAAGGAATGTTATTCCCGAGAGACATTGTTTATTGTTCCCTCCCCTTCAAGGGAGCGAGGCGGGTTAAGAAAAAGGTCCGGTGGACCTTTTTTCTTCCCGCCGAACGGGAGCAAGACATCTTGCGCCCCGGCGGAGATATAAAATGGGGATGGTGTTGAGGAAAGTTGGGTACTGCTCTCTGTGGCGAAAATTGTACCCCACCCCCATCCTAACCTTCCCCCTGAGGGGGAAGGAAAAGATAAGACAGTCGGTGCGTGGATCATGGTTATAAAGTGCCTTTAATGCCCAAAAACCAATAAGCTCCAGCTATGCCAATGGTAACTTGGCCAGGGGTCAGCTTAAAGATCAAGTTCGATGATTAATTGTCGATGTTTTCCACAGTTAACAGCTGAAGGTTAGTATTTTTAATATGTGCGGCATAGTGGGTATTTTCGACGCTAATGGGCAACGGACGGTCGATGCGGATTTGCTGAACCGCATGAACGAATCCCAGCACCATCGCGGTCCCGACGAAGGTGGTCTGCACACCGAACCGGGTATCGGGCTCGGGCATCGCCGGCTATCCATCATCGACCTGTCCACCGGCCAGCAACCCCTGTTCAATGAGGACGGGTCGGTGGTGGTGGTGTTCAACGGTGAAATCTACAACTTTGCCGACTTGATGCCGGAGCTGCAGTCCCTGGGCCATCATTTCCGCACCCGCAGCGATACGGAGGTCATTGTCCACGCGTGGGAGCAGTGGGGAGAGGATTGCGTCGAGCACTTCCGCGGCATGTTCGCCTTTGCCATATGGGATCGAAATCGCCAATGCCTGTTTCTCGCCCGGGACCGCCTCGGTGTCAAGCCGCTCTACTACGCGCAGCTGCCCGGCGATCAGTTCATTTTCGGTTCCGAACTCAAGGCGCTCATGATCCACCCCGGCCTCAAGCGCGAGGTCGATCCCCGGGCGGTGGAGGACTACTTCGCCTACGGCTACGTGCCGGAGCCCAAGACTATTTTCCGGAACGCGCGGAAGTTACCGCCGGGGTATACCCTGCTGCTGAAGCGCGACGGCAAGTCGGCCAAGCTGCGCCGTTATTGGGACATCCCCTTTCAACCCCTGCCGAGGCTCAGCGAACGGGAGGCGGCGGAGGAGTTGATCCCGCGCCTGCGCGAAGCGATCAAGATCCGCATGGTGGCGGAGGTGCCGCTCGGTGCCTTTCTGTCGGGCGGCGTCGATTCCAGCGCGGTGGTGGCGATGATGGCGGGGGTGAGCGATGACCCCGTGAATACCTGCTCCATTTCCTTCAGTGATCCCGCCTTCAACGAGGCGCAATTCGCCGCGCGGGTGGCCGATCGCTATCGCACCCACCATTACGTGGATCAAGTGGAGTCCGACGATTATGACCTAATCGATACCCTGGCCGGAGTCTACGATGAGCCATACGCGGACAGCTCCGCATTGCCCACCTACCGCGTGTGCCAGTTGGCGCGCAGGCACGTCACCGTGGCCCTGTCCGGCGACGGCGGCGACGAAAATCTCGCCGGCTATCGCCGTTATCGCTGGCACGTCTACGAAGACCGGCTGCGCGGTATGCTGCCCCTGGGAATGCGGCGCCCCTTGTTCGGGGCGTTGGGGCGGCTTTATCCGAAGGCCGACTGGGCGCCCAAGATATTCCGCGCCAAGACCACCTTCGAGGCCCTGGCGCGGGACGGTGTCGAAGGCTATTTCCACGGCGTCTCGGTAATGAACGACGCCATGCGCGGTCGCCTGTTCAGCCAGCAGTTCCGGCGCGAGCTGCAGGGCTATCACGCCATCGAGGTGATGCGCCAACACGTACGCCGCGCACCCGGTCACCCCCTGTCGCGGGTGCAGTATCTGGACATGAAGACCTATCTGGTGGGCGATATCCTGACCAAGGTCGACCGTGCCAGCATGGCCCATGCCCTGGAGGTCCGCGAACCGCTGCTGGATCACAAACTCATGGAGTGGTGGTCGGGCCTGCCGCCCGCCCTGAAGCTGCGTGGGAGAGAGGGGAAGTACATTTTCAAGAAATCCCTGGAACCGTACCTGCCGAACGAGGTGCTCTATCGCCCCAAAATGGGGTTTTCCGTCCCGCTGGCCTCCTGGTTCAGGGGCCCATTGCGCGGGCGGGTGCGCGAGGCGGTGCTGGGTTCGACCTTGCAAGACACCGGCATCTTCAACCAAGTGTTTCTCAACGAAATGGTGAGTCAACATCAATCCGGCAGGCGCGATCATAGCGCGGCCATATGGACGATGCTGATGTTCGAAGCGTTTTTGCGACGAGTGGATGGGTGATCCGTGGTAAAGAACAATTATCAGTGACTAGCCTTCTCAGGCGACTGCCTGGGTAGAACCAAGATACCTGAAGAGGATAATAAGATCATGTTCGTTGCTTTTAGCCGTGGTTTGGTCCGTAGGTATGTTGATCTTCGCTTCGAGAAGAGCCCAATTATCCTCGGTGGTTGCCCCCGCTCTGGGACCACGCTCCTGTTGTCGGTACTTGGCAGCCACTCCCACATTTATAGTATCGAAAATGAAACGGCGACGCTGTACCCTCGAATCCGCCCTCTGTGGCTGCTGAAATGGCTCCTGCTGGAGGATAAGTTTCACCTGCGTCACATACCGGTTGGAAAACTGCGTTTTTGTGAAAAAACACCGGGGAATTTGCGCCACACCGAAAAGATCATTGATTTTTTTGCGGGCCACGTAAAGATCGTCAACCTATTTCGAGATGGCCGTGACGTTGTTACTTCCAGGCATCCGCTCAATCCTACTAAGTACTGGGTCAAGATCGAAACATGGGTAAATGATGTCAGTTACGGTTTGCAGGTTGCTGCTAATGAGCATGTGCATACCCTTAAATACGAAGATCTGGTGGCTACCCCTGAACCGGTGTTGCGGCGCCTTTGTGAATTTATCGGCGAAGAATTTGAGACTGCCATGCTCGAGCATCACAAGCATACCAATGTCGCCGCCAATCTGGCTTGGTTTGCTGGTGCTAAACAGATTCACGAAAACTCGCTCAGAAAGTGGGAGAAGCCGGAACACCAGGCACGCTTGGAGGAATTCATGGCCCATCCAGAGGCCGTGTCCCTATCCCAGCAGCTTGGCTATCTTTAGGGCTTCAAGAATGAAAATTCTACATGTGTTCGATCATTCAATTCCTTTACACAGCGGCTATACGTTTCGTTCGCGCGCGATATTACGTGAACAGCGCAAGCTCGGTTGGGAGACCGCACATGTCACCAGCCCCAAGCATGCCGCGCAATTGGCTGTTCAGAGGAAGGAAACCCCCTTGGAGGAAGACGTGGAGGGTTTGCACTTTTACCGCGCGCCATTGCCCAGGGGCATCCTGGCGCGACTGCCGGCGTTTGATCAGCTGGCTGTAGTTAATAGTCTGACCGGGCGACTGTCGCAGGTGGTGCTCGATGTTCAGCCCGATATTGTCCATGCCCACTCGCCGGCCCTTAACGGCGTGGCAGCACTGCGTGTCGCCAGAAAATTTAAGCTGCCATTGGTGTACGAGGTCCGGGCATTTTGGGAAGATGCGGCGGTAGATCATGGCACCTGCCGCGAGGGCGATGCGCGTTATCGCGCCACTCGCGCCCTCGAGACTTATGTCTTGCGTCGAGCCGATGCAGTGACCTGTATCTGCGAGGGCCTGCGCGGCGATATCATGGCGCGCGGCATCCCCGTCGAAAAGGTCACAGTGATCCCCAATGCGGTGGATATCGAGCATTTTCATTGTGGCGGTGTGCCAGATCCGGATTTGCAACAACACTTAGGTCTGACCGGGAGGCTGGTGTTGGGATTTATCGGGTCTTTTTACGCCTATGAGGGTCTGGGGTTATTATTGGATGCCCTGCCGAAGTTGCTGGCCGAGCGCGAGGATATCCGGCTATTGCTGGTGGGGGGCGGTTACGAGGAACAGCGGCTTAAGCAACAGGCTCAAGACTTGGGGCTGGACGACAAGATTATCTTTACCGGCCGCGTGCCGCACGCCGAAGTACAGCGCTATTACGATCTAGTGGATGTGTTGGTGTATCCTCGCTTGTCCATGCGTATCACCGATCTCGTCACCCCGCTCAAACCTTTAGAGGCCATGGCGCAGGGGCGGTTGGTCGTGGCCTCCGATGTGGGCGGACATCGCGAACTGATCCGCGACGGCGAGACCGGCTGTCTATTCCGCGCCGGCGATGCGGTGCATCTTGCCGACACCGTATTGCAGCTGCTGGAATCGCACCAACTCTGGCCGGCACTGCGCAGCGCAGCACGCCATTTCGTCGAGCAGGAACGCAATTGGCCGGTCAGCATTGTCCGATATCAGCAGGTCTATTTGCCTTTGATTGAACGATAGGCAGTAGTGTTTAGGTATAGAAGTTGCGACCTGATTTGATAGATACCGGCTTTGTAGGAATGGCTGTAATTACAGATCGCGTCTACCACACTTAACTACATACATTTAAGGAACGGCTGTGTTGTATCGCATCAAAGATCGCCTGCGTAGGGCGCATTTTCGGCACGAATGCCGGGGAATACTTGATCTTCCACCAATTGCCATTGATTCCTCTTCGTCGGCTATTGTCTTTAGTCAATTGCCCCACAAGGACCTTTTAATGTTTCTGGTGGCCTTGCACTCTTTTGCCCGTTTCGTGCCAATCAAAGGAGTGCATCTATTAAACGATGGCAGTGTCACTGCCGAAGACCGAGCGCTGCTACACGCGTATATTCCCGGCCTGGTGTTCTATGAATTGACAGATTTCCGCAGTCCAGCCTGCCCTAAGGGGGGGACTTGGGAACGCTTGCTGGGTATCGCGGAGTTGGTTCAGGATCATTATGTAATACAACTGGACAGTGATACCTTGGCCATCTCGGCTATTGATGAGGTAGTTAAGCACATACGCAATGATACCGCTTTCGCGCTAGGTACCTGGGACTGTCAGGAATTCGAGACCATGGCCGAGCGGGCGGATCAGGCGAAGAAGATTATCTCCGAGCAAGATAATAGCCATATCCAGGTCCTGGCCGAGGCCAATCTGGATAGATTGTATGGATATGAGTCACTGCGTTATGTGCGAGGTTGCTCCGGCTTCGCCGGTTTTGCCGCCCGGTCATTTTCTAGAGAGGGGGTAGAGGCGCTCTCTCGGCAAATGTATGCTGCCCTTGGATCCAAATGGAATACTTGGGGAAGCGAGCAGTTCACTTCCAACGTGATAGTGGCCAACAGCCCAAGTGCGGTTGTCTTGCCGCATCCTAAATACTGTGCTTGTAACCGCGTGCAGGCCGTAACGGCCTTCATACATTTCATAGGTAGTTGCCGCTTCAACGGTGGGATCTATGCGCGGATGGCCAAACGCATTATCGGTGAGTTAAAAGGCCGTGGGTGAATTACTTCGCTCGATTTTCGGCAACGCTGGTAGCCTTAAGCGGCCGGTTATGAGAAGGTGTTGTCTTGAACAATAAAAACACACACCCGCGCTTGCTGGTATTTACGACCCTATTTCCTCATCCCGGTCAACCACAAGCCGGCGTGTTTATTCGTGAACGAATGTTTCGCGTAGCTCAGATATTGCCGCTGATAGTCGTCGCGCCGGTGCCCTGGTTCCCCTTGCAAGGATTAATGCGCCTGTTCCGTCCACATTTTCGCCCCCCTGCTCCGCGTTACGAGATGCAACAGGGCATTGACGTATATCATCCCCGATTTTTTTCTATTCCCGGGTTTTGTAAATCATGGGATGGTTTATTCATGGCACTGGCCTGTTGTCGCTTATTGTCGCGTCTAAAGCGGCAAAGAGGCTTCGATATCATCGATGCGCACTTTGCTTATCCCGATGGTTATGCTGCGACGTTATTGGGTAAGTGGTCATCTCTACCGGTGACTATAACCTTGCGCGGTACTGAGGTCCCGTTGGCTAAGGATCCGGCACGTCGAGACCGTATTGTGCGGGCCCTGGCACGAGCGGAACGAGTATTTGCAGTAGCTGAGGCACTAAAACGGCATGTTGTTAAATTGGGAGTGAACAGCGATAAAATCCTGGTGGTAGGGAATGGGGTGGACAGTGGTAAGTTCAATCCCGTGCCTAAGATCGAGGCTCGTGCCGCCTTAGGCTTGCCGTTGGATGCGCCGATATTGATAACCGTGGGCGGCTTGGTCGAGCGGAAGGGCTTCCATCGCGTTATAGAGTGTTTACCAGCCTTGCTGCGGCAATTCCCTGGCTTGAGGTACCTTATTGTCGGAGGTCCCTGTGCGGAAGGGGATTGGCGGCCGCAGCTTGAGGCCTTGGTGGCGCGGTTAGGCCTGCAGGACGTTGTGCACTTTTTAGGGGCTATGCCCGCGGAGCGTTTGCGCGTGCCACTATCGGCCGCTGACGTGTTTGCGCTTGCTACCCGCAATGAAGGCTGGGCCAATGTATTGCTCGAGGCTATGGCTTGCGGATTGCCCGTGGTTACCACAGATGTGGGGGGAAACAAGGAAGTCGTGTGCAACCAAGAACTCGGCACTATAGTGCGTTTCGGTGACGCCGATGCTTTGCGAAAGGCTTTGGATGAAGCCTTACGAAGAAAATGGGATCATGGAGCGATCATAGCCTATGCGCGGGACAATGACTGGGCCAAGCGCGTAGGGGTATTGGTGAGTGAGTTTGAGCATATCTACTGTCGGAGGGGAAGTTAGTGTGTGCTTTTAATTCAAATACTTAGAGTACAGCATGTATAATGTGGAATTGATATCGATATACCTGACCTGACGCTCACTAACCCATGTTCCCATCCATTTCAAAAAGAATCCTCTATCCGCTGCATGAATATCTGATGCATCGTCCGACTTTTTCCTATTTAAATGACCTTGATAAAAGCCAATGGTACTCAAGGGCGGAAATAGAACAATTACAGATGCAAAAGCTAAAGGCCTTACTTAAGGTGGCTGTGAACCACAGTCCCTGGCATGCGCATAGAATCTTGGATTCAGGCCTGGATGTAATGAGTGCTGACGTGCCGTTGACCATGGTTGATTTCCGGCGCTTGCCTGCTATGTCCAAGCGGGACGCCATGGAGAATATAGGCGATATAGCATGGGCCGATGTTCCGGGAGGCGCGTATAAATACAATACGGGCGGATCCAGTGGCCAACCTTTGATTTTTTATTATGGACGAGGGCGTCAGGCCTCGGATGCGGCAGGCCGTATCCGAGCGCGCCGTTGGTGGGGGGTCGACGTCGGGGAGCGCGAAGTCTATCTATGGGGTGCTCCGGTGGAGTTGAGCAAGACCGATCGCATCAAGACGATACGTGATCGCTTATTAAATCAGCTTGTATTAAACGCGTTTGAAATGTCGCCGGCGAGCATGGATCAGTATGTAGAAGCCATTCAAGCTTATGCGCCAAAATGTATTTATGGCTATGCCAGTAGCATAGCCCTGCTGGCCGCCCATATTCGTGAGCGTGCTTTCAAATTGAATCTTCCCGATCTTAAGGTGGTGTCAACCACCGGGGAGCCGGTATACCCGCATCAGCGGGCCATGATTCAGGAAGTGTTTGGAGTGCCGGTGGCCAATGAATTTGGCAGCCGGGATATCGGGTTTACCGCACACGAGACTCCGCACGGGCAGATGTTACTGATGAGTGAAAGCATCGTTCTCGAGGTGCTGGATCGGCAAGGTCTCCCGGTTGCGCCAGGAGAAACCGGGGAGGCCGTAATGTCCGGCTTGTGTTCGCAGGCGCAACCGTTTATTCGCTATCGGACCGGGGATATCGTTCGTCGTTCTGACGAGAACTGTAAGGAAGGACGGGGATTGCATGTCATAGGAGAAGTCATGGGGCGTGCGACCGACTTCATCGTCCGTTCCGACGGTACGATCATGCATGCGCTCGCCGTGATCTATGTCTTGAGGGCGGTCGAGGGCATAGAGGAATTTAAATTAATTCAACATACTGTAAATAATGTCGAAATATTGGTTGTACGGAATATGCACTGGAAAGCTGAAAGCAATGTGGCAATCATCCAAGGGGTACAGGCCCGACTGGGCGACAATGTGCGAGTGGAGATCAAATTGGTGGATACGATTGCGCCCGAGGCGTCCGGCAAGTATCGCTATGTGGTGAGTCATGTGCCTCTTCAAGGTGGCCTGAATATGGCCGGTTTTCCCGGAGATAAGAGCCGTTCATCGTCAATAGATGATCCGGCCGAAAGCCCATGAATCCCGTTAAATTGCTGACATTGCCCTACCGCTATAAGCCTTGGCATCCACGCCATCTGCGTCTCATCGTCGCCGATTTATTTGGACAAGCACGGCAAACGGAGCATGACCACATGACGCACCTTCGAGCGGCAATCGAATGGTTATGTAGGGCGCAGGACGTGAGAGACGATCATGCCGATTCAGGAGGGGTTTCTGCCGGTTGGAGTTTTGAAGATGGTTGGTTGCCGAGCTACCCGGAAACCAGCGGGTACATAGTAGAAACCTTCATCGCGGCATCAAACCATCTTGATGACCTGGACCTGCGTCGTCGGGCGAATCGGATTATAGACTGGGAACTGTCTATTCAACACCCGGATGGGGCCTTCCCCGGCCATTTTGGTGAACCCGGCAGCCGTCCCGTGATTTTCAATACCGGGCAGATCATGCACGGTCTGTTGGCGGGTTATACCCAGCTTGGACGTGAAGAATGTCTATCTGCAGCGGTAAGAGCGGGAAAATGGTTGGTTAAACAACAGGATGAAGACGGTTGCTGGCGGCGATATGAACATAACGGGATGCCCCATGTCTACAACACGCGGGGGACCTGGGCCTTGCTTGCCGTCGGGCTGATGTCTGGAGAATCAGAGTTTAAGCGGGCGGCAATACGTAACCTGGATTGGGCCCTTTCACAGCAGAAGGTGTCGGGTTGGTTCGCCACCAATGCCTTTACGCCGGACCGCACGCCCTTCACCCACACCATTGCCTATGCTATTCGGGGGTTCCTTGAGAGTGGTGTCTTGTTGGGCGATGATCGTTACGTAGTGGCTGCATCAAAGGCGGCAATCGCTCTAGCTGATGTGCAGCGTCATGATGGTTGGCTGGCAGGAACTTATGATGACAACTGGGTGCCCAGGGCATCATATTGCTGTTTGACCGGCATGGCGCAAATGAGTCTGAACTGGATTCGCCTTGCCCAGACCTGCAAATCTTTGGATTTAAAGGAGGCTGTGCGATGTACGATTGGCTATTTAAAGCGTAATCATCGCATTAATGACCATGATTTAGCAGTCAAGGGCGGCATTGCCGGGTCGGCCCCGATTTGGGGTCGTTATTCCATGTTCGAATATCCCAACTGGGCAGCCAAATTTTTCGCGGACGCCTTGATGATGGATATGACGGACACGGCGATTCCCCCGGTATTAGAATTGGCGAACGATGCAATTAGCGGTTAGATATGTCTAATTTATCCATTATGATCCTCTGCGGCCGATCACCACGTCACCTGTATGTCGCGAATAAGCTTTGCCAAGCCGCACGTCCGGTTGCCATCGTGCAGGAGGTGGGTAGTCATTGGGATATGAATAAGTTGGTCAAGTTTCTTCGGCCTCATGTCTTGTGGCGCAAGGTATGGAGGTGGCTACGCGACCGGAAGCGATACACCGGCGGGCAGGAAGCCAAGTTTTTCTTTGGCGACAGTGTGCCGCAGTTGAATCGTATTGATCTGGTTCACGAAGTTCCTCACATCAATCATCCTGATGTCGTTGCGCTTGCCGATCGCTATAAGCCAGACGTTATCGCGGTGTTCGGCACTTCATTGATTCGTAAGCCATTATTGGGTAAGGGGCGCATCGGCATCGTTAATCTCCATGGCGGCCTTTCCCCGGATTATCGAGGTGCGGATTGTACATTTTGGGCTTTGTATAATGGTGAGCCGGAACAGGTGGGGTGTACGCTGCATTTTGTTGATGCGGGAGTCGATACAGGAAAGCTGATTGCCTATATCTGTCCCGAGGTAAAACCGGGTGATGACGAATTGACGCTTTTCTGGCGTGCTGTGCGCGACAGTGCTGATGTGTATGCGGAGCTATTTGATCGTATTGAGAAGGGTGAGAGCTTTCAGCAAAAACAATCGAGAAAGGGACGGCTCTATAGAGTGAAAGATCGAGAATGGAAACACGAACGTAGATTAGATGTGCTTATGCAGAATGGCATGCTTCAAGAGGTGAATTTGCCACAGAGGGTGCGCTGGTTCAGTGAGGAAGTAAGGGATTGATGCGGTACAAGTGGTCAGATAAATCCTGAATCAATGCCGTAAAAGGAATATGCATGACGTGACCAGCTGGAATGTGGATGATGCAATACATGCCTGTCACCAAATATTATGAAGGCCAGTGAGTGAGAGATCTATTCGTTACTTTAGCAGTGTTTGGCAGCCTGCCGATGATTCTGTATCGGCCCTATATTGGTGTCCTGGTGTGGTCGTGGATTGGCTATATGAATCCACATCGGCTCTGTTGGGGATTTGCCACGCAATTCCCCTTTGCCATGATCGTCGCTATAACGACGTTGGTTGCGATCTTGTTTTCCCGTGAAAGTAAAAAGATCCCCATGACCCGGGAGGTCGTGGTCTTGTTGTTGTTTATCGCCTGGATGGGGGTGACCACGCTCACCGCACTGCATCCCGAACTTGCCCAAACAGAATATACCAAGATACTTAAGATAGAGCTGATGACCTTCGTGACCATGATGTTGATGACTGATAGGCGTCGAATTGAATTGCTGGTGTGGGTCATTGCACTATCTCTGGGATTTTATGGCGTCAAGGGCGGCATATTCACCATCATCAGCGGCGGTGGCTATCACGTAATGGGCCCGTCGCATACTTTCATCGGCGGCAATAATGAAATCGGCTTGGCCTTGATCATGACCATTCCGCTGATGCGCTACCTTTACCTCCAGACCAGCAAAAGTTGGCAAAAATGGGGCCTAATGGCGGCAATGGGTTTGACCGTCGTGGCGATCCTGGGGACCCAATCGCGCGGCGCTCTATTGGGCTTGGCGGTGATGGGTGCGATGCTGATATGGAAGACGCGCAGGCGTTTTGTGCTGTTCTTCGTCATGGGCGCGGTATTGTTCGCGGGGATCTCGTTTATGCCCGGCAGTTGGCATGAACGCATGGAGTCGATTAGAACTTACCACCAGGATCAGTCGGCCATGGGGCGTATTAACGCCTGGAGGTTTGCCTTCAATCTCGCCAAGGCCAGGCCGTTGGTAGGGGGCGGCAACCATGCATTTACCCCCGATCTGTTTGCTCGATATGCCCCCGACCCCACGAACGTGCATGACGCCCATAGCATCTATTTCGAGGTGTTGGGTGAGCATGGTTTCGTCGGTCTGGCCTTATTCCTGCTTTTGGGATGGTTTGCATGGCGAAGTTGTTCGCTTGCGGCCAAGCAGGTGAAATCCAATCCAAATGGTCGATGGGTGGCTGATCTTGCAAAGATGCTGCAGGTCAGCATGGTCGGATATGCAACGAGTGGCGCATTCCTGGGGCTGGCTTATTTTGATCTTTATTATCATATGATAGCTTTGGTAGTGCTAGTCAAGGTGCAGAGTCAACAGCTGGCGGAACAAGAAAAGCTGTCTGCGGGACGAGAGAAAGTACATGATCGGGGCTTGCAGCGACAGGCTGGCATGGTCGGGCGTCTTGCGGGAAAATGAGTCAGATTATGGTATTTTCGGGGATGCCTTGCACTGCCTTATTATCCCCTCTGGATCTGCATGCTTCTGTTGAAGCAATATTTCTCATCTGCGCTCGAAATGATCAATTTGCCGGAGATTCTCCTTAGTTAGATGTTGTTTTCGCGACTCTGCAGCCACTGCTCCAGCATTACCAGCACCCAAATCATGACGCCATAATAACTGGCGTGTTCACGGTGGCGATCGTTAAGTAGGGAATCTATATAGTGTGGATTGATATATTGTCTGCGGCACAGGCTCTGCAAACTGTCGCCCACCAGTTCCCGCAACGGGGTATGCTGGTTGAGCCAAAGCCCGAAAGGCAGTCCAAAACCATGCTTGGATTTTTTTAATATTTCCGCCGGGAGAAAATCCTTAAGGCTGTCCTTGAAGAAGTAACGTAAGGCGGAGCCTTTGATCTTAAGATTCGCCGGGACTCGCCCGGAGAATTCGGCCATTGCATCATCGAGCAGCGGGTAACTCACAGCCGTGCCCGCCATCTCGCACATGCGGTTCACTTTACGCAGGTCGTTGTCGGCAAGGGTATTTTTTAAGTCGAGGTGTAACATCTGGTGCAGTGTGGAGTCCGTGTGCGCTCGGTGGTAGACCTCGCGCATATTTTCCAGAGGTTCATTGAGGTCGATCATCTCCAGGAATGAATCCTGAAAGATGTCGCGTGCTGGAGAACGATGGAGAAAGTTGTAGCTTTCCAGGCGGTCGGGTAGCGGTACCTTCGCTTGAGCGATGTAGCTTTGTAGTTTGCGCAGCGGAGGAACATATTTCGCGCCGGGAATACCCATGGCCAATGGTTCAATGAGGGCATGACGCAGCAAGGCCGGGAATCTGTAATAGAGCTCAAAGGTCCTTTGTTTGACGTAACGGACGTTGCCTGCGAACAATTCGTCACCGCCGTCGCCGGCGATCATGAGGCTGACGCCGTCCTCTCTCGCCATTTTGGCGCAATAATAACTGGGCACCGCCGAAGCATTACCGAAGGGTTCATCGTAGGCGCGGGCGATAAGCGGGATGGCGTCCACCACGTCCTGCGGTGTGACATAGTAGTTGTGATGGCGGGTACCGAAGTGCTTGACGGCGATGTCCGCGTATTGCGACTCGTCGAATCCCTCGGCTTCGAAACCGATGGAGTAGGTCTCGGCGGGAGCCCCCGTGACCTCGGTGACGATCCCCGCCAGGGTCGAACTGTCGGTACCGCCGCTCAGGAAATTGCCGATCTTGGTGGCCGGATGGCTCAGCGCACGGTGTACGGATTTGCGTAGCAGTCCGCGGAATTCTTCAGCGAGCTGTTGTTGCGGGGCGCCGGCTGTATCGCAGTATTCCATCCGCCAATAAAAGTCCTTGTGGAGCCGTCCATTCTCGAGCAGGGCGTATTCGCCGGGCATGAGTTTTTCCACGCCGGTGTAGATGGTGCGTGGACTGGGGATCATATGAAAATATAAATAGTCATAGATCGCTTGCGGATCGAGATGGCTGGAGACGGCCGGATGGCAGATGACACTGTCGGTGGTGGCGCCGAACACCACCCCCTGTTGGATAGGAATGAGACACAGGGGGCGGATGCCGATGCGATCGACGGCCAGCAGCACCAGTTGTGTGTTCAAATCATAAATGACCACGGAAAATGCGCCATTGATGTCCTGGAGGCAATGGCGGCCCTTACGGTGATAACTATCCGCCAGGGCGGCGGCCGGCCCCAGGTCGGCGGCAATCTTCATCAGACCGGGATCATTAAAGTATGGCGCCCCTTCGCACGCTACCCACAAGGCATCATCCTGGTACAGGGAACCCCTCTCGATTTGGGGGGTGATCACGGCCAAGGCATGATTCGCAGCGCTACGCTGAACGATCTGGCCCGTCAACGGCGTCTCGAGCGTTCGAGCCATGGTCTCGATTAGATTGGATGGGGAGCCCGTAGGGCTGGGGGCGAACCAGCCGCATATGCCGCTCATAGTCTTTGCCTGTTGGTTATTCCGGCAGTCTGCCGTAAGTTCTGTATGCAGTCGAGACGGGTAGTATAACGGAATAATGTGGCTGACAGTTTGATAAATGTCATATAATTAAGTGGTTATGACGTAATGAGGCGCGCGGTGGCTGAGCTCGAAGAAAAAGTGGTGAAAACCCTGCATCACTATGGCCGCGGCTTGGTGCGGGCGATGCGTGGGGTCCGCTGGAGCCTTTCTCCCGTCGCAGTGTCTCGTCCCAGTGGCGCAGCCATGCCCTGGGCGCCGCAGAGGCCTCACGGCACGATCGGGAGGTCGTGGCACGCTATTTCTATGTGCATACCGGCCGGCGGCGCTTCGTGGATAAGAACAACCAGAACGGCTTGTGTGTCCCCTACCTGTATGCCTTGTTTCCTGATGCCCATTTTATCTATGTCAAGCGCAGCCCTGGCGACAATCTCAATTCTTTGATGGAAGGGTGGAGGAAACCCGATGAATTCGCCACCTGGTCTCATATCCTGCCGGCAACGGTGGCGGTGGACGAAGGGGTTTTTGACCGCTGGTGCTTTTTTCTGCCGCCGGGGTGGCGTGATTATCTCAATGCATCACTCGAAGAGGTCTGCGCGTTGCAGTATCGCGCTATGAATGAGGCTTTGGTTGCGTGTCGTGAGCTGGTTCCGCCGCGGCAGTGGACGGAGATCTTTTACGAAGATTTGTTCCGCGATTCGGTATCCGGCTTCCGCCGGGCCTTCGAAGCGGCGGGCATCGCGGTCTCTGCCACGCTTGAGCGCCAATGCGCGGAGGTGTTGGCGACGCCCTACAACGCCTTCTCCGAGATCCGCCTGGATAAATGGCGCGATGGGCGTAATCGTGAACGTATCGAGCGGGTATTGCCGTCAGTTGCCGCTGTGGCAAAGGCGATGGGGTACAAACCACAACCGGTTAGCGAATGATTATCCTCGGTATCTTGGCGGCTTGGTTGCTGCTGACAACGCTTTTGCTCCTCTGGCGGCATGGTGCCGTCATGCGGGAATTGTGGCTGGAACCGGTATTGCGGCGCCCGGTGCTTATTTTTGAGAGTGACGATTGGGGCCCGGGGGAATCCGTTCATTCGCAGCGTCTTCAGCGGCTTGCGGATATCTTAAATAGATATCGCGACGCGCAGGGCCACCATCCCGTCACGACGTTGGGGATAGTCTTGGCGATCCCCGATCAGCGGCGGATGCGAGAGCAGGGCGGTGCACGATACATCGCTTTAACCCTTGCTGATGCGCGTTTTGCCGAAATGCGTGATGTCATTCAGCAAGGTATGGATCATGGCGTTTTTTCGGTGCAGCTCCACGGGATGGAGCATTATTGGCCGCCGGCCTTGATGACTGCGGCAAAAGCCAATGATGTATTGGCGTCGTGGCTGAAGAGCGACTACCCGCGCACCGAGGCCTTGCCCGCATCGTTACAGAGCCGTTGGATCGATGCATCGGTACTGCCCTCGCAAGCCCACTCGTGGCCGCAAATTGAGTCGGCGGTTAATGACGAGGTGACTTGCTTCGCGCAGGTGTTCGGCTATAGGCCTTCAGTGGTGGTGCCACCGACCTTTGTATGGTCGCAGGATGTAGAGCGTGCCTGGGCCAATAACGGTGTACGCACAGTCGTCACCCCGGGGACATGCTATACAGGGCGCGACGCGCGAGGTGATCTGATCGCTTCCGGCGCGAGCATTCGCAATGGCATGCGCAATGCTCAAGGACTTGTTTATTTGGTGCGGGATGATTATTTTGAACCAGCCAAAGGTCATCGTGCCGAGCGGGCCTGGACGGCCCTGAAGATCAAGGCTCGCTGTGGCCGACCGACATTATTGGAAATGCATCGCTTCAATTTCATCGATGATCCGACAGTGGCGGAGCGATCCTATGCGGAATTGGCACGGGTCATAGAAGGGGCGCTGCATCGTTATCCCAACCTTGTATTCATGAATACGGAGATGCTGGCCAAGGCTATGGCCGATGGGGAAGCGGCATTGTTCGAGTCTGGAATACGCCGTAGGTTGCAGGCATGGTGTTGGCGGGTGCGCGAGGAAACACGTGTGTGGCGCATGGCTCGCTATACGGGCTTGGCCGTGTTCTTCATGTTATTGCGGCGTTGTACCGTTGTAACCGAGCATCCATCCCCGATGAAGGTGTGAGGTGGCGGTGAAGAGCAGCCCTGATTTTTCAGTAATTATTGCGGTTTACAATGGTGGCGCCACTTTGGCACGCGCCATCGATTCGGTGCTGGCGCAAAGTTATCCTCCCTTGGAAATCATGATTGTCGATGACGGTTCAACCGATAACACCGCCACCGTCGCGCAACGCTATGGAGAATCGGTGCGCTACTTTCATCAAAACAATGCGGGTGTATCCGCCGCCCGCAATGCAGGGGCACGTATCGCTAGAGGGGAATGGTTGGCCTTCCTGGATGCCGACGACTGGTATTATCCCGAGCGTTTACGTTGGCATGCCGATTGGATACGGCGTGACCCTGGCCTGGACTTTCTCACGGGTGATTTTGAGTACCGTCGGTCGGACGGCAGTCTCATCGGTCGTTCCATGGAAAAAACAGTTGCCGGCCAGGCGCTTTTGCAATTGGCTAATGGTGGTGGCGACGAAGTGGTCATGGAGGGTGAACTGTTGGGGCTCTTCGTGGAGCAGCACTTCGGCGACACCCATACCTTAAGTCTGCGTCGCGATACTTTTTTGGAGCTGGGCGGTTATCCCGAGGGGATTGCCGTGTGCGAAGACGTGAATCTGCTCATTCGCCTGGTTGCCCGTAGTCGCCGGGTCGGCGTTATTTGCCAACCGATGGCGGTGTATCTTATCCATGGCACCAGCGCTACCCGTTCCGACCCTCTGCGCGCTCAGCGCCAGACATTACAAGCGTTGAGTCTGCTGCGGCCGCAACTGGTAAGTGCGCCGGCAACGATACGCAAGGGTTTGCTTGGGGCCTTGCGCCATGCCAGGCTTGATTTGAGTTATGTCCTGCTACGCCAAGGGCGTAAGTTGGAAGCGCTAAGCGCCATCTCGCCGCTCCTATGGACAAAACCGGGGTTACAGAGCCTGAAAGACCTGGCTTCGATTTTGCGCGGCTAGTCGTGAGTGGGATTATCAATGGCGGACAATAAACATCCACTGCTTATCATCACCGAGTTGTTTTTGCCCACCAAAGGCGGTACTGCCGTGTGGTTCGACGAGGTCTACCGAAGGCTCGGTGGGAAAGAGATGCATGTCGTGACCGCCGACGTCCCCGGTGCGCAAGACCATGATGCCGGACATCCTAACAGTATTCACCGGATTTCATTGCGGCGGCGCTGGTGGTTGCGTCCGGAGTCGTTGGGCATTTACGCGAAGTTGTTTACCGCATCGTTGGGTTTGGCACTGCACCATCGATTCGAAGCCGTGCACGCCGGGCGGGTATTACCGGAGGGCTTGGTAGGATGGGCCGTGGCCCGATTGATCCGTCGTCCGATTGTCATCTATGCTCACGGCGAGGAAATAACAACCTGGCGTCAGCCGGCTAAGCGCAAGGCCATGATATTCGCCTATCGACATGCGGATCAGGTGGTGGCGAACAGCGATTTCACCCGTAATGAATTGATTAAATTAGGTATCGAACCGGCATGTATCGTGCTGATATCACCTGGCGTAGATGTTGATCGCTTTCGTGCGGGGTTGCCCAGCGTTGATCTGCGTAAGCGCCTAGAAATTACTGAAAAACAACGTGTTATACTTTCGGTGGGGCGTTTGAGTCGGCGCAAGGGTTTCGATCAGATAGTGAAAGTGTTGCCGGCATTAGTCGCCTGCGGTATTGATGCCCATTACGTGATTATCGGTATCGGCGAAGATGACGCATATTTGCGCAGGCTCGCCTCGGATTGCGGTGTGGCGGAGCGGGTTCATCTCCTGGGACACGTCCCTACGGACGACCTGCCGCGCTGGTATAATGTGGCTGATGTGTTCGCGATGCCGAATCGCGAAATCGACGGTGATACCGAGGGTTTCGGTATGGTATTTTTGGAGGCGGCGGCATGCGGCAAACCTGTCTTGGCGGGAAGGTCTGGTGGTACCGGTGCGGCAGTCGTGGACAATACTACAGGGCTCAGAATAGACGGGAGTTCGGAACGCCAGGTTGCCGAAGCTCTCATCCGTATCCTTGGTGATCGTGAATTTTCGGCGAAATTGGGACAAAATGGATATCTGCGCGCACAGAAACAGTTTTCCTGGGAAGCGATAGCGGCAAAGACCATGGCGATGATCAAGCGGATGTAATGCAGGTCTTTGCGGACAAAAAACTTATGTCCGACCTGATCGCCTGAGATCAGTGTTCCATACAGGATCTTCAATCGGAATAGCGGTTGAGATCGCGGATGCCGGCGATCTTGACGGATGGGTGCGCAGCTGCCTCGCCTGTGGTAGTTGTTAATGATGGTCGGTGTTAGGAAGGAGGACAATTTATGTCGCGTCGCTTTTTAACATTGTTAACTTTGTTGATGTTTCAAGCGCCTGCTGTGGCGCTGCAGGCCTTCCCTGCCACCAAGGAAGAGCTGGCCATGATGCCGCCGTATTGTTCATCGCCTAACAAGAGTCTTGGCAAAGCCTGTCATGCTCTAAATCATTACTGTGCTGCTCTCAAAGCCTTGATTCGTGTGGATAAGTATCAGTTCCAGAATCCGGTCGAAAGCCGTTATTGGCTGGAGCGTGCCGTGGCCGCCTTCGGAAGTGTCCTGGACGGAAATTGGGATAACAAATGCCCGTTAAAGCCCGAGGCCCAGGTAAAACTGGGCAGAGCGTTGTTACGCCAAGGTGGAATAGCGGGAGCATCAGCCGGGAAAGCGCTTGAAAATTTCACGGGGGCAATGGCGATACAGCCGAAATATGTTCCGGCCTATTATGCGCTTAGCGATTATTACATCCAGGTGGGAGACCATAAGAAGGCCCTGAGCGTGGTCAAGGAGGGACTTAAGTATGTTCCTAACTCAAAGGGGCTGTTGCGGCGCTTCAAAAAGCTTGGCGGCACGACGCCACCTACTCCCGTTGTTACAAGCAGCAAAGCAGACGAAAGCTCAGTAAAGAAGGATGCTTCTGCCGATAAAAAAGATGCGGCTATAGAAAGTACAACTAATCAACCCGCTTCAGGTGAAGAATCTTCCCTACAGCAAGCACCGGCCGACCAGTCACCTAAGCCAAAAATAGGCAGTCCCACTAATCCGTGGTGCCGCTTTTGTCCGCCGGAATGAGCGACGATGGCATGTGGGTTTGGCGATGAAAATAGGGCTGCGAAATCCGGGGTCCAGCCCCTGCAAAGGGGTCTCCGTTTGATCAGGCCGGTTGGTACAACGGGCATTACGTTGCGGCGGTGTGCTTGAGTCATTGCCGCTACTCTCGATGTTTTTGAAAGAATACGGTTGGCGCTGCGTTGCCGGCAGACCGCACTTATGAAACATAAGGAACCCCTGATTTATTCACCCTCCCCTTCAAGGGGAGGGCTGGGGAGGGGATGGGGTTTTGAAAGGCTACAATACATTCAATCAGTAAATAACCCCCCCATCCTGTCCTTCCCCCTGAGGGGGAAGGGACGAATTAATCAGAGCTTACATAATCCAAGAGTAAGTTTTCGAAGTCGCGGATAGGGCGCAGCTTGAAATCGTTTTCGACAAGTTGGCACCCCCCTTCTCCCAGCCGCCGGCGTAACTCGGGATCCCCGATCAGTTGATTCACTTTTGCAGTCAGCTGCTCAATATCTTGCGCGTCAATTAGAAAGCCATTTACACCTTCTCGGACGATCTCCGGGATGCCGCCGACCCGCGTTGCCACTACCGGCTTGCCACACGCGCCGGCTTCCAGGTTAATCAAGCCCAAGGGCTCTTGCCAGCGCGAAGGCACCACAATGATATCGGCACTGTTATATACATCCTCGACATTGGTCACGTAGCCGATGAAGCGAATGCGGGCGTCCCCGCCGATCATCTTCCGCAAGTCCTCGATGCTGAACGAGCCGGGGTATATAGTCGGATCCCGGCATTCGCCAGCAATCAGGAACCGCACATGAGTCTGAGGTAAGCGCCGTGCCATGGCGATGAAGTCCTGCACCCCCTTGATATCACGAATCTGTCCGATAAAGGCGATGACAACATGATGCGGCGCGAAGCCCCATTGGACGCGTTTATCGGCCTTGGGTGCGAAGCGCACACTGTCCACCGGGTTGTATATCACCTCCTTTTTCAGTGCAGCGGGCAGCGAATGGTTCGCCACGTATCGCGACACGCAAATCGCGGCACGGCAATACCTCATGAATGAGCCTTCCTGACTATTGACGACATGGAAGTGCACCAGCACCGGTATCCTCAGCAGGAGTGCCGCCAGTACTTCGGCGGGGCGCCAGAAACGGTGATTGACGTGCATCGCTGCGATGCGTTCGCTACGCAGCATGTATAAACTCCGGAACAATGCTCGGAGATAGATAATTTTGTCGGTGGGTTCGGTTAGTGGTCCCCATATCCGGCAGCGTATTCCCTTTGCCTCGAACTCATTTTGGATAGGCCCTGTACCCGACAGTAATATCAGTGGATCGATACGGGACAGGTCAATGCTCCGCAGTGTCGTGTAGAGGACCCGGCTGGCACCGCCCCAGTCGGCGGCACTTCCGGTCAGGAAACAGATGCGGGGACGCTGATTCATATCGGCTTTCAGTCTTGCGCTCTATTCATCGGTCGACGGTGTTGCGGTTGCAGTCTCGAGACGGTCGGCATCGATCCAGCAATGCATCACTCTCCACAATTCCTGCACAACATCGGGCTGTTCGTTTGCCAGGTCGGTACCGCAAAGCGGGTCGGAAACGGTGTCGAACAACAACAGCCTAAAGCCGCTGGTCAGAGGTTGATAAACCAGTTTCCACCGTCCCTTTCTCAGCATGCGGTCTTTAGCGGCCACAACGATATCACGATATTCGGGTTTGATTGCCAGCGTGCCTGTGACCTTGTCTGGCACTTCAAGCAATTCGAGTAGATCGGGATAGTGCAAGTGGTCGACTGGCATGTTGGGCGGCGCTGTCAGCCAAATTCCGGTTTCGTTGTAGGCAGCCAGATCCAGCGCAGCATTACGTTCGCGTAAATACGAAGCGAGGGAGACACCATCCTCCTGTGGTGCTGGCTGAATACCCAAAAGCTCGAGGAGAGTAGGCATGACATCAATACTGCGTACGATATCGTCTACCTCCTGCCCCCCTTGCAGACGTGGATCTACGATGATTAGAGGGATGCGCGCGGAATGGTCTGAGAATGCCGAATTGCCTTGCCCCCAGGTGTCGTGCTCAAAGAACTCCGTTCCATGGTCCGCATAAATCACGAGCAGGGTATTGTCGCCGATCCCACATTCCTCTAAATGGGTGACGATACGCCGGACTTCATCATCGAAGCGGCGAACGCAGCCGTCATACAGGTGAATAATTTGATCTAGGTCAAAAGCTTCGCGAGGTTCTGCCTGGCGACGAATAATTTCCCATGGATCGGTGAGGCGTGCCATGGCGAATTTAGACTCGCCCGCGTAGTCGGGACTGGAATACATTGTGTAGTAGGGATACTCCGAGCCAAAGGGAGGGTGGGTCGTTGAAAAAAATAAATTGAGCAGGAAAGGATTATCCTGGTTGGCGAAATAATTTATTTGACCACAAGCCTCGCTTCCCAGCTCATCCGTCAAGGGGATACCCCCGAGATAATGAATTTCGGGGAGGAAATGTTTGCCGAAGGCGTTGTGGGTAAATAGGGAAAGGAATAAGCGTAAGTCCTTGGGGCCCTGACGAATTAGGAATCGCAAATTCCACTGATCCTCGGGGAGATCCACGAAATCGAATCCGAACGAGAATTTCCCCATATCTGCGCCGCACCAATCTGAAAGTGCCGAGGTCACATATCCATGATCTCTTAGTACTTTTGGCAGACTAGGCACGGGCAGGCGGGTTTTTGCGCTAGCAACAAAATTATCACGCACGCCGTGTGTCGTGGGCCACGTGCCGGTGAGCAGTGAAATCAGACTGGGAGCGGTTCGGGCGCAAGGAACATAGCAATGAGTGAAACGCGTCCCTCGTTTTGCCAGTTCGTACAGAAAGGGGGTGTGCGATTGGTCAATGCGGTCCGCGCGTAAGGTGTCGGAGCCGATCATGAGTACATTCGGGCGACTATTTGTGTGTATTGCGCGGCGTGGCAGAGGGTTGACGCGAAGCTGAAGCCAGACATAGAGAGTGGCGGCTGCTGCCATAAATGCGGACGTAGAAGCAGCTCCGCTGTATTCGCCGCCTTTAATGAGAGATATTAACGTCCAGAGAGCAAGCCCGGCAATAACGAGAGCCGGCAACCACCCCGCGAGTTGCAGGCGTTGTGGAGAAAGCAGTCCCCATAGAGGGTAAAGTCTGCTCAATCGATAGTGGGATGAAGCCGCCAGACTAGCTGGAAGATAGAGCAGATGGCGCAAGAACTGCAATCCGGAGATGAAGATAATTGCCCCAAGTGCCGCTAGCGCTGCGCCGAGTCCAGTAAAGGGAAAATGAAAAATGTAACTCAACATGCCATATACGAGCGCCCCTGTTGCTGCTTGGACATACAGTATGAGAAAGGCAAAAGAGCTCAGGCGGCAAAAGGCCATCAGCGAATAGCGGCCGAAATTCGCGAGAATCTCGCCACGTATTTGTGGTCCGGTCAGTGAAAAATCCACAATGGATTTGGCTAACAGCCCAAGAGTCAGCGTGCCGGCGACAGCCAGCGTGCCAATGAAGCCCGAATTAAACGCTTCCCGGGACGTTGCTATGATAAGCCCGAATAGCCCCGCAGCTGTGAAGGCCGCGAAGGCCATGGGATATGCCAATGATCGTTTCGGACGTTTAGGTTGTTCACGCGCGGCGCGGCGCGCCGCTGCGCTTAGCCCTCGAATCTCACCGAGGGTTGATGCTACCCGCATGAGGTAAAAGCGCATATGTGGCCAGCTGAGTGGAAATATCGCCCGTAGTCCATATTCCGCTAGCTTGCGCCACATGTAGAGCGGTACGCGATGTCGTTCCTGATGGACAATTGAGATAGAACGTGAGCGTTGATAGGCCTTGCGGGCAAGATAGAAGATGCGCAGCCTTTCGTGATCGACGTAGTGGTGCTGAAGCACCTGGGGTACGTACTGAAGAGTTTCACCTTTATTGAGTGCATTGAGAATAAACGCGCTGTCTTCCCCGCCGCCCAGGTCGTGCCCCTTGGGGCCAAGATCGGTAGAAAAACCGCCTACCCGAGCGAAGATGCCCGCGCGCAGGAATAAATTTCCACCACCCGGTAGCGGACCCCTGTCAGCAGTGACGTGCCTGGGCGACGGGCCAAGATCTTGACGTGGAATAGGTAAGGGATAGATCCGATACGGACCTGTATCATGTACCCAATGAGGCTCCGTGCCATCCCAATCCGGGAGGATGCGCCCGCAAAACATGGAGATATCCGGATAGGTGTCCGCGGCATTGCACACTGCCACAAGATATTGATTGTCAACGCGGTGATCATCATCCACAAAGGTAACAATATCACTGGACTTGAGTCGTGAGATTGCGGCGTTTATCGCGAAGGATTTGCCTGGGGTCGGTTCCGCAAACCAGGAAAGGGGCAGCCATCCTCGTTTCTCGGCCTGCCGCCGGTACCGGTCCAGAAAAGCGGGGGTCCCATCGCTGCAGGCATTGGCGGCGACGAGAATATTAACTTCCCAATGGTTTGGCGGTTGAGCCGCGTTCAATGAAGCGAGTGTTTTTTCCAGCAATGCCGCGCGATTATGAGTGCAGATAAGGATCGTCAAACGGGACATGTTCAGCCACCGTCCGAACGGGGGCCTAAGGCCCAACCTGATATTTGTCCGAGAAAATAGGCGACATTCATTTCCTTGCGCAGGGAGGCATTACGGCCTGCCTCGCGATAAACGCGCCAAGCCGCAGTCACGGCGCGCAGCAGTTGGCCGTAAAAATAAAGAGGCGGCAGGCGCGACCCTTGGTCGCGGTTGCGGATAGCTTCCATGCGCCCTTGTCTGTAGTGCAGGTCCAGAAAGTAAGAGCGTTTGAGCTTTGCGGCCTGAATGCGATGATGGATGATGGCCTCAGGTGTCCACCATACCTTCATCCCCGCGGCCAAGAGTCGGCGATAGAAGTCCACCTCTTCGCCGCCCGTGTTGTCCGTGCCCTTACGGCCGAGCATGGAATCAAAAGTACCGATACGATCGCACACGGCCTTGCGAATACCAAAGTTACCACCATGGAAGAAGGTGCGCGGATCAGTTAATGGGACGATTTTGTGTGCACGTTCGAGTTCACCGAGAAAACCCAGGAGTTCATCACTGAGCCAGGGTGGTCGCATATCCTCAAATAGTACCTGAATGCATCCGCCGAAGGCATCGGGTTGTTTGTCCGCAATGAGCCGTTCGTAGGCTCGTAACCAATCGGGATCGACCGTTTCGTCGTCATCCATGAAAATTACATATTCCCCTAGCGCTTCACCAAGGGCGCAGTTGCGCGCGTTCGACAAACCCAATTGCTCCTCCCGTACAACTCGTACCGTCCAGCCTTCGGGCCAGATATGACTGGCAAGCAGTTCACTACTGCCGTCATGGCAGCCGTTGTCGATAATCAACAATTCCCAGGGGGCATGGGGAGGCCGAAGTTGGGATAAGTCGTCCAGGGTTCGTACCAGCCGATCCGCATGATTGTGAGTGCATAGTGCGACGGTGTAAGCGGTCATTGCGGGGTTCCGAGCACTCGGCTCTTCAGACGTTCAAGGTAGTAGCGGATTGAGTAGCTAAGACTGCCATCATTGGTACCAAGGTTGATCTTGCGCATTAATTGAGCCGGTGTGTCCGTGCCGAATACATCTAAACGACGGATCTTGTAAGGGTCGATTCCCGGTCGGTTGAATCCGGGTTGTACGGAAAAGCCAGCGCGATAGCCCGCCGTGCGCGTAATTTCCACTACCCGCTCGTTATAGCGGCCATAGGGATAAGCGAGATAAGGCACGGCCGAACCCAGTACCTCCTCGAGTTCCGCGCGTGCACCGGCGATTTCGTTCCACCTGATCTCATCAGAAATCTTGGTCAGATCGGCATGCGTTCTTGAATGACATTGAAAGGAGAAGCCTTGTTTGCGCATTTTGTGTATTTCCGCTTGCCCGAGCAGGGGATAGCTTTGCCCGGAGGGATTTTCCTTTTCGCACCATATATCCCTCTGGCCGAGCAGGGAGCTGACCAAAAAGACTGTTGCCGGCCATTCAAGCTCGCGCAACACCGGCATGGCATGCTCATAAATGCCGTAAAAGCCGTCATCGAAGGTCAGCAAAAAGCTGCCGCCAGGCAAATCTTTTGCCCCAACGGTCCAAGCAACAAAATCATCGATGTCAACAGCCTTCATGCCTCGATTAGCTAAATGATGCATGTGTGCAGTAAAGCGTTCGGGAGTTACACAATACTTACGTTCCCAGGCATTGTGGGCTTTGCCTACGCGATGATACATAAGGACCACTACCCGTAATACTTTTGCGAGGCTTTCCTTGTTGTTGGTTAGAGGATTAGTGGAGGGCAAAGGTCAATTACTCCAGAAATACATGCCAAATAGTTGCTGCTCTCGTAAGACGAATCGATCAAATACTATTTCTGTGTGTCAATCCGCCAGGCGGTTGTACGTTGTAGGCGCAATTCGCATGGTACTAGTCCGAGAAAATCTTGGCATTCATACGAAGCCAACAAGTCGCGGATAATCTTGTAGCGCGCTCGTTCCATGTTATCGACCAATAACCAACCACCATTTTTGAGCTTTGGTAGAGCACGGAGTGCGCATGACGGCCTCGCCCTGCCATCAACTGTGATCAAGTCGAAGTGGCCGTTCGGATATTCATCTATGCTTTTTACATATTCTTCGAAGTTCATTGTTTTATGTGCTGGCCATTCGGAGGAGAAGCTTTCGGCACTATAATCGGGTATTTGATCCCTGCCAAAAGATTTGGGGGCGCGTAGAATATATGTGCAATTTGTGATTCCATGGTGGCATATCTTCTCCTTCATATAGTGGTAGAAGCCCTCATCATGTTCCGCGCTGACGACCTGAGCCACTCGCTTTGACAGGAATAGTGTTGAACCGCCGGATCCATACTCAAAAACGCGCATGGTCGGAGATAGGTGGCTTTCGAGCCATTCGGTTGCTCTATAGTTGATCCACGGTCGTTGATCATCCACCGGGCTATAGCCGGACGACAATGAGAATAACCACTTGGCTGCAAACCTGATTTCACCAGGATTATTAATCAAAAGTTTGCCCGCGCTGGCTAGTTTTTTCATCATTGAGACGGCTCCCGTTTGTTTCTCGCTGCGTATACTATTTTCAAAGAACTAAATTACTCCGGAGGCGCGCCCCTCGGTAGCAACATGCGCAAGGCGAATTTTATATGAGATGCCGCTGGGCGCACCCAAAATGCTTTGATCAACGCAGCATAAGCCGCCCACCGTCTGTTACTACGAAAATAGAAGTATGCGTGGTTGAAATAGCTTGCGGAGTAGCTTTCTTGGATCTGTTGCCGCCAATGCCCAAATTCCGGTATTATCTTTGCGGCGCTAACCAAGTGCGCCTTAATGTCAAGGCCGGAGTGTATAGCTTTTTCTTGCTGTGAAGAGATGGATATATACCCTTGGCCGTCACATCGCTGCAAATATATCGGTGTGGTTAGTAGCGCAGTGTTGCAGCACGCCGCTGCATATAGCGCCCATTCGGATTCGCGGAGTGGCGGCTGTAACCGTCGCATCGCTTGTTCCTCGTCAAGGATGTCAGTAGCAAGCATATAGACGCGGCGCCGCAGTTCGCTTACCTTGTTCCACGTTGCGCGATACTCCATGGAGCGTTGAAATGCCATTGGCACGGACGAAAGCAATGCCCCGAATAACTCAGGACCAAATCGGATGACTTCAGGTCGGGCCTTATTGCCTTGAGCTTGTTTGAGTACACGTTGAATCGCTCGACCTTGGGCGTCATCGAAATAGGAGGATCTCTCGCCAAAACCTCTGACCCCTAAATATACAAGCTCGAGTGAAGGATCGCCCTCCAGAGTGGCCAAGCTAATTGCCAGCGCCTCCGGTGCAAGGAGGTCATCGTCATCAAGATGAACGACCACATCTCCTGTAGCCGCCCGGGCTCCTTGATCGCGGGCATAAGGCTGTTTCATCGGTATCTCATTGCGTATAACGCGAATTGGTGAGCCGAACTCCTTGCGCAGCGCCTGTTCATCGACCGGAGGTTGTGAGCCGTCGTCAACGATGACGATTTCCCAATCCTTATAAGTCTGATGGCGTACGCTGGCCACTGCTTCGCGCAGCAGTTCCGGGCGATTATGGGAAGGAATTATGACTGATACTAAGGTCATCGCGGTTTGCTTGTAAGTGCCAATTGGAGCTGCTGCCGTGAACTGCAAATAATTCAGGTAACGGAATGATCATATGGCTCTTTAGTCTTACGCTGTGGCCCTTGGCACCGCGACAGTGGATCGGTGGTGATAATCGCCACGTTGGCATCCGTCATCGCCAGCAAGAATCGCAAGTCACCGTGCCCAGCGGTATGGAATCTGTCCAGATAAACTCGCCAGTCCGCGGGTATCCTTTTGAAAAGTCATTAGATCGTCCAATCATCTGTTGTATTATAATAGGGCAGTTCGAAGGCGGAATAGCCGGCTCGGAGCATATCCAAACTTTTTTGGTCAATTTTCCTTTTCCAGGCCAATGCCATATCAGCACTGTACCTCTGTGTACTGTAAGCTTCTCGTTGTTCTTGATTAGTTGGGGTGCTGTAATCGCTGATTCGACGCTCGCTTATGGAATCTAGCGTGAGCTTAGAAAATTCAAACAATTCAAGGAATTCTCTTTCGGGGTTGACGCAAAGATCCTCGTAAGTCACGATTTGACAGTCCGGGTAGCCGGCCAGACAATCTATTGCTACACGGGTTACCAGTCCTTGAAAAGTACCGTGGACCTGCCAGTACCCGGATGCCGACGAAATAGTTCCTTTCCATCGATGCAGGTATTCCTCTAATAGCTGCGGGTCGAGTTGTGTTAAGCGCTGCTCGGCAGCGCGCCAATTCAGAGTCCAATAGCTGCATGCCACAGCTGCCGGATGTCGAATCAGAAAGATGACCGCCGGTCGGTAGGCGTCAAGCAACCAAGGCAACGCGAGTGGGTTAACCTCCTTGATTACCACCCTTTTGCGAGAGCGCGAGCGGAGATCCCATTGTGTCGCATAACGGGCGATTTTTCCGGGAAAGGAAGGCAGCCCAATAAATGCCGTGGCCGCGAAGGTCGCATAGTTTGGAGGAGGTGAATGAGGGTCCACATAAAATACTGTCGCCTGTCCTTCCGAGGATAAATAACTTTGGTTCATCGGCTCGCGTAAATAGAGAGCATTTTCCGCCCCGCCTACAATGTCCCCTACCCAACTGGAACCGCTGCGGGGCATGGATATAATCAATATCGGTTTCTCGTGAGCAGGAATTATCTTGGCGATCAACTCGCTTGCTCTTCCCCACCTTGCCCACCATACCGGACTACGATTTTTTAGGACATTCATCATTGGGTATCTATCAATAACTATCGTTATTCAATGCCTCGCATGACAGGGTTCAATTATCCACAGCTCCTGACATCCCAGCCCCGTTTGCCCTCTCCTGTAAAAAAGCGAATCCGCGGCTGCCAATGAAAGTAGGGTTTGGTTTAGCGCAAAATTGCAGGAGATTTGCGGATTTAACAGCTATTATCATTCATTGCAAGTTGGCGCTGCCCTATGCTCGAATCACCGGTCGAATCGTATGCCGGATGATTGTGATCGGATGGATCTCCGAAGAATGTGTTCTCACCACTCATAGCCCAGGACCTTCGCTATCGGAGACACCGCCCGCTTGAGTAACCATTTTTCCAAATGACTTGCCCGGGCCCTTTCTCCGTCTCGCTGGGAACTGCCGACTTTGGTACCGAGAATAGAACGGTCTATTTCAACGCCGAGGTGCTGTTCAATATTTGAAATTGGCATACGGCCTTCGATCAGATCTTCGTAGCGGATCACTAGGGCATCTATATCTTCCTGGCCCTTAAGAAATCCCATCACCAATTTCCGCCAATGTTCACCAAAGGACGTGGATGTAAACATCGGTTTGTCTGGCCAGGTATTGTACCAATTACGTCCGTAGCGGCGGTACGACTGATAGGCGTCCAGAGGATTTCGATATAGGAACAGGAACTTGGCCTTGGGATACAGCCAACGCAGATAGATTCCGTGTTCTATGCCTAATCTGACCTCTTTGATTCCCCATCGCGTCGCGCCGGCGCGCTTGGCTGGCTCGGCGAACATGGTGTCAAAAAACGCGCGATGTGCATGGCGCAGTTCCTGAGGTGACGGAAAAAGGTTCGCTATCCAATTGCCGGACAGTTGGTTCGGCGGACTACCGTCGTAGTAGTATTCTTGCAGGGGCCAGCCTGCCCGGAATGCCTTGGTGGTGTCCGCCAGAGCTTGAATGATACCGCATTCATCATAGGGTTCACCCCAGATAAAGACGTTCGGAGCGGACATGATCAGTCGCTGCACCAGTGTCGACCCGGACCGCCAGCCGGCGGATAAAAGGAAAATAGGTTCCTCCGGATCGTCGTCGGGATTGACGGGGCAAAGTGCCTGGAGTGTCGCGATACCCGTCAAGATACCCGGATTATTCTGTAGCGCCTCCTTGTGAGTCGCTCTTGCCTGTGGCGTTCCCTTAAATGCCGTCTCGACATATTTCAGCATGGCCATAATTCCCGGACCCCATATTTTGTTCTGATAATCAGTGGCGACCGATTGCAGCTACATGACACTGTGCTTTTATTCATAATTCCAGTCCTTGCCGGCCAACGCCGATTTCCCGGGCCGGGGCTGGATGTACTCAACCTTCCCATGTTGTAACATTAAATTTTGCAACCTCTCTTTCGCTTGGCCGAAGGTCGTGCGGCCGCTGCGATAGGCATCGAGAATGGATATTACGCCTTCCGACAATCGCCACCGCAAATACTTACTAAGAAAATGCCTATAGCCATTGGTAAGCCTATACGATACCTTTCGGACGGCGCGGTAACTCCAGCGCAGTAGTGGGCTCTTGAGTGCGTCAAGATTTCTTAAGATCGGGGCGGCGACTGCGTCGACTACCTCCGCATCGTTGAGTAGAGCATTTTTATATCGGACTAGGGCATCGGCGGCCTTAACTTCGGCATAACGGGAACAATAAAGGGCGTCGTCATGCCGTCTGAAGAAATAGAGCGGCTCCGGTATATGGCAGGTTGTGAAAAGTTTTGTGATACGTATGAAATAGTCGTAGTCCTCGACGAGGAACAATTCGGGATCGTAGTCTCCTATTTCTTCATAAACCTTTCGCGTGTAGAGAAAACAGGCGCCAATGTGGTTGGTTTTCTCCAGCTGGATTCGCCGGGGCAGACGTGCATGACGCGCGTCCATCGGGTTTCCAGCATCATCCAGTTCGGCGAATAGGAAATAGTCCGCATACACGAAATCGCAGTTGCCCGTTTTTAGGCTTGCGACCATCTTTTCAATGGCATTGTTCGCATATGTGTTGTCGTCTGACGTCCAAGTCAGATACGCGCCATTGGCGACCGAGAAGCCCTTGTTGAGTGCCCTGGGTAACTTCAGATTGGGTTCGTTTTTTATATACTTGATGCGCTCGTCCTTGAACGACTCAATGACATCACGCGTGTTGTCGGTAGAATTATCATCAACTATGATCAATTCCAACTCGGTATATGTTTGGTTGAGGATGCTCCGTATGGCATAGGGTAACACATGCGCGCGGTTATACGTGGGCATTACGATGCTGACAAGAGGCTTGTTACGAACTGTGTTACTCATGAGTTATTGCTTTTCTCAGGATGCCGGCGTTTTCAGGGGCCCGGTTTCTTAGCGCCCACCGCAATGTGCTGTCTAATCGTAATAAGGGATTCATATCAATTTGTCATTTCGTGCGTTGGCGAGAAATATGATATTCACTGGAATTCCTCTAAGGAAGGTCTGCATAATCATTTCGATGACACTGCGGCATGATCCCGACTCTGGCTTCCTTCAAGGTGTTCGTCGAGAGAAATCCAATAACTCGCTGAATTGTTATGGCACTGAATGCCGGGTCTCCGCTACGCCCGGAATGATAAATCATTCAGATATTCCCTAAATAATTTATGGCAACATTTCGGCCTACAACGCATTAATCCCCACGGACGAAATGACAACGCAAGATTAGGAGTCGTCTAACTATATCATCGGTTGCTTTCGGTAGTGGTATTGATTGATCTGGCGTCTTCCAGAATCCGTTTGACAATCTTAATCCTTGCTGTCCCGTCGCCATAAGGATTTAATTTGGTCGCCATTGCCTGGTAGGCCTTGTTGTCGTCCAGGAACCGCGAAGCTTCCGTGACAATGTCTTTCGCTTCGGTGCCGATGACTTTGAGGGTGCCAGCTTCCACACCTTCCTGGCGCTCGGTTACCTTTCTTAATACCAACACCGGCTTGTCCAGACTCGGCGCCTCTTCCTGCAACCCACCGGAATCGGTCAATACCATGTAGCAGCGCGTCATGAGATGTACCAAAGGCATATAGTCCAGCGGATCCAGTAGCACCACGTTGTCGATGCCGGAGAGTATGCTATTGACTATCTGGCGTACGTTCGGGTTGCGATGGACTGGATACACCAGAACGATCTCGTCCGTGTATTTAAGGGCTAGATCTCTCAAGCCCCGGCACAGCGATTCGAAGGGGCCGCCGAAGCTTTCCCTTCTATGGGCAGTTACCAGAATCACCTTGCGGGTATCGAAGGGGATCGTCTCCAAGGGTGTACCTGTAAAACTGTAGGGCCGATTGGAAACATCCAGCAGGGCATCGAGGACCGTATTGCCGGTTACCTCAATCTGCTCGGACGGAATGCCTTCCTTAAGCAGGTTTTGTTTCGCGGCCTCGGTGTGGGCGAAAAACAGGTCCGCGACTGAATCGATGATCTTGCGGTTGGATTCCTCAGGATAAGGCTGTAGTTTGTTGTAGGTTCTGAGCCCTGCCTCGACATGGCCTATTTTGACGCCGCGGTAGAAGGCGGACAGGGCTGCGGCCATAGAGGTTGTCGTATCGCCTTGTACCAGCAGCAAATCGAAATGTTCCTGATGCAGAATCCGGGTAATTTCCTGCAGCACGCTGATGGTGATGTGTTCGAGGGTCTGGTTCTCGCGCATCAGGTTCAAGTCATAATCAATCCGGATATTAAAGAGCTTGATCAATGGCGCGACCATGTCCTTGTGCTGACCGGTGAGACAGTTCCTGTTGTCGATCAGCTCGGGAAACTTTTCCAGTTCCGCGATGAGAGGCGCCATCTTGATGGCCTCGGGACGGGTGCCGAAGACAGTAAGGACCTTAAGCATGTTGCCGTTCTCCACGCAACATTAATAAATAGGCATCGAGAAAATATTTTACCGCCCAGCTGATTTCAGCGCCTGATATATACTGGGCGCCCTTGCCGTAGCTGCCGAAGAAGCCACCCGATTTATTCTGGATCTTTTCCAGGTAGCGGATGGCGCGGTCCGCTCGGTCCTTGTGCCCCAATCGGTACCAGACGATGGCATATTGTGCGATGCCGGTTGAACAAACCCATTCCACGTTGGGATAGGCCGGCACGCTGCCATCGCGGCGTTGGCTTTTTTCCACGTCGGCCATGCCGCGCCTCGCCAACTCGATCTCGTCGAGTTCGCACAGCGCCTCCATGGCATAGGCATGGAAATGCGATAGGCGGTTGAACGGAACCAGATCCTCTTGCCGCTTGTAAGATCAAATCATTGGCGATATCACTCCATAACTCCGTTGACGGCGTGGTCAGACGCCCATCCGCATCGATCTGTGCCACCAGCCAATCGCAGGCCCGGCGCAGGGGTGTTTCGACGCCGTCCATATCCTCCAGGGCGGCACATAGGCCGCGCATGACCTGTGCGGTATCGAAGGTGTACGGTACACCATCCGGGGCGGGGAAGGCGCCCTCCGGCAATTGGATCGACAACAGCCATTTGGTGCAGATCCTTGCTAGAGCCCGTTCCTGCCAATCATAGAGGGTGGGAATGTAATACCCAGTTACTTCCGGGTAGGGCACCGGTTGCCTGGTATGGACGATAATGCCCTTGTCGGCGATCATGTGCTGCTTGAACCAGTCCATAGCCCGCTCGTAACTGGGTTTGGGTTTGTGCCAAAACGGCATTTGACAACTCCTTAAATGTCCTCATTATATCGGCACCGCGGAATTTGCCTAAACGCTGTGGGCCCTGTGCCGCCTTATTTGGCAGTGTCCGTCGCCGCCATCGCCTTTTGCGGCTCTTTTATGCGCAGTATCTGGTCGCCGGGGACCTTGTCCAGTTCCTGCACCGTGCCGCTCGGCCAGTGAACCGTTATTTTGTCGACCCGGGTGTTCCGGGCTAAACCGAAGTGCAGGCGTTGGGAATTTTGCGCGCGAAAGTGGACCCCGTCATCCTGGACCTGCGTCTGGGTCACGCCTCCAGCGACGACTTCCACCACTGCGCCGATGCCATCACGATTTGATTTAGTGCCTTCAAGATCGATCTCGATCCAATGATTGCGATTTCCTACGTTATGATACAAGTGGTAGCGGCCGTTATCGGCGGGCAGGCCCTCGCTGCGGCCCATGCTTCCGCCTGTCGTGGTGAGCAGGTCAAGAGATCCGTCACCATCATAATCCACGGTGGTGACGGAGTCGCCGACCCCGCTCAGGTCACCGCCAGCTCCACCCGCGCCATGGACTACATCGAAATGCCCATCCCCGCGATTGAGCAACAGCAGGTTTTCCTCTTGGCCGATTTCGCTGGAGGCAAGCACAAACAAATCCTCATGCATGTCGTTGTCGAAGTCACCGGCAACGACGTTGACACCGGCGACGAGACGGGCATTGACACCACGTTTATCGCTTTCCTCGATCAGCTTGCCACCCCGGTTCATAAACAACCGCGCCGGTGCATCCTCCACAGCGGCGGGTTCGCCAATTGCTTCGAGATCGGTAATCGGTTGGGAAGCCGTGACTTTTATCTGGATTTCTTGATAGTTTGATTTCCCCTCTGATATGTATTTTCGCGGAGCCGTAACGCGCACCTCCCATTTTCCGGGTGATGTCATGCCCACGTATACTCCCGCCTGCTTCCCAGGCTCATTGGTCGTCATCCCGGCAGCATCTACGACGCCGTCAGGCAAAGTGAATTTAAACTTGCCGGGCGAAACGCCTTGCTTGCCGAGGTGGATTTGATTGACCGACAGTGCGTCCTTGGGCCATCTGGAGTCAACTTGGTATGCCAACTTGCCGGAGGTGCGAAAGGCAAAACCCGTTGTTTTATCGACGTTTTTGCGATCGATCCAGACATCCGTGATGAACTGGTCATTGCTGGTCCGACCGAAAGCCACGGGTCCCGGGGGATTTTTCCGCGCCATGAACAGGTCTAACTTACCGTCATTATCGAAATCAGCGGCGGCAATATCTTGGAAAGCAGTATGCGGAAGAGCATTCTTGACTTCACGGGCGGGCAAGCTTGTCGTGTTGAAAACCTGTGCAGTCACGTGCTTTCCCGCGACACGACATACCAAATCGGAATGATAATCGCTATTGAGAGCGGTTATTATGCAGAACTTTGGTGACCTTGAGGCAAACTTTATAACATTGGCTGCAACGGTGAACTTGCCGCTGTGCTGCAGAAATACGAAAGGCGGCTTGCGATCATCGAGCCGCCTTTCGGCGCCCTCGAACAGATCGAGCAAACCATCCCGATTGTAGTCGTACCACAAAGGCATGCGTGCGCGATCATAGGGGTTGGACACCCCAAGCGCCTCAGCCACGTCTTCAAACTTCCTCCCTCGATTGAGAAAAAGTCGTTTCGGCTCGGAGCCGATTCCCCGGGCCCCACCGGTCATTTGGACCAGGTCCGGGCGGCCGTCATTGTTGAAATCAGCCCATACGGCACCGTGTTTGTCGCCTGTCAAATCCTGGGGAACAAAGAACTCGTCGGTCACATCTTCGAAATGACCTTTTCCCATATTGCGGAATAACTTTGCGCCGTCCGATTGCCAGTGGTTAGTTACATAGAGGTCCGGCAGGCCGTCTCCGTTAAAATCGCCCCAGGCCGCGCCGTAAGTCATGCCCCTATAGGCCTCCAAGCCGGATTGGGCGGTGACGTCCTCAAAGAGCTTGACATTGACCTCCGGCCGAGAACAGCCTCCCAGCAGCATTACTGCCGTCACGGTCACGACTCCGAGGATTACACCACGGATAATGCGAAATATCCCTGTAAACATTAGAAAATCTCCTTCCAGCTATCGATCTTCTCCGATGAGAGGCTTGATTTTGAGTAATTCCGAAAACATCTTCCACCGCTCCTCGTAAAAGCGAGGCCGCGACTGATGCAGAGCCACGCCGGGGTTCGCTTCCGAGGCACATTCCCAGATCGGACCGACGTTATGGACCATAGGTATCCTATCGCCGGAAAAGCTCAGTACGATATCTTCGCCATTCATCAGGGACTTCTGGTCCGTAATGCCCAGCAAGCCGCACAACCGGAAGTATTCCTCCAGCTGCATCTCGGTGAAGGCGAACAAACCGTTCAGGATTTCAACCGGCCCTGTAAAATTTCTCTTATGGGTGAAGGGCCATTCCTTGATCGGATCCTTGTCCGCCGAGAGCATCGCGCCGAAGATCCCATGGGGGCGGTCACTGAATCGTCGCAGGTTCCAGTAAATCCACTGCAGCTGTGCAGGGTGCAGGAAGATGTCATCGTCGATGCGGATGTAATAACGGGAGCGATACTCGCGCGCCAATTCCAAACTGATGCCCACCCCCGACGGCTCGTTTTGATTGAGCAGGATCAGGCGAGGGTCCTTGACCCTGGTGTAATTTTCGATGGGATAGGCCTGGCTGTTGTTCGAGATGATCAACCTGCCGACAAACCCCGCACGCAGCACATATTGCGCAATTTGTCCCACGTTCTGCGGACGTTTGTGATTAAGGACAATCACCGTGAGCTTGTCGTCCTCGGGAATGCCCGAGCCCACCAAGGGGGACCCACTGGCGCTGTGATGGCGGGCCAGCATCTCGCGGACCTGCCGTAAAAAGGCACTGAGCCTGTTCGCAGGCGACAGGTGATCCAGATTGCGCCAGGTTGAACGAAGTTGATACGACCAGAATGAATTTGACGTTTGCATGACAAGTATCGTACTAATTCATCCCGGCCCCGCAACACCATGCGTCGATTCAACAGCTTGGGATTGCAGGTGTCTGGCGAGTTCGCGAACCGCAGGCGGGCAATCCCCGAAGCGGCCCAAGCAAAAATCCCGCACACCCATAAAATAAGCCAAATTCCGCGGATCGCGAAATGCTTGATGCACGGACCACCACCAGGCCTTCAGTGTGAACGCACCCCTGAGGTGGGTCCCCGCCAACGGGCCAATGAAGCGCTGAAACAGGGAGCGCCAGGCCTTTGCATGGGTATCCAAGCGCCGGCGCCAAGCGGCATGTTTCCTTGCCCACAGCAAACGGTTGCGGGTAACGAAATAGAGGGCTAGCGGTGAGTCCTCGCCGCCGAAAGATACCGACACCTTGTGCCATAGTATTGCGCCCGGGACGAAGATCGACGGATATCCCGCCTTCCTGGCTCGGTAGGACCAGTCTGTTTCCTCGAAGTAAAGAAAGAAATCCTCATCCAGCAAGCCGATCTCCCGCAGGCGCTTGGCCGGTACGAAGAATGCACAGCCGCAGGCATAGTCCGTTTCGCATATGGCGGAATAGGAAGCGCCGTCGTCCTGCATGCCTTCCCCGAGTTGCCTGAAGCGCGCCTCCTTGATGTTCCATTGGACGCCGGCATACCAGATACGCTTCGGATCGTCGTGGAAGTAAATCTTGCCGCTGAACACCCCCGCCCGGGGAAAGCGTCGCGCCGCATCGACGAAGGCGTTCAAGATGCCGCTATCGACTTCAGTGTCGTTGTTGAGCAGCAGCACGTGATCGGCATCGAGTTCCAGCGCCCGCTTGATGCCAACATTATTTCCTCCGGCAAAGCCTAGATTACTGCCGGTTTCGATAACTTCGATCTTAGGGAAGGCAGCGCGGATGACTGCCACTGAATCGTCGCTGGATCCGTTGTCGATCACTATAATCATGAAGTTTGAGTAATCAATTTTTTCAACTGACCGCAGGCAGGCCAGAGTATCGGCGGCACCGTTCCAGTTGAGGATGACGATGGCAACAGCTGGAGAATATTTAGTGTGTGTGGATGTGATGTCAATCATTTTCACTGAATAAGCTCTTAGTTAATTTGCGACGGTGTACTTGAGATTCCAGATTTCTCTGCATCCGGATCGCGCATAAGTGCGTGTTCACAAATTCATTAGCCGGTATACTTGGCGCGTGACTCTCGCGGCTATATCAAGAGCGTGTTTAGTCATTTTCGGTATGCTAAATGCTGCTTCATGTGAGCTTCACGTCAGTACGTTAAAGGTTGCTGGTAAATGCTTTGATAAGGCTCCATTATATGCCATTATTTGTATACATAGTTGACATTGAAGGCTTCCATAATCCTCATTTTTATCGCCTCCGATCTATGAAAGAAGATCTCTCAACTTTCTTGCGATCTTAACCAATGGCTTTCGTTCTAACCATGCAAGATCAGACTGCAGACTTTGTATCGTGGCATTACTCTCCTGCAATCTTAGTCTAAGATCTTCCACCTTTAGGTAGATGTCATCTATGGCATGGAACCAGTCAGTATGAAGGGCTATACTTCGCTGTGCGCGAGCTAGCGCCACTTCAGCCTCGGAAATTTCTTCGTGTCCCAAGGAGGTTGCGGACTGGGCTAGTTTCAATAGAGTGTTATTGAAAGACAGGCACGCGTCTATTAAGGGCGAGCCAGAATATGGTATTTCGCCAGTATAAGGATGACGCAAATTCTGTTCCAGAAAGTCATTCAAAAATATTTCTTTATTAGCGCTTTCTAGCTCTTGCCCAAGAAATTCTGCGAGTCTGCGTAATTCAATCGAGGGCTGCGTCATCATGAGCTCGTAATCGACTATCATGCCGCCATTGTTGATCACTGCTTGAAGGCCATCGATCTGGTGAAGCGCCCACAGTGCGAGAGCATGCGCCGTTGGCATGTCGTTTCGTTTTGCTAGGGAATTGGCTACTTCCAGAGGATTGCGGTTAGCTAGGATGTAATGTCTATTAATATGCATATCCGAGAATACTTTTTCCCAATATGGTAGGAGTCGAGTGATTCGCGGATCCTTTAAACCCCAAAGGGATAAGCCGGTAAATTTTTCGACTATTAACCTGGCGGCCTGCTTCCGGAAAGTAATTTCAGCTTCTAAGGGATATGATTTTGGCAGGATGAGAGAATGCCACTGGCAACGCATGCTTCTTAAAAATGACTGGTTTAGCGCATAAATATCCTTATCCTCGAAAAAACCCCTCGGGTTGTCAGGGCGAGCAGCGATAAGGCTGGTACCAAAATCCACGCCTAGGCTGATAAGTGCGCGTGATAACACCGATGTGCCGCTACGGTGCATGCCTAGCACGAGGACGGCGCGTGAGTGTTCTATTCTCGTGGCATTGCTCGTGCTCACGACCGCCACTCCCGCAAATTCCAGCCGAGAAGTTCTTCTAGTCTGCTGCTCTCAGCTCGAAATGGCGAACTCAGGTCAGTGCGATCTGACGCTGGCATTGGAATATAGTCATTGGAAGTTATCCTTTCCATTGGGATGAGTGAGGCGGAAGGGGTGACCCCAATGAAATCCCAAGCCTTAGTTAGGATGTCGTCACGTTGATGCTGCAGGTCCTCGTTATTTACAAAGAGCATGTTCTTCCGGGGGAAGAGTTTAAGTGGCTGCAATATCTTTCTTGAGTGATAGCCTCTTTTTGCATGGGAGTAAAGGCGATGCTGGAGTGGGTGCTCGCTAAGGCGGCGTTGTCGCTCTAATCGTAGGGCATAAGAAAAACCCTGTGTTTCATATCCGCGCTGCCGCTCCGTCATGTCGTGAGAGTATCTATGGTCCACAGGATTGCGTAGGCAGCAAATTAATTTCATATTTGGGTTATATTGCAAGATTCTTTCGGCGGCGGGCTTCCAATGCATGTAGATAGGTGTGGCCTCACCGCATATATCCCCGGCTTGGTGGTGTGAAAAATGGTTATGATAGAGATTGTAGTCAGGTTCTCCAGCGAAGAATTCCTCATTATCGAAGAAATGAACTTCTTTTACTTTGGGCAGGCATAAGCCCGGCGTTTGGTTTAGGAAGTGATGCAGGGCCGTGGTGCCGTCCTTCTGGGTTCCGACTATAAGAAAATCCACCTTCATATCAGTATGCTCTGCTACTCACATAAATGACTGCATAATTCTCTTGTGCTCTGGCAGATTAATTGGACATTTGAATTGTGTCGCAGGTCGCTATAGTTGGGTAAATTTCGCCATTGAGTCTCCATCTGGTTTGGACATTTAGCTTGCGCAGTTCCGGTTCGAGGGTTTCCCTAAGTGCGGCTTTTACTGAAAATATCTTCAGAGTTTCGCCGCTGAAAAGGGGCCTTCTATTGCTGTCAAAAAATGCTATTCTCACGCAGTAATTACCCGCCACTAAGGGGTATGATTCAACAATATATTCGATTTCGTGTACGCCAGCGCAGAGATTAGGCCGGTCATCAAGCATAGCCGTAGAGGAGGCGGTTAGGTAGAGAAAATCTGTGGTATGAGTACCTACTACTATCTCCGGTTTTTCTAGTGAGCGAAGTAATTTGAATTTGACTCGGACCCGTAATATATCGCCGGACTCTATTTGGTCGATGCACTGTCCTTCGCGGCTAAGTATATCGATGCCAAGTAATTCGACCTCTCCAGATGTTTTGACCCGCCGATTTACGGTAAGCTTGTTTTGCTGGTCGCTCAAAACCTTCTCATTGCTGTGCTGATAGAACATCTCTGTTACATCTGACGCTTTTCCATCAGCAATGATTCTGCCATGATCGAGGAGAATTGACCTCGTGCACATCCGTTGCACTTGACGAATGTTGTGGCTGACCAGGAGAACCGTGCTTCCATTGCCCTTAATTATTTGTTCCATCCTATCAAAGCATTTGCGCTGAAACGCCAGGTCACCCACGGCCAGCACCTCATCTACGATAAGGATATCGGCGTCAACACTGGTAGCAATGGAAAATCCAAGCCGAACCTGCATGCCCGAGCTGTAACGTTTGATCGGGGTGTCAATGAATTCTTCCAATTCGGCAAAGGCGACTATCTGATCAAAATTTCTTGCTATTTCAGCGCGCCTCATCCCGAGGATGGACCCGTTTAAATAGATATTTTCACGCCCAGTGAGGTCGGGGACTAGGCCGGCGCCCACTTCGATCAGGGGCGCGACCTTGCCTTTGACGGTAATAGTCCCGCGGGTGGGGACGCTGATGCGGGCGAGCATCTTGAGTAAGGTGCTTTTTCCCGCTCCGTTGTGACCGATGATTCCAAGCACCTCACCTTCTTCAACTTTGAAGTCAATGTCGTCCAGGGCCTTGAATAGCGGACGCCCTTGCGGAGTATCGCCGCGCAGACGGGCGAGGGTATTGTGCAGGGTCTGCTTGAAACTGTGCAGGGCGCCGAGGCGGTATTCCTTGGTGATGTGGTTGACTTCGATGATGGCCATGGCGCTTTCAGATCACGTCGGCGAAATAGGATTCCGCGCGTTTGAAGAACAGGTAGCTGAGCGGGAGCACTGTTATCGTCAATAATAGGCCCGGCAACATTGCCGCCAAATCGGGCGGCAGGCCACGCAGCACCACATGCTGGAAGGCATCGATGATGCCCGCGAGGGGATTGAGCGTGTATATGGTATAGAGAGCGTTCGACCAGTCACCCGCTGCCTGATTGACCAGCAGTTTCTGCTTGACCAGTGACAGCGGATAGATCACCGGCGAGGCGTACATCAACAGTGAAAACATCACCGGCAGCGCCGTGGCGACGTCGCGGTAATAGACATTAACAGCTGCGCCCACCATGGCGATGCTCAGTGCCGCCAGAATGGTATAGGCGATGATGACGGGCACCCACAATATATAAACTGTCGGCACCATCTGATAATAGACCATCATACCGGCGAGTATCAGGAAGTTGATGCCAAGTTCCACGAGCTTGGTGATGACGCTCGTGAGCGGGAAGATTTCGCGGGGAAAGTAAATCTTGCGGATGAGGCTGGAATTGCCCACCACGCTGTTGACGCCTTCGGAGGCCGCTTCCTGGAAGAAAGTCCAGGGCATCAATGCGGCAAAGGTAAGGATGGGGTAGGGAATGGAGCCGCTCTCGATGCCGACGAAGCTCTTCACCAGGGTGAAGATGAGCATAAGCATCAGCGGCTTCAAAACCGCCCATGCTATGCCGAGGTAAGCCTGTTTGTAGCGCACCGCGATGTTTTTCCACGCAAGCACAACCATCAGCTCGCGGTAGGCGTAGAGATTTGCGATTGGTTTGATCATTAACCCAGTCAGTCAGTGATTCTAAGTTCATCCGCATAGTGTGGCGCTGATCACGTGACACCACTGCGGACTACGAAAAGCTACCGCTATAATAATGCTATTAATGGGTTACTACCGCTTCGCGCAGTGAGACATAACAATTTCACCCAACCCTGATGCTATCGGCTAGTCGGTCCCAGCCATTACATATATAGGAATGCAAAATAGAAACCGCGAATAATTCTCGCATTCCTTACCAGTCCTTTCTGACTACATCGCCTCCTAATCTCCTGGATCGGTGGGATGCGCAATTATACCTGCTTTGTTGATTTTTAAGCAAAAATATCCAAATTATCATATTGATTTGAGGTGCGATTCAGGTGACGGGGGGAGCTGGAACACCTTGTTTTGATTGGTCGACCAAGATGGCCTGAATTATTTGGAGAGCTAAGCCCCGCTGGCGAGAAAGGCGCCCGCATTGGGCGGTAGCAGCGTTACGTGATGGTCGGAGCTGGTGCGGCGGGGCATCAGTCGGACCGTAGGCAAGCATTGGCTGGAAATGGATGTCAAACAGGGAAATATTCAAGCGGGGCGGCGGTTGAATCAGCCCGAATTCGTCGCGCTCAGGCAAAGATCGATGCGAACGGCTGTTCAGTAGCGGGGGACTTCAGGGAAAAGGGTTATAGTTCTTCCAATACTGCGGCCCTGTAACCGTCCCGATCATTCGAGGCGGTCCAATAATTGTTCGTGGCAGAGCGCACTGCCCACAAATTCATAAAATAAAGAAGGGGCGGAAATCCGCCCCTTCTACATAGGCCTTCTTACGGCTCTACTTAGCGACCATTGTCAGACGATGCGAGTAGCCATCTTGCGCCTACCGACACCGACGCCCAGCAGCCCGGCGCCGAGCAGGAAGATAGTGCCTGGCTCGGGTACGGTGCTTACGCGAACGACAAGATCCTCGTAGTCATGGTCACAAGCCCCTCCCGCCGTGCATGGTAGATCGGTGAACCCGACATAGGCCGCCCTCCCGGTATTGTCGTACCTGTTGCTTGTCAGGTAGGGATCTATGCCTGTGAAGTAACGGGCGAAATTGTCTGGTGGATTATTCGATCCATCGTTTGTGGCTACGTCTCCCGTTGACGTATTTAGGAATCGGAACGCAATCAGACCGTTACTGTCGAGGCCCGCGCCTATTTGAAGGTCATACGTGACTTGGCTTCCAGCGAAAGGGCAGTCCGGAGTCGTGCCGTTTACGCCGCAGGTGCCGTTGCTGCCATGGTTGTTAAACACATCGTTCCATGTGGTACCACCATCAAAGCTCATCTGGAACAAATCCGTGAGACTCGCGTCGCCTCTGCCCATAAATTGGAAGGTGACCTTCCCGGGCGTGTCCAGTTTGAGGTAGCTTTCATCGTAGCCGGAAATGCCCATAGCACAATCAACCCCCACCGTACATCCTGTAGGATAAGCCGGAGCTAAGCCACCGCCAGCATCCATCCCAAAGCTTGATGCATTAGGCCAATTACCCGTAGCCGTCGGCAGGCCCGGCCCGGGACTGGCATTAGCGGTCGGGCCGTTCGCGTAGTCGGTACCACCCGGGTCGCCAATTGCTTCTGCCTCCGGATTGAGGGCAATATTAGAGTTGCTAGAGTCAAAGGTTGTCGTTTGCAGTGCGCCGCTAGAATCGACGATATTCAGCATCGGAACTGCATTCGCCGTCCCCGCCACTCCCAGTGACAGCGCAGCGGCCGCTGCAATGGTTGAAAGCTTGATCATGATTATTACCTCCTTTATTCAATCTACTACTGATCCTGCCGGGCAGACCTTGTCCTGTCATCCATTGCCCGAGACTTTGGGTGGGTAGAAGTGTTCAAGAAGCAAACATCTTCCTCCAAATTGTGTCGTCATTTTGTTGTAAGCATACAGCGCGCCAAAATTGTATTTTTATTGTATATCAATAGATTAAAAATCTTAGCGGTCATGCGTTTTGCCGATCTGTAAAATTTTTCGACAGCCGGGCCGGTTGTCTCGGGGCCGAACGGGGCCTGCAGATTTTCCTTTCCAGGTTGGTTATTCCAGAGAATATCTTTCAAGCAGGGCATGACAGCCGGAATCCAATAACCGCTTGATTTTTTAGTTGGTGATTGCGCTGAAACCGGATTGGCCGCTCCTTGAAACTCCAGGCTATGGCCTTTGCTTTCTCCGGTGTGTCGAAGAGGATGTTCAATGTCGCTGTGTTGCCGGACGCGTGCTCTTGGCAGGTCGAGTGCGAGCGAGGCAGGCCGTCATCTTGCTGGTTAGGAACTCACGCCTCTCGACCCGCAACGGATTGCACAGGGAGTCACCAGGCGCCTGGAGGTTACACTGACAGCGGCCCTTGCCAAAGCGGTGTTAGCGGCAATCGTGGTCAACCGATAAGCCAGGCCACTGGACGGCGGGCCGATGCCGAATGACTTTCTGAAATATCCCGTATTCTAAAGTCGATCCTGTTCAGTGGGCAAATATCCAAAATATAGTGTTGCATGCGGTTCTCTAATTGTGGCCTTATATTTCGAATAAAAATCCCAGGGAACATATGAAAGTCTTCATCATCATTCCGACCTACAACGAGCGCGAGAACATCGGTCCGCTTATTGAAGCCCTTCACGGCCAGTTTTTGTCGATGCCGCATGACATGAATATCTTGGTCGTCGACGATAATTCTCCGGATCACACGGCGGATGAGGTTCGCAGGTTGCAGCAACGATTTTCGGAATTGCATCTCATCGAAGGTCGCAAGGTGGGACTGGGTGCCGCCTACATCCGGGGCATGTCTTATGCTATCGAGCAGATGTCAGCGGATGTTGTTTTTGAGATGGATGCCGATTTTTCACATAAACCCGAGGATGTCCCACGACTCATGGCGGAGATCAGTGCGGGTGCGGATTTCGTCATCGGGAGCCGGTATGTAATGGGTGGCAGCATTCCCGAAAACTGGGGATTTATTCGCCGCTTGATTTCCCTTGGTGGAAATATTGTTGCTCGCTATGTGGCCGGGATCTACCGCGTGCTTGACTGCACGGCAGGCTTTCGCGCAATTCGCACCTCAGTCCTTCGCAATATTGACCTCTCCCGGTTGCGCGTACAAGGGTATGCGTTCCAGGTGGCACTGCTTCATGCCGCCGTTACGGATGGCGCCAAGGTCGTCGAAATACCAGTCGATTTCATCGATCGAACCCGGGGCGAGTCCAAACTCGGCTTGTCTGACATCATCGAATTCGTCGAGAATGCTTGGTGGATACGCTTTCGGAGTTATCGCACATTCATCAAGTTCGCCATCGTGGGCACGATGGGCGTGGTCGTGAATCTTGGGTCTTTTACTCTCCTTCTCGCCATGGGAATAAACAAGTTCCTGGCGTCACCGATCGCCATTGAGATCTCTATCGTGTCCAACTTTATGTTCAACAACTACTGGACATTCCGCTGGCGCAAGACCAAAGACCGGATATACATTAAGGGGCTAAAGTTCAATGCCATATCGCTGGTCGCATTAGGCGTGAGCTATTCTACCTTTGCGGCGTTATCGAGGGCATTTCCCCAACTACCTCCTCAGATCCCGCAGTTAGCCGGTATCGTTCCGGCAACCCTGGTGAACTATTTCCTGAATTCATACTGGACCTTCAAACATGTGGATGTCTGACGATCCCGCGACCGTGTCAAGCGCGGGCGAGCGGGGATACGGGCTCAGCCATACAAGCGCGCGTGAGGTAATTGCCTTGGTGCTTGTCATCGCCGTCGGGGCCGTGGTCCGCTTCTATCACATTGGCGGGTTGCCCTTGTGGACCGATGAAGGTTTCAGCGAATGGGCTTCCCGTCAGAGCACCTGGTACCTGTGGACGGTTCTTCCCGGTTTCGAGACAAATCCTCCCCTCTACTACACGCTGCTGAAGGGATGGCGGGTCCTGTTCGGCGATAGTGAGGCCGCCTTGAGATCGCTTTCGGCGTTGTTCGGCATCGCCACCATACCGTTGGTGTTTGCGATGGGAAGAATGCTGGGCACCCGCCGCTCCGGGTGGGTAAGCGGGCTGCTCGCTGCGGCGCTGTTCGCCTTGTCTCCCGTCCATGTTCAGTATGCGCAGGAGGCGCGTGCCTACGCCATGCTGGCGTTCGGAGTAGCAGTCGCCATGACCGGCGCGATGTGGCTGATGTTGCATCCGACACAGGTTTGTGGGCTGGCTGACCAGTCCTCTCCCAGTAAAGGGCGAGTCCCGCAGATGCTTGGACTGTTTGCACTCGGGATGGCTTTGATTATGTGGTCGCACGACACGGGGGCCTTGGCTGTGCTGGCCATCGCATTACCCGTTATTTATTGGTGGATTGTAGATGCAAACCGCTGCCCTCGAGCGCTGGTCAGGCTGTTGATCGCCAGCGCCATTGCCTTCGCGCTTTTTCTGCCGTATCTCGCGCCCCTCCTCAGTCACATGGGCCATGTGAGATCGTCCTTCTGGATACAGGTGCCGGATAGGTGGGTCATAGAGGACACCATCACTCGCCTGGTAGGGGGGCCGTCGAAGTGGAACGTTGCGGTTATCGTCTTCGGTGCGCTGGCGGCCTTTGCGATTACTTCGCTATGGCGGCATGGTAGGCGTTCCATCGCGATCCTGCTTGTATCGGTTGGCCTCCTTCCGATCCTGGCCGAACTGCTGGTGAGTTTCCTGGCGATGCCCGTCTTCCTTGAACGTACGCTGATTTACGTCGACATCCCGTTGTATATCGCAGTAGGTTATGCAATCTCCCGAATACAGGTCGCATACTTGGAAGTGGCCGGGGCGGTGATCGTGCTTGCCTTGCTCGGCATCTCGTTGCACGAGCATTTCCGGGATTTCAGCAAGGAACCGTGGGACAAAATTGCCGCGTATCTTTCGCGTTCCCTGCAGCCGGGTCAGCCGGTTTTATTGGTGCCGGCCTGGGTTACACCGGCGCTCGAATACTATGCAGATCGACAAGGTGCGGCTTTTCGGATGGTGGGCGTGCCCGCGGATTGGCCGGAACCAAGCCATTCGCAGCCTGCAGCGGACGCCGTACCCGTGCCGAGCGCGCAAAAAATCGAAACGGCGGATATGGGCCGTGTTGCACGACTGACCCGGAACAGCCAAAGGGTGGGGCTGGTGTTACGTCTTGCGGAGCTTCATGATCCGGATTCGCTGACTCTGCGGGAGATCCGGAAGACCCACGTTATATCGGAAAGTAGAAAATTCCAAAGCGTCACCGTGATAATATTTTCGGGCCGGAAGGACGACGACGATGGCCGGAAGAAATGAACATCGCCGAGGTTTGTGGTCGCGTCGGCGGGTATGACGTTTCCCCAACGATTTCCTGGTAGAACCCGTTAGGCTTGTATGTATACGGGTTTGTTAATGGCGCACCATTGTGCCTTGTGTATTGGTTCCGCTTAGAGCGGTGGCTGTGTGAAAGCAGACCAATTGCATTGGCCCTCTTGAAATGGCGTGCATCGCTAGCGTGCCATCGCATGGGGTGGTCGATAAATTGCTCTGCTGACTCGGCGCTTTGATTTCCAGTGTTTTTACCCATGATTCGTTGCCACTGACTGTGATGGAGACTAGATAAACCGAGCGCTGATCTTCTGGGGTACGGGCAGATGTGGCAGAAGTTCTTGTCTATGGGTCATTCTGCGGAGATGAATACCGTGGTGTAGCTCGTTAGCAACTCAACGTCTGGCCAGAGTCGCTGCGGAAATCGGTGTTACGCCTCGCTGTGACGCTATCATGGCAGTGCGTAGCCAAGAGATTTTGTAGGCTGACGCGATTTTATCGCGACTATTTTCAGGCAAGCTAAGCTCAATCTTGAGATCATTATCTGCGCGATCTCAGAGCGATTGCCGCTAGAGTATGTTCAGAGGAACGGTTCGTGCGTAGATGTCGCGGGAATGCCTAAGTAAGCTCTGATTAATGCGTCCCTTCCCCCTCAGGGGGTGAGGTGGAAAAGGAAATGGTCCAGTGGACCTTTTTCCCGCCGAACGGGTGCACGCTGTTTTCGTGCGCCCCGGGCAGGATACAGGATGGGGGTGGGGTTATTAACTGCTTGAATGTATTGTAGCCGTTCAAAACCCCATCCCCTCCCCAACCCTCCCCTTGAAGGGGAGGATGAATAAATCAGAGGTTCCCTAACCATTATGAAAGCGTTGCAAGAAAATGAGCAGGTGGAGAAATATCTCAATGAGTCCGAATGACTCCGAGAAACCGCCCAATATGATTATTAAACGCGTTGCATTCCTTTATGCCACATTGGCGTGTACAGGTTTTATCTTGTATGGCAGCCTTCTTCCGTTCGAGATCAGGCATAAGACACTCGTCGAGGCATGGGACTTATTCCGACATATTCCTTATTTGCGGCTGGGGGTGGGTTCCCGTGCGGACTGGATCGCCAACATTGTCCTCTATATCCCCGTCTCCTTTTTCGCCGATGCTTGGCTGTCGAATGGATCTGGAATCTGCGCTCGTCGCATAAACCGAATCGCCTTGGTAGTGGTTGCCGGGGCGGCCCTGGCGGTGGCGGTGGAATTCACCCAGATCTGGTTTGCGCCGCGTACGGTGTCCTTTAACGACATCATCGCCGAGATCATTGGAACAGTGTTGGGTGTCGCGCTATGGGAGTCGGTGGGCCGGCGTCTAAGCGTTCTTGGCGTGAAGATCATGGCCGGTGGTCCCGCGGCGGTGCAATCGGCCGCCGTACTGTATGTCCTGGCGTACATCGCCTTGAGTCTATTCCCCTATGATTTTACCGTATCAGGCCAAGTGCTGGCCGCAAAGCTGGCTAATGGACGTGCCAGTTGGCTGTGGGCCGCCTGCGGCGGCGGGTTTATCTGCCTGGTCAAACTCATCGCGGAGGTTGTGGCCGTGATGCCCATCGGCGCCTTATTGGGCATGCTGTTCAGGCAGGACCGTCGTTGGACGTTGCGCACCGCGCTGTATGCCGGTCTGGGGCTGGGTTTGATCATCGAGCTCTGCCAGTTCTTTTTGGCGTCGGGGGTTAGCCAGGGGATGTCGGTGCTGACCCGCGGTGTCGGGGTGGTACTGGGGCTGATCCTTTACCGGAATTTCTCCTGGTATTACGTCAACAAGGTGCTTCCCTATCTGCGGCCGATGATGGTCATTGCGGCGGTTCCCTACGGATTCGCCTTGCTGGATTTGAATCGCTGGTTCTCCAGTCATTGGCTGGGGTGGGCTGAGGCCGGGCGGCGGCTGACCAAACTGCATTTTCTGCCATTTTATTATCACTACTACACCGCCGAGGCGGTGGCCGTTGTGAGCGTCATCTATCAGTTCGGCCTCTATGCACCTTTCGGTGCGGCGGTGTGGTTGTGGCGCTGGGTCGGGGGGGACACAGGTGCCGGCGGACGGAGCTTAATCGTGCCGGTTGCGGCCGCCGCCGTCACCGCGTTCGTGGTCGAGGCGGGCAAATTGTTCATTAGCGGCGAGCATCCCGATCCGACCAATGTGCTGATTGCCGCGGCCGCGGCGCTGTCGGGGTATCTATTGTCGCGGTACTTCTTCATGATCGCCGCCGAGGCCAGGCCGGTTCGGCTACGGGAGCTGCAAGCGAGGAAATGACGAACGTGACACAGGAGCAGGCAATGTCGTCCCGGGTAACGCGTGGCCGAAGCACCGCGCTGCACATTGCAGCAGTGCTGGCACTGTTAATCGGCTTGATCGCAGCGGCAACAGATCCGTACAAGCCGCTATGGCTGGTTATCGCGCTGGCCGTTTATGCCCTGGTCCTGCGGGGGCGCCCGGGGAGCTGGCTGATATGGGTCCCGGCCCTGTTGCCGCTGCTGGATTTTGCGCCCTATTCCGGTCGTATGTTCTGGTCAGAGTTCGATACCTTGCTGCTGGTGACGCTCGGGGTGTGTTATTTGCGGATCGATCCCGGGCCGCTCACCAATTTCCGCCCTATGGGACGAGGCCTGCTGGCGGCATTCACGGTGTCGGCCGCGATTGGGGTGGTCATCGGCCTATGGCCACCGGCGCCGCTGGATGACAACGCCTTCAGCAACTATTTGAGTCCCTATAACGCCCTGCGGGCGGCCAAGGGGCTGTTCTTCGCCTTGGCGTTCCTGCCCCTGCTGGCACGCCAGTGGGAGGATCCGGACCGCACCGCGCGGCGTCTCGCCTGGGGCATGACTCTGGGGGTGGCGGCGGAGATCCTGTACGTACTGTGGGAGCGGGTGACCTTCTCGGGCTTGCTGAATTTTTCCACCGATTACCGCATCACCGGGACCTTCCCGGCGATGCATATCGGCGGCGCCTATATCGAATGTTATCTGTCCATGACGCTGCCGTTCGTATTGCTGTGGGCGTGGCAGCGGCGGCGGCTGGCGACCACTTTGCTGGCGGTGGGGCTTTATAGTCTGGGGGCGTACAGCGTGATGGTGACCTTTGCCCGTGGCGGGGAAATGGCGTTCATCCTCGCGACGCTGATCGCCGCCTTCGGCTTCGCCCACATGATGCTGCGCTACCGCAGAAGGCGCCTGCTCGGCATTGGCGCAGTGGCGTTGTTCGCCGGCGCGGCGTTTATCGTGGCGTGGCCGATCGTCAGCGGCAAATTCAACGAGGAGCGCTTATCGACCATCGGGCGGGACTCTATCATCCGCTTCGACCACTGGGAGGATGCCCTGGATATCTTGAAACGCACCGGCGCGTCTACCTGGGGCGAAGGTCTGGGTTCGTTTCCGGCTTCATATTTCCGGCATTCCCACGCGAGGACCCGGCCTGCTACATATAGCTTTCGCAAGGAGGGCGGCAATGAATTTTTGCGCCTGGGGAGCGGCGAAACGCTCTATTTCGAACAGGTGGTCAAGGTTAAGCCGGACCGGAAATATTCCTTGTCGCTGGATCTTCGCAGCACGTCCACACGGGCCGCGTTGACCGTGCCCGTCTGCGAGAAGGCGCTGCTCTATTCCTATCGCTGCGATTGGATGACCGTGCGGGTTACCACGCCTGCAGGCGAATGGGGCCACTATAAAGTCCCGGTCAGTACCAAAGGATTCGGACCGCCGGGTAGTTTGTTTCCGCGCCCCGTCAAATTGTCGATGTTCAACGGCAGGCGCGGCACGATGGTCGACGTGGACAATGTCTCGCTGACCGACGCTTCGGGTCGTTCACTGGTAGTGAACGGAGATTTCAGCGATGGCATGTCGCACTGGTTTTTCTCCACCGACAGTCATCTGGCCTGGCATGCGAAGGATTTGTTCATACATGTATGGTTCGAGCAGGGCTGGGTGGGGCTGATTATCTTCTTGCTGCTGGTTACATACGCGGTGTCGCGCGCTTTGAAATGGGGGTGGCACCGCGACGCCCTGGGGGTAGCGCTGTTCGCCTCGCTGAGCGCGTTCCTGGTGGTCGGGGTCATTGATAGCTTGATCGATGAGACCCGCATCGGCTTCCTGTTCTTCCTGCTGTTGGAGGTGGGTTTGCTGGTCACGCCGCCGCGCCGCTATGGTCCCGGAGTGCCGCCATCGATTTTGGAACAACCGCAGCGTTCTTGACGGGTCGGTCTGATCGGTCTTTGCATCATGAGTCTTTTCCTCGCCGGGAGACGCTATGTATATTGGGGGTTTTTACAGAAATACTCGGTACGTCTTGAGAACAAGCGTGGCGCGCGGATTGTCAACAGGCCCTAGTGTGCTGTCCCACTTATGACTTCAATTAATGACTTGCCGTAGCTGATCGCCGCATACCTTATCCTTCTCCCGCGGAGATAAGGCTTCTAGATCCCCTCTCCCTCCGGGAGAGGGGCCGGGGTGAGGGTGATCATTAGTAAAACTACTATGGGACAGTACACTAGACGCTGGCGAGCACCCCATCCCCCTCCCGGCCTCCCCCTTGAAGGGGGAGGAGATGATCACCCCCGGCTCGGGGTGAGGGTGATCTATGGGCGGGAAGAAACCAACATTGCCAAATGCAGCCGCCTTGGGCGCTCATTGATTAAATCCCCGGCTTTGCCGAGTTTCATTTAATTGAAATTCCCTGCCCTTCCCCCGGAGGGAGAAGGGACCTGCGTTCTATTCTTGTAATCTTCTAGCCGTCGTAACATGGTGATCCCGGTTGTTACCGGAATGACGCTTCACAATATTTCCTTGAAGGACCTGAATCGTGCGCTCCTTCCCCCTCAGGGTGGGAAGGTTGGGATGGTGGTAGGGCCACTACCGCACCCATACTCGCTCGCACCACAACGGGTGAGCTACATCACGCTGAAAGCGGCATAACGGGTTTTGGGTGCCTGCAGTCGGGATTGGTATTAAGATACCCGTTCGGGATCCTGTCTATGTCTGCAAGGGGTCTCGAAGGGTTTATCCGGAAAGATCGCTATGTACTTAACGTTCCTGCCGTACCGGCAAGTGCGGCGCTGGTGTCTCATCCTGCTGTTGTCCTGTCCGCTTTGCGCGAACGCGATGGCCGGGGATTTGCCGGACACCGTGGCAAAGATCAAGCCCAGTATCGTCGGCGTCGGTACCTATCAGCGCACCCGCCAGCCCGCCGTGAGCCTGCGGGGGACGGGGTTTGTGGTGGCCGACGGCCGCCACGTGCTCACCAATCTGCATGTGATACCCAAGGTCATCCATACCCGCCGGAAGGAGACCCTGGCGATCTTCGCAGGGACCGGTGAGGACCCCGATGTGCGGCTCGCCGTCGAGGTGGCGGCGGATGCGGTGCATGATCTGGTCCTGCTGAAGTTTTCCGACGCGCCCCTGCCGGCGCTCAAGCTGGGTGATTCCGACAAGGTGCGGGAAGGCGAGCGTTACGCCTTCACCGGCTTTCCTATCGGCGCGGTACTGGGCCTGTATCCGGTTACCCACCGCGGTATCGTGTCCTCCATCACTCCGGAGATCATACCGCTCGATAACTCGCGGGAATTGAACGCGGCGATGCTGAGCAAGCTCAGGCACCCCTACATGGTGTTTCAACTGGACGCTACCGCCTATCCCGGTAACAGCGGCAGCCCGCTGTACAATCCCGACACCGGCGCGGTGATCGGCATCGTCAACAAGGTGTTCGTGCAGGAAACCAAGGAGAACGTTCTGCAAAAGCCCAGCGGCATTTCCTACGCCATCCCAATTCGTTATGCGCGGGCCTTGCTGGCCAAGGCGGGTCTGAAAGATTCCATGTAGACGGGCCCGGGGTTTGCCACCTGCTGCCCCGGCCAATAAAAAAGCGGCCTGAAGGCCGCCTAATTATTATTGTTGTAGTTGTTTATTGTGGTTGTTAGCTAGATACTCAAAATGACAGTTTACACCCGCCTGAGCCATCTGCGTTATTAAAAAGCACGATTCGGACCATAATTTAAGCTTTCTTGTTTTAAAAGCGTTTTTTTAATGTGGCAAGCGTCCGACCGGGCCTGGAAACCGAAAAGTGTAAAATAATCCGACGGTTGGGTGATGAATCCGGCGAGGACTTTTAAGTTTGGTGTCATCCAATCGGTCCGGGGCGCCATGGGTCGTTTTGCCGCGTCAATGGATGCGACCAGGCCGCTTGGGCGCGGCGATTGGATGCAGTTTGTCGGGTTTGACGCGGTCAATGATCCTTGTTGCCAAAATGCATAGAAATAGTCCTTTATTTGGCTGAGAAATCTGGCGTATGGATTGACGGAAAACGTGGAGCCTGTAATATACAGTGACTCGAGTTAACAACCACAAAGGCAACACGAAGACACGGGGTACTCCGTCAGAATCGAAGGGGTGAAACATGCGGAACAGGGTGATTTGGGCGGTAGCGGTGATCATGGTGATGGGGTTCGGTTCGGCGCAGGCCGACTTCGGTACGTACGGCATGAAGGGCGACCCCAAGGCCGGCGCGACAAAATCGGCTTTGTGTCAGGGTTGCCACGGCGGCACCGGTAACAGCGAGGATGCCACCTTCCCGAGGCTGGCCGGTCAGTACGCCTCCTACATTGCCAAGCAGGTCCACGATTTCCAGAAAGGCCTGCGTGCCAATAACGAGACCATGGCGGGCATGGCCGCGACGGTGGCCTCCATGCAGGATGCCTTGGATATCGGGGCCTATTTCCACTCGCAAAAGATGGCATCCAAGCCGCTGGCCCCCGTGGACAAAAAGCTCGCCAAGGAGGGGGAGAAGATTTTCTACAACGGCATTCCCAAAAAGAACGTCTACGGCTGTGTGAACTGCCACGGTGAGCGCGGCAAGGGCAAGGCGCCGAATATTTCGCAGTTTCCCGTAATCGGCGGCCAGCACCGCGATTACATCATCAAGGAGCTGACGGACCTGCGCGCCGGGACCCGCGCCAATGACCCGGCCGGTATGATGCAGAACATCGCCAAGGGGCTGTCCGACCAGGAGATCAAGGCGCTGGCCAATTATCTATCCGGTCTGCTGCCGTAGGCGGTTACCGCTCTGAGTGCATGTTTGTTTGATCGCCAGTTCACAGCCGAGGTGTCAGAGCCGGCCCTAGTGCTAACGCCTGCCAAATATATGTATATGCCATTCTTTAGCCGCAGGGATATACTCGAAATCGCCAGGTGCTCTCGAGCACCAGGTAGAGAAATAACCTACATAAATCCTGCGCTGAAAGGTTTTTCAGTCATCTCAAGAATGAACTGATTGGAAAATAGACTTCAAAATCCGTAAGTGTGGCAGACGAAACTTCCACAAAAAGATCGGGAATTATTCTACGGCGCCCCTAATGATTTGTTGATCAAATTAGGTTACGTCGATGATGATTCATGGATTAGCTAGCATTTTTCTTAATAGTTCGCTAGTCCATCATTAAAAAGGTAAGCAGCCCACGTACCTCATTGGGATATCGTTCTCCAGTCGCATGGACCGTTCACCGTATTGTGTCAAGATCTGACACTATGTCATAAAGTAGCTGGCTATTTACTTTAATACGGAAGTGGATAGCGCGATATTTGCGAGAAGGCGGCCGCATGCTAATCAAATCCTTAATTAAAAAGACTCTGCGCTCCTTTGGGTATAAAATCGAAAAAATAGACCCGTTAGAAGAAAGCATACCGGCTGACTATAGTCATTCACCCTTCTTGCCTCGCATCTATCGCGGTGCTCTTGATCGCTACCTTTACTTCGAGGATATGATTGAAAAGGTCAGGAACGTGGACGGCGATATCCTTGAGTGTGGTGTTTCTATTGGCCATGGGGCTTTGCTTTTTACGTTGCTGTGCGATTATGTTGGGACACCTCGAACGTATTATGGTTTTGATTCTTTTGAAGGATTTCCAAATCCAATTGAAGAGGACGAAACAACTCCGATTGAAGGAAAAGGGTTTTGGGCTAATCCGCCAGAAACAGTATTAAAGGTGTTGCGAGATGGACGACTGACTGATGAAGTTATCCACCAAAGGATTCGCCTCATAAAAGGATGGTTCGATCAGACTTTACCAGGTTATGAAGGCCGCATCGCTTTGCTGCATCTCGATTGTGACCTTTATGAATCTTACCGCTTATCCTTGCGAACCTTGTATGACAAGGTGCAACGCGGGGGTGTCATCATGTTTGATGAATATCATGATGCGCGTTGGCCTGGTGCTACAAAGGCCATCGACGAGTTTTTTCATGATAAACCTGAAGTGATTGTGTCGCATCCAAAATGCACCTGGAAGCATTATGTTGTCAAGCACTGAGCCAGTCGAGCATGCCCAGCGCGATATTTTAGCTAAGGCAGTTAAGACGCTTCCGCGTGACAGCACATTTTCTGTCTTGGCTCAGACCAGTATACAGAGTTGCTGGTGAGCATTCGCGCATACGTAAAAGGCATCTCACGTCGAGGTAGTCAATTACGCAGCAGCAGTTCCAACAACGCCTTCTGCGAATGCAGGCGGTTTTCCGCTTCCTCCCACACCACGCTGCGCGGATCGTCGAGCACCTCGGCGGTGACCTCCTCGTCGCGGTGGGCGGGCAGACAGTGCATGAACAGGGCATCGGGTTTGGCGCAGGCCATGATTGCGGCATTGACCTGGTAGGCGATGAAGGCCGCCCCGCGTGCCATTTGTTCCTCTTCCTGGCCCATGCTGGCCCACACGTCGGTGACGACCAGGTCCGCGTCCTGGGCGGCGGCGGGCGGTTCCTTTACCAGCCTGGCATGGCCGCCGGCGGCGCGCAGGATGGCGGCGTCCGGCTGGTAGTCTTCGGGGCAGGCGATGCGCAGCTCGAATTCCAGGCGTTGCGCGGCATGGATGTAGGAGTGGCACATATTGTTGCCGTCCCCCAGCCAGGCCACGGTCTTGCCGCGGATGTCGCCGCGGTGTTCGAAATAGGTCTGCATGTCCGCCAGCAGCTGGCAGGGATGTTCGCGGTCGGTGAGGGCGTTGACCACCGGCACTCGGGAGTGGGCGGCGAAGGCCTCCAGTTTGTCGTGTTCGTAGGTACGGATGGCGATCGCATCCACCATGCGCGACAACACCCGCGCGGTGTCCTCAATGGGTTCGCCGCGACCGAGCTGGGTGTCGCGCGGCGAGAGGAAGATGGCATGCCCACCAAATTGCAGCATCGCCGCCTCGAAGGACACCCGGGTGCGGGTCGAGGATTTCTCGAAGACCATGCCGAGGATTTTATTTTTCAGGGGTTCGTAATAGGTGCCGTTGAGTCGTTCGGCCTTCAGTTCGCTGGCACGGGCGATCAGCGCGCGCAGCTCCGCGCCGGAAAGGTCCAACAAAGAGAGGAAATGGCGTACCGTCATCGGGGGTCGTTCAGGCCGCCATGTCGTTGGCGAAGCCGATCACCAGGTCCGCCACCCCGTCGGCGATGCGGTCGGCCTCTTCGTCGCTGATGATCAGCGGCGGCAGCAGGCGGATCACCCGCTCGGCGGTGACGTTGATGAGCAATCCCCGTTCCAGCGCCTTGCCCACCAGCTCGCCGCAGGGCCGTTCCAGTTCGATGCCGATCATCAGTCCCTTGCTGCGAATGTCGTCGACGATCTTGCATTCCGCACCTTCGCAGTGGGTGAGACGGTCACGCAGACGCTTGACCATGCGCGTCCCGAGGGCCGCGGCCTGAGCCGTCAGATTATCCGTTTCGATGGTGTCGATGACCGCGAGTGCGGCGCTGCAGGCCAGGGGATTGCCGCCGAAGGTGGTGGCGTGATTGCCGGGCTTGAAGACGTCCGCCGCCGCGCCGCGCGCCAGGCAGGCGCCGATGGGCACGCCGTTGGCGAGTCCCTTGGCCAGGGTCATCACGTCGGGGACGATCGGGGTGTGCTGATAGGCGAACCAGCGGCCGGTGCGGCCCATGCCGGTTTGCACCTCGTCCAGCATCATCAACCAGCCGTGCTGGTCGCACAATTCCCGTACCCCGCCGAGATAATCGTCGTCCGGGACGTTGACTCCGCCCTCGCCCTGGATCGGTTCCAGCAGCACCGCGACTACGTCAGGGCTGTTCTTGGCGATGGTCTGCAGGGCCCCGAGATCGTTGTAGGCCACCCGCAGGAAGCCGCGGACCAGCGGCTCGAAACCAGCCTGGGCCTTACGGCTGCCGGTGGCGGTCAGGGTCGCCAGGGTGCGGCCGTGAAAGCTGCTTTCCGCGACCACGATGGTGGGGACGCGGATGCCCTTCTGGTGGCCATAGAGACGGGCGAGCTTGATGGCCGCCTCGTTGGCCTCGGCGCCGGAATTGCAGAAAAACGCCCGATCCAGGCCGCTAAGCGCCGTCAGGCGTTCCGCCAGTTGCTGTTGTTTGGCGATGCCGTAAATATTGGAGGTATGGACCAGGCGACGCGCCTGATCGCACAGCGCGTCGGCCACCGCCGGATGGGCGTGTCCCAGGCCGCAGACGGCCACGCCGCTGAGGGCGTCCAGGTATTTCTTACCCGTGGCGTCCCACAACCAAGCCCCTTCCCCCCGCTCGAAGGTGACCGGGAGCCGCGCATAGGTTGACATGAGTGCATCTGACATACTGTGCCTTGGCCATAAAAAGCAAAAAAGGCAGCTCCGCCGGGGCTGCCGGAAACACCAAAGACGCAATGTTACAAGCTCTTTTCCTGGCTGGCAAACCTCGAACGAGCGCCCGCTGCCCGTTTGGAACCATGTTCGAAGGCGGGCGCCAGCGGGCCATGGTCTTGCTGCGGTGAAGGGTCACATAGTTGTAACATTCTTGTAGTTTAATCGTAACGCGTTGATCGATGGGCGATGATTGTTTATGGCGGTAAATATCCTGTTGGTGGAAGATGAACCTGCGATTCAGCAGATGGTGGCCATGGCCTTGCGCAATGCCGGTTACGATGTGGCCATGGCCAGTGACGCCACGGAGGCCCAGACCCGGATCGCGGGACAACTGCCGGATTTGATGCTGCTGGACTGGATGCTGCCGGGCATCAGCGGCGTGGAGTACGCGCGTCAGTTGAAGAAGAGCGATCTAACCCGCGAGGTGCCGATCATTATGTTGACCGCGCGCGGCGAGGAGTCTGATAAAATCCGGGGGTTCGACAGCGGCGCCGATGATTACGTCACCAAGCCCTTTTCGCCGCGCGAACTGGTGGCGCGCATTAATGCGGTGTTGCGCCGTGCTTCGCCGCATGTAGCGGCGGATGTGATCGAGGTGGGTGGTCTGCGGCTGGACGCGGCCGGTCACCGGGTGACGGCGGGCGAGGAGGTGCTGCTCATGGGGCCGACGGAATATCGCCTGCTGCATTTTTTCATGACCCATCCCGAACGGGTCTACAGCCGCGGCCAGTTGTTGGACCGGGTCTGGGGAGGGGACGTCTATGTGGAGGAACGTACGGTGGATGTGCATATCCTGCGGTTGCGCAAGGTGCTGGCCGCCCACGGCTATGACCGTCTCATCCAGACGGTGCGGGGTGCCGGTTACCGGTTTTCCCTACAGGCCTAGGCCTTGATCAACCCCTGGGTTTCCGAATTTACCCTGGTCGCCGCATTGCTGGCGGCGGCCCTGTTGCTGGGGTGGATAAACGGCCACGTGCTGTTGTTGGTGCTGCTGGTGACCATTGGTTACCTGGCCTACCATTTATACAAGCTGTATCGTCTGGAAAACTGGTTGAGCACCGGCGGCGGGCCGCCGCCGCGCGGTGGCCAGGGCGTGTGGGGCGAGGTGTATTACCGGCTCTACCGTCTGCGCCAGCACCACCGGCGCCGCAAGCGCAGCCTGGCGCAGTATCTCCATCGCTTCCGCGAATTCACCGCCGCCATGCCCGATGCCACGGTGGTGCTGCGCACCAGCGGTGAAATCGAATGGTTCAACGAGGCGGCGGGGCGCTTGTTGGGCCTGCGCGCCCCGCAGGATATCGGGCAACGCATCATGAATCTGGTGCGCCATCCGGTCTTTACCCAGCACTTTCGCGCGCAACGTTTCGGCGATGCCGTGGAGTTTCCCGCGCCGGACAACGAAGGTCTCATCTTGACGGTAAATGTGGTGCCCTACGGCAATGAGCAGTTGCTGCTGGTGGCGCGCGATAACACGCGGCTGCATAAACTGGAGCAGATCAGACGTGATTTCGTCGCCAACGTTTCCCATGAATTGCGCACCCCGCTGACGGTTATCAGCGGTTTTCTCGAGACCCTGGCCGATTTTCCGCGCATCGATTCCAAGGAGCGCAAACACGCCCTGCAGTTGATGAGCCAACAGACGACGCGCATGCAGCATATCGTCGATGATCTGCTGTTGCTGTCGCGCCTGGAAACGGATCAGCGTCCGGTGCGCCAGGAGCAGGTAGTGGTACCGGAGCTGTTGCATACCCTGCGGGACGAGGCCGAGACCCTGAGCGGCGGCGAGCACGAGATCCGTCTGGAAGTGGAGCATGACCTGTACGTGCGGGGCAATCCGGAAGAACTGCGCAGTGCCTTCAGCAATCTGGTGTCTAACGCGGTGCGCTACACCCCGGCGGGCGGGACGATCACCATCCGCTGGTTTGCCGACGGGGCCGGTGCCCATTTCCAGGTGCAGGATACGGGCGTCGGCATTGCGGAGCATGATATACCGCGTTTGACCGAACGCTTTTATCGTGTGGACATCGGGCGGTCGCGCCAAAGCGGCGGCACCGGCCTGGGCCTCGCCATCGTCAAGCATGTGTTGGAGCGGCACGAGGCCGATCTGGAAATCACCAGCCAGGTGGGTGAGGGCAGCACCTTCAGTTGTGATTTCCCGTCGTCGGCGGTGTTGCGTCCGGTCGAACGGGCCATAAGCGGTCGTTAAGTGGACTCGTGTGGCGTTCCGTTATCAGCGGCGAAAACGGGTATCGTCATTGGTGAAGGTCTGAGTTGCTTGTCATTCCAGGCATAGCGTAGCGGTGACCCGGAACCCAGTATCTCTAGGTCCAGTGAGTTACTGGATTTCGGCGTACGCCGGAATGACATCACGAAAGAATTTTCGGTTTTGCTTAAGGAGCCTTTGATTTATTCACCCTCCCCTTCAAGGGGAGGGTCGGGGAGGGGATGGGTTTTTGAACGGCTAATACATTCAATCCGTTACAACCCCACCCCCATCCTGTATCCTGCCCGGGGCGCACGACAACAGTGTGCACCCGTTCGGTAGGAAAAAGGTCCACTGGACCTTTTCCTTGTCCACCTCACCCCCCTGAAGGGGAAGGGACGAATTAATCGGGGCTTACTTAAGAATTCTCGATGACGTCCGTGCAGTCCGCCGCTGCCGCGAGTCGGACATTAAGCGCCGACGGTCTCTCTCAGCGTCCGCCTTCCCAGGGCGCGGGCCGACCACATGACGTCGAGGGCCTTGGGGATGGAGGGCGGATTTTCCATCATGTAGGTGATCAGTTGCCGGGTGATGGCCTCGTATTCCTGATCCGCCTTGAAGTCCTGCCGCCAGACCGCCAATGCGGCCTCGGCATCCATGCGGGCGAAGGCGTCCAGCGACTCGTGGAGCATGTGTTTGACCTGCTCGCCCAGGTGCTCAATGTAGTAATGAGGATTGCGCTTGTCGTCGCCGCCGGCCTCCGCGAGGTTGAGCGTCATGCGCGCGATGCGTTCCGCTTCGTCGCCGATGCGTTCCAGGTCGGTGATGGTCTTGATCACGGCGATGATCAGGCGCAGGTCGGAGGCGGCGGGCTGGCGCCGGGCGAGGATCTGCACGCACTCGTCGTCGATGGCGACTTCCTGGGCGTTGACTTTGTAGTCATTGGTGACGACGGCCTCGGCGAGCTGGGTGTCGACGGCCATCAGGGCGCGGAGGGCATCCGTGAGTTGTTGCTCCACCAGGCCGCCCATGGTGAGCACGCGGTTGCGGATGTCTTCCAGCGCGACGTTGAACTGATGGGAAATGTGCTGGCCGATGCTGATCTTGTCCATAATGCTGTGACCCTATAGTACTTCGCTAGCCGTAGCGGCCGGTGATGTAATCCTCCGTCTCTTTACGGCGCGGATTGGTGAATATGGCGTTGGTGTCATCGAATTCGATCAGACGTCCCAGGTACATGAAGGCGGTGTAGTCGGAGACGCGGGCGGCCTGCTGCATATTGTGGGTGACGATTACGATAGTGTAATCGTTCTTCAATTCGTCGATCAGTTCCTCGATGTGGGCGGTGGAGATGGGGTCCAGGGCCGATGCGGGTTCGTCCAGCAACAATACTTCCGGCTTCACCGCGATGGCCCGCGCGATACACAGGCGCTGCTGCTGGCCTCCCGACAGGCGCGCCCCGCTTTGCTTGAGCTTGTCCTTGACCTCGTTCCACAACGCCGCTTTGCTCAGGGCCCATTCTACCCGATCGGCCATCTCCGCGCGCGACAGTTTCTCGTAGAGGCGGATGCCGAAGGCGATGTTGTCGTAAATGGACATGGGGAAGGGGGTGGGCTTCTGGAACACCATCCCGATCTTGGCCCGCAGCAGGTTCAGGTCCTGGCGCTTTTCCAGGACGTTGGCGCCGTCGAGCAGGATGGTGCCGGTGGCGCGCTGGTCGGGATACAACTCGTAGATGCGGTTGAAGCTGCGCAGCAGGGTAGATTTGCCGCAGCCGGACGGGCCGATGAACGCCGTGACCTTTTTCTCGGCAACCTGCATGTTGATGTTTTCCAGAGCGCAGTACTTCCCATAGTAAAAGTTTAGATCCTTGATGAGGATCTTGGGATTGGCAATCTCGATGAGCGAGGTGGGTTCCTCGGTACCGGTGTCCACGGCCGGGGGGGCGCTATATTCCTTCTTGCCGACGGCGCTCCTTTGGGATTCGGTATTGGCCGTCAGTTGAAACGACAGCGTGCCTTCTTTGGAGGACATGGGTGCTATTTCTCCCGTCTGCGGGGCCGCAATACCGTGCGAGCCACGATGTTCATGATTAGGACGCTCAAGGTGATCAGCAAGGCCCCGGCCCAGGCCAGGTGATGCCAGTCTTCATAAGGGCTCATGGCGAACTGGAAGATTACCACGGGCAGGTTGGGCATGGGACTGCTCATGTTGGTGCTCCAGAACTGATTGTTCAGGGCGGTGAACAGCAAGGGTGCGGTTTCACCGCTGATGCGCGCGATCGCGAGCAGTACCCCGGTAAGGATCCCGGTGATGGAGGCGCGGTAGACCACGGTGGAGATGACCTTCCAGCGCGGCGCGCCCAGGGCCGCCGCCGCCTCCCGCAGCGTGTCGGGGACGAGGCGCATCATGTCTTCGGTGGTGCGTACCACCACCGGGATCATGATCAGCGCCAGGGCCAGCGAGCCTGCCCAGCCGGAAAAGTGTCCCATGGTGACCACTACCATTTCGTAGACGAATACGCCGATGATGATAGAGGGGGCGCTGAGCAAGACGTCGTTGACAAAACGCACGATGGAGGCGACCTTGGAGTAGCGTCCGAATTCCGCCAGGAAGGTGCCCGCCAGGACTCCCAGCGGCGTGCCGATGAGGGTGGCGACGCCGGTGAGGATCACACTGCCGACAATGGCATTCCACAGTCCGCCCGCACTGCCCGGTGGTGGCGTCATCTTGGTGAAGACGTCGAGACGCAGCCATTGCAGCCCGTTGTCGAACAAGGTCCACAACAGCCACGCCAGCCAGAACAGTCCGAATACGGTAGTCAACACCGAGACGGTGAGATTGAAGGCGTTAGTAAAGCGGCGGCGGGTGTAAAGATTCATGACCTGGTCCCTCAGCTCCGCTTGCCTTCCTTGGCGGTGAGTCGCAGCAGCAGCAGCTTGGCCATGGCCAGTACCAGGAAGGTGATGACGAACAGGATCAGGCCCAGGGCGAACAGCGACGAGGTGTAGGTGGCGCCGACCGCTTCGGTGAATTCGTTGGCCAGGCTGGACGAGATGGTATTGCTGGGCATGAACAGCGAGGCGCTGATTTCATGGGCGTTGCCGATGACGAAAGTGACCGCCATGGTTTCGCCCAGGGCGCGTCCCAGGCCGAGCATGATGCCGCCGGCGATACCTACCTTGGTGTAGGGCAACACGACATGCCTCACGACTTCCCAGGTGGTGGAACCCAGGCCGTAGGCCGATTCCTTGAGCAGCGGCGGGACCACTTCGAAGACATCGCGCATGACCGCGGAGATGAAGGGGATGACCATGATGGCCAGGATCAGTCCCGCGGTGAACACGCCGATGCCCATTGGGGGGCCATGGAACAACAGGCCGATGATCGGGACATCCCCCAAGTGATCGGTGAGCCAGGGCTGCACATGGTCGGCGAACAGGGGGGCGAAAACGAACAGGCCCCACATGCCGTAGATGATGCTGGGGATCGCGGCCAGCAGTTCCACCGCGGTGGCGATGGGCCGCTTCAACCACATGGGCGACAGTTCGGTGATGAATACGGCGATGCCGAAGCTGACCGGCACGGCGATGAGCATGGCGATGGCCGAGGTGACCAGGGTACCGAAGATCGCGGGCAAGGCGCCGAAGTTTTCGGTTACCGGATTCCATTCGGTGCTGGTAAGAAAGCCCGGGCCGAATTTGCGCAGGGCGGGAAGGGCCCCGAGCCATAAGGAGACCAGGATGGCGATCACCATGGCGAAGACGATGAACGCGCTTAAGCGGGTGACGTTTTTGAAGAGACCCTCGATGAAGCTACCGCGGCGGTAGTTAAACGGTAGGAGGTTGGTTACGGTTGCGGCTGGGCTGCTCAATTCTTCCCCTCACACATCAAAAACCAGAAAACGAATGCGGGAGAGGTTGGCTCGGCAACCCTCCCGCGTTTAATTTGACCTCAACCCGACGACAGTGCAGTGGCGGTGATTTTTATATTAGTAGATGGCCGCCGCTGCCGACGAGTTTATCCTATTTCGGCTTATAAATCCGCCGCCTCTCCCGAGGCGACGGATTATATAATAGGCCGCTACTTCGTTACACCGGAGCTTATTCCCACACGGCCTGGCCGTTTTCGCCCTTGATCTCGCGCTTCCAGGTGTTTTCAACCAGCTTGACCACGTTCATGGGGATGGGCACATAGTCCAGCTGTTCCGCCATCTTGGCGCCGTGGTGGTAAGACCAGTCGTAGAACTTGAGGACCGCGTGGGCCACGTCGGGCTTGGTCTGCTTCTTGTACATCAGGATGAAGCTGGCGCCGCTGATGGGCCAGGCGTTCTTGCCGGGCTGGTTGGTCAGCACCAGGTAGTAGCCGGGGGCGTGGGCCCAGTCGGCATTGGCCGCGGCGGCCTGGAAGTTCTCACTGGTGGGATCGACGAAATGACCGTCATGATTTTGCAGCTTGACATGGGTCATATGGTTCTGCAGGGCATAGGCGTATTCCACATAGCCGATGGAGCCCTTGATGCGGCTGACATAGGAGGCCACGCCTTCGTTACCCTTGCCACCCACGCCTACCGGCCAGGCGACCGCCTTGTCGTTGCCGACCTTGTTCGCCCAAGGCTTGCTGACCTTGGTGAGGTAGTTGGTGAAGATCCAGGTGGTGCCGGAACCGTCGGAACGGTGAACCACGCTGATATCCTTGGAAGGCAGCTTCACGCCCTTGTTCAGAGCGGTGATGGCCGGGTCGTTCCATTTGGTGATCCTGCCCAGGTAGATGTCGGCCAGCACCGTGGGTGAGATCTTGATTTCACCGGGTTTGATCCCGGGGATATTAACCACGGGCACCACGCCGCCGATGATCATGGGGAACTGCATCAGGCCCGCTTCCTTAAGTTCGTCGTTGGTGAGCGGGGCGTCGGAGGCGCCGAAGTCCACGGTCTTGGCCTTGATCTGCTTGATGCCGCCGCCCGAACCGATGGACTGGTAATTGAATTTGACGCCGGTCTTGTTGTGATAGGCCTCGGCCCATTTTGCATAGATGGGATAGGGAAAAGTGGCGCCCGCGCCGGAAATTTCGGTTACTTTGGCGGCCATGGCGCTGCCCATTCCGCCCACGGCCATGAAAGCGGCACCTACGATGAGGTGAGTGGTCAATTTTTTCAACATAACGAGCTCCTTCGTTCTCTCGGGTTGATGTATTACAAACGTATTATGTTGGGTACAACGCTGTGCAGACGTGCGAGGATCGATACAGTGTCCTGCTACTGGGGCGGCAGTCTACCCGCGCAATGTGACAGTTTTGTGACTTAATGTGACGATCGCGATCCCCGGTCTTATTTGTCATGACATTGACAAATTAGGGCCGCGCTGTATGGAGAAAATCCGCCAGGGCTTGAAGCCCGGCGAGGCGCAAGTCCTTGAACATCAAGCCGTAACCGTTGGGGGCGTGGTGGATCACCAGGGCGTTGCTTTGCTGGATGATCCATTTGCCGTGCGTAGGCAAGGCGATGTTGAGTTCCACCAGGGCTTGTGGGGGCAAAGCGGGATGGTCGCTGGCCATGAACGCTCCGTCCGGGCTGATGTTGCGAATATTGATTAGGTAACCCCTGATTAATTCGTCCCTTCCCCTCAGGGGGGTGAGGTGGAAAAGGAAAAGGTCCGGTGGACCTTTTTCCTACCGAACGGGTGCATACTGTTTTCGTGCACCCCGGGCAGGATACAGGATGGGGGTGGGGTTATTAACTGATTGAATGTATTGTAGCCGTACAAAACCCCATCCCCTCCCCAACCCTCCCCTTGAAGGGGAGGGTGAATAGATCAGAGGTTCTTTAGCAGCAACCCGGGGAGTCGATGGAAGACCAGCCCATCCATGCTGACCAGGTTACGCCGACTCCAGCGGTGTTCCATCGCGATAAGGCCTCCCTGATGAGGATCGCCCGTTCCAGGCAACCCCGGGGCTGCATTCACCTCTGTGAAGGTGAAGTGTAACGAGCCAGTGTGACAATCAGGTGGCGTTTCCCTGAAGCTTTGTGAAGGACAAGCCGACTGCGCTCTCATGTGCAGCGATTGCGATTAGAACCTTATGTTGAAATTGGATTCATTTGTGTCGCAAGATGGCTGCCCGTAGGGGTTTGCTGAAAATAGCGATTGTGGTCCCTTCTCTCCGGCAGAAGGTCGGGACAGCGGGGCCAACTCAAGAAGTTGCTATGAATCTATCCCCTCACCCGGTTATACCCGCCGGGGAGCACTAAAACATTGTGCTCCCGTTCGGCGGGGAAAAGGTCCACTGGACCTTTTCCTTATTCCGCCTCACCTCCCTGAAGGAGAGGGCGCAGCGGTCCCATTTACGAGAAAGTGTCCACTTGATTTTGTGCAATAGCCCAATTTTGATATATAGGGTCTACTGTAACGCCACGGTCGGCGTGACGTCTTTGGGGTGGGGAAGTGAGGCGATGTGAAAGTGAAGGACCGAGCACAAGTATCGCGTTCCTTCTCCCTCCGGGAGAAGGACAGGATGAGGGGGCTTAAACCAGGCGCGCAGCTTGATTTAACCCCCTCACCCTGATAGCGGCCGCCGGGGCGTACCTGAATACGGTGCGTTCCGACGGCCGAGAGACGCTTGCCGCGCGGGGCCTCAGCCTTTGAAGTTATTCGCAACGAAATCCCAGTTGACGATCTTCCAGAAGGTTTCCACGTATTTGGGACGGGCGTTGCGATAGTCGATGTAATAGGCGTGCTCCCAGACGTCACAGGTCAGCAACGGCGTTTTACCCTCGGTGAGCGGGCAGCCCGCATTGGAGGTCGAGACGATCTCCAGATCGCCGGCGGCGTTTTTCACCAGCCAGCCCCAGCCCGAACCGAAGGTGGTGACGGCGGTTTGGGAAAATTTCTG
>JARRQJ010000027.1:0-44470 GCA_037381915.1 Gammaproteobacteria bacterium | reverse complement strand
GGCCTGGATCCCGCCAAGATCGAGGTGAATCTCGAGCGGGGTGTATTGACCATTTCCGGTGAACGGACCAGCGACATGCCGCCGCGCGAGGAGAAGGCCACGGTACACATTAATGAGCGCTTCGCTGGCCGTTTCCGCCGGGTGATCAGCCTGCCCGATGACATCGATCCCAATCAGGTTTCCGCGGACTACCGGGACGGGGTGCTGCATATCAATCTCAAACGTCGGGAGTCGGCCCAACCGCGACGCATCGCCGTGCAATAAGTTGAGGAGGACGACCATGAGTAATAACGTCAATGTTACCAGTCAAGATACCGAGACCTCCCGCGCGGACAGTGCCATGCTGCCATCGGTAGACGTGCTCGAAGACGCCGGGGGCATTACCCTTTACGCGGACCTGCCCGGCGTGCCCAGGGACAAACTCAATTTGCAGGTGGATGCGGATGCGCTGACCGTCGAGGGCGAGATGGGCTTTGCCACGCCGTCCGATATGGTGGCCAGCCATGTCGAAGTGGACGTGCCGCGTTATCGACGTGTCTTCACCTTGTCCAGGGAATTGGACGGCGCAAAGGTTTCCGCAGAGTTCCGCAACGGCGTGCTCAAGCTGCGTATTCCCAAGGCCGAACACGCCCAACCGCGCAAGATCGAGGTGAAGTTGGCCTGACTCTTTTCCGCAGAGTTCACGGCAAACCTGAATCGAGACGAGGTGGAGGTCGACGATGAAACTGGATGAGATCAAGCAGGGCTTTTCCAGCCTGTGGGATTCGGTCGCCGAGGGTTGGCACCGTCTGCGTGAATCGGCCGCCAGCGCCCTGACCGGGTTTAAGCCCGCGGTGGACGCCGGTCTGCCGGCGAAGGGTGAGGTTGATGATGCATTCTATCTTCCCACGCAGGGATGGTCCATGCTGGGCGGCGACGTCTTCGAAGACGAAAAGAGGGTAGTGGTACGCCTGGAGATCCCCGGTATGGACAAGAAGGACCTGGATATAGAAGTGCAGGGCGACGTCCTGGTAGTGTGCGGCGAAAAGCGCTTCGAGCGCGAAACCACTGAAGGGCGCTATCGAGTCCTGCAGTGCGCCTATGGCAACTTCCGCCGCATGGTCCCCCTGCCGGTACCGGTCCGGGCGGACAAGGCCGAAGCGGCGTACAGGAACGGGGTGTTACGCATCGAGCTTCCCAAGGTCGCCGTGGACAAGCCGCGCAAATTGACTATCAAAGTTGACTGAAGATATCAGTGCCGCGGATCTCAGCGATCAAGTCGCGCGGGTATTGCCCGCCAGTGGATTCGATCCCGAATCCTTGGAGTTGGATTTCACCGCGAGCGTATGATGCAGGGAGAGGGATCTCGAGCGCCAAGCTCATGGCGCTGGATAAGTCGCGGCCGCTGGCGGTTGATGATTTCGGTGCCGGTTATTCGTGTCTATCGGGTACGAGAAGCGTCTCCCGATCAGAACCTTGAAGCTAGACCGGGCCTTCGTGCAGGATATCTCCGATGATGAGGACGACGCGGCGATCGTGAGGCGATCATCGCCATGTCGCGCAGCTCGAAGTGGGTGTGGTGGCCGAAGGCGTGGAGAGCGGACGCCAGCGGGATTTGCTGAGGTGGTCCGGCCGCACGTGATATGAGAAGACTTTTTCGTCAGTGGATCGTTGTCTGCGGGGGAGATCAGCCAATTTCTGGCGCGGGGCGCCAGATGCTGGATTTCGCAACGGTCAATGTACGGTAATCTTTTCCGCAACCCGCCCAAACGCGCTAGTATCTGGCGGGGGCAAGCAATCCCCGGGAAACACCGGGTGCGACGGCGGCGAGCACCGGGGCCTGCCGGGCTGGCGGTGGTTCGCCGGCAGACCGGCGCCGCGCCTAAGCTCGATTCCAATCAGGAGGAGTGAAACAATGACCAAGGCGGAGATGACGGCGGCGATCCTGGCGAAGAAGGACAAGTCGGGAATGAGCTGGGAGCAGATTGCGGCGGGGATGGGCATGTCGCCGGCATGGACCACATCGGCCTGTCTGGGCATGAACAGCATGAACGAAGAGCAGGCCGGGAAATTGTGTGCGCTGCTGGATCTTTCCGATGACGTGGCCCAGGCCCTGCAGGTCTGTCCTCATAAGCATTGGGATAAGACGGTGCCCACCGATCCGGTGATTTATCGCTTCTATGAAATGATCAATGTCTACGGCGATACCATCAAGGAATTGATACACGAGAAATTCGGCGACGGAATCATGAGCGCGATCGACTTCAGCATGGACATCGCCAAGGAGGAGAATCCGAAAGGCGACCGGGTAGTGATCACGCTCAATGGCAAGTTCCTGCCATATAAATCTTGGTAGCGCCCGGCGAAGCGAGGTTCCGGGTTGCCTGCCTTTCGCGGGCGAGGCCGGCGAAAATCGCCGGCGCGGGGCTCGGATATTCCCGGCCGGGCGATGGCGGCCGGTGGGTTGCAAGGACGTACTCTCTTCGTAAAAACTAAAGGCGGTATCTCAGTCATAATCTGGGTTTGACGGCGATCTGTGCGCAAACCAGCGCGCAAGAGACCCGCTTGCGCGCCGATACCTGGAATGTGGCTTTGGGGATGGCGGCGTCGCCGGGAGGTCCGATACATTTCGAGGCTAAGGTCGGATGACTGGCCAACATATAACGTACAACAAGGAAAGGTTCATGGAGTCCAGCAAACACACCGATGATTACGCGCGACAGGATGTCCGGGACACGCTTGCCGCCTTCCGGGTGGATGCCGGGCGGGGCTTAAGCGACGCGGAGGCGCAACAACGCTTAGCCCAGTACGGCTATAACGAAATCGAGGAAAAGGAAGAGACGCTGTGGCATCGGATCTTCCGCCGCTTTTGGGGGCCGATTCCCTGGATGATCGAGGTGGCGGCGCTGTTGTCGGCCATCGTGCAGAAGTGGGAAGACTTCATCATTATCACCATCATGCTGTTGGTGAACGCCGGCCTGGATTTTTTCCAGGAACACCGCGCCCTGAACGCGCTCAAGGCCCTGAAGCAGCGCCTCACTGCGGAAATCATCGTCTTGCGTAACGGGGCGTTCAAGAGCGTTTCCGCCCGTGAGCTGGTGCCGGGCGATGTCATCAGGCTGCGCATCGGCAATATCGTGCCCGCCGACGTACAGCTGCTGCAAGGGGATTACCTGCTCATCGACCAGTCTGCCCTGACCGGTGAGTCCTTGCCGGTCAGCAAGAAGCTCAACGAGGTGGCCTATGCGGGCACCATCGTCAAGCAGGGCGAGATGCTGGCGGTAGTGGTGAACACCGCCGCCAACACCAACTTCCATACCGTCGTCGCCCTGGTGGCCAAGGCCAGTCTGGAAGCAAGCAGCCACTTCCAGAAGATGGTGATTCGCATCGGCGATTTCCTGATGGTGATCACCGTGGCCCTGGTACTGCTGATTATCATGGTCACCCTGTTCCGCCACGAACACTTCCTGGAAATTGCGCGCTTCGCGCTGGTGTTGACCGTGGCGGCCATCCCGGTGGCCCTGCCCGCGGTACTGTCCGTGACCATGGCGGTGGGCGCCATGAATCTCGCCAGGCGCCAGGCCATCGTTTCGCGCTTGACCGCCATCGAGGAACTGGCCGGGGTGGACGTTTTTTGTTCCGACAAGACCGGTACCCTGACCAAGAACGAGATGCAGGTAGCCGAACCGGTGGTGAGGGACGGTTATAACGAGCGTGATCTGTATCTAATGGCGGTGCTGGCCTCCAAGCTGGAGAATCGCGACCCCATTGAGTTGCCGATCTTCCATTATATAGATGAACAGCTGCCCGATGTGGACTGGCGGAGTTACCGCCAGCTCAGCTTTACCCCCTTCGATCCCGTCCGCAAGCGTACCGAGGCCACTATCGAAAAGGACGGTGAGCGGTTCATTGTCATGAAAGGCGCGGCGCAGGTGTTGCTGGCCATGGCCGAATTGCCCGAGAATGAGGCGGTGGACGTCAATAAGATGGTCGACATGCTGGCCGCCAAGGGCTATCGCACCTTGGCGGTGGGGCGGCAACCCGACAACGCTCCGCTGGAATTGCTGGGTTTGATCACTCTCTATGACCCGCCGCGGGAGGATTCCCGGCAGATTATCGCCGATATGGGTAACTACGGCGTCGAAGTTAAGATGGTCACCGGCGACAACATGGCCATCGCCCGCGAGATCGGCAATCTGTTGGGTCTGGCGCAACGCACCATGCGCGCCGACCAATTGTCCGGCGCCGCCGCCAACGAGGTACTGGCCCTGGTCGAGGTTCTGACGTCGGCCATCTATCAGCGTCTCCAGCCCGAGGTGTCGCGCAAGGAGGCGCAACGCTTTGCCGGTGAGGTGATGGAGACGGTGAAATCCCTGTACGACACGCGGCTGCTGGAGCGCGAGTTCATCCACACCCACGAGTCGGCTATCATCGAAATGATCGAGTCGGTGAACATCTTCGCCGAGGTGGTGCCCGAGGACAAGTACCGTATCGTCGACACTCTGCAGAAGGCCGGGCACATCGTCGCCATGACCGGCGACGGCGTCAACGATGCCCCGGCCCTGAAAAAGGCCGATTGCGGCATTGCCGTGTCCAATGCCACCGACGCCGCCCGCGGCGCGGCGGACATCATTCTCACCGCGCCGGGACTGGGCGTCATCAACGAGGCGGTGAAGCAGGCGCGCATCACCTTCGAGCGCATGAAGAGCTACGCCACGTTTCGCATCGCCGAGACCGTGCGCATCATCCTGTTCATGACCCTATCCATCGTGGTGTTCAATTTCTATCCGATCACCGCCTTGATGATCATTCTCCTGGCACTGCTCAACGACCTTCCCATCCTAGCCATCGCCTATGACAACACCAAGGTCAACGAGAAGCCGGTGCGGTGGAATATGGCCGAGATGCTGACGGTCTCCACGACCCTGGGCGTCACCGGCGTGATCGGCTCCTTTCTGTTGTTCTTCATCCTGCGGGAAAAGGGCTTCTCACAGGAGATGATTCAGAGCATGATGTTTATCAAGCTGATCGTGGCCGGCCACAGCACCCTGTATATCACGCGTACCGAGGGGTGGTTCTGGCGCCGTCCCTGGCCGGCCCCCCTGTTATTCTGGGCCACCTTCGGTACCGAGATACTGGGGACCCTGATAGTGGTCTACGGTTTTCTGGTGACACCGATCGGTTGGGAATACGCGTTGTGGATGTGGGCATATGCGTTGCTGTGGTTTTTCATCGATAATGCGTCCAAGATGTTGGCGTATCGTCTGCTGCGTTCGCGCAGTACGGCGTGAAGGGCATCGCCGCGGCGGACGAGCTCCAGGCCGGCATTTCCCTGCGGCAAGGCGGTCCCCGGCCGGTTGCAGCGAATGATGGGGGCGTGTGATTGTACTAATGGGTTAAAAAGGATTCTTACCGTGAGGAGGCGCTATGATTCATCTCGACCTTGATGAAACGGAGCGAAACGTCTTGATGGAGACCCTGGAGAATTATCTGTCCGATCTCAGTTATGAAATAGCGGATACCGACCAATTCGATTATCGGGAACAGCTGAAGGCCAAACGCGCCGTATTGAATAAGATTCTCGATGCGGTGAAACAGGTCCATCAGAGAGGTTGACGATCGGTGGTCGATAGTCCCCGGCCTACAGGCCGGCGTGAGCGAACGGGCGGCGAGCCGGTGGAGATACAAGGGGGCGCCGATGAATCTATCGCGTCGAGCGCCAGCAACGTCATCGTGAAGCGATAAGCCGAAAGTTTTTATGCGATATAGGATTTTCTCCGTGATCGAGCGGGCAGCATGCGTTTCTCCACACTTTCCCAGGCAAGGATTCCGTAGTCATGAATAGCGCCCTGGGATTGAGCCTGGTCGCGGCCGCGGCGGGCATCGGCTATGCGGTTTGGTGCGCGCGCTGGATATTGCGCCAGCGGGAAGGCGGGGCCGCACTTCGGACGCCGTATGTTGCGATCCGCGAAGCGGCCCACGCCTTCCTCCAGACCCAATACACGACCATCTTCAAGGTCGGCATGGTGTTTGTCGTCGTGCTGGCGATCGCTCCCCATCTGGGGGGCTTGACGGCGCTGGGCTTCGTCGTGGGCGGGATCTGTTCCGGCATCGCCGGCGCGGCGGGCATGTGGGTATCGGTGCGCGCCAATGTGCGCACCGCGGCCGCGGCCGAACACGGCCTCTCGCACGCGCTACGGGTGGCGATGCGTTCGGGTTCGTTCACCGGTTTTCTGGTGGGGGCGCTGGCCCTGGCCAGCGTCAGCGGCTTTTATCTGCTGCTGTGGGCATTGCGCGGTAGCGATGGGCCCGATCTGCACCCCTTGGCCGGCCTCGGTTTCGGCGCGTCGCTGGTCAGCATCTTCGCCCGCCTCGGCGGCGGTATCTTCACCAAGGCCGCCGACGTCGGTGCGGACCTGGTGGGCAAGATCGAACAGGGTATCCCCGAGGACGACCCGCGCAATCCGGCGGTGATCGCCGACAACGTCGGCGACAACGTGGGTGATTGCGCCGGGATGGCCGCGGACCTGTTCGAGAGTTATGCGGTCACTCTGGTGGCCACCATTTTGGTGGCCCACTGGCTGTTGCCGTTACATCTGGCCGCACAACACTATCCCCTGGCCTTGGGGGCGGTGGGTTTGGTGGCGGGAGTCATCGGCATGCAGGCGGTGCGTTTGGGCAACAGTTCCCGCATCCTCTATGCCCTGTTGCGGGGCGTGGTGGTGAGTACCTTGCTCGCCGCCGCGGGCTTCTACGCCGTCAGCCATTGGCTGGTGACGGGGATGGGCGCCTTTACGGCGGACAAGTTGTTCGGGGCCACGGTGGTGGGCCTGGTCATTGCCTTGACCCTGGTGGGTTCCACCATCTACTTCACCTCCAGCAGCTTCGCGCCGGTGCGGAGTATCGCCCACGCCTCCCGCTCCGGTCATGCCACCAATATCATTACCGGCCTGGCGGTGGGCATGAAGTCCACGGTGTTGCCGGTGGTCGTCGTCGCCGCTGGGATCATCGCGGTGTACGCGCTGGCCGGCGTATACGGCATCGCCATCGCCACTTGCGCCATGCTGTCTTTGACGCCAGTGATCGTGACCATCGACGCCTACGGTCCGGTCACCGATAACGCTGGCGGGATCGCCGAGATGGCGCATTTGGAAGCAGGCGTGCGCGAGGTGACCGACGCCCTGGACGCCGCCGGCAACACCACCAAGGCGGTTACCAAGTCCTTTGCCATCGGCTCGGCCGGCTTGGCTGCCCTGGCCTTGTTCGGCGCCTATACCATCGATTTCGGCGTTCGCGGCCATGTATTCCACTTCTCCATCGGAGACCCCTATACCCTGGCCGGCCTGTTCCTTGGGGCGCTGCTGCCCTTTCTCTTCAGCGGCTACATTCTGGACGCGGTGGGCGTGGCGGCGGGCCGCGTGGTGGCGGAGGTGCGGGAACAGTTCCGGGCACAGCCCGGGATTTTGGCGGGAACCCAACTGCCGGATTACGCCCGCACCGTGAGTCTTCTCACCCGCGACTCCTTGCGCGGCATGCTGATCCCCGGCCTGATCCCGGTGGCGGCGCCGCTGCTGGTCGCCCTGATCTTGGTGCCGCTCGGCCCCCACGGCAGCGCCGTGCGGCTCACGGGCGGCTTGCTCATCGGCGTGATCATCAGCGGTTACCTGATGGCGGTGTCCATGAGTACCGGCGGCGCGGCCTGGGACAACGCCAAAAAGTACATCGAGGCCGGCCACGAAGGTGGAAAAGGTTCGGCGGCCCACCACGCCGCCATCACCGGCGACACCGTGGGCGACCCGTATAAGGACACGGCGGGCCCGGCGATTAATCCGATGATCAAGGTGATCAATTTGATCGCCTTGCTGTTGGTGCCGTTTCTCGCCTAGAGTTCGGCCGAGTGCCTGTGGCCCGGACACAGGGAATGACTGGAACGATGGACTATCGCTTGTTGGCGGACCTGGTGCTGGTCACGCATGCCTTGCTGACCGCGTTTATCATTCTGGGGCTTGTCGTGATCATCGCGGGGGCGGCAAGACAGTGGATGTGGGTAAGGAACCCGTGGTTCCGGTTCACGCACCTTGCCGCCATCACCGTGGTGGTCCTGGAATCATGGGTCGGCTGGATCTGTCCGCTCACCGAATGGGAGAGTCGTTTGCGGGAAGCGGCGGGCGGAGTAGGCTACAGGCACTCATTTATCGCCGATTGGCTGCATGAGATCATGTTCTATGATATTCCGCTGCCGGTCTTTACCGCACTCTATACGGGATTCGGTATCCTGGTATTGCTCGCCTGGTTTTTGGTGCCGCCGCGCTATCCGCGGTGTTGGTTGGAGTTGCGGAAGTGGCGCCGGCACCGGCATTCCCGGTAGGAAATGTCTACACAAAGGAGGAGACGATGATAACCCCGCTGGACAGCGATGTTCCCAATATTGTCGGCTTCCGCCTCAGCGGCAAACTGCATGATGAGGATTACCGGACCTTTGTCCCGGCACTGGAGGCGGCATTGGAATCCCAGGGCAGCTTGCGTCTCTACGCGCAATTCGAGGACTTTCACGGCTGGGATCTGCATGCCAGCTGGGACGATTTCAAGTTCGGCGTTAAGCATTACGCCGATTTTACGCGTATTGCCCTGGTGGGCGATAAACGCTGGGAGGAATGGATGGCGGCATTCTGCAAACCTTTTACCCGGGCGGAAGTCAGATATTTTGATACCCGGGACAGCGCGGCGGCTTGGGCGTGGTTGCGCGAGGGGCTCTAGTTGCCGGCGCCCGGCCGACGACGGCATGTTAAAGGGCGTGTCCGCTTTGTCGCCGTTGCCGCGCTTAAGTATTTAAGCAGTGTTGCGATCGGTCATTCCGGACAGCCGTGAACCAATCAGAGTGGAGGGCCAACATGAGTATCGAAGATGAACTACAGCAGACCATAGCCGCGATGGTGCAGGCGGGCAAGGGTATCCTGGCCGCCGATGAAAGCGACCCCACGATTGCCAAGCGTTTCAAGGCGGTCGGCGTCGAATCCAATGTTGAAAACCGCCGTGCCTACCGTAGCCTGCTTTTCACCACGCCGGAGATCGGCGAATTCATCAGCGCCGTTATCCTGTTCGAGGAGACCCTCGGCCAGGTCGCCGACGACGGTACGCCGTTACCGGAAATCCTGGTGCGCCAGGGGGTCGTGCCCGGCGTCAAGGTGGACAAGGGCAAGATCCCCTTGGCCAACGCCCCCGGTGATCTCATTACCCAGGGCCTCGACGGCTTGGCCGAACGCCTGCGCGGCTACAAGAGTCAGGGTGCTCGGTTTGCCAAGTGGCGCGAGGTTTATCCCGTCAGCGCGCGCAATCCCAGCCGTTTGGCGATCGAGGCGAATGCGGAGATGTTGGCGCGCTATGCCGCCGTCTGTCAGGCGGAAGGCTTCGTCCCCATCGTCGAGCCGGAGGTGCTTATCGACGGCGACCATAGTCTGGAACGCTGCCTGGAAGTGACCGAAGCGGTGTTGCACGCGGTGTTTCATGCCCTGCATCGCCATGGCGTGATCCTGGAGTACATGGTGCTCAAGCCCAGCATGGTGTTACCGGGGAAGGAGCATCCGCCCAAGGCCAGTCCCGAAGTGGTGGCCGGTTCCACCATCAAGGTGCTGCGCCGGACGGTCCCCGCGGCGGTGCCCAGCATCAATTTTTTATCGGGCGGCCAGGGACCTGAGGAGGCGACCGCGAATCTGAATGCCATGAACGCCTTGTTCGGAGAACTCGCGCCGTGGGAACTGTCGTTCTCCTATGCGCGGGCGCTGCAACAGGCGCCGCTCCAGACCTGGGCGGGCCAGGCGCAAAACGCGACGGACGCGCAACGGATCTTTCATAAGCGCGCCAGACTCAACAGCTTGGCGCGGCGCGGGGCCTATCGCGCGGAGATGGAAAAAGAGGATTGAGAGCGCTGCGGCACGGCGTGAGTGACGGGGCGGTTATCTAAAGCCGCTTGCTCACGCGCTTCACCCCGGGATCGGCCGGGTCGGGGGAGATGGCGAAGGCGAGGCTGGTAATCAGCTGCAGCATGGCGTGATTGGTCGCCAGTACTTCGCCTTCCATGTGTTTCAGGCCCTTGGCGCGCGCCACGTCGATCAGGGCGGTCATGAGTTTGTGCCCCAGCCCCTTGTGTTGCCACTGATCGGAGACCACCAGGGCGAATTCGCAGGATTCCGCGTCCGGGTTGGTGGTGTAGCGGGCGATCCCCAGTTCGATCTCCTTGCCCTCCTTTTCGGTGACCGCCATCAAGGCCATTTCACGGTCATAATCGATCTGGGTGAAACGCACCAGCATGGCAGGGGTGAGCTCCTGCAGTGTCTCCATGAAACGAAAGTATTTGCTTTCGCTGGACAGTCCGCGCACGAAGTCCTGTTCCAGTTCCGCGTCCTCAGGTCGGATAGGGCGGATGATGACGTCGGTGGCGTCGGCCAGCTGCCATTTGGTCTCCAGGTGGGGTGGGTAGGGGTGGATCGCCATGTGGGCGTAACGGTCCGCAGTGGGCGGACGGGTCTCCACCACCACGCGCGCGTCCACCGCCAAGGCGCCATGCTCGTCCACCACCAGCGGGTTGACGTCCATCTCCATGATCCACGGCAGTTCGCATACCATCTCCGAGACCCGCAGCAGCACGCTGAGCAAGGCCTCCATATCTACGGGCGGCATATGGCGGAACGCCTGCAGCATCTTCGCCGCACGGGTGCGCGCGATAAGATTACCCGCCAGGTAATGATTGAGCGGCGGCAGCTCCACAGCACGGTCGCCCAATACCTCCACGGCGACCCCGCCCATGCCCAAGGCGATCACCGGTCCGAACACCGCATCGGTGGTGACCCCGATCATCAATTCCCGGGCGTCGGGTTTTACGATCATGGGTTCGATGGCCACGCCGTCGATCCGCGCCTCGGGGCGGTTGCGCTGGACGTCGGCAATGATTCCCTGATAGGCGCTGCGCACCGCCTGAGCATTGCCCACGTTGAGCCGCACCCCGCCGGCGTCGGATTTGTGGGTGATGTCGGGGGAACTCACCTTCATCGCTACGGGAAATTCCAGTTCCTCCGCCAGCAGCAGCGCCTCGGTGGGGGAATGGGTCACCACTGTCTTGGTTACCGGGATGTGGAAGGCCGCCAGCAGCGCCTTGGATTCCATCTCGTTCAAGACTTTGCGCCGCTCGGCGAGGACGTTTTCGATCAACAGGCGCGCGCCTTCGCTGTCGGGTTTGCTGCCGTGAGCCAGAGGACCCGGGGTCTGCAGCAGCAATTGCTGATTGTGCACATAGGTCGAGACAAAGGAAAACACCTCAACCGCCGGTTCCGGGGTGCGGAAAGTGGGGATGCGGGCGCCGCTCAGGGCGGCGCGTGCCTCGGCCACTTGGGCGTCGCCCATCCAGCAGGCGATCAGCGGCTTGTCGGCGTCGCGGCTCAAATCGATTACCGCCTCGGCCACCGCCGTGGGTTCGGTCATGGCCTGGGGGGTGAGGATAGCCAGCACCCCGTCAACCCCGCTGTCCGTCAGGCAGGCCGCCAAAGCCTGGCGGTAACGCATCGCGTCCGCGTCGCCGATGATGTCCACCGGATTGCCATGCGACCATGTGGGCGGCAGTTGCGCGTTTAATGTCTGCAGGGTCTGGGGCGACAATGTCGCCAGCGTGATGCCGAGGTCGGCGGCCCGGTCGGCCGCCATCACCCCGGGCCCGCCACCGTTGGTGACGATGGCCAGGCGATTGCCGCGGGGATGGAAGTCGGCGGACAAGGCCTGGGCCACGGTGAACAACTGAGCCACGGTCATGACGCGCACTACACCGGCGCGGCGCAATACGGCGTCGAATACATCGTCCGCCACCACCATGGCGTCGGTGTGGGAGAGTGCCGCCCTTTTCCCCGCCTCATGGCGGCCGACTTTGATCACGATCACCGGCTTGATGCGCGCCGCGGCGCGCAGGGCGCTCATGAAGCGGCGGGCGTCGCGGATGCCCTCGATGTAGAGCAGCACCGCCTCGGTTTGCGGATCGGTCACGAGGAAATCGAGGACTTCGCCGAAGTCCACGTCCGCCGAATCGCCCAGGGACACAACGCTGGAAAACCCGATAGCGTTGGGTCGCGCCCAGTCGAGGATGGCGGTGCACAAGGCCCCCGACTGGGACACCAGGGCGAGCTTGCCCGGCCGGGCGCCGTCGTTGCTGAAGGTGGCGTTGAGACCCAGGGCAGGGCGCATCACGCCCAGGCAGTTGGGACCGATGAGGCGCATGCCGTAACGGCGGGCACTTTCAAGCAGTTCCTGTTGCAGGGAGGCGCCGCGTGGGCCCGTTTCGCCGAAGCCCGCGGACACAATCACGGCGGCACGCACCCCGCGTTTGCCACATGCCTCGATGATATCGGGCACGGTGGCGGCGGGGGTGGCGATGACCGCCAGATCGATTCGCTTGGTGATCTGCTCGATGGAGGCGAAGGCGGGTCGCCCTTGGACCTCCTGATGGTTGGGGTTGACGGCGTAGAGCGTGCCCCGGTAGTCACCCGCGAGCAGATTGGCGAACAACCGTCCGCCGACCGAGCCGGGGCGATCGCTGGCGCCGATCACTGCCACGGATTGCGGGGAAAAGAGCGGACTCAGATAGTGTTGGCCCATGGAGAATCGACCTGTAATCGAGTTCAGGACGGGGCACGGCCCGGCGCGGGAAGCCAAGCGCGGCGACTTTGCTATATATTAGGACAGAGTGTGGGATAACGGGAAACTGTCGTGCAGACCGCTTTTATCAGTCACCCTGCCTGTCTTAAGCATGACATGGGCGGTTATCATCCGGAGAGTCCGGCCCGGCTGGCGGCGATCGAGGATCAATTGATCGCCGGCGGTGTATATGGGTGGTTGCAACGTCATGACGCGCCCCGCGCCAGCCGCGAGCAATTGGCGCGGGTCCATCGTTCGTATTACATCGACAAGATCGAGGCGGCCGCGCCGCGGGAGGGGATCGTGTATCTGGACCCGGATACGGCGATGAACCCGTTTACGCTGGAGGCGGCCTTGCGTGCCGCCGGTGCGGCGGTGCTGGGCGCGGACCTGGTGATGAGCGGTACGGTGGAGAACGCCTTCTGCAGCATCCGTCCGCCCGGACATCACGCCAGCCGCGATCAGGCCATGGGCTTCTGCCTGTTCAACAATGTGGCGGTGGGGGTGGCCCACGCCTTGGCCGTACACGGCCTGGAGCGGGTGGCCATCGCCGATTTTGACGTCCACCACGGCAACGGCACGGAAGATATCTTCGCGGACGATGCACGGGTGATGCTGTGTTCCACCTTTCAGCATCCGTTCTATCCCCACAGCGGCGCCGGCGGCGGCAACGAGCATATTATCAACGTGCCCCTGCGCGCCGGGACCAACGGTGTGGGCTTTCGTGCTGCGGTGTGGGAACACTGGCTGCCGGCGCTGGAGGCGTTCCAGCCGCAGATGCTGTTCATTTCCGCCGGTTTCGATGCCCATGTCGACGATGATATGTCGGGTCTGGCACTGGTCGAAGCGGACTACGTCTGGGTGACGCAGAAGCTCAAGGCGGTGGCGCAAGCGTGGGGAAACGGGCGCATTGTCTCGGTTCTGGAAGGCGGTTATGACTTGAGTGCCTTGGGCCGGAGCGTGGCGGCGCATATCAAGGTCTTGAGCGGCCTCTGAGCCGCCCGCGGCATCATGCACCCATCCCCCGCAGCCCCGTACCATCTCCCGCGGATTTCCCCGGGCGCCCAGCGGGCGTCACAGGGCGCCGCCGGTCATTCCCGGTCGAGCAGATGGCACCGCCCCTTTCCGAACCATTTCCCCGCCGGGAACGTGACAGCTGCCAGGCTGACCGCTGCCCGGCGGTCAAATGTATTCAAGGCATCAATATGCGACCTTTGCCGTGGTAACCGCAGCGTCTGAACACACGGCCGGCAGGCCGATTTTATAAACCCACAATTATATAAAAATCCTTACAAGGTAGTAAGTTAGCATAAATAAACCGGGGATTGGGCCGTTACCCTGGCTAGCCTTGCTGGAAAACTGCTCCATCTACTCAAACCCGTCGGTACCGGAATGGGGTGAAAGTTCTCGGGCGAATCCGGCGCGGGCGACAGATTTTTCATTAATTGATGGGTAGCTAGATCGCATGGCGGGGGTTAGTCACAGGGTAGTCGTAAGCAGGAGCGGCGCTTATGCGGCGACGCTCTTCGTCGTGTATGCGGCTTATTTGCTGTTCCGGGGCCAGTCGTTGCGGATTTCGCTTGAACTGCTCACGTCGAGTGAATGGGTCGCGACGGTATTATCCCTGTGTGTAGGCGCCTTGGCGCTGGTGCGGTATTACAGCCAACGGGAAATCACCTTCCTCTTTATCGGGACCGGCTTTATCGTCAATGGCCTGCTCGGCGCCGGGCATGCGGGGATCACTTCCGCTTATCCTATCAGTTCCATTTCGCTGCACTCGCTGCAGCACATCGCCTGGAGTTGGTACGCCTCGCGTTTGTTTCTACCGGTCCTGCTGTGGTTGAGTTGGATATTCTGGTGGAGGGAACAAAAATCCGGAGGTTATTACCGCAAGGGCAAATGGAAGAGCGATTCTTTTGAGCACTGGTTGATTCTGGGGATGATCCTGGGATTGATGGGTGAACTGATGCTCACATCCTTTGCCAGGTGGAGCCACGACGTGAACTTCACCCTGGCCTATATACTGAGAGCGGCGTGTCATTTGTGCGCTTTCATCGGTCTCCTTTTCAATATGCAGCGCCTTTTCAGTGAGTCGCTCCTTCACCGGGAGCTGGCATTGAAGAACATTATCCTCGCCACACAACAGGAAACATCGCAGGATGCCATCCTGATCGTGGATGACAACGACAACATTCTCTCTTACAACAGGCACTTCGTCGATCTCCTGGCGATTCCGGAAGAAATGATCAGGAACGGAGACGACAGGCCGGTGTTGGCCTATGCCGCCGGCCAGATGGCCAATCCCGAAGAATTTGTCGCCGGGGTAAAGGCCCTCTACGGAAATAAGACCAAAACCAGCATTGATGAAATCCATCTGAAGGACGGCACCATCATCGATCGCTATTCGGCGCCGATGATCGGCGCCGACGGAGAATATTATGGGCGGGCATGGTATTTGCGCGACGTCACCCTGAAAAAACAGAATGAACGGATGATGCGGGAGTCGGAGGAAAAATTCCGCAGTCTGATCGAGCAATCCCTGGTAGGGATTGCCATGATCGAGGAGGGGAGATTCAGTTATATCAATAGCAAGTTCGCGGAGATCTTCGGTTTCAGCATTGATGAAGTGTTACGCTTGGAGCCGGCCCATACGGCCGTGGACGAGGATCGGGCGATTATCACCGGCATCATGCGGACGCGGCTCGCGGGTGAAGAGGAAGAGGGTAAATTTACCTTTCGCGGCCGGCACAAGTTCGGCACCGTAGTGAATGTCGAGGGTCGCTGTGCCCGGATGAACTTCGGCGGCAAAATTGCCTTGATGCTCATCATCATGGATATCACGGAACGGATCCGGGCGGAACTCGAGGTCCAGACCCTCCAGGCGCGTTTGCGCGAACAGGCGATCCGCGATCCCTTGACGGGGCTGTTCAATCGCCGTTACCTGGACGAAGTGATTATCAGCGAGATGGCGCGCGCCGAACGCGGCGGTTATCCGCTGAGCCTGGTGATGTGCGATATCGACCATTTCAAAGCCGTAAACGATACTTACGGCCATCTGGCCGGCGACGAGGTGCTGAGGGCCTTCAGCCGGCTGATCAAGCAATACTCCCGCGGCGGCGACATCATCTGCCGCTACGGCGGTGAAGAGTTTCTTCTGGTGCTGCCGGGCATGAGTCGGGAGCGCGCCGTCGAGCGGGCGGAGCAGCTGCGCTTGGCGTTCGCTGCCGCCCTGATGGCCCACGATGCAACGATCATGCGCGCTACCGCGTCCTTCGGGGTTGCGTCGTTTCCCGAGAACGGGCATGAGATAGATGGCTTGATTACCGCGGCGGATAAGGCACTCTACACGGCGAAACAGGCCGGACGCAATCGGGTCATGAAGTCCGTCGCTTAGGCAAAACGGGCCGTCACTCACGAGTGCGGCCTTGCGCAGTACCGCATTTAGGTACTCGCGATGTTCCCGGCACCGCCGTCGTTGACGGCCGGAAAATCGGCGAACGTGTCCGGCGGTGCAGTTCAATGGGCAGTCCAAAGCTGTGCGCCGGCATGCTTCATGAAACTACATCTCCCCCCATGCTGCACCACCAGAAGGCAATTTTGGTTGCCGGCGCAGGCGGTGATGCCGCGTAACGTGTTGTCCCTTCTGAGTTAGCGGCATTTGGTATACCTATTGCACTTCCATCGACGAGTTCGATGCATGCCGAGTCACTCGGTTCCACTAAGTATCCAGCATGTTTGTGAGGAAGGACTATGCCAAAGACTTTAATCAAAGTAGATGTTAACAAGAGTCCGGAAGAACAGCGTGAGGTATTGCACAATCGTTGGCATCCGGACATTCCCATGGTGGAGATGGTCAAACCCGGCGACGAGTTCCGGGTCGAGTGTATCGACTGGACGGGAGGTCAGATCGTCAATGACGACAAGGCCAATGATATTCATGATGTCGACCTGACCAAGGTGCATTATTTGAGCGGTCCCATCGGTGTGGAAGGTGCCGAGCCGGGCGATCTGCTGGTGGTAGATATCCTGGATATCGGCACGCTGGCCGAGTCGGAATGGGGATTCACCGGCCTGTTCGCCAAGACCAATGGCGGCGGCTTCCTCACCGAACACTATCCCGATGCACGCAAGGCCTGTTGGGACTTTCATGGCGTTTACGCCTCCTCCCGTCATATACCCGGGGTGGAGTTCGCCGGCATCATGCATCCCGGATTGATCGGATGCTTGCCGTCGAAAGAACTGCTGTCGACTTGGAATGAGCGCGAGGCGGCACTGGTGGCGACCGATCCGGACCGCGTGCCGCCCTTAGCGGCCTTGCCGTATGCGGATACTGCTCTGATGGGGCGCATGACGAGTGAAGCCGCGAAGCAGGCAGCCATGGAGGCGGCGCGGACGGTACCGCCGCGGGAACATGGCGGGAACTGTGATATCAAGAACCTCTCGCGCGGCTCGCGGGTATTTTTCCCGGTGTATGTGAAGAACGCCGGCCTGTCCATGGGCGACATCCATTTCTCGCAGGGTGACGGGGAGATCAGTTTCTGCGGCGCTATCGAGATGGCCGGCTACCTGGATATTCGCGTCAATCTCATCAAGGGCGGTATGGAGAAATACGGGGTGACCAATCCCATCTTCAAACCCAGTCCTTTGGAGCCGCGTTATTCGAACTACCTCATTTTCGAGGGCATCTCGGTTGACGAGGACGGCAATCAGCATTATCTCGATGCCCACATCGCCTATCGTCGCGCCTGTCTCAATGCCATTGAATATATGAAGAAATACGGTTACACCGGCGAGCAGGCCTACGCCATTCTCGGTACCGCGCCGGTCGAAGGACATATCAGCGGTATTGTCGATATTCCCAATGCCTGCGCTACCCTGTGGCTGCCGACGGAGATCTTCGATTTCGACATTCAACTGAGCGAGGCAGGGCCGACGAAGGTTCTGAACGGCGAGGTTGATCTCGCCGCCGTTTCGTAGTTGATGTCTATTTAAGAAACGCGGGCAACGGCTCCGGTACGCGGGTTGCGTACCGGAGCCGTAACATAAGGCCCCGGATGCGTCCGGAGGAGCAATAACATGCCACTATACGAATATAAATGTGCGGACTGCGGTCCATTCACCGAACTGCGGCGGATAAGCGAATGCGATATGCCTGCGGCCTGCCCGGTATGCAGCATTCCGGCTTCGCGCATCATCTCGGCGCCGCGGCTTGCCATTATGGACAAGAACAATCGCAGCGCCTGGGAGCGTAACGAAAGAAGCGCTCATGAGCCACGCCGGGCCAAGGCCGGTCATGCCCATGATCATGGCGGCCACGATCACAAGGGCGCTCATCACCATGAGCATGGGAAGCATAAGCACAAGCAAGCCCATGCCGGTCGGCCGTGGATGTTGGGCCATTAAACGACCATCGTCGATCCTGTTACCTTATTCCTGGTTCCCCTCAGTCCTTAGCCGGGCCGCGCCTGGCACGCCGAGTCTGGTTGCAGCTCCTCACTATCCCGATAGACTCCGCCGGAACCCGCTGCGTATGAGTTCGTAAACGTCACGGGTCGCGTGCCTCGATTTGTCACAAGACTTGGTTCGGGGGCGTGATGCATTGAAGCCGGCTGATTCTCAGGCGAAGAAGATGCTGTACACGAATCATTTTCATCATCGTCATAACCGATAGGGATTGATCGGGCTCGGTCATGCACGAGAAAGATACACGCGGCGCTTGCGTGCACCAAGGTAACAAAGTGCTTTGCATCATATCGTGAATGAAATCCATCTTTATAGAAAACGGACTGCATCAATTTGTCGCGTAAGCCGGACGCGAGTTGGTGCATGGATGACGGTTATAATGAAATGTCCTTTAAATATAGTCTTTTTATTAAAACACCCTTGAGCGTTAACGGTGCATTTTGTGAGACCGTTTGGCTAGACCATCCCTTCATTCATTCAGGCATAGAGTTTGCACCGCCAGTGTCGGCGTAGGTAATGGTGCTTACGCAATGAGCATCGGTGATAGTGCGTATCACATCATTAATCAGAGAGTGATGTGAGTATGGGACTGGTTAAGCCGACTATTAGAAAGGGTTGCATATGACAAATCGATGGAAAGTAAACCAGTGGCGGCGCGCGATGGCGGTGGCCATGGGTGTGGCGCTGTCAGTTACGATGGCAAACAGTTTTGCGGCGAAGCCGCCTACATCAAAGGTCAATACTACGGGTCTTGCCGTAACCGACGATACCGTGACGGTGGGCATTCTCCACTCGCTCACCGGTACGATGGCGATCAGCGAAACCGGTGCGCAGGAGGCCGAGAAGCTGGCCATTGCTCAGATCAATGCCCAGGGTGGAGTGCTTGGACGGAAGATCAAGTATATCCAGGAGGACGGTGCCAGCGACTGGCCGACCTTCGCGGAAAAGGCCAAGAAGCTGCTGGAGGATAACCATGTGGCCGCGATAATGGGCTGCTGGACCTCCGCCTCACGCAAGGCGGTACTGCCGGTATTGGAGCGTGACAACGGCCTGCTGTACTACCCGACCTTCTATGAAGGGCTGGAGGAGTCCAAGAATGTCATCTATACGGGCCAGGAGGCGACCCAGCAGGTATTCGCCGGCCTCGATTGGGTGGCCAAGACCAAGCATGCCAAGACCTTCTATCTGATCGGTTCGGACTACATCTGGCCCCGTACCACCATGAAGCTCGCACGGGAGTACATCACCCGAGTACTGCACGGCAAAATCGTGGGTGAGGAATATGCCGCTTTGGGCAGCACCCAGTTCGGATCGACCATCAACAAGATCCGTCTGAAGCGTCCCGACGTCATCTATGCCGCGGTGGTGGGTGGTTCCAACGTCGCCTGGTTCAAACAGCTAAAGGCCGCCGGTATCACCGGTAAAAAGCAGACACTGTTGACGCTGTCGGTTACCGAAGACGAGGCCCACGGCATCGGCGGTGAAAACCTGCTCGGTTTCTATTCCGCCATGAAGTACTTCCAGTCACTGGATACGCCGGCGAATAAGAAATTCGTAACTGCGTTCAAAAAGATGTGGGGGAAGGATGCGCCCATCGGCGACGTAACTCAGGCTGCCTATGAGGGCCCGTGGATTTGGAAGAAAGCGGTGGAGATGGCCGGCAGCTTCGACACCGACAAGGTGGTGAAGGCAGAGCAGAGCGGCAAGATTACCTTCGATGCGCCGGAAGGCAAGGTTTATCTCGAGCCGAACCATCATTTGAAGACGCGTTTGCGGATCGGCGAATGGCGTGCCGATGGTCAGGCGGATATTGTCTACACATCCGACTACATCATGCCTAATCCGTTCCCCAAGGGTTACTGATCAATGTCTCCACGTCCCCGGGGTCGCAGGAAGCGCCTCGGGGACACCCCGGCGATGCTGAATCGAAAATAAAACTGGAGAAACCGTTATGTTTGGCTACTCGCTATCGGATTTAGGTTCCATCGTAGTGATGCAGGGCTTTTCCGGCCTGAGCCTCTTCAGCGTGCTGCTGCTGATGGCCCTCGGACTGGCGATCATCTTCGGTCAGATGGGCGTGATCAATATGGCCCACGGCGAATTTATGACTATCGGTGCCTATACCATTTACGTATTCGGTAAGGTTACCCAACAATATTTTCCCGCATTCCTACCCTATTACCTCATCTTCGCGATCATTGCAGCGTTCGCCATCGCCTTTCTGGTCGGCTATCTCGTCGAATATTTGATGATACGCCACCTCTACAAACGGCCGCTGGATACGCTGCTGGCGACCTGGGGTCTGAGTCTCATCATGCAGCAGATCTTCCGTTCCATCTTCGGCGGCCGCGAGGTCAGCCCGAATCTGCCCGATTGGCTGATGGGGTCATGGGCGGTAACGGATACCATCGACATCCCCATCAACGGCATGGTGGTGATGGCCGTCACCATTGTGGTGACCGGCGCGGTAATCGGCTTCCTGTACAAGTCCCGCTGGGGCCTCAAGGTCCGTGCGACGACCCAGAACCGGATCATGGCCGGCTCCGTCGGCATCAATACCAAGAAGGTGGATCGCATGACCTTCGCCGTGGGCTGCGGCATTGCCGGCATCGCCGGGGCCGCCTTCACCACCATTGCCTCCACGGGTCCGACCAGCGGATCCCAGTACATCGTGCAGACCTTCCTGGTGGTGGTGTTCGGCGGAGCGACCAGCCTGCTAGGTGCGATTGCCTCGGCCTTCTCCATCGCTCAGGCACAATCGATTCTTACCTTCTTCTTGACCAACGCCATGGGCAAGGTCGTAACCCTGTTGGTCGTCATCGGGATTCTGATGATGAAGCCCGAGGGCTTGTTTGCCAGCAAGGTCCGGAAGTAGGCAGTAGAGAAGGGGAATTACATGAACACATTCTATACAAGGTGGTTGGGCGGTCGTCAGGGGGCTATGGGAATCGCGGTCCTGTCGATCCTGATTTTTGCAATCATGCCCCTGTGGCTGGATATTTTCCGCCTCAACCTGGTGGGCAAATACCTCACCTACGCCTTTGCCGCGGTCAGTCTGGTGATGGTGTGGGGATACGGCGGAGTACTCAGTCTGGGGCAGGGGGTGTTCTTCGGGCTAGGCGGCTATTGTATGGCCATGTTCCTCAAGCTCGAGGCCTCGGACCCGGTGAGCACCGCCCATCAGACCACCCCGGGCATCCCTGACTTCATGGACTGGAATCAGATCACCCATCTGCCGCTGTTCTGGGAGCCGTTCCACAGCCTGACCTTCACCATGATCGCGATGATCGTGGTGCCGGGAATATTCGCCTACATCATCGGCGCGGCTATGTTCAAGCGCAGGGTGGGCGGCGTGTACTTTTCCATCATCACCCAGGCCATCGCCTCGATCCTCACCATCCTGATCGTGGGTCAGCAGGGGTACACCGGCGGCATCAACGGCATCACCGACCTCAAGACCATGCACGGCTGGAACATCAACACCACCTCGGCGAAGTACATCCTGTACTACGTCAATGGAGTCTTGCTGATCGGCGTGATCATGCTGTGCCGTTACGTCTTGTCCTCCAAGCTCGGCCGCCTGCTGCTGGCAATGCGCGACAAGGAGGACCGGGTGCGCTTTTCCGGCTACGACGTGTCGAACTTCAAGATCTTCACCTTCTGTCTGGGCGCGATGATCTCCGCCATCGGCGGCGCCATGTTCACCCTGCAGGTGGGCTTTATGTCGCCGTCCTTCGTCGGCATCGTGCCGTCCATCGAGATGGTGATCTTCGCCGCGGTGGGTGGTCGCATGTCCCTGGTCGGCGCGGTATTCGGCACCCTGCTGGTGAACTACGGCAAGACGGCCTTCTCCGAATCGTTCCCGGCCCTGTGGCTGTTCCTGATGGGCGCCCTGTTCATCGGCGTGGTGATGTTCTTCCCCAACGGGCTTGCCGGGATCTACGACAAGTACGGCTATCACCTCAGCAAACTGTGGCGGCCGCTCACCCGGCGCTTTATGAAGGCCGAGGCGGTCGACAAACCGCTGAAGGGCGATTCATCGGCATCGCCGCTGGTCAACGATCTCGCCGAACAAGCGGTCGACGATGAACCGCCCGTCCATGAACCATTACGCACCAGGAGGCCCGCATGAACGCCGCGAACGCAACTGCGCGTGAAAGCGTAAAGAAGGAATTCATCCTCACTATCGAAGACTTGACCGTTTCCTTCGACGGCTTCAAAGCGGTCGACGGACTCAACCTCTACGTAGACAAGGACGAACTGCGGGTGGTGATCGGGCCCAACGGCGCCGGTAAGACCACGGTGTTGGACCTGATCTGCGGCAAGACCAAGGCCACCGCCGGCTCGATCCAGTTCAAGGACAAGGAACTCACCAAACTCTCGGAACACGAGATCGTGCGCGCCGGGGTGGGACGCAAATTCCAGACGCCGTCCATCTATGAAAATCTCACGGTGTTCCAGAATCTGGAGATATCGTTTCCCCGCGGCCGCGGGGTATTCGGATGTCTGACCTTCCGCCGCACGCCGGACGTGGTGGAACAGATCCAGAAGATCGCTGAGGAGATCAAGCTTCAGGATCATCTGGAGATGGACGCCGCCTTGCTCAGCCACGGTCAGAAGCAGTGGCTGGAAATCGGCATGCTGCTGATGCAGGATCCGGAGCTGTTGATGCTCGATGAGCCGGTTGCCGGCATGAGCGTCAAGGAGCGGGAGGAGACCGCGACACTGCTCAACCGCATCTGCAAAGGCCGGTCCGTGATCGTCATCGAACATGACATGGAATTCGTCAAGAGCATCGCCCACAAGGTGACGGTGTTGCATCAGGGCAAGATCCTGGCCGAAGGCAGTATGGAGAGCGTGCAGGCCAACGAAAAGGTCATCGAAGTCTATTTGGGCCATTAGACATGGCCGAGGAGGAACAGATGTTTCAGGTATCAGGGTTGCACGTCAGTTATGGGCAGAGCGAGGTCATCCACGGCATCGATTTCACCGCAGACAACAAGGAGACCATTGCGGTCATGGGGCGCAACGGCATGGGCAAGACCACCTTGTTCAAGGCCTTGATGGGCATCCTGCCCAGCGCCGCCGGCAAGGTCGCCGTGGACGGCAATGACGTCAGTGGCAAGGAAAGCTTTCAGCGCGTGAGCAGCGGCATCGCCTATGTACCGCAGGGGCGCATGATTTTTCCCACCCTGACGGTGCAGGAGAATATCGAGACCGGCCTGGAGACCTCCAAGGACCGCGAAATATCGGACGAAATATATTCCTTGTTTCCCGTGCTGTTCGATATGCGCAAGCGCAAGGGCGGCAACCTCTCCGGCGGCCAGCAACAGCAGCTCGCCATCGCCCGCGCGCTGGTCACCAATCCCAGGGTATTGTTGCTAGATGAGCCCACGGAAGGTATCCAGCCGTCGATCATTAAGGACATCGCCAAGGTGCTGCTGGAGATCCGCAAGCTGCGCGACATCACCATCATTGTCTCCGAGCAGGTGTTGAGCTTCGCGTTGGAGGTCGCCGATCGACTGTTCGTGATCGACAAGGGGCGGTTTATCCACGAGGACGTGCGCGCCAACGTGGACACCGCCAAGATCAGTCGTTATCTGTCGGTATAGGCCCCGGCGACGGCTGTCCATCAAACTCACTCTAAACATTAAACAGGAGGCCAGTATTATGAGACACGGTGACATTTCCTCGAGCAAGGACTGTGTCGGAGTGGCGGTGGTCAATTACAAGATGCCGCGGCTGCATACTAAGGCGGAGGTCTTGGACAATGCCCGCAAGATCGCCGACATGATCGTCGGCATGAAGGTCGGTCTGCCCGGCATGGATCTGGTGATCTTCCCCGAGTACAGCACCCACGGCATCATGTATGACCAGCAGGAAATGTTCGACACGGCGTCCACCATCCCGGGGGAGGAGACCGAGATCTTCGCCGCCGCCTGCCGCAAGGCAAAGACCTGGGGCGTGTTCTCCCTGACCGGGGAGCGCCACGAGGATCACCCCAATAAGGTACCCTACAACACCCTTATCCTTATGAACGACCAGGGTGAGATCGTGCAGAAGTACCGCAAGATCATGCCGTGGTGTCCCATCGAAGGCTGGTATCCGGGTTGCGGCACCTTCGTCTCGGAAGGGCCCAAAGGTCTCAAGATCAGCCTGATCATCTGCGACGACGGCAACTATCCGGAGATCTGGCGCGACTGCGCTATGCGCGGCGCCGAACTGATCGTGCGCTGCCAGGGTTACATGTATCCTTCCAAGGAGCAACAGGTAATCGTCGCCAAGGCCATGGCGTGGATGAACAACTGCTACGTCGCCGTGGCCAACGCCAGCGGCTTCGACGGCGTGTATTCCTATTTCGGTCATTCCGCCATCGTCGGCTTCGACGGCCGCACCCTGGGCGAGTGCGGCGAGGAGGAATACGGCATCCAGTACGCGGAATTGTCCACCTCGCTGATCCGCGATGCGCGCCACAACGGCCAGTCGCAGAATCACCTGTTCAAGCTGCTGCACCGCGGTTACACCGGCAAGATCAATTCCCAGGAAGGGGAACGGGGCGTGAACGAATGTCCCTACGAGTTTTATCGCACCTGGGTGAACGATCCGGACCAGGCGAGGGAAAACGTGGAGGCCTTCACCCGTTCCACCGTCGGCACCGAGGAGTGCACCATCGAAGGTATACCCCACGACGAGGCGGTCGGATACCGCTGAACCTCGCGGCCACGATCCTCCACATTACCGCATAACCCCCGGGACAGGCCGGGGGTTATGCGGTTTTTTCATTTCCCGCTCGGCTTGCATAAATTGCGGTCTGTGCGTAGTCTGATTCCGGAATAAACGACGTGGGAACCCGGGGCTGGCGATACGCCGTGTCGCGATTGGCCACTCGGAAACGCGGATGCGTTATGTTCGGGAAGACACTGCCTTATATCAATCGCAGCGCCAAGTCGTTTCTGTCGTCATGCCTGGGCGGGACGGACCCGCGTCAGCGATGATGCCAACTCAAGCATCAGAGAAAATCCGCATCGGCGTCAGCGCCTGTCTGGTGGGGGAGCCGGTACGCTATGACGGCGATCATAAACGCGATGTCTTCATTGCCGAAACCCTGGGCGCAGCCTTCGAACTGGTGCCGGTGTGTCCTGAAGTTGCCATCGGCATGGGCGTGCCGCGGCCGCCGGTACATCTGGTCGGAGACCCGCAGCGGCCGCGCGCACTGGGGGTCGATGATCCGAGTTTGGATGTCACCGCCCCCCTGACCGCCTACGGCCGGCGCATGGCGGTGGAACTGGATGACATCGGCGCCTATGTTTTCAAGAGCCGTTCGCCGAGTTGCGGTCTGGCGGGAGTCAGGGTCTACGACGGCGGCAAGGCGCCGCGTGCCCGGGGGGTCGGACTCTATGCGCGGGAGATCATGGCGCGGCAGCCGCTGCTGCCGGTGGTTGAAGAGGCGCAATTAGGGGACGCCGCCGTGCGTGACAATTTTATTGAACAGATTTTCGCTTACCGGCGCTGGCGGCAGTTGCTGGCCTCGGGCCTTACGCCGGTCAAGCTGACGGAGTTTCACAGCCGCCATAAACTCAGTTTAATGGCGCACGGCCCGGTTCACTATCGAGCGCTCGGCCAACTGGTGGCGCAATCCCAGGCGTTGCGGCCGAGCCGCCTGGCCGAGGAATACGGCAAGGGCTTCATGGCCGCCTTGAAACATGCGGCTACCCGTAAACGCCACGCCAATGTCCTGCACCACCTTATGGGTTATCTCAAGAAGCATATCGATCACGACGGCAAGGTGGAATTGCTGGAGCTGATCGACGCCTATCGGACGGGTATCACCCCTTTGCTTGCCCCCTTGACGCTGCTCCGGCACCACTTTCGCCGTTTTCCCCATCCTTATGTGAGCCGGCAGCTTTATCTCCATCCCGATCCCGTGGAGTCGACATTGCGCCAATTGTAATGACGGTGTGAAATGCGTCGGTGCCAAGGCATCCAGGTTCCGGGAGGTGCGATGGTAGCCCGGCGTAATAAAAGATGAACAGACAAAAAATCGAAGAAAGGTAGATAAATGCCGACCTCCTTCTCCCTTGGGAAAAAGGTGGCATGAGGGGGTTTACATCAGTTGGTCGGCCTGAATTTATCCCCTCACCCCAATCTCTCCCGGAGGGCGAGGGGGTAAGTGGGACAGCGATGCGGCCGCTTAGTTGTTATGCGTCCGATTATCCCGTGCCGATATGGTGAAGGTGGTTGTTAATCCACAAATGCACCACGATGCTCGCCGCATAGCCCAGCGCCACCGCCCAGCTCCATTTGAGATGAGCAAAAAAGGTGTAGATGCCGCGGGCCTGACCCATGAGCGCCACGCCCGCCGCTGAACCGATGGAAAGCAGGGATCCGCCCACACCGGCGGTCAGGGTGACCAGCAACCATTCACCCAGCGACATATCGGGATGCATGGTGAGCACCGCGAACATCACCGGGATATTGTCGACGATGGCGGACAGCAATCCCACGAGAATGTTGGCCCACGTCGGGCCCAGGCCAGTGTAGAGGTGCTCCGATGCCACGGCGAGATAACCCAGGGTGCCCAGCCCGCCGACGCACAGGATCACGCCGTAGAAGAACATCAAGGTATCCCATTCCGCCCGCTTCATGCTGATGAAGATATCGAAAGGGCGTTGCCGCGGCTTGTAGTGGCGGGCGGCCTCTTCCCCGATATCGAGACGCTCGGGGCCCCCATTATCGTAGATGTGGTTGAGTTCGTGGCGCCTGATCTGGTAGCCGTAGAGTTTGAGCAGGCCCAGCCCGGTCATCATGCCCAATACCGGCGGGAAGTGCAGAAAGTTGTGGAAGGACACCGCCATGACGATGGTCAGCAGGAACAGGGCGAGCACTACCATGCCGCCGTATTTGATCCGCACGTCCTGTTTCATGGGCGCCGGTTTGCCCTTGGGGACGGCAAAGGACATCAACAGGGCCGGCACGAACCAGTTGATCAGGGATGGGACGAACAGATGGAAGAAATCCCAGAAATACACCACCTCTTTCTGCCACACCATCAAGGTGGTGATATCGCCAAAGGGGCTGAAGGCGCCGCCGGCGTTGGCCCCGACCACGATGTTGATGCAGGCCACGGTGACGAAACGGGGATTGCCCGCGCCCACCGCCAGGACCACTGCGCCCATGATCAGGGCGGTGGTGAGATTATCGGCGAAGGGAGAAATGAAAAACGCCAGCAGCCCGGTGAGCCAGAACACGCTGCGCAGCGAGAACCCCGAGGAAACAAGCCAGGCCCGCAAGGCATTGAACACCTCCCGCTCCTGGAGGGTGTTGATGTAGGTCATGGCGGCCAGCAGAAACAACAATAACTCGCCGTATTCAAGAAGATTGTGGCGCAGGTTTTCCACCGCATAGTCGCTGTCGCCGTGGGCCACGTAGGCAATTCCCACCAGCGCCCAGATGACGCCGGCGGCCACCACCACCGGCTTGGATTTGCGCATATGCAGGAATTCCTCGGCGACTACCAGGCCGTAGGCGATTACAAACACCACCAGGGCGGCGATGCCGATATTATGGGTGGTAAGGTCCAGCGCCCGCCCGGCGGTTTGCGATTCGGCGGCCCACAGGGCCGGGGAAAACAGCGCGGCGGCCAAAAACAACAGTCTTTTCATCATGGAGATGGCTTCAGTCAAAAGTGCAAGACAATGCTCTGCTATTATTATCCGTTCGTTCGGGCACGGATTGTCCCATGTCGCGGTGACGGGGTCCAGCCGGTAGCGGCGATCATTCCCGACCGTATGCCTCGGCGCTCAATACGATGAGTTCGATCTCCTCGGTGATGAGTTCCTGGCGTAAATTGTTGTAGCGGCGCGTCATGGCGGCGCATTGCCGATCGATATGCTCGATCGCGCCCTGCAGGTGTTGCATGCGCAGTTGGTGTTCGGCCGCCAGGGAACTGTACAGGACGCTGTGCAATACCGCGAACAGAAAGTGATCGAGGAGTTGGGGGAAGAACGCCTGCGGCGCCACATTGAGCAGGGGCGGATAGCCGTGGCGCGGCCCGACGCCGGCGAGACCGCGAAACGGTTGCTGTCGGCGTATTTCCTCTATTTCGCCGTCGTAGTAATGATGGATGATACTCAACTGCAGCGGGCCGTGGCGGGCGGTGAGTTCACGCAGCTTGTCGACGATCGCCAAGAGGACCTCGGGCACGTCTTCCACGGTGCTCAGTCCCGCGATGGTCTCGGCGGGCGTCCCCAGTTCCTCCAATTTGGCGGCCAGCTTTTCTCCGACGGCGATCCGGCACGGTTGGTTTGCAGGGGGTGTGAGGTGTTCCAGCAGGACCTCGTTGAAATCGCCGCAAAAGCCCCGTTCCGAGCCGACCAGCACCGTGACTTCGCCGGCGGCGCGGCTGGCCGGCAGGGTCTGGGGATAGTGGGCGAGGAAATCCCCCATGGCCCGTTCGATGCCCGCCATCACCCGTTGCTGGTTGGCGAGGAAACGGCGCAGGCGTTGACTCTCGGTGAGGGAGATATTCTTCAGGGCCGCCATGATGTCGCGAATGTCGCGCAGGGCGCCCAGGTGGCGTTGATGCTGGGCGAGGGTGCTCATGCGGGCTTGTCCGCCATGCCGCCCAGCCATTCCTTGACCTTGGCCAGCCACTGTTCGCGGCTGTCTTCAAGGCGGATGTCGCTCTCCTTAAGGCGTGCGGCGAGCAGCTCCAGATAACGATGCACGCGCGGGATGTCCACCGTATCCAATAAGCCTTCGTTGTAGGCCACCAGCCACGCCATTTGCACTTCTATTGACAGCGGCGCCAGGCGATCCTGTTTGAGAATCTCGCGCAACAGCCGGCCGCGCCGGATCCGGTGTTCCACCGCGGGATCGAGACGGGTGCCGAAACGGGTGAAGGTCTCCAGCTCCAGGAACTGCAGATAATCCAGCTTCATGTGCCCGGCTTCTTCCTTGATGCGCGGGTGTTGCGCGGCGCCGCCGATGCGCGATACCGACTTGGTGACGTCGATGGCCGGCAGGAAGCCGGCGGCGAATAGCGACTTGTCGAAATAGATCTGACCGTCGGTGATGGAGATGAGATTGGTGGGGATGTAGCTGGCGATATCGCCTTCCTTGGTCTCGATGATGGGCAAGGCGGTCAGGGTGCCGCCGCCCGTCCCGGCGCTGAGACAGGTGGCCCGCTCCAGCAGGCGGGCGTGCAGATAGAAGATGTCGCCGGGATAGGCCTCGCGGCCGGGCGGGCGGTGTAGCAACAGCGACAGTTCGCGATAGGTCTGGGCATGGGTAGTGAGATCGTCGTACACCACCAGGGTATCCCGGCCCTGCTGCATCCACGATTCGGCCACGGTGCAGCCGGCGAAGGGCGCCAGGTATTTCAGGCCGGGCAGGGCCGTGGCCTCCGCGACCACCACCGTGGTGTGTTCCAGGGCGCCGTTGTAGCGCAGGGTCTCGATAATGTCCACGGCGGTGGAACGCTTTTGCCCCACCAGTACGTACACGCAGTACACGTCCAGTTTGCGCTGGTTGATGACCGCATCCACCGCCAGGGCGCTCTTGCCCACCCCATCGTCGCCGATGAGCAGTTGCCGCTGGCCCTTGCCGATGGGCACCAGGGTGTCCACGATCTTGTTGCCGCTGTACAAGGGATCGTGTACGAAGTCGCGATGCACGATGGGCGGCGACAGGACATCGAGGGGCAGCAGCTTATGACACTCGGGGACGGGCAGGCCGTCGAGGGGCGTTCCCAGGGGGTCGATGACCCGTCCCGCCAGGGCGTCACCCACGGGGATGACCAGGCTGCGGCCGCTGCGATGGGCGACGGTCCCCGCAGTGAGGGCATCAGTCTGATAGAGGAGGATGACGCCGATGCGATCCGTGCCGAGACGGAACACCAGGCCGGTACTGCCGTCGGCGAAATCCAGCAGCTCGTCCATGGCGGCGGAAGGCAGGCCGGTGATCCAGGCCACCCCGTCGCCCACCGATGTGACGCTGCCCACCTCGCTGATGCGCAGACCGGGCCGGTAGTCCGCCAGGCACGCATCGGCGTCGGGCAACAGCGGCGTGGCGCCCTGCTTAGTCTTCATGGCGGAGAACATCGCCGAAGAACCGCAACTCTTCCTTGAGATTGGCCTGCAGATAGTGCGAGCCGATGTGGACACTGACGCCCGCCAGCAGGGCGGGATCTTCCCGGAATTCGCAGGCGACCGCCGTGCCCAGGGTCTGCTGCAAGGCGGCGCCCAAGGCCTGTCGCTGCGCCTCATTCATGGGAAAGGCACTGCTGACCTGTACCGGTGCCTGGCTGTCGCGTTGCGCGGCGGCGAGGGTCTTGCGCTGTGCCTCGGGCAGGCGGGGCAGGTCCTCCAGCAGCATCTGGAGCAAACGCTCCTCCAGGTCGGGCGCGGCGAGACGGCCCAACAGCCTCGCCGCGAATTGCGTGGTGAGCGCCTGGGCCTGGTGGCGCGCCTCGCGCAGCAGATTTTCATCGCGGCGCTGGGCCAGCACCTGCTCCTTGTGGCGTTGCTCGGCCAGTTCCGTCTGCAGTTGCGCCAGGAGCTTCTGGCGCTCGGCCTCGATCTCATCACGCAGCTGTTGGCGCGCCATTTCCCGTTCCTGTTGCCAATCCGCCAGGCGATTTTCGTATTGGGCTTGCAGGCTCTTGGCCTGTTCCTGAGTGGCCTGCGCCGCCTGCAGGTCCTGCGTAATGGCCGCACGGCGCTGCGCCACCACGTTCATCACCGGCCGGTAGAGAAAGCGCCGCAGAATCCACACCAGTACCAGGAAGTTGACGATCTCGAGTATGAAGGTGGTCCAATCGAGTTGCACGAATGCGTTTCCTTCTGCGTCCGACGTTTATTTCAACAAGTATTCCAGCAGCGGATTGCGGAACAGGATGATTAACACGATCACCAGTACGTAGATCGCCAGGGATTCGATCATGGCCAGGCCGATGAACAGGGTGCGGGTGATGGATTTCTCCGACTCCGGCTGGCGCGCCAGGGCGTCCAGGGCCTGAGCGATGGCGCGGCCCATGGCCTTGGCCGGGAACATGACCCCCAGGGCCATGGCGATGGCGGCGGCCACCGTGGAGGCGAGGGTGAACCAGCTCATATCTGACATGCCTTACTCCTTTTCACGTTGTCTCTGTAATTCGTGGGACTGCATGGCGCCGGCGATGTAGATCAGCGCCAGCATGCCGAAGATGTAGGCCTGCACCAAGGCCTCCACGATGTGCAGCATGAGAATGGGCACCGGCGCGAGAAACCCCGCCACCATCAGGATCAGCAGCGCCGCCATCTCCAGGCTCATGATGTTGCCGAACAGGCGCACCGCCAGGGCCACGGTGCGGGTGATCTCGCTGATGATATGGAACGGCAGCAGCAGCGGCGTCGGGCGCAGGTAATGACTGAGATAACTTTTCAGCCCCTCGCTGCGGATCCCGAACCAATGTACCGATAGAAACACCAGGATCGCCAGGCCCGCGGTGGTGGAAAGATAGCCGGTGGGGGCGTGCACGCCGGGGATGATGCCGCTCAGATTGGCGACCACCAGAAATATCCATAGAGTGGCGAGGAAGGGCAGGACCTTGTCGGTCTGCTCCGGCAGTACCGCGCGCACCGTATCCTCGATGGCGCCGATACTGCCCTCCAGCGCCGTTTGCAGCGGCCCCGGCCGTAATTGCAGGCGCCGCGTGACCAGCAGCGAAAACGCCAGCAGCAGGGCCATGATGATCCAGGTGGTCACCACCGCGTTGTGGATGCCCAGGGGACCGATATGAAACAGAATCTGGTTTTCCATGCTTGTCTTTTTTCCACTTAAACCATTTCGATATCTTGCTTGACGCTCACGCTGTCGAGCGGCTTTAAAGAATCATCTCCTCCCCCTTCAAGGTGGAGGTCGGGAAGGGGCTGGGGTGCTCGCGAGGTAGACACCATCCCAACCCTCACCCTCCCCTTGAAGGGGCGGGAATAAAGAAATGTTGAATAACGTATTTCGATCCTTCGTTGCTATTATTCCCTCACATACAAATACACATTCACCGCGCCCACCACCAGGCCGAGAAAGATCATACTCAGCGTCCAGCGCAATGAATAGCCCGCCATCATGCTGTCCAGCCAGCGCCCGAGGTAGGCCCCCGCCACCACCGGCAAGACGAACAACAGCCCCAGGGTCCCTATATAAGTGGTTTGCGCCAACAGGGTGGGGCGATCCCGTTCCGCCTTTTTCAGCCGCTCGACCTGTTTGTCGATGCGCTGTTGCAGCTGCTGTTTGTCATCCTTGGGGTCCGTCGCCATCAACCCGGTCTCCTAGGGCCTGTTAACACTATCGATACCGCGGCGACGGCGGCCATCTTGGCGCGAGAAAAGGCGCCGCGAATGCCGTGTACTTGCGGTACATAAGCGAGCGGCAACGACATATCGCGGCAAAATGGCCCTGTCCCTTCGGGTTGCGCCCCAAAAGCGGCCATGCCGCGTTGCTCGTCGTTCATTTGGAGTCACCAAACTTCTCTCCTCGCGCCTTGCCTGGCCGCTTATGGGACAGCAACGCCGCGGCATGGATAATGTTAACAGGCCCTAGTCACGTTGAATCTCCCGCAGGCGTTTGAGCATTTCCTCCTCCATGCGCCGCAGACTTTCCTTGATGCGCTGCAGACCGGCCTCTTCCTGGTGCAACTGTTCGCGCAGCACGGTATTGATGCGCGAATAGTCGTCGTCGCGCACAAAATGCCGGGTATTGAGAAACAACTGATTGTCCACAAAGTAGAGCAAGGCCCCGGGCAGGGCCAGATACTGCCAGGGCTCCTCGCCGCGGCGGTAACGGGCCAGGCCGAAGCGCAGCGAGGCCATCATGCGCGCATGCCCGGCCTGAATGCCGAAACTACCCGAATCGTCCTCTCCGACGAAGCTGGTGACGTCGGTGATCGCCTCGTATTGGGTGGCGCTTTGCATATGCAGGGTGAAGGTGTTCATGCCGATGACTCCCGCATCGCCCCGCGCATGTAACAGTGATCCTCCGAGACCTCGTCATAATCGCCTCGCAGGAAGGCCTCGCAGTCCGCCAGGGTGTCCTGCAGGGCCACCGAGATGCCGGCAATGCCGGTGTGGGCGGCTGTGACGTGGAAGGGCTGGGTGAGATAGCGCTGCAGCTTGCGGGCGCGCAGCACGATGCGCCGGTCCTGGGCGGACAGCTCGGCCATGCCCAGCATGGTGATAATGTCTTCCAGTTCGTGATAACGGGCCAGGTGCTCGCGTACGCCTTCGGCGATGGTGTAATGGCGGTCGCCGACGATATGTCTGTCCATCATCTTGCTGCCGGAGGTCAACGGGTCCACCGCCGGATAGATGCCGCGGCCGGCCTGGGTGCGGGACAGGATCACGCTGCTGTCCAGGTGGCTCAGCAGGGTACTTACCGCCGGGTCGCTCATGTCGTCAGCGGGGACGTATACCGCCTGCACCGCGGTGATCGCCCCCTGGCGGGTGGAGATGATACGGTCCTGCAGTTCCGCCACCTCGCTCATCAGGGTGGGTTGATAGCCCACCGTGGCGGGAATGCGTCCCAGCAGACCGGAGATCTCGCTGCCCGCCTGGACGAAACGAAACACATTGTCCATGAGGAACAACACTTCCTTGTGCAAGGTGTCGCGCAGGTATTCCGCGTAGGTGAGGGCGCTCAGGCCGACGCGGAAGCGCACCCCGGGGGAGGCGTCCATCTGGCCGAACACCATCAGGGTCTGGGGCATGACCCCCGCCTTTTGCATCTCGCGCCACAATTCATGGCCCTCGCGGTTGCGCTCGCCCACCCCGGCGAATACCGACACGCCCTTGTGGATGGTGGCGATGGCATGCATGAATTCCATGATCAGCACGGTCTTGCCCACCCCCGCGCCACCGAACAGCCCTGTCTTGCCGCCGCGCACGAAGGGACACAGCAGATCGATAACCTTGATGCCGGACTCGAGGATCTCGTGCGACGCGGTGGTTTCGTGCAGGGGGGCCGGTTTCGCCAGGATATTGCGGTATTCCGCGGTCTGCAGCGGGGCGCCGCCGTCCAGCGGTTCGCCGAAGACATTGAGCAGCCGCCCCAGGCAAGCCTCGGTCACCGGCACGTGCGTCGGCGCGCCGCTGTCGTACACCGGCATGCCGCGATACAGGCCGCTGGTGCGGTGGAGGGTGATGGCGCGCACGTGGCGTTCATCCAGATGGCGGTGCACCTCGAAGATGAAGCGTTCCTCGTTGAGAAAGGTGTACAGGGCGCGGTGCAGGGCCGGCAGCGTGTCACAGGCGATGTCCACCACCGGTCCGTGCACCTCGACGATGCTGCCGATGAGGGGATGATCCTCTGCGGTCTGGGCGGCGATTGCCATGTGCGGCGATCCTCCATGTGGTTTTGGTCCCTGCCTTATCGTTATCATAGCAATACCGGATTAATGAGGTGTATTTGTCGCCGTCCTGAGGGCATTATCGGTGTTGTGCCAAGACGCCGCGGAGGCAAGCGAGCGTGGCGGCCAGGCAGAACGGTCGTTCTCTGCGCCCGGTCGCCGGTCTTCAATCGGTGGTGGATCACCGCTGTCCTATCTGCCTTAATTGATATTGCAGCAACTTGATGATTGACTGAAATTCCGTTGCGGTACGAATGTGAGCCGGCATGATAATGGAGGACCAGTGCACAAATACTGCGTTCCTTCTCCCGGGGATGAGGGACTAAATGGGACAACAGTGGGGTCGGGTGTGCCGTGATCACGATTAAGGACGCGAACTATCCATAGATGAATATCCAGGTGATGCATTCTGGTGATGTCGCGGGCGTGTTCCCGCATGAGTGAGGCCATTCGGGTCCTGGCCGTCAACGTCGGCTCCTCATCGCTGAAGCTCGATGTGTGGGAGGCCGGCGGTTCGTGCGCGCTCGTCCGGCTCGAGGCGCGGGGTATCGGCCGGGAGCAGGGCAGCGTGGCCGCAGACGACGTGGTGACGGTTCGGCGGCGCATCGCGGATCACGATACCGCGCTGGCGTTGTTGCTGCAGCGCGTCCCGGCGGCGGAGCGGCTTGAACGCATCGGCCATCGCTTCGTCCACGGCGGCAGCCGCTATCACGTCCCCACCTGGCTGGACGATGAAGTCGTGCAGGAGTTGCAGGCCCTGGTGCCGCTCAGCCCCCTGCACCTGCCGCCGGCCCTGACGGTGATCGACAGCTGCCGACGGCGTTTTCCCGGCATTGCGCAGGCGGCGGTATTCGACACCGCCTTCCACGCCGCCCTGCCGCCGCGTGCCTTCACCTACGCCGTTCCCGCCCGCTGGCGCGCAGCCGGGGTGAGGCGCTACGGCTTTCACGGCATCGCCTGCGCCGACGTGGTGATGCAGCTTGGCGAGGCGCTGCGGGAGCGCGCGGTCATCCTGCATCTCGGCGCCGGCTGTTCCGCCACCGCGGTGCTGGGTGGCAAGAGCATCGATACCACCATGGGTTTCACGCCGCTGGAGGGGCTGGTCATGGCGACCCGCGGCGGCGACATCGATCCCGGGGCCTTGGTCTATGTGCAACGGGAATTGGGTTTGACGCCGCAGGAACTGGAACAGGCGCTCAACGAACAGGGCGGGCTGCTGGCCCTGTCGGAATCCAGCGCCGACATGCGCGAGCTGTTACAGCGTCAGGATGAACGGGCGGCACTGGCGGTCGAGGTCTTTTGCTACCGTGCGGCCAAGGCGGTGGGATCACTGGCTGTGGCACTGGGCGGTATGGAGCAGCTCATCTTCAGCGGCGGCATCGGCGAACACAGTGCCGCAGTGCGCGAGCGCATCGGCGCGCTGCTGCGAGGTATGGACGTCGTTATCGACATGAACGCCAACCGGGCCCACGCGCCCGTCATTTCCTCCTCCGGCAGCGGCGTGGAGGTGCGCGTAATGGCCGTGGACGAAGGGCGCCAGATTGCCCGCGAAACCATGCAGCTCCGCGACGGGCACTGAATCGCTACGGCAGGGGGAAGCGTTCCATCAGATAGCACAGGCAATCCTGGCGGATCACCTCCGTGTCCCGCGTCAGCATCGCAGGCATGAAGCTGCGGCGCAGGCGGATTTCATCGTCGGTCACCTCCAGAAAATCCGCGCCGGCCTCCTGGCCGCGTTCATCCCACACCTCCAGGCGCGCTTCGCCGCTGCGGCGGCGGGCGAGGAGCGTCCCCGGCGCCAGTTCCTGGAAATTGCAGTGGTCGATGTCATCGGCGAAACGCAGCGCCCCGTCGCCGTCGCCAAAATTGAACTCGACGTCCGCCGGCACCTTGACGGTCGCGACGGTGTGAAACACATGGGCGTCGTTGGCGTGCACCGGGTGATCGGGGATGCCGGCGAGGTGCAGGCAGGTGTCAAGGTATTCCAGGGCATGGTTGACGCCGCTTTCGTCGCCGACCTTGCCGCATTCGCAGGTTACCGCCGGGCACAGCTCGGCGAAGGCCATGGACTGGACGCCGCGCGGGCGTTGAAAGAACACTACGGTGCGGGAAAACAACGCCGCCAGCTGCAAAAAGCGATGGGCGATGCGGTTGATGCAGCCGTAGTGGGGATTGAGGCCGGTGTTGTTGTGCAGGTCGATGCTGGCGAACACCCGCCGGGCGCGCATCTCTTCCACGACCTGCGCCATCATGGCATGTTCCGGCGTGGGCGGCAGTTCGGTCCCGGGCCAAATGCGGTTGTAATCCGGTTGACCCTCCAGGCAACGCGCCCCATAGCGGGCGGCGGCCACGTTGCCGACGAAGATGGATAGGCCGCGCGGCAGCAACTGGTTGTGATATTTGCGCAATAACTTTTGCACCGCAAGCAGTCCCACGTCTTCATTACCGTGCAGTAGCGCGGAGACGAACAGGGGTTCGGCGCGTTTGCCCGGCAGATGGATGAGCGTGGGGCCCGCCAGCACACCGTGCAGGGTGGCGGGGCTCGCGTCCAGGAAACCGCGGGGCAGTTCATGGACGACGTCGAGTTGCGGTGGCCGTAAATTGCTCATGTGCCCTTCGTGGAGATTGCCTCGTCTGTTATCTCTCGCTCACGCTCGAAACCTCGGGCGGAGTGTATTCGTAAATCCATGCTTACCGAAAACCCCCTCTCCCTCAGAGAGGTGAGGCGGAAAAGTAGAAGGCCCGTGGGACCTTTTCCCGTCGAACGGGCGCACACTGTTTCAGTGCGCCCCGGCGGGCATATCAGGGCTGAGGGGAATCGATTTAAGCAACAATTTGATCCCCAAGTATGCAGTGCTGGCCCATTCCCTCTAGACATCCCAGCGGTGCACGGGTTCATCGCTGCGCTGCCGTTCCCGATAGGCGTGGGTCAGGGCCCGCATGTCGCGGCCGTAACGTTCCACGAACTTGCGCTGCCACGCGCTGCCGTTTTGTCCGCCGGCGACACGCGCCTCGATCAGGTCAAGGTAGCGCGCGATCAGCGCGCCGTCCATGCCCAGCTGTTCCAGACCCGCGCGCGCCAGGGGCAACAGTTCCCGCTGCAGCAGCTGCACTACCGGCCAGCGCTTGCCGTCATCCCAGTGTACAACGCTGTCCAGACCGCGGCGAGCCGCTTCGTAAAAATTGTCCCGCGCCGTGGCGAAGGGGATGCGGGCTCCCGCTGGCTCGGAACGCGCGGCCAGGGCGGCGCACAGGCCGTAGAAGAAGGCGGTGTTGGCCAGCATGTCGCGGAAGGTCGGTCCGGCGGGCATCACCCGGTGCTCGATGCGCAGGTGCGGGGTGCCGTCGTCGTCGAAGCCCAGCAGGGGGCGGTTCCAGCGCCAGATGGTGCCATTGTGCAGCCGCAAGTGGGCCATGCGTTCCGGCGGTTCGTCGACGCGCAGGGGGAGCAAGATGGGATAGTGCTCGCTGTTCTCGTGGAAACAGCATTCCAGGCTGCCCTGGGCATAACCGCTGCCGAAGGTGACGCGCCGCGCTGGCGCGCCCAGATCCACCGCCTGCTCGAACAGCGGGATGCGGGTCTCGTCCCACAGGTCCTTGCCGAACAGATAGGGGGAGTTGGCGGCGGCGGCGACCAGGGGCGCGGAGGCGATGATGGCGGCGTTGTAATGGCGCACCGCATTGTCCGCCGTTACCTGCAGATGGATCTGCAACGAGGTGGCCGCTGCCTCGAGCATCACGTCGTGGTGGTGGGAATGCAGGTGCTCGCGGCCGACTATGTTGAGGTTCAGGGCCCGGCCCTGCCGCAGGCGCAACACCTGCTCGTTGAGGGCGTGATAGCGCTGCATGGCGGACATGTTGGCCGCCACCAGGTGGTGGTCGGCAACGGTGGGCAGGATGCCGACCGCCAGCACGGCGGCGTCCATTTCCGCGGCGGTCGCGCCGCAGCGTTGCCAGGTGGCGCGCAGTTCCTGTTCCAGCTTTTCCAAACCCTCGCCGGCCAGGGACTGCGGCGCGACATTGAGCTCGATATTAAAGCGGGACAGCTCCGGCACCACTGTGGGCATGGCCAGGCGTTTGAGAAAGGCCTCGTTGATGGGCAATGGCGCGCCGTCGGCATCGATCAACCAGGCTTCCAATTCCAAACCGCCGATGGAGTGACGGCTGGAGAAGCGACCCTCGGCGAACCAGGAATGTAACAGCGTCATCTCTTGGGCGAGCGCCGCTTCGTAGCGCTGGAAGTCGTGATGCTTGAAGTGCTGCGAACTGATCTCCTGGCCCATAAGCGATAATTATTGCGCGCCAGACCCGATTACTATCACGCCGCCGAAGATCGCGCAAGGCAAAACGTACCCGCCGCAGCCTCCATCGCCTTGAAAGCCGCCCCGGACGGAGGGAATGGACTCCTTGTATAAAAAATACGAAGCGGTCCACTTCGCCGGTGATGGCCCGATTAATGCCCCTTGCCCACGCCACTTGCCGCGGCTTCACACTCGAGAGCAAGCGGCTTTGGTGGCGCCGTCGCCGGTAGACCGCCGCCGCTCCAGCCGCTCACAGTCGTAAATGGCCAGTGTGGACGGCGCGCACCTCAGCGCGACAGTTGATAACTGGCCGTGCCCACACCCGCCTGCACCTGGCGCGACGTCATAGAGAACAGATTCCCCGTCCCGCCGTCGTGCGCCACGTCCATCGTCATGGAGCGATCTATGGTCCACGTGAGGGTGTGGTCATAAAGGTGTGGTGTGTAGCTGGTGAATGTGCCGGGATCGGCGACATCGGTGTCGTTGTGCAGTGTCAGCGCGGGCAGGGTCACCTGCTTGCGCACCACCACCGCGTGGCCAGCGGGAATGAGATACCAACCGCTCAACGGCGTGATCGGGGCATTCGCCGTCACGTCGAACACGGTAAAGCCGCTGGTGACAAAGCTCGCGCCATCATGCATCGTTGACGCGATATTTTGCGGATAGCCGGGCTCCGGTTGATAGCTGTACACCTCGCGCTGTTGCAGGAAATTCACATCGGGACAGTCCGTTTCGGCGCCGGTGGCGTCGACAAATTTCCAGTTGCGCACCGCGGCGGGCTTGGAGAAGCTCGGGAGACTTGAGATGTAATCGTAGGCGTAGGTTAACTGCAGTCCGGGCGAAATGGTTGCGGAGCCCGACGCGTAGGTGGCGTCGAAGTCCGCCACCTGGGACCAGGCCGAGGGAGACGGTGCGGTCGGGTTGTCGGTCGATACGGACTTTGTCGACCCGAACGTGGCGTCCGGTACCGCCACCGGATTCCAGACACCGCCCCCCGCATAATTCAATACCTGCGTCACCGGCGTCCATTTATCGGCGCCGCTGCCGTCTTGAGGCAGGCTCGGACACTGGTCGTACTGCAGGACGTTCTCCACGAATCCGGCGCGCCATTCGGTGGCGGACTTGAGGCGCACCTTGTTCTCGCGCACCAGTTGATCGATGAGATTGTCCACGTCGTGCACGCTGTTATCACCGGGGCTGATGTAAAATCCCTTGCCCGTGGTATTGGCGAAGGGGTATTCCTCTACCGTAACGGTCGTGTTGTACAGGCTGGCTCGATTGGTGAACGCGGTGCCGGCGAATACCGCGCCGCCGCTGTCGACCACCGCGTCCATGGCAAACGGCGCCACCACGAAATCGACCTTGAACGTGAACAGGGCGCTGGTGATGTTCCCCGCCAGATCCTCCACCTCGACGCGCAGGGCTTGAATATCAGTGGGCGCCGAACGCAACCAGGCATCGCTCAGCAGTTCCGTGGCCAGCGGCAGCAAGTATTCCCCGTTCACCGCCGTCAGCGCGAACCACGGTACTATCACGTTTCCGTTCTTTTCGTATTGTAACCGCACCTTCAATTGGTCTGCGGGCGTGCCCACACCGTTGCTCAAGGGATCATTGGCGGTCAGGGCGAAGAAGGGAATGGCGTTGTCGCTCAGGGCCGTGCGCGTCACCGCCACACCCGCCAGTTCGGTATGATCGGTCTCGATGTACAACGGTGCGTTTTCGTTGCGGTCGGCCAGCGGTTGAACGTCGCAGCCACCGTTGCCGTTGGAAAAGCATCCATCGCCGTGCCCGGCGGCGGTGATCGCCGGCAATCCCACGTCGTAGTCCACGATTGCGTCGCTGCTGGCGCTGGCGCCTTGCTGGGTCTCGAGAACGATGGGGATGTGATTGCGGCCCAGCGTCAAGTTGACCTGCGCGCTCCAGGTCTGGTCGGCATTGGGCGTGACCGCCTTGCCCTGTACCGTGAGCGACTTGAAGCCGAAACCGTTGTCGCCATAAGTGCCGGTCAAGGTGAACGGCGAATGATTGCTGGCGGGGGCGGAGGTCACGTCGACGAACACGTTGTTGAACCGGTAGGTGAACACCTGATGGTTGCTGAGGCCGAGAAAGTCCGTGGCGGTCACGCCGACACGGTGTTTGCCGTCGGCATAGCCGCGGGTGTCGATGTCCAGCGCGGGATGGGCGGGATCGAGTGCATCGCCGACCGCCACTCCGTCCACGTCGAAGCTCACGTGTTCGGCGCCGAGCACGCCGGTAATATCCACCGCAAAATTGTAGATGCCGTTGAACGTCGATCCCGCCGCCAGCTTCGGCACGATCCCCGGCGCGAAGGCGGAGGTGTCCGCCGGCGCCTTGCCGCCGAACAGCGGACTGGTGCTGGTGCTGAAGGACCGTGCCACGTCAAGCAAGTCGTTGCGGCCGAGGCCTGTCTTGTTCTGCGCACCGGCGCTGACGGCCAACAGATGCTGGGCGATGGCGATGCGGTAGACATCCTGATTCAAGGCCACTGTGCCCAAGGCCAGGTCCATTATGGCGTCGCCGGCCTTGTTGAGACCGCGGCCATCCAGCACCCCGTCGCTGCGGATGTCGTTGTACATCACCTGACAGAGGCTCAGAGAGGTATAGACGGTATGCGCCGGCACGTTGTTTTGCCCGTTCACCCACTCGGCAAAGCTGGAAAGAGCGGCCAGAAAAAACCCGTAGGTGTATGGCACGCTCAGCTTCGCGGCGCCCGCGGCGGGCGCGGAGATATCTTGCGGCAGGACATCCGTCACCGGCATGCCGAAGGCTTGCTCTACCGTTCTCAGCGCGGTATCCACCGCCGTGCCTGGGTCGCTGCCCTGCGCGACACGATATTCCGCCAAGGCCGCGGCGAGATGGGTGAGGGGGGTCACCATCACCGACAGCGGGCGACCGGATTGATATCGCGCAACCGCGCGCAGGACCTGACCCTCGGCGACATTCACCGTGACACCGTTGGCCTCTTCCACGTAGCGGCCGCCGCTCAGCTCGATCAGCACCGGTTGGCTGGGGGCCCGCAGATCAAGGCTGAAATGACCTTGCGCGTCAGTGGTAGTGGTGCCCAGCAACGCGCCCTTGCCGTTGCGGCCCAAGGCGTAGACCGCGATCCGGCCGTCTTGAATCGCGGCGGCCATTGCATTGCCCGAGACCGTGCCGGACGGGCGGACGGGTGGCAAGTCTCCCGAGCCTCCACCGCATGACACCAATACGCAGACCACCAGGGCCCACAAAACCTGTCTCGTGCACATGTTCATCCTTGCCGTGCGCTACGCGCTAACTGCTATTTATCAATATAGATACAGGATGCCGACGGTCAAGGCGGTTTCGGTTACGCCCCCGCTCACGGGAATTACCTGCTCCAGTTTCGCGCTGAGGTCCCAGTCGCGGGCCAGCGCCCACTCGCTGACGGCATGCACGCTGATGCCCACCGCCGTCGTGGAACGATCGGGGTAGGTAGCCAACAGGTAGCCGTCGCTGTCGACGGTGTAGCGCTTGGAGTAGCGGTTGCGCGAGACATCCATGCCCACACCCAGCCACGGCGACCACCACCCCCAGCGAAAATTGCGTTGCACGGCGAACTGAATGCCGTAGCGGCTTACGTCCTCAGCCACCTTGCCGGCGGCGGCATCCAGGTTCGTGCGTGCGAAATACCCTTCCGCCCAATAGCGCAGGCCGCCCGGCAACCAATCGGTGTAGATCAGCGTGAGCGGTTGCACTGAATTCGCGGCCTTGGTCGCGCCATCGGGATCATCAACCGCCATACGGGAGATTCCCACCGCATAACCAATGCGCGCCGTATTCGCCGGCAAACCAATTGCCGCCGCCCGTGATTCACCGCTCAGCGACAAAGCCAGCAACGCCACGGTCCATTGCAGGCGCGTCATTTCAGCCGTCCTGCTGGTTTTGGCGGGACGCTCGGCAACCACGCTTCCAACGGGAGAGAACGTCGCAAGCCGCCCAAACCGTCACGCCGTCGGCGAACCGGGGAGATGCACATTTCACTCGCGATCCAATCCGGATATCCTCTCGACTACCACACGGCATCCATGTCACCTTGTTCTCGTTCACTCCTGCGCGGCCGCGGGGAGTCACCGCGTATAAAAGTACTCCAACCGGGTAATGACCGGCCGGCCGTTGCGCTTTTCAATTCGCAGGCTGAGATGGCCGGAATAGCTTGATTCCAAGCCTCGACCCTTCTCCCGCACCTTGACAGCGAATGGCCCTTCACCTTGCATGGCCGCGCCGGCGGATATCCAGCGGATGGCATCCAGCGCCAAGTCGCGCCTGTCGGTCGTGTCGAACAATTTTTGGTAGGCGGCGGCGATGGCGGCACGGTCATGTGCGTCGTCACTGCTCGCATCAGTGGCGAACAGCCGCGTCAAGGCATTCATATCCCCCGCATCATAAGCGCCTTTGAAGCGCGTCAACAGCAGCGCGAGCGCCTCGGCGGAAATGCCCGCGGCATGGGCCTGCTCGGGTGTGGTCGCGGTTTCCGCGGGCCTAGCGGCGGCCGGCCCCTTATCCGATGATGAATCAGCGTCCGGGGCAGCGGTTTGCGCCGTTTCCGCAGCAGGCTTGGTGGCTATGCCGGAGTTTGTCTCTTGCCCAGCCAGGTTCACGGGTACGGGAGGCGTGGCGGCGGATGCTTGCGGCACAGTCGCCGCGCCGTCGTGTTTTGCCCGGGCGCTCCGCCCGTTCGTTGTGATGGACTCGCTTGCCTGAGGTGTCAGCGTGGCTGTCCGGATGGGTTCCGTTGAGGACGAGTCACGGTGTCGCGGTGTCTTGTTCTTCACTTCATCGGCATGGTCGCGCTTTGGCGTCTGAGCGGTTGCCTTCGCCGGTTTCGACGTCGCCGCTGCGACATGCCTCGATTCGACGGCCGCAGGCGGCGAGGACCGGGGCGCCGCCGGGGGTTGCTCTGCAACCGGACTTGCCGGAGTTGCCGACGCCGTTACCGTCTCGACCTTCCCGTGATCCGATTTCTGCGCCGGTATTGGTGCGCCAGCCGGGGTCTCGGGTAGGTTTTCGGCTGCTGAAGCAGTCGCCGTCGTCGACGCCGTTGCCGCCTCGACTTTCCCGTGATCCGATTTCTGCGCCAATATTGGTGTGCCAGCCGGGGTCTCGGGTAGATTTTCGGCTACTGAGGCAGTCGCCATCGTCGACACCGTTTGCGACGTTGCATTCTGGCCGCGAACCATGTCGGCAGCGGGTGGAGGCTGTGGCGTGACCGCCGCCTGTAGTACCTGTGATGCCGACGAGTAGGCGATCTCATCGCCGACGGGTGGCTGTGGCTTATCGCCCCGGCCCGACCATATTGAGATCACCGAGAGCATTATCACCACCGCCGCGCCAACGCCGACCATGCGTTGCAGCACCGGCCGTAACGCGGCTAAGGGAGTGAGGGGAGCGGTGATTGTGGAGTTGATCGTCTCCTCGGAGGCCGGTTCCAGATCAGGAGGCCTGGTGCTCGACACGCGGCTCGGGGAAAAGGCGGTGGAATCGTGCGGCGCGACGCCTGGCCTTTGTGGCAAAGGGACGGTATCCGCGCCGACGACTTGCGCCACCACGGCATGCTCGTTTCCCAGCCCTGCCAGATTAATCTCGTCCGACTGCCATTGTGGCAGCGTTTCCGCAAAGGCGTCCTGGCCGG
>JARRQJ010000026.1:0-52191 GCA_037381915.1 Gammaproteobacteria bacterium | reverse complement strand
GATCCGATCTTCAAGTCTGGCGACGGACGCTCTTGTTCCTGCGACAGCATGGTGGTCATGCATCGTGACGGTACGAGCATGCCCGTCGATCTGGTCTGCAATCCAATCCGCAAACACGGTGCGGTCATCGGGAGCGTGGTAACCGTGAAGGACGAAACCGTCCGCAGGCAGGAGAAGGCGGCATTGCGCGAAAGCGAGGAGCGTCTGCGTCAGATGGCGGAGAACATCGCGGAGGTGTTCTGGATGTCGACTCCGGAAAAGGATCGGATCATTTACATCAGTCCTGCGTACGAAACGATCTGGGATCAAACGTGTAAGAGTCTTTATGAAAATCCTCTGTCATGGGTGGAGAACATTCATCCGGCGGACCGGGAGCGCGTGAGGGCCGCCGCGCTGGAAAAGCAGGTAAGTGCGGGTGTCGCCACGGATGTCACGGATAGGAAAGAAGTGGAGCAACAAATCCGGCGGGCAAACAGGAGGCTGGATGAGCTGAATGCGACCCTTGAAGATAACGTCAAGTCGAGAACCCGCGAACTTGCCCAGCTCATCTCCCAGCTTCGCAATGAGAAACATAAAACAGAGAGAATTATTCACGAGATTACCGACGGCATCATCGTGATCGATACGGCTGGAGAAATCGTGTTGATTAATCCGGCCGCCATGAGGCTCTTGGGGATTAACGGGGAGGATATGCCCAAAGACGTGGGGGTGATCGAACGTGAGGTGCCGCCGCTCCACGACGTCTTCCAGAACGCCGACCAGCAACTGACGGAGGAAATAGAGGTGTCCCAGTCGGCGCGCGCCGCGCTGCGGGTACTCAAGGCCACGTCGGTTCCCTTGAGGGATGAGCAGGGCGATCTGTTGGGAAAGGTGACGGTATTTCAAGACGTCACCAGTATCAAGGAGGTGGACCGCCTGAAATCGGAGTTTGTCTTGCAGGTTTCACACGAATTAAGGACGCCGCTTACCTCTATCAAGGGCTCTATAGATAATCTTAGAGACTGCATTGCCGGGCCGTTGAGCAGGAAGCAAACGGAATACCTCGACCTGATGTCCAAGAGTTCCGATGAGCTGGTGAAGCTCATCAACGACCTCCTGGAAATCTCCAGCCTGGAATCCGGGGATGTGAAGCTGATCCCCGAAACCGTCGTGTTGCAGGATCTGATTGCGGGAATAGTCGATAAATATCGGCTGCTTGCGGAGCGCAAGCGGCTCGATCTGCACATGGAGAAGTTCGAGGGCGAAAGCCGGATCCATGGGGACGCCGTCAAGCTTGAGCAGGCCATCGGTCATATTGTGGACAATGCCGTCAAATTCACCGCTCCGGGAGGCGCGATCACCGTCACCCTGTATCAGAACAGGAGGTTTATCAAGGGCTCCATCCGGGATACCGGGATGGGGATCCCGCTGGACGAGCAATGGACGATCTTTGACCGCTTCTATCGCGTTTCCCAGGGTTCGTCCTCAATTGAAAAGGGGACCGGCCTTGGGCTATATATAGCTAAGAATGTAATCGAGATGCATGGGGGTCGGATACGGGTAAGCAGTGAGGTGGGCAAGGGTAGCGAGTTTTCATTCACTCTTCCGATGAAGGCTTGATACCCTGTTGCGGAGGTGACAGGGGATGAGACTCGGGGGGAAAACGTCGTCGCTGCGCCCGGTCAGGCTGCACAGACAGCCGGCGAGACGCCGATGGGCCAAAGCGGCGATCCTCGCCGCCTTCACCGCCGTAATCGGGGTGGTAATTCTGAGTTCCTTTGGTTATTACCTCGAGGAAGACGGCGGTCTCCGCGTGTTGTTCCACCTGAGGGGCCCGAGGCCCACCCCGGCAAATGTGGTCATCGTCTCCCTGGACAGGGCGTCATCCGAACGGCTGGATCTCCCCTATGACTATTCGAACTGGCCCCACTCTTATCATGCGCGACTGATTCAGAAGCTGATCGATGCAGGAGCGAGCGTCATTGGCTTTGACGTGTTCTTCACAGATAAAAAGCAGTTGACCGATGATGATCAGATTCTGGCCAGCACCATCAGAAGGGCCGGCAACGTGGTGCTGGTCGAAGATCTGCACAAACAAATCATTCCGATGGAGAATAACGCATCGGAAAGCGCGAGTGACAGCGTGATCGTCGAACAACTGGTCCCGCCCAGCCCGGTGCTTGCGCAGGCGGCGGCCTCCATCGCCCCCTTTCCGCTTCCCAAGGTGCCGGTGAGAGTGTCCCGGTACTGGACCTTCGAGCAAACCGGGGATATCCAGACATTTCCGGCTGCGGTTTTCCAGGTCTTTGCCTTGCAGACATATGACGATCTCAGGGTGCTGTTAAGCACGGCCGTCAATGATCCCCAAGTGGCATCGGCGGGGGACGCCGTAAACAAGCTTGCTCTTGTCCAGGCTGAAAAAATACTCAGTCTCGACCGCAGCGGCCTCAAGCGTACCCGCGCGCTGATCACGTTGAGCCGGTGCCTGAAGGATATTTTCGGAAGCGACACGTTAATCGCCGCTGACATGAGAGCGTACCTGCAAGGAAACGTGGCGCCGACTCCTATCGATGCGCGGCATCGTGAGATTCTCAGGGCGCTGGTGGATATGTACAGGGCACCTGATAGTCGTTACCTGAATTTCTATGGACCTCCCCGGTCCATTCGTACGGTCTCTTATTACCAGGCCCTGCAAGCTGCCGATCAGAACGGTTCCTCGGGCGGCAACAGCTTCGATTTCAAGGGCAAGGTCGTTTTCATCGGCTATTCCGATATTGCTCCTCAGAATCAGGGAGACTTCTACAATACCGTTTATTCCCTGCCCGATGGGCGGGATCTTAGCGGCGTCGAGATCGCCGCGACGGCATTCGCGAACCTGATGGAGGACACCCCCATACGGCCGCTCCCGTTCGGTACCCACGTCCTGATAATTTTATTGTATGGGATCGTGATGGGCTTGATCTGCTATCTGCTTCGTCCCTTGCTGGCCATGGTCTGCGTAGCGGCCATCAGCATTTTGTATGTGGACCTCGCCGCCGTGCAATTCAGTGCGGCGGCTATTTGGTTCCCCATTATGGTCCCTCTAGCCGTTCAGGCGCCGTTCGCGTTTACGGCCTCGATTTTGTGGAAGTATTATGACTCGAGAAAAACGGAAGTGGCCCACGAGCGCTTAAGGGAAGTGGACCGGCTCAAGAGCATGTTCCTGTCGCAGGTGTCGCACGAGCTGAAAGCGCCGCTGACTTCCATTCAGGGATTCGTGGAGAACATGCTGGATGGCATGACTGGGGAACTTCATGGGAAGCAACGCGAGTATCTGCAGCGGATGCGTGAAAATACCGAGCGCCTTACGCGCATGATCACCAATCTGCTGGATCTGTCACGCATCGAATCCGGAACCCAGCACATCAATCGGGTTCCGTGGCCGTTATTCGGGTTGGTGGAGGAAGTGATACGACAGTTCGAGACCGTTGCGCAGGCTAAGCACGTGACCTTGAGTGCATCCTGTGAGGACCCGGCACTGAAAATTCTCGCGGATCACGACAAATTCGTGCAGATACTCACCAATCTGGTGGATAACGCGATCAAGTTTACCCATGCGGGAGGCAAGGTTACGGTATCGCTCGCACGTCACGACGCCAATAATGCGGTGCTGACCATTGCGGATACCGGGGCGGGTATTCCGGTCGAGGCCATGGAACATTTGTTTGAGCCGTTTTATCAGGCATCGCAGGGTTCCCGGATGCAGGTTAAGGGCTTGGGGCTGGGGCTTTCCATTGTGAAGAGCCTGGTCGAGATCCATGGCGGGACGATCTCGGTCAGCACAGAACTCGGGCGGGGCAGCGAATTTCGCATCCTCCTGCCGGTACTGGCGGCAGGGGACCATGAGGCCTTTTATCACGCTGCGAACTCATGACCTGAATCTTTTCGGATACAGTTGGCGAACCCAATCGGATAACACGCCGCAGCGACAATTGACAAATAACAGGCGGCCAAAAAAGATTTTATCTTGTTATTAAGAAGTTAGCATTGCACTCTTCCCATGGTACGGGAATTGCCATACATACGGCAACAATCATAAGAGTGGCTGACAAGGAAAGCGGCCGGGGGAGCGGCCGTGGGTCACCACCCATCGGTTCGGGATAGGGATATGAAGGCGCGGAATCCAGATTGATTGCCAATCTCAAGGTGAGACTGGATGTGCAAAAAGATAAGAACCGCATCATCCTTATGCTATCGCCTGTTGATCGCTGTTGTCCTGCTGGGCGGGATGACGGGCTTTCCGAACGTTGCGACGGCAGGTGCCGGAACATGTCCGGAATGGGTGGCCAGGGTGGTTTCGATCGAGGGGCGGGTTGAAGCGTTGCCGGCGGGTGCGACGCAATGGCGGACCGTGTCCCTGAACGATACCTTCTGCCCGGAAGATCAGCTTCGGACTTTGGAGAAAAGCCGGGCCGCCGTTCAGCTGCGCAATGAGACCATGCTGAGGCTGGATCAGAACACTATGGTCAAGTTCTCCGCACCCAAGCCGGAGAGTCCCAGCCTGCTCGAACTCTTTACCGGCCGGGCCCTGTTCATGACCCGTTTCCCCCGGCCACTCACCATCGATACCCCTTACGTGAATGCCTCCAGCGGCGGCACGGAATACGTGATCGAGGTGGACAAGGAGCATCAGACCTCCACCCTCACCGTGATAGAAGGCACCATGCACCTGAAAAATGCTCAGGGCACCCTGACCGTGACCGATGGCCAATCGTCGGTCACCCACGCCGGAGGTAAACCGGTGATGCGTGTGGCGGTCAATGTCAAAGATGAACTCCACTGGGCGCTCTATTATCCGCCTGTCCTCAGTCTGCATGATTTGGGTCTGGGCGGGACGGAAGCGCTTCCCGCGAGCGATTGGCGCGCCATGGTCGCAAAGTCGATCACGGCCTATCAGACTGGCGATTTGGAACGGGCCTTCGCGGCACTAAAAAACGCGCCGCCTGACATTGATGATCCGCGTTTCTATACTTATCGGGCGTCGCTGCTGCTTGCAGTGGGCCGCGTCGGGCAGGCGCGGTCCGACATAAATCAGGCTTTGACCCTGGCTCCACGGAACGGACTGGCCTTGGCCCTGCAATCCCTGATCGCGGTGGTGCAGAACCGGCCCGACAAGGCGCTCGGCCTCGCTCAGGAGGCGGCCGCCGCGGACCCGGAGTCGGCCAGCGTGCGGATCGCGCTGTCTTATGCCTGGCAGGCGAACTTCAATTTGGCGCAGGCCTTGACGGCTGCCCAGGATGCAACGCGGCTCGATCCCAAGTCCGCGCTGGCCTGGGCACGAACAGCGGAACTGTGGCTGAGTCAGGGTTATCTGAGCGAGGCGCTTGACGCCGCGAAACGGGCCGAGACCTTGAATCCTCGCGAGGCCCGCATTCAAACCATCTTAGGCTTCGCCTATTTGACACAGATTAAGCCCAAACAGGCCCAGGTAGCCTTTGAGCGGGCTATTGCCCTCAACTCCTCGGAACCACTATCGCGTCTGGGTTTGGGTCTGGCGAAGATTCGCCAAGGAGACCTTAGCAACGGCCGCCAGGAGATCGAAATCGCCGCGGCCCTCGATCCGGGCAATTCGCTAATCCGCAGTTACCTGGGCAAGGCCTATTATGAGGAAAAGCGCGATAAGAAGGCGGCCATACAGTTTGGTTTGGCCGAACAGCTCGATCCCAAGGACCCCACGCCCTATTCTTATGAAGCAGTGCTGAAGCAGACCACCAACCGTCCGGTCGAGGCGCTGCACGACATACAGACCGCCATCGCGCTCAATGACAATCGTGCGGTCTATCGTTCCCGGTTGCTGCTGGACAGCGACCTCGCCTCGCGGAGCGTCAGCCGCGGCCGCATCTACCAGGACTTGGGCTTTGAGCAGCGCGCCTTGATCGAAGGCTTCCAGTCGGTCAATACCGACCCCATGAACTATTCCGCCCATCGTTTCCTGGCCGATTCCTATGCCACCCTGCCGAAGTCCGAGATTGCGCGCCAGAGCGCACTGCTCACCAGCCAGTTGCTGCAGCCGATCAACGCCAATCCCGTACAGCCCAGTCTCAGCAACGACTCGATGTTGACAGCCGGGCCGGGATCGCTCAACCCATCGTTTAATGAATACAGTCAATTGTTCGACAGTAACGGGCTACGGTTACGTGCTTCGGGTATAGCGGGGCAGCAGAATACCAAGGGAGATGAGCTGACCCTGAGCGGCATTCACAACCGGGTTTCCTGGAACCTGGGTCAGTTTTACTACAACACCGACGGCTTCCGCGACAATGCGGGCCTCGATCAGAAGATCTACGACGCCTTCGTGCAGGGCCAGGTAACGTCGAAGCTGAGCATTCAAGGCGAGGCGCGGCTGAATAAGGGCGACAACGGCTTCCTCAGCCTGTACTACGACCCCGACGTCTTTTCGCCGACCTACGCAGAAACCCTGAGTGATCATACCTACCGCCTGGGGGCCCATTACGCCTTCACACCGGCGTCCACAATCCTTGTCTCAGCCCTCTATCTGCATCACGATGAAGGTTCGCTTGACAATACCCCAATTACTTATGGGCCTGGCTTTCTAGAAGCGCAAGGCGGCCAGCAGAGATCGCATATCGTCGAGACCCAATATCTGGCAGAGGCTGGTAGAGCCTCCTACATTGCCGGGCTGGGATATTTCAGTGGACAGACCGATATATATTACAGGCTGCTTCTTGGCCAGTTCCCTTTAGTGGATGTTAAATCCACCCTCCGTATTCACCATGCTAACGCCTATCTCTATACGCTAATTCACGCTACAGGCGGAGTCATGTTGACTCTCGGTGGCAGCGAAGATCGCTACCGGGACGAAACGCTCGGACACCGTAATCAGTTCAATCCCAAGTTGGGCTTGATGTGGGACATGAGTCCGGAAACCACGCTGCGCCTGGCGGGCCTGCGCTCGATGAACAGAGAGCTTGTCTCCAATCAGACCATCGAGCCGACACAGGTCGCCGGCTTTCAGCAGTTCTTTCAGGATCAGGTGGCTGCAGACTCCAAACTCTACGGGATCGGTGTGGATCACAAGTTCTCCGGAAAGATATTCAGCGGGATGGAATTCACTAAGCGGAATGTCACGGTTCCTAAGCTAAGTGTGGGTACCGCCAATGTCGAGGAAAGTTCACGCAGATTCCGCACCGCGCGTGCCTATCTTAATTGGACACCATTTAGCCGCGTTACCACCAGTGTGGAATATTACCGGGAGCGGTACAGTAATGAAAAGACTGGGGCCAAAACGAAAACCCAGCGTCTGCCGCTGGGAGTCAAGTTCTTTCATCCTGGCGGCTTTTTCACGGGATTGACCGGGTCCTACGTGGTACAGACCGGCCTCTATGTGGATCCTACATCCGCTCCCGGTGATCTGGCGCCACCCATGTCAAGCCATTTCTGGGTAGTGGATGGGACGATAGGGTATCGCTTTCCGCGACGCCGGGGGATCATCAGCCTCAGTGTGCGGAACCTGACCGACCGGCGGTTCCGGATGTACGAATTCGATCCCAATTTGTCAACCCCAAATCAGGTTGCGCCGCTGCAACCGCGCAGATATGCCGTGGCCAGGTTCACCCTGTCATTTGACTGAGAACGGAGGAGGAAGACCATGAACAATCGAATGTGATGCGTATGCAGATATGGGATATTGAATTTTTTCTATCAGCGATAACTTTGGAGAATTTATCATGACCGATACCATTGCCAAAACCAGAGGAACAGCAGCCGGGGCAACGTCTCAGGGCACGTCCAGCGACACTTTCGATCTCATGTTGACGATTCATCGTGGGTCGGGCACGATCCAAGAGGCGGCGGGTATTGTAAACGGAGAGCCGAAGCCGGTGGTCGATGATACTGGTAAACCGGTTTGTTTTAAGGGGTGGCATCACCAAGATATTCTCATCTCAAATACCCCGAGGACCCAGCTAAGCCGTGAAGGCGATTGTCCTCCTGGTTATACCTCCAAGATCATTTGTGGAATTTCTTGTTGTGTGCCGATTGGATAACTGAAATTGAGAAAAAGATGGGGTGCATGGTCCCCTGTAGTTATGGGGACCATGCGTCGCCCATCGGGCGCCTGTCAAATCCAGTCTGTCCGGTGGAGCGTCATACAATGTCATAAATTACCAGAACCTGTCTTAAATTTGAATTTGACTAAGTTGCGACGTATGAGTATGCGTGGCGGGTGTTAAAAATACTGATGTTGGTCCCTTCTCCCTCCGGGAGAAGGTTAGGATGAGGGCGATATGTCAAGAAGTTGCAACATGCTACTCCGCTCACCCCCGCCCTCTACCCACAAGGGGCACCGAGGTCCCGGAGGGAGAGGAGGATGTGGAAATATATTCTGGAGTGCGGCCCGAGTAATTTTGGATCACATCCGGATTTTGAGATAGGTTCCAGTGTCCAGCCGTCCAAATGGATAGGGATACGAGATGATCATGGTTATTATCACAGCGCCAAAAGCATTTCGTATCCTGGAGATAACAATGAAAAAGGCATTATGTGTCGGAATTTCATACTTCCAGGATCCTTACGTAAGGGCCCTGGAAGGCTGTGCCAATGACGCCGCTTTGATGGCTTCAATGCTGAAACGACATTTTGGTTTTACCGCGGCCAGCATCCGGTCGCTGACTGATAAGCGTGCGACTCGCACTGCTATCTTGGACGAGTTGGAATGGCTCGTAGGAGATGCTGCTCAGGGAGATGTCCTGGTCTTTACTCTGGCAACCCATGGTACATGGATATTCGAGCGCGACGAGGAAGGCTATCCAAAAATAGAACCGGGCGGTTTCGATAAAATTTTTATGACCTATGATTATGCTAATAATTATACTGACCCTAACGGCTTACTGGAGAAGGAGGTTGGGGCGGTGCTCGATAACATTCCCATAGGAGTCAATTGCTATTGTATTGTCGATACTTGCCATTCAGGCCTCCCTTCGGAAATGATGTCTGATGCAAGCGATCAGCTTTCAGCCCGCTATTCACCATCCGGTTCTGATGGTCTAGAGCGCTATAGGACACGGGTCGACGAAGGTTTTCAAGAGGGTGGTCATTGCAAAGGGCCTAACAGGGTGATGATAGCTGCTTGTACGAATCGCGAGTTGTCGTACGATATCCCAACGGAAAAAGGAAAACATGGACTACTCACGCTTTCCCTGCATCAGACGCTTGAAAAACATTGCTGGGATGTGCCCGTGAATACTGCTTATCAAGAAGTCAAAAGCAAGGTCACTGCGATGGCAAATTTTATGGATGTTAAACAGACTCCGCAGCTTCATGCGCCCGGACGCTTAATGAACCATAGGATCTTTTTCTAACACATTACGTTCCAGGGCGTGCAAGAGGCCATCATGTCCCGGATCGTTCCGTCTTTTCTAACGATGACTTCATCGATTTACTGATGAGTATACACACTCATCGACGTGTATCCCATTGCATACTTTTATTATCCGAGCGGATAACAACTGCGTAAGCGGGACTTCTCCGACGAGCGGCCAGGGATAATTGGTTAACATCCGATCGTATGTAATGGCTTGATTAAAAAATGTGTTAAGGGCAGTAACAATAAATACAGTCCCGGGTGCCGGGTTGGCACGGCAGGTGCTTTAGAGAGAGTTGTACGCTGACGGCAAGTATTGGGGAAGCAGCTAGCGTGACCATTGGCCGCCGCTAGAGGGTTTGCGTATACAGATGGATGGTGGGCATTGCAATGCATGCCATTATCTTGTGCGCGTCAAGGGAGGAATGGACTGTCTGGTAATTGTGCTGTTTAGCATTGGCGGCTCTCCCAGTCATCCGCCTTTGGTTGTCCCCGTTTTTTGACCACCCCTTCTGGGGACAAGTGTGAAGCGGATGCTTTTATCCGGCCTTCGGGCCGGATTTTTTGTGGGCGAGCGCAATGCGCGCGTGTGGTCATTGAAGCGTATCTCATCTGACGGGCAGGTTATTCCCGAGGATAACACTAAAGAAAATCTTCCATGCTGACCACGATACCGAATTTCATCCGGCATGCATGCAACTATCTATATTCCTTCAACTTCGGATTCCATCGCTAACAACAATCAATTGAATATGACTGACTGGCATGCTTGCTGCAGATACCTAAGGGACACGTGGCAAAGGGCCTGTGATCGACATTCATCAATTATTTATTTTTTGGAGGTGAACAAATCATGAATACGAATCAACATGCAATTCCGGACTGGACGCTGGGGACAACTCGCCGGTGCGTACGTGGCGCCATCGGTGCCGCCGCCATAACGGCGATTCTGCTGGTTCCCGGCTTGAACGAGGCGTGGCTGTTTCTGTTGGCGATGATCGGCGCTTATGAGTCATTGACCGCCATACTCGATGCCGATCTTGTATACGGTGTCCTTTACCTGGCTGTCAGCGCTGTGCAGGAAAAGCGCCGCAAGGAGGCGACTGAGGATGTTTCCATATCATCGCCGTTGATCGTGACGCGCTATGGTCAGCAGGACTACCAAAGTGCTGCGTAGAGTATATTGCGGATAATGGATTGGAGAAATGCCGTTTGTGCAAAAGAGGTAATGTGAGGTTTTGCTTGTTGGCCTCCATCACAAATACGGATGTCTTCAGGAGGTGAGCAGCATTGGGGAAACCGGAGAAGGGCCAGGATGGCCGACTCCGGTTTTTATTCGGCGTGCAGCTGCATTGATGCGATATGGCCGAATTGTGATCATCATGGCAATCCGCGTTAGAGAAGACCGAGCAGCATCAAAGATCGAATTGCTGATGCAGGGCCGGCATTTCGATCCGGGTATCTTTCAATAGCGTAGAGAAATGCTGCATGGCGTCTTCATCGCCATGAACCAGGAAGGTGCGTTCCGGGGTGCCGATTTGGCGATGCCAGGCCAGCAGCTCGTTTTGGTCGGCGTGCGCGGAAAAGCCGTTGATGGTGTGGATGTGGGCGCGGACGCGGATGTCGTCGCCGAAGATGCGCACCTCTTGCGCGCCGTCGATGATGTGGCGCGCCAAGGTGCCGCGCGCCGCGTAGCCGACGAATACGATGCTGCAGTCCTTGCGCCACAGGTGGTGTTTGAGATGATGGCGGACCCGGCCGCCGGTGCACATCCCCGAACCCGCCATGATGATCGCGCCGCCGCCGATGCGGTTGAGGGCCATGGATTCGGCGGTCTCACGGGTGAAATGCAGGCCCGGCAGGTGAAAGGGATCACGGCCTTCGCGGAACAGTTCCGCGATGTGCGGTTCGTAGCATTCGGGGTGGCGTTCGAAAATTTCGGTCGCCGAGATCGCCATGGGCGAGTCCAGGAAGACCTGGGTCGAACGTGGTAGACGTTTTTCCTCCACGCCTTTGCGCAGATAGAAGAGGATGTCCTGAGCGCGTTCCAGGGCGAAGGTGGGGATGATCACATTGCCGCCGCGCTCGAAGGTGTCCGTGATCGCCGTGTACATTTCTTCGATGGACGGCTGCATCTGTTTGTGCAGACGGTCGCCGTAGGTGGTCTCCATTACCACCACATCGGCCCGGGGCGGTGTCGCCGGATTGCGGAGCAGGGGCCGGCCGGCGTTGCCCAGGTCGCCGGAAAACAGCACGGAGCGCCGTTTGCCGCCCTCGTCAAGTTCCAGGAAGATACACGCGGAGCCGAGGATGTGGCCGGCATCGTGGAAGGTGGCCTTGATCCCCGGGGCCAATTCCAGGGGTTTGGCGTAAACGGCGGTCCGTCCGAAGTATTCGAGGCTGTTCATCGCGTCCAGCACCGTGTACAGCGGCGGCTCCACCTCGTGATTGGCGCCGTGGCGCGCCGCCTTGCGGGCGTGGTAACGAGCCTCTTCTTCCTGCAGATGAGCGGAATCCAGCATCACCAGTCGCGCCAGTTCGCGCGACCCGGCGGTGGTGATGATCTCACCGCGAAAACCGCGTTTCACTAATAAGGGCAGCCGGCCACAGTGATCCAGGTGGGCGTGGGTGAGGAGTACATAATCGATAGCGGCGGGTTCGAAGCCGAAGGATTCGGCGTTTTCCTCGTTGAGTTCGCGTCCTCCCTGGTAGAGGCCGCAGTCGATGAGGATGCGACGGCCGGCGCATTCGATCATGTGACAGGAGCCGGTGACGCCGCGGTCCGCGCCGTGGAATGAAATCTTCATAATCGCTCTCCGAATGGTTTTTTGTAATTTATCTGAACAGTGCGTAGCGGCGCGCCGCGCTTCACTCCCTGGAAAATAACGGGGCGCCGTTGGCTTGATGCCAGTGCAGGATGCCGTCCCAGATTTCCTCGGCGGTCTCGGCAAACCAGAACAACTCGCGGTCTTCCGCGTCTATGACGCCTTCGTCCACCAGAAAGTCTACGTCAAAGGCCTTGCGCCAGTAGCTTTCACCCACCAGGACGATGGGGACCGGTTTGATCTTGCGCGTCTGCACCAGGGTCAGGGTTTCGAATAATTCGTCGAAGGTGCCGTAGCCGCCGGGAAAGGCGACCAGGGCGCGGGTGCGCAGCAGAAAATGCAGTTTGCGCAAGGCGAAGTAGTGAAAGCGGAAACACAGCTCCGGGGTAATGTAGGGGTTGGGATACTGCTCGTGGGGCAGGTTGATATTCAGGCCGATGGATTTGGCGCCCACGTCGAAGGCGCCGCGGTTGGCGGCCTCCATCACGCCGGGACCGCCGCCGGTCATCACCACCAGCGGGGCGCCGTCGGCATCCGTGCCGGTGTTGCCTACCAGGCGGCCGAATTGGCGCGCCACCTCGTAATAGCGGCTCTTATCGAGCAGGCGCTGAGCGACGGCCAGGCGCCGTTGCAGCTCGCCGTTGTGCGGTTCGGCATCCAATGCCGCGCGCAAGGCCGTCACCTGGCGTTGTGCGGCCGCGGGTTCGGGGATGCGCGTGCCGCCGAAAATCACGATGGTATGGCGGATGCCGTGCTGCTGCAGCAGCAATTCGGGTTTCGAATAGTCGATCTGCAGCCTGACGCCGCGGGTCTCGTCCCGATTAAGGAACTCCACGTCCTGGTCGGCCTGGCGGTAGCCGGGGCTGTCCAGTATCGCCTGGATACGCCGCGGTGCGTCCGGGTCCTCCTCGCTGGATTTGGGCCGATGCCAGGGCAGCGGTTCGCGTCGCCGGTGGGGATGGGGTGGTGTCGGGACGTGGACGGTCTTTGTCGATCTTGGGCTGTTTTTCATATTATGTCCTAAGGGGCGCAGACAACGGATCGGATGGTACGCCCCTTTGTATGGACCGCGCCACCGCCAAGAAAGTTTAATACACAGGATGGGTAGGTGGTAATGGCGGCGTTGCGTGGGGTGAGGTGGCCGCGCGACGGCTCACGGCGAGAGGCAGGTCCGGTGGGGCGGGCGCATTGGGGAAAAGGCGAGAAAAAGACAGACAGGTGCGCTTGTGGGGAGGGGCGCGCACCTGCCTTTTGTCTTTAATATATACAGCATATATACAGGCCCCGCTAGGCGGCTTGCTGGTAGTCGTCGCTGCAGTGTAACGGCCGGGCTCCGTGCGGGTGGTACGCGGCGGACGTCGGGGGCATGGCGCGGGCCGGCCTCGCTGCGCGGTAGCTGTTGGCCAGGGCGTACAAGGGGTCCCAGCCGATGAAGGCGGTCAAGCCGGCGTAGAAGCCGACGGCGACCAGACCGGCGAGGGCGGTCTCGGAAATCGCGGTAAACAGCACCGCCACGGTAAGTAAGGTCATACCCACGAGGAAGCGGTTGACGCGATCGAGGGATCCGACGTTTTCCGCGTTGTTCGGGGTGATGAGCTGATAAGTCATGGTCGTGATCTCCTAAAGATTGTTAGCCATTCCTGCGTTCCAGGATTGGGCACATTTAAGCAAGGGAGGATTAAACATGACTGAAGCCGATATTAATTGTGCATTAAAAGGTCGCCGGCGGAGCACGAGAGCAATGACGAGCATCAGGGCAAGGGCAGTTCATCGGAAACCCTCGTCAATACGGTCGAAGTCCGTCCGAACAAAAATTGGAGTACGCCGCGATCGCGATCTAACGGACGGCGGGTCGCATGCATCCGCGTGCTGGACCGGGTTATCGCGCGGTCACTTAGGCGGCGGGATTATGTTCCTGGGTTGTATCTGTTGCAGAATCTCATTTTGACGCTGCATGAATAGTCTTTGTTCCTCCACCAAGCGCCGCATTATTTCCTTTTGCCGGATCATCAGGGTGTCCAGGCGGCTGATCATGGCATCCAACCGTCTTTTCTCATCCGGAGAAGGTCGGTGGTCCATGTCTCTGAGGATGGTCATGGTGCTTTTCAGCATGCCCATCAGCTCTTCCGTGACACTCTGCTGCTGCTGTTCCAGCGCGGGCAAGTGAGAAGTGGTGGCCGACGGATCATCGCCGGCGTGTACGGGTGTAGGAGTCGATAGCCACAACGACAGCGATAGAGCCGTAATCATAAAAAAGACTTTCATTGACCTATCCCCCTGTAAGAAGAAAACAAGTGGTATTCGCACCGGGAAACCCGGGGCGGGTATGCGTTCGGCAATGAGGTCCAGTGCATTCCGCAATTTCGTGTAAGCGGGTCACGAACACGGCGTACGAGGTCTGGAACACGGGTCCGGTGACCTTCCGGTGAAAGTTGTGCGTCTTGAGATACAGGATGTAGCTGTCGGCGAGCATAAGCGACAGTGTGTCCGTGCTCTTTCCGCGGTCCGTTTCCGCGATGCCAGTGTCGAGCGTCATGGTGTTATCCTCCCGTTCCCGGCATGGTATGCCGTGGTGAACACGCTCACCCGAGCGTAGTGTCCAGGATCATCATCAGGGCGAACCCTCCCATGAGCCCCAGCGTCGCCGGGGTCTGATGGCCGTTGCGGTGCGTCTCGGGTATCACCTCGTGCGAGACCACGAAGATCATCGCCCCCGCTGCCAGACCCAGCCCAATGGGATAGGCGGCGGCGAGGCCGCTGGTAAGCCCGATGCCCAGCAGCGCGCCCAGGGGTTCGAGCGCACCGCTGCCGGCGGCGATCAAGACGGCGCTCAGCGGGGCGAGGCCCGCGCTGCGCAGGGCCAGCGCCACGGCGAGGCCTTCGGGGATATCCTGCAAAGCGATGGCGGCGGTCAGCGGCAGACCCACGGTGAGATCTCCGTGCGAGAAGCTCACGCCGATGGCCATGCCCTCCGGCAGGTTGTGCAGGGCGATGGCCAATACGAACAGCCAGATGCGATTAATGCGGTCGCTGCCTGGTCCGCAGGGCGCGCTGTTTTCATGTTGATGCGGAATGAATTCGTCTAGCCCCAGCATCAGCAATACCCCGAGCGCCATGCCCAGCACCACCAGGCCGCCCCCCAGCACCGCACTGCCGGCAACCAGCTTGCCGGCCTCGAGGCCGGGGATGATCAAGGAGAACGAACTCGCTGCCAGCATCATGCCGGCGGCGAAGCCGAGCATGCTGTCCTCGACCCGCGCCCGGATGCCGCGCAACAGCAGCCCCGGCAATGCACCGACCGCGGTGGCGGTGAACCCGGCGACGCCGCCGAGTAGCGCATAATTGATGTTGGTTTTGGCTTCGCCGGTAAATACCTGCACAATGCTCGCGATGAGCAGGCCGAGCACGAAAAGCACCGCAAGCCCGAGACCGGTGCCCGCAATCGCATGGGTACGGGCATAGTCACGCCAGGATTGCGGCTGCGGCGGTTGGCGTGTCAGCTCCATAAGGTGTCCTCAACGATTGGACCGGAGCGGGGGACGCAAAATTCCGTATCCTCTCCGGCGCGGCCGCTCTTAGCGCTCCAGCGCCCAGCGCACCCCGGCGCCGTAGTCGGGATGGACCTGATCGAAGAGCTTGAGTTGGCGCTCGACGATCTCGTCCGGCACGCTCGTCATCGCCGCCGCGATATTGCCGAACAGCCTTCGGCGCTGCTCTTCCTTGAACAGATTGAACAGGGCGCGGGGCTGGCTGAAGTCGTCGTTGCCCTGGCGATGGTCGTAGCGCGCCGCGTCGCCGCTGATGCGCAACGGCGGCTCGGTTATTTGCGGCTGGGCCACCGGCCCGCCGAAGGAGTTGGGTTCGTAATAGGCGTCCGGGTTGGGCATGTTGGCAAAGAAGCGCATGGCGCCGTCCTTGTGGTAATGATGCACCGGGCAGCGCGGCGCGTTCACCGGCAGCGCCTCGTAATGGGTGCCGAGGCGATAGCGGTGGGCGTCGGCGTAGCTGAACACCCGCGCCTGCAGCATCTTGTCCGGCGAAAAGCCGATGCCGGGTACCACGTTGGAGGGGGAGAAGGCCGCCTGCTCGATCTCCGCGAAGTAGTTCTCCGGGTTGCGGTTGAGTTCCATCACCCCGACCTCGATCAACGGATAGTCGCCGTGGGGCCAGACCTTGGTGAGATCGAAGGGGTTATAGGGCGTCTTCTCCGCGTCCCGCTCCGGCATAATCTGCACATACAGCGTCCATTTGGGATACTCGCCGTTTGCAACAGCGTCGTAGAGATCCTCCTGGCTGGACTCCCGGGTCACACCGATGATTTTTTCGGCTTCTTGATTGGTGAAGTATTCGTGTCCCTGCTGGGTCTTGAAATGAAATTTTACCCAGAAGCGCTCTCCCTGCGCGTTCCAGAACGAGAAGGTATGGGAGCCGTAGCCGTTGATGTGGCGCACGTCGATGGGCAGGCCGCGATCGGAGAACAGGATAGTGACCTGATGCAATGATTCCGGCGACAGGGACCAGAAATCCCACATGGCCGTCGGCGAACGCATATTAGTCTTGGGGTGACGCTTCTGCGTGTGAATGAAGTCCGGGAACTTGAGAGGATCCCGGATGAAAAATACCGGCGTATTGTTGCCAACCAGATCCCAGTTGCCTTCCTCGGTATAGAACTTCACCGCGAAGCCGCGCACGTCACGCTCGGCGTCAGCGGCGCCCAGTTCTCCCGCAACGGTGGAGAAGCGGGTGAGCAACTCGGTCTGCCTACCGACCAACTTGAAGATGTTGGCGCGGGTATAGCGGCTGATGTCGTTGGTGACGGTGAAGGTGCCGAAGGCGCCGCAGCCCTTGGCATGCACGACGCGTTCGGGGATGCGTTCACGATTCTGGTGGGCGAGCTTCTCGATCAACTGCCAGTCCTGGAGCAGTACCGGGCCGCGCGGGCCGGCGGTGAGGCTGTTCTGATTGTCGGCGATGGGGGCGCCGGCGGTCGTCGTATGATACGGGCATTGCTGTTCCACGGCGTTTCTCCTCTGGGTTCATCCCTGGATACATGCTTCAACCTGGTCCCGAAAAGTAGAGGGTACAAATTGATTCTTTTGTAGTTATAGATAGCTGAAGACTATCGATATATTATTTTCAATAATCAGGAACTTTTAGTGGGGCCTGAACTTCCCCCGTTGGGCTTCGGTAGTTATGGATGCGGAATGGTGCGTGCCACTGCCCTGTCTATGCAGTCCAGCAATGCGTCGCTATCCAGCGGTTTGGTGAAGAATCCCTTCGACTGAAGGGTGCGGGCCTTTTCGGCCATGACCTGGTCGGGGAAGCCTGATATAAAAATTATCGGGATGTCCGGATATCGGGTTTTTATGATGCCGTACAATTCGAGCCCATTGATCTCCGGCATATGGATATCCAAAACGACGCAGTCCGGCCTGCTCGCCTTAACGGCATCGTCCAGGTAGTGCAGTCCGGAATTATAGGCGCGGACATCATGGCCCGACGACTTGACCAGCCATTCCAGAGAATGGCGCACGGCCTCATCGTTATCGATAACCACAACCGTTGCCTGTTTCGATGTTGCCACTGTCTGCATGCCTTTTTGCCTTGCCCGATCTTCACACCCCCGCCGTCGGGCGGGGGTGTGCCAACGCCTCAATGTATAGGCGTCCCCATCAGGCGGTGATCGATTTCCGCCTCCGCCTGCAGCCAATCCTCGGTGGGGTCGCCGCCCTGGAAGCCGCGATGTTCCGCCAGATAATAGGCGGCTTCCGCGATCATCCGCAGGCGTTGCTCGGCGCTCGTCCCCGTGGGGCTTTGCCGTCGTGCCGCGACCGGCGGAATCGCCTTCACCTGCGCTGAAGCAAGTGTTGCCGTGACGTCCACTTTGTCCATTCATCATTCTCCCGGTTAATTAGATGACGCCACTGATCACTCGACGCTAATGGCGCGCCGCTTGCGGGCCTCGGTCTTGGGGATCACCAGTTCCAGCATGCCGTCCTTGAAGCTGGCCTTGGCCTTGGCGGTGTCCACCGCGGCAGGCAGGGCGACGGTGCGGGAAAATTCACCGCGTGAGATCTCGCAGCGATAATAATCGCCTTTTTCTTCCTTTTCCTCGCGGCGGGTACTGCCTTTGATGGTCACGGAATCTTCGGTCATGCTGACGTCGAGATCTTTCTTCTCCACGCCCGGCAGTTCGGCCTTGACGATGACCTCGCCGTCGCGGTCGATGACATCCACGTGGGGCAAACGGGTTTCCAATGCGCGGCTGACTTCACCGAATGCCGGCCAATCCCAGCGCCAGGGGCGCATCCATCCCCGTCGAAAGAAAGTGTCGAACATGCGTTCCATGTCATCGTACGTGCTCACTTCGGAAGAGGGCGCTGCCTTCTGAACCTGCTTCCCTTGTTTTGCTTCAGTTGCTTTGTCCATGATGTCCTCCTTACTGGCAATTACTGGTTTTGCGATAAGGCCCGCCGCTTGCCGTGTTCCGGAGTGACGGCGGGCCATGGATAAATCGACTCCGCGTTCCTAGGAGATGCATAGGCAAGGGTGGGAACGGCGCCATCGGCTTCAAGCACCCGCCGGGACCCGTATCTCGGTATGCGCGCTCTGCGCAACAAGCTGGTTTTCCAAATTCTTAAAGAGGGCCGCTATGTTGCGCTTGTCTCCGATGAACATCAATCCCGCCGCACCATCGTCATCGGCATGAACGGTCAACGCTCTCAGCCTGAGCAGGCTGCTTTGCAGTCCGTCCAATGCTGCGGCCGCCAATTCCACCATGACTCCTTTTGGCAGGGCATATTGGCCCGTATCCACAAGCATTCCCTCCGCGCTGATGTTCTTGACCGCCGCCATGAAGTCTCCGAGCCCATGGCGATACACGGTTACCCGGGAATCCATTTCTTTGCGAGGATTCCAGCGATGTTCCATTCCTCTCTCTCCGTTGCGACTCATCTTGCTTCCCCGACACCGCGGACGGCGGCGCGGCCTTCTTGACTCTTCAGTAAAGAGCATAGGGAAACGAGGGGGAGGGAACAATTGGGATGCGCCCTGAGGGCGATCAGGGTTTTCCCTAATAGTCCTGGTCGAGCAAAGCGACGTGGTGGATCAGTTCCGCGAGGGAATGGGTCTGCATCTTGTCCATCACCCGGGCACGATGGACCTCAACGGTCTTGTTACTGATGTTCAATTCACTGGCGATGGTCTTATTCAATTTGCCTTCGGTCACCTTGTCCAGGACCTGCCGCTCGCGGGGGGACAATAAGGCCAGGCGCCGGCGGATCTGGTCGCGCTGGGTGTTTTTCTCGGATAATTCCCGGGCCTGCGACAGAACCCGTTGCACCGAATCCAGCAGTTTCTGGTCATCGAACGGCTTGGTGACGAAATCGACCGCCCCGTCTTTCATGGCCTGCACCGCCATGTCGACCTCGCCGTGACCGGTGATAAAGATAATGGGAAGGCGGAAGCCCTCTTCCAGCAGCCGGCGCTGCAGTTCGAGGCCGCTCATGTCCCGCAGGCGCACGTCGAGCAGCAGGCAGCCGCCGTCGGTTTTCGCGCTTTCGCGCAGGAAGGCCTGGGCGGAGTCATAGCTTTTGGCGCCGATGCCCACCGATTCCATCAGCCATTGCAACGACTCCCTGACGGCGGCGTCATCGTCGACGATATGGACGGTGAGGTCAGGCGTCATAGGAGGCGGTATCCGTTACGGGCAGGACGAGAGAGAAGGTCATGCCGCGATCATCGTTCGATTGTGCCGATAACTCGCCGCCATGGGCCGTGATGATGCGATGGCTCAAGGATAGGCCCATCCCCAGGCCGTTGGACTTGGTGGTGAAGAACGGCTGGAACAAATGGTCGACCGACTCGGCCACAAGGCCGTGACCGTGGTCGACGACGGCGATTTTGATGCTGTCGTTTGCGAGCTTGGAAACGCGCACCGATACCGCTTTTTGGGCATCGCCGACGTCGATGGTCGCTTCGATGGCGTTGCGTATGAGGTTTACCATGACCTGCTGGATCTGGATCGCGTCTATGTATGCCTGGGGCAGGACGCCGTTGAGATGAAGATCCACTTCGATACCGTGCTTGGCGGAATCCAGCTCCGACAGCCTCACCGCATCGCAAACCAGGGTGTCGACATTGACCCAGTCCCGTTGCAGTTCCTCCTTCTTGGCGAAGCGCCTGAAGCGCGCGATGATGTCACTCGCTCGTGCCGCCTCCCGCGAGATCCTTTGCAGTGCGTCGATCAGGCCCTTGTGGTCGGTGCTGCCCCCTTGGATGCGCCGGATACAGCCCTGGGCGTAATTGTTGATGGCCGCCAGCGGCTGATTGAGCTCATGTCCCAGGCCGGAGCTCATTTCGCCGAGCATGCTGAGCCGCGAAATATGAGAGAGTTCGGCCTGGAGCTGGAGGATACGCTCTTCGGAGCGGGCATGCTCGCGCATCTCCGTTCGCAGATGATCGCTGGTGTCCTCCAGTTCGGCGGTGCGCAGCCTGACTTGTTCTTCCAGGTCGTCGCGCGAGCGGCGCAGCGCCTCCTCGAGTTGTTTGCGCTGGCCGATGTCGCGAATCGCCGCCATGACGAACAACTCGTCGCCGCTATAGAACGGGCTGAGATAGATTTCCACCGGAAATTCCCTGCCGGACTTGGTCACGGCATAAAAACCGGAACAATCGCCCATGGGCCGCACGTAGGGATCTTTTGCGTACTCGACTACATGAGAAGGGTGTGCCGGACGAAACCGCTCCGGCATCAGTTGGTCCAGCGAGATTTCCGTCATTTCCTCGGGAGTATAGCCGAACAGGGTGAGCAGCTGGGCGTTTACAAACGCGACGTTGCCGCTCGCATCGGTTATCAACAACGCATCGGGAATGGATTCGAGGATTTCAAACCGATTCAGTTCAGGATTCAATCCGGCCATAACGAAACAATCTGGACTGCAAAGTGTATGTCAAAGCTAGACGCTACACTATTCGACGATGCGGCGAATATGTCAACGATTTTATTCAATGTATTAAGGCTGTTACATTCGTGCCTGAGGCGCGCGGCAAGGACCCGGGGCGAATATTTCAACCGCAGTCCCTAGGGATTCGGGGATTGGTGGTTATGATGAACAATCCGCCGAGGCTGATCTTGTCTGCCCGGACCGGAGCCGCGACGGCCGGTACCTTATAATTTATTGAATTAAAGCGATATATGCGGGCGAGGTCTATTCGTGCCACCGCGTACGTGGTAATACGTATATCTCAGGATGTTTCCGGCGCCGTATCGGGGGTGAGAGGCTCGGGAATGAGCCCGGCAGCGTGTGCGATTGCCGCCAGTTCGATCACGTTCTGGGCGCCGGTCTTCTGCATGATGCGCATGCGGTGCAATTCCACGGTGCGGTGGCTGATGTCGAGTTGACGTCCGATTTCCTTGTTGCTGTTGCCCGCGACCACCAGTTGCAGAATCTCGCGCTCCCGCTCAGTGAGCGCGTCGCAGCGCTGCCGCGCCAGGTCGTGCTGGGCCGCTGCCCGGCGTTCCTCTGCATCTCGTTGCAAGGCCCTGTGTACCAGATTCAGCAGGGCCCCGCCGTCGGCGGGTTTCTCCAGGAAATCAAAGGCGCCGCCCTTGAGGGCGCGTACGGTCGTCGGCACCGTGCCGTGTGCCGTGAGAAAGATGATGGGCCGGCTGTCCCCGCGTTCGACGAGGGCCGCCTGCAAATCGAGACCGCTCATGCCAGGCATTTGCATATCGAGCACCAGGCAGCCGGGACGCTGCGGCCCACAGGCGCCGAGGAATGCCTTCGCATCCGGGTAGGCCTCCACCGCATAACCTGCAGCGCCGAACAGGCTTTCCAGCGAGTCGCGCACCGCCAGGTCGTCGTCCACGATGAATATGGTGCCGGTGTCGTTCATGGCGCAAAGGGAATGGTCAAGTGGAAGGTGGCCCCCGGACCTTCATCCGGGTCAATCCAGAGTTGGCCGCCGTTCGCCTCGATCAGCGAACGGCTGATGCAAAGACCCATGCCGATGCCGTCGGGCTTCGTGCTAAAAAACGGCTGGAACAAACGATGGATGTCGCTCTGTTTGATGCCCGGCCCGTTATCCTGGATAGTCACCTGCGCGACATTTTGCTCCTTCATCGTACGGACGGTCACAGTAATCGATGGCTGAGGAACACTGGCGTGCTGCATGGCCTCGATGCCATTGTGCAGCAGATTGATCAGCACCCGTCGCATGTGCGCGCGGTTAGCCTGGACCAAAGGGAGGTTTTGCTCCAGATGGAACACCGCGCGGAACTCTAATTGATGCTCCGATCTTATCGTCGCCACAGTGCCCTTGATTTCCTTATTGAGATCGAAGGACTCGCTGGCGAATTCCTTACTGCCCAGGTAAGCGAGCAGGTCACGCATGGATTTTCCGGCGCGCAACGCCTGTCGTTCACCTTTCTTGATAGTCTGGCGGATCTTCGCCAGGTCGGGCTTCGCGGCGTTCAACATGAGCAGCGCCGCTTCGGCATAGGAGGCGACCGCCAGCAGCGGCTGGTTCAACTCGTGGGCGATGGCCGCGGCGGTTTGCGTGGCGATCTGGGTCTTTTGCAGCATGTCCATTTCACTTCTGCGCTCCTGAACCTGTTTTTCCAGCGTTTTCCGCAAGCTGATGTCACGGATCGAACCCAACACGAGCGCCTCTCCATTCACTTCCATCCGGGTGAGCAACACCTCCGCCGGGAAGGTCGTCCCGTCTCGGCGCTTGTGGATCCATTCGAAGCTGTGGGAACCGTCACGCAGCATTATTTCCACCATTTGCCGAACTTTCTCCGAGGATAACATACCATCCGGCTGGAACTCGGGTGAAATATCCCATGGGGTCATGGACAGCAACTCGCCCTCGCGTTCAACCCCGAATAAGCGCGCAGCGGAGCGGTTGGCCCAGGTGAATCGCCACTCGGGCGGCGAGTTCACCAGCAGGGCGTCGCGAGAGTTGTCGAACAGGGTTCTGAATTTATTCTCACTCGCGACCAACGACTCTCTGGTGCGCTCAAACTCGGTAATGTCGCGGATGATCGTGCTGCTCATCCGCCGACCGGACCTATCCTTGAATGTCTGTGAGGCGACCTCGAGCTGGCGGCGGCTACCGTCCTTTCGCAAGGCAGTCAGGCCGCTCCTGTAGCGTCCGGTTCGTTCACGTTCCGCCATGGCGGGGGCGAGGCGGGGGTCGCTGTAATCGAGCACACCTTTTCGCCCGATCTTGCTCAGCTCGTCTTCGCTGTAACCCAGAATGTTCTGTGCCTCCGGGTTGGCTGCAAGGATTCCCCCCTCGGGTGTGGTGAGCAGAACACCGTCCATATTGTTTTCGAACAACGCCCGGTACTTGGACCCGGTTTCGGCCAATGCGTCCATGATCTGCCTGGTGGCGGTAACGTCCGTCATCGTCACCCGGCAGGTCTCCCACAGGGTATCCGCCGCGCCTGACAGACGCACGAAGCGCGCGGCCTCTCCCGCCTGACTTTGGAAGCGCAACTCGCAGTCCTGCTGGGCGTGGCCGGAAAATATTCGTTCTACATATGCGTTGAACGTTGGACGATATTCGGCCGCGACGAAAGTCCCGAGGCGCTTTCCGACCAGCTTCGAGCGTTCCGCGCCCAGCATCGCCGCGGCGGCAAGATTCAGCTGGAGAATGGTGGCATCCCGTCTCAGGCTCAGGTAGCCGACCGGGGCAAAATCATAGAGTTCGGTGTAATGCTGGGCGGCCGCTTCGGCCTCGACCCTGGCCTCCAATAATTCACTGTTCTGCAATTCCAGTTCGACTTGAAGGACTTGCAGTTCGTGCACCAGCTTGCGCACGTCAACTTCGTCACTCCTATCGACCCGGGATCGCTCCTTCACGTGTTCCTCGGCGCGGCCGCGTAGATCCGCCATGGCGGCCTTCCCCTCAAGGCGCTTTTTCATGGCGTGCTCCTCGCTTTGGTCAGTGCCTTGCGCAGCTCGTCTTCGAGATTCTTGTGATCGGTGATGTCGGTAAAGGTTATCACGACGCCGTCGATCACGTTTTCCAGGGTGCGATAGGGCATGATTTTCACGCGAAACCAGCGCCCGTCACTGGCGGATATCTGCTTCTCGGAAAATGACAGGGAGCGCAGTACTTCGTCCGCATCCTCTTGCAGGGCGGGATAATCCAACACGGTAACGATGTCGCTCAAGGGACGCCCGACGTCGCCGGGGAGCAGCTTGAATAAATCCGCGGCCTGCTTGGTAAAACGGCGTACATGCAGGCGGTTGTCGAGGAAGATGGTGGCGATGTCCGTGCTGTTCAACAGGTTCTTCATGTCGTTGTTGACGGACGACAGGTCGTCCACTTTGGATTGCAGTTCGGCATTGACGGTTTGCAGTTCCTCGTTGAGCGACTGCAGCTCCTCCTTGGAGGTGGTCAGTTCCTCGTTGGTGGACTGCAGTTCCTCGTTGGTGGATTGCAGTTCCTCGTTGGCGGACTTGAGCTCCTCCTGCTGGGTCTGCATTTCCTCGCGGAACGAGCGGATTTCCTCACGTGCCTTCTTCAGGGACTGCTCCAACTGGGCGCTGCGGCCACCCGACGATGAACGCGAGGCGGGGGCCGACGGCTCAGGTTCCGGCATTTTCAGGTCGTCGAACGCGATCAACGCCGTCCCGGCCAGGGCCTCCGGCCGCTCAATGGGATGCACGCGCAGCCTTATCATTTGCCAACTGCCGTTGGTCTTGACACGTATCCCCGACTGCGAGAGCGTTTTCTTGTCGCGCAAGGCCATTGGCAGCAGCAGGGCCAGTTCCTGGCGCAGCCCCTCGCGTGCCATGACATAGATGTTCCAATTGGCCTTGCCTGCGGCAGGTTCGAGATATTTGCCGGTGAGGCCGCTTATATACAGGATGTCCCCTTCCCCATTGACCAGTACGGCGGCCGGTGTGAACCGCTGCAGCAGCAAATTATCCGTCAGTTCCTGGAGATTGGGGACGGGGACAGCGGGTTCCCTGACATCCACTGTGGCCGCATGGACAGGTTGCGTCCGGCTTGGAAACTCAACTTCCGTTGGGTGTACTGGCTGGACAGTGCGCCGATAAAGCCGTGATTTGCTATCCAGCACCCTAAACATGCCGGTGAAACCGCCGATGGTCTCGGCGCTGCCCAGAAACAGGATGCCGCCCGGGTTCAGGCAATAATGGAACAGCGGCAGCAGCCTTTTCTGAAGCTCGTTGCTCAGATAGATCAATAGGTTTCGGCAACAGAGGATTTCCAGCTTGGTGAACGGCGGGTCCATGATCACATTCTGCGGGGCGAACACCACCATCTCGCGGATTTCCTTGCCGACCCGGTAGCCGGTGCCATCCTCGACGAAGAAGCGCTTGAGCCGTTCCGCGGAAACATCGGCGGCGATATTGGCCGGGTAGAAGCCCTGGCGCGCGATCTCTATGGCATCCGCATCCAGATCGGTGCCGAAGATCTGCAGCGTGGCCCTGGCTCTCGGCCCGATCTGTTCCACTGCCTCCCGAAACAACATGGCCAGCGAATAGGCTTCCTCGCCGGTGGAGCAGCCCACCACCCACGCGCGCATCGGTTTGCCGTTCTTGTTGGCCGCCAGCAGTTCGGGTAGCACGTTGTCCTTTAGATGTTGCCATGCGTCAGGATCGCGAAAAAAGCTGGTGACGCCGATCAGCAGCTCCTTGAACAGCAGTTCGGCCTCTTGCGGATTCTCACGCAGGTAGCGCACATAGGCGGCGATTTTCTTCAGTTGATGCAGACCCATACGCCGTTCGATACGACGGTAAACGGTGCTCTTCTTGTACTGGGAGAAATCATGGCCGGTGCGCGCCCGCAGCAGAATGAATATTTGTTCCAGCGCGCCCTTCTGTATGTCACGTTCCGCCATATAGGCCGCCCGGACATGCGGGGCGTGACGCATGAAATCGATGATATGTCCCGGTATCTCCTGTGGCGTGGCGATGATATCCGCCAGGCCGGCGTCAATGGCGCTCTTCGGCATGGAATCGAACTTGGCCGAACCAGGGTCCTGCACCACGACCAGCCCGGCCTTTTCCTTGATGGCGCGCAGGCCGAGGGTGCCGTCCGAGCCCATGCCGGAAAGGATCACGCCGATGCTGCGTTCGCGCCGGTCCTCTGCCAGGGCGCGGAAAAAGAAGTCGATGGGCAGGTGGAGCCCTCGCGTGGCGACCGGCTCGAGCAGCTGGAGCCTTCCATGCAGGATGGACAGGTCCTTGTTCGGCGGAATCACATAGATGCAGTTCGGCATGACCTTCATGCGGTTCTTGGCCTGAGTCACCTGCATCGGGGTGGCACGCTGTAACAACTCGGGCATCATGCCCTTGTGGGAGGGATCCAGATGCTGGATGACTATGAAGGCCATGCCACTGTCGGCGGGCAAGCTCTTCAGTAATTCTTCAAGCGCTTCCAGACCGCCCGCCGAGGCGCCGATGCCGACGATCGGGAACGAGGCGGCGGCGCTCAGCTTTGGCACAGGCTCAGTTATCGCTTCCGCGGATTTTTTCCGCCCTGCAGTTTTTTTCGCCTTGGCACCGGATTTCGCGGAGCCACCGGATTTCTTTGCGGCAGAAGCTGAGGGTTTTTGGGGCGAACCAACTGCGGGCTTTTTTGCCTTGGCCATGTTTGGACCCAATCTGTTGATTAGTTATCTGGGGAGCTGTCAAAATGTTGTTATGCAGATTTAGTCTCTTTAATAAAGTATATGTCATTTTACATAGACTTGGCGTCTTGCATAAATGTAGACGGCAGGATCTTATAAAAGTGGGCGGTATTGACGCTCCGGCCCGTGGTGCAATGTGCCGGCGAAGGGTCCGTGACCGAGGAGCGTCAAGCGCGGTCTGGCTCGTTATTGTTTCTTTTTACTGCAGAAACGCGTCCGTCGGTGACTAAAGGAAACCGTTGTGGAGGAGGAGAAATCCGGGAAGTGTCGTCCAGATGCCCGGATATGTCCTGGCAGAGCCGTTGAATATGTCGTGAACGGCTAGGTACCGCGGACCAGCAAGACCGGTTTGGCGCACACCCGAGAGGTCCCTTCGGCCACGCTGCCGAGAAACATGCGGCTCAAGCCCCGCCGGCCATGGGTGCCGATGACCACAAGGTCCGCCGGCCAGGCCTCGGCTTCTTCGGCGATCGCCTCGGGGATGCGGCGGCCCAGTGTCTTGATCTCCGCCAACTTGGTGTCCGTCTTGACTCCCGCCGCGGCCGCTGTTGCCGCAGCCTTGTCGAGTACCTCCCGGCCGGCCTTGGCCATGGTCTCGGAAATCTCACCGGGTTGGGTGTATTCCGGGTTATACAAGGTTGACCCGATTTCATCCACGGCGTGCACAAGTCGCAATTGACTCTTGAATGCCTTGGCAAGTTTTATGGCCTCCTGCAGGACCAGCTCGGAGATGTGGCTGCCATCCACGGCTACTAGAATATGTTTGTACATGTTATTTCCCCTATTCTAAGAGGCTGGCGTATACGCCTTTGCCGTCTCGCAACGTTCAAAAAACGCCGCCTTTGAACATTGTATTACTTCCAGGCAAGAATATGGGGTTCTTTCCGGGGCGGGACGGCGGTTTCGCCGCTTGGCACGCCCACGATGAGGGGCGCTATGGCGCTATGGTCGGGCGGGATGCCGAGTTCGGCCTTTACCTCCGGCACATTCAGGGTCGAAATCGCCGAGCCGATCACGCAGGTGCCGAGCCCCATGGCGCAGGCCGCGAGCATGAGGTTTTCCGCCGCCAGCCAGCAATCCGCGGAGACAAACGGGCCCCTGGGCTTGGCGCAGATCACGACGAGCGTAGTGGAATTATAAAAGACATTGAAATCCGGCGCTGAAAACACCTCGAAGGCATGGCCGCCCTGGTCGAAATGGGCGCGGTGGGTCTCTGCGCGGAACTCCTCTTTGATACGACCCGAGAGACGCTTCAGTTGAGCCGTATCCTGTGTGATGAGAAACGCCCATGGTTCTTCATGCATGGCGGTCGGCGCCCTTACGGCGGCCGCCAGCAGCTCGCGGATCGTGTCTTGCTCCAGCCGTTGGGGGGTATAGGAGCGCGTGGATCGCCGGTGATAAATCGCGTCCATTACGGTCATGGGCCGGGCTGATTGAATCACGGCGTTCTCCCCTGGTATAGAGACGGCATTACAGCTTAACCGCACGTAACACCGGAGTGAAGTTCAACGCAAACGAAAAGTTGACGCGCAGTGGAATTCCGGCGTGGGCCTGTGTTCAGGGCAACAGCGGGGTGAGGCTGTCAATGCGGGCATGTTGGAAGTAGTTTGTCGTAAGTGTTTGCGGGATCAACTGACACAAAAATCGAAAATCATCAGGTGGTCGGCTATATTTAGTATGGTTCGATCCCGCAGTGGGACGGAATTCTCCGGGTGGACCCGCCAAGGAGCTTGAATCCCATGACTCACAAACAGATTCTGTTTCGATCCACCGCGCGCGAGAAAATTCTGCGCGGCGCGACGGCGCTGGCCGATGCCGTGCGGCTGACGCTCGGGCCGAAATCCAAATCGGTGCTCATGCAGAAGAAATGGGGAGCACCCATCGTGTGCAACGACGGCGTCACCATCGCCAAAGAGGTGGATCTGCAGGATCCGGAGGAGAATCTCGGCGCGCAAATGCTGCGCCAGGCGGCGGAAAAGACCGGCGACGCGGTAGGTGACGGTACCAGTACCGCCACGGTGCTGGCGCATGCGATATTTGCCGAAGGCATCCGCAATGTGGCCGCCGGCGCCAGCGCCATCGATATCAAACGCGGCCTTGATAAGGGGCTCAAGCTCGCCGTGGATGCCTTGCGTGCCTTGTCCAAGCCGGTGCAGACGCGCAAAGAGAAGGCCCAGGTCGCGACCATGGCGGCGCACAACGACCCGGCGATCGGGGAACTGGTGGCGGAGGCTATGGAAAAGGTCGGCAATGACGGCGTGATTACCGTGGAGGAATCCAAGACCACCGACACCGTGCTTGATGTAGTGGAAGGCATGCAATTCGACCGGGGTTACATTTCGCCCTATTTCGTTACCGATCCCGAAAAGATGGAGGCCGTACTCGAAGAGGCGCATGTCCTGTTGTGCGATAAGAAGATCGGCATCCTCAAGGATTTGCTCCCCTTGCTCGAACAGGTGGCGAAAAGCGGCCGGCCGCTGTTGATGATCGCCGAAGACATCGAAGGTGAGGCCCTGGCCACCTTGATCGTCAACCAGATCCGCGGCGTGCTGCACAGTATCGCCGTAAAGGCGCCGGGCTTCGGCGAGCGGCGCAAGGCCATGCTGGAAGACATCGCCGTCCTCACTGGGGGGCAGATCATCTCCGAGGAAGCGGGCATCAGCCTTGAAAACGTGCAGCTCGAGCAGTTGGGAACCGCCCGGCGGGTAGTAGTGACGCGGGATGACACCACGATCATCGGCGGTACCGGCGACAAGACGGCGATCGAGGGCCGTATCCGGCAGATTCGCGCGCAGATAGAAAAGGCGAGCGGCGACTATGACCGCGAGAAGCTCCAGGAGCGGCTTGCCAAGCTCGCCGGGGGCGTCGCCGTGATTCGCGTCGGCGCGCCGTCCGAGGCGGAAATGAAGAACAAGAAAGAGGCGCTCGACGACGCCATCAGTGCGACCAAGGCGGCGGTTGCCGAAGGCATCGTTCCCGGCGGCGGCCTGGCGTTGCTGCGCTGCACCGAGGCGGTCGCCCCCGAACAGGAGAAACTGGAGGGGGACGAGAAAACCGGGCTACTGATATTGCATCACACCTTGAGCGCCCCCACCCGCCAGATTGCCGAAAACTCCGCCATGGACGGCGGCGTGGTGGTGGCGAAGATGATGGAAAGCAAGGGCAACGTCGGCTTTGACGCCGCGCGCAAGGAGTATGTGGATCTGGTTGAGGCCGGCATCGTCGACCCCACCAAGGTGGTGCGCATCGCCCTGGAAAACGCCGTCTCCATCGCGAGCGTGCTGTTACTGACGGAGGCGACCATGACGGAAATCCCGGAACCTGAAAAGAAGGGCCCGGCCGAGGCTGAGATGGCGATGTGACGGCTTGCCGCGCTGCGCGGATATCTCAATGGCAGTTGACTCACAGCTGCGCCAGGCGTGGTGATTGATATTACAGCGACTCAATGATTGGCAGTATATTCTTTGGAACCCCTGATATATTCACCTTCCCCTTCAAGGGGAGGGTTGGGGAGGGGATGGGGTTTTGAACGGCTACAATACATTCCTGCCCGGGGTGCACGAAAACAGTGTGCACCCGTTCGGTAGGAAAAAGGTCCACCGGACCTTTTCCTTTTCCACCTCACCCCCCTGAGGGGGAAGGGACGAATTAATCAGGGCTTACCTTTCTTTGCGGTGCGAAACTGAGCCGGCGCCAAAATGGAGAACCATCGAATAAACGCGGCGTTCCTTCTTCCTCTGGGATTTATGCCCTTTAGGGTAGAAGGGCAGCTCAGCCGCCCTGTGGTTCGTGTCGTGCCGGCACCAATCCGGCCGCCGCCAGCTGACCGTGCAGCTGGGTAGTCGTCAGTTTGGTTAGATCTTTCGCCAGGTCGCGGACGTCGATCCCGGACTTGGCCGGGATCTTAAGCGCGTCGCGCAGTAAGCCCAGCATGTGAGGTTCCGCTACCAACACCAGTTGGGTGGCGCGGTGTTGTTGCGCCAAGGACAGCGCACGGGCGGTGATATCCGCGGCAAACCGACGTTCGTGCTCCTGCTCCTGTTGGGCCCGGTGGTCATCATAGCCGTGGCTGGGACCACCCCGTGGGTTGAGATTGATACCGGTGCGGGTGGAGCTGTATTTGTCATGGCCGCCTTGCATATGTTCGGCATTAACCAGATCCTCGTGTTCCATCAGACGGGGGCTGGATTCGAGGGGCGGTAGCGCCGCCGCCTCCAAAGTGAAAAAACGCGCACGGGTCCCATCGCCCACAACTATCAGGTATTCGCTTTCCATGTATTGCTCCATTTAGAGTTGGGGAACAGTTGCGTGGCGCGGCTGTCCACCCTTGCAAGAGTATCGGGAAAAATTGTCGCACCTTGGCAAAGCGCCGTCCACCGCTGCGGTGATAGCCATGCAGCACAAAAGATAGCGGTCCTTTCTATTCAATTTCCACCTGGCTAGGGTCTTGAAGATCCGGCCCACGCCGTCCGCCCCGGGTCAGGTCAGATCCTGAGTACGAACGTGGTCAGGGCGATTGACGGCAGCTGGCGGTGTGACAGAAACCCAAGCCGCATGGCAAACGCAGTCGAGCGGTTGAGATGCCGATTTCAATCGGGCGGTCAAGGGATTGAGGCGCGCACCTTTCCCCTGGCCTGGCTGCCATGCCGCATCGGCCCGGTATTGATGTGATCCCATTCGGGGACGGGTGCAGAGGGTGCTTGTACAAGAATGGGTAATTTGCATCATTCTGAGATTATGTGTGGCATATTAAACAATTGCCCGGTTCCTACGGCGGTGCTGAGCCATGACTTTTAGGGGCTATCCATGATCAGAAATTCATATTACCGGCGGATTCTTGTAGCCGTTCTGCTATTACTGGGCGGGGTGATGATGTTTTTGGCCCCGTCGTCGCCCCCTGGCTACTGGACGGGAGTGGTTTTCATCCTGGTGGGAATAGTAATTGAGACTATCGGGATCGCCATGGCGCACAAAGACCGTGAATCCCGCTGAGCTTTGCCCGGCGGCCAAACTGAAATCGCTTTTTCGCACAATTCCGGGTCGGACACTGCATAACATCACCGAACTGCCGGGTTGTGGGTCTTGATCATTTGAAGACGTGCCCGTGACGTGCCTGGGGTGGGGAAAACAACCGTCCGCGAGCGCCGATCATCGTGTCTTCATACCGGCAGGGTCAATCAATCCCGGAAAGCAATGACAAGGATCCCGATCACAGGGCATAGGCGGGGTCGCGTCCGGCCAAGGCGGCGAAGCTCAGGAACAGCCCGGTGCCGACTCGGGCCAAGGCGGCATAATCCAGTTTGTCCGGCGTGTCATCCGGCGTGTGGTAATAGGGATAGCGATAAAAGGCGGTGTCGGTCACCATGAAGGCACGATAGTGCTGGCGCCAGAACGAGTAGTGGTCGCTCCACGCCACGCCGGGGACGAAGGCCGGGACGGCGGTATGTTCCAGAGGGAAGTCCGAGTGGGCGCGAAAGGCGGCGGCACCGCGGCGCATCAGCCTGCGCGAGAAAAGATTGGAGACGAATGCGATAAAGTCGCCGCGATCCGGATGAAAGGCGCGCAACAGCGGCGGGTAATGCTGGCTGCCGGCGTCACTGCGAAAGTAGCCGATGGTCTCCACCGCGACCATGAGGCGGATATTGTCGCCGCGTTCGCGGGCCAGGGTGGCGTACACCAGGCTGCCCATGTTCTTGCCCATGAAGAAGGGCGGCTCTTCGTTGGCGAAGGCGACAAAGCGGACGCTGATATCCGGCGTCAGGCCGCTGAACAAGCGGGACAGCTCCAGGAGGGCCGCGATGCCGCTGCCGTTGTCGTTCGCGCCGGGGCTGCCGAGTACGGAATCGTAGTGGGCGCCGATCAGCAGGAATTCATCCGGCCTGTGCCGACCTTGGCGGGTGATTTCCAGGTTCGCGCAGTCGACCCCATCGACCCGGTAGGGATAGAGACTGACTGGATAGCCCTGTTGCCGCCATGCGGCGCTGATGTAGTCCGCGGCGGCGTGCAACGCCCGGGGATTGAACACGTTGCGCTCGCCGATTTCGCCGGCCAGTTGTAGTACATGCCCCTCAAGTCCTTGGGCGCTGGCTTCCTCCGTGACAAGCATGGGTTCTCTCCTTGACAATGGCTCTGGCGCTTGCGCGTATCAGAAGTAATATAGTATTGGTCGCGAGCGACAAGGAAGCGTTCCACAGAGGTTCCCGAGAGTCCTCAGGAACTACCATGGAGAGCAGCTATCTTACATGAGGGTGCCGGGTATGGCCGCAGACGAACCGCCAAGAGACTCCGGTCTGATCACCCTGTTCCTGTGCGGGGACGTGATGACGGGGAGGGGCATCGATCAAGTATTGCCGCACCCCGGCGATCCTGTTCTCCACGAACCCTTCATGGGCAGCGCCTTGGGCTATGTCGATTTGGCGGAGCGGGCCAACGGCCCCATTTCAAAACCGGTTGACTATTCCTACATCTGGGGCGATGCCTTACGGGAATTATCGCGCGCCGCACCGGATGTCCGCATCATAAATCTGGAAACGAGCGTCACCGCGAGCGCGGACTATTGGCGCGGCAAGGGCATCAATTATCGGATGCATCCGCACAATTTGCCGTGCATCACGGCGGCCGGGATCGATTGCTGTTGTCTTGCCAACAATCACGTCCTGGATTGGGGTTATGCGGGTCTGGCGGAGACCCTGGAAACGCTGCATCGCTCCGGGTTGAGGAGCACCGGGGCGGGCCCCACCCGGGATGAGGCGCAAGACCCCGCGATCGTGGAAGTACCCGGCAAGGGCAGGGTCCTGATATTCGGCTGCGGCGTCGAAAGCTCCGGCATCCCGCGGAGCTGGGCCGCCGCGCCGGAGCGGCCCGGCGTGAACCTGTTGAGCGGCTTGTCGGATGAAAGCGTACGAGGTTTCAAGGCGGTCGTCGAGAAAGTAAAACGGCGGGGCGATGTGGCGGTGGCGTCGATCCACTGGGGCGAGAATTGGGGATATGCCGTTCCCCCCGCGCAGACGGCGTTCGCCCATAGACTCATCGACGAGGCGGGCATCGACGTCGTCCATGGCCACTCTTCCCATCACCTGAAGGGTATCGAGGTGTATGAGGGGAAACTCGTTATCTATGGCTGCGGCGATTTCCTGAACGACTACGAGGGCATTAAGGGTAATGAGCAATTCAGGGATGATTTGGCCGTCATGTATTTTGTTCGGATGGACCCGTCCGGCGGGAGACTTGTCGATTTGCGCATGACACCCATGCAGATCAAGCGCTTTCGCTTGCAGCGGGCCTCGAGACCGGATGTGCTATGGTTAAAGGACGTGCTGGACAGGGAAGGCAGGCAATTCGGCACCCGGGTTGAAGTTGGTGCGGATAATACTCTGCACCTCGTCGCCGGCGGTGCCGCCGCGGGCATGGGAGCGTGTGAACGGGAACCGGCGGATGCGGAATAACGGCCGGGTGTCGCCGGGTAAAGACCGCTGGGCAGGGTGATTGGAAAAGCGCGGCAGAGGAGCATGTCATGGCGTTGTCAATCGTCGAGTTTGCCAAGGTCCGTGATACTGTCAGCGAGTTGCTCGATGAGCTTCGGCTGGATGCCTATCTGTTCGAAATCGAGCCCCGGGATGAGCAATGGGAATTAAAGGTGGACTGTGCCGTGGAAGCGGATGGGGCCTGGGAAACCATCACCTTGTCGGTGTCTAAGGAGACATTGTTGCTGAGCCGGAATGATGTCCCGGCCCGCCGGCGTATGCTTACGGAGTGGCGTGAACGGCTCGCCGCGTGCAAATTGCGGGCGGGCCGGGGCGATGACGAGAATGCGATTCCGGATCACTAGGCTGGGGTAGCCAAAGGGCATTTGCGCCCAATGATTTCCCTTCCGCAGCTTATGCAGCACCGACCTGCCCAGGGGTGCGATGCCGCAGTTGTCCGCGCAGGTGCATCAACCCCGCCTCCAACCGGATGAAACGCATGGTCTTGCGGTCGTAGCGGTCAAGGTCGAGCTTGAGTTGCCTCGCTACCCGGTATGCCACGGGCAGCGGCGCCGGATCGGCTTTCTTCCAGTAGGGCCTTAGCTCCCGTAAAAAAATATTGGTCGTGACAGGACCGACGCCGTAAAAGGCCAAGAGTCTGTCTTCAAGATCGGCGGCGTTTGCGGCCGCGTCATGCACTCCGGTCAGTCTCCCCCCATACTCGGCGACCAGGCGTTCGCAGTCGCGCAATATCTGGGTAGACTTTCTACCGTCGTAGCGCACATAACCGCCTTCCCGCATGATGGGATTGACGAGGAAATCCCAGCCGGCGGCGAGAATCTTTCGTGGCGTGAGTAATCCATGCCGCTCAAAGGCGCGGTAGGTATGCTTGGCGATGGTTTCCGAGATCCGGCCGCCGAACAGCAAGCTGGCGAGGAACCATTTGAAGCATTCGCGATCGCTTTTTTCCCGCAGCCGGATGCCGAGTTCCTCGGAATAGAGGGCGCTTCGTTCCAGTTCAGCGGCGGTCGTGGTCAAGACCTTGGGCCCTCTGCTCACGGGTTCCGGGCGGACGCCATGATGCCTATGCTTCGCAGCTGTAGCCCAATTGAAACAGACCCTCTTCCAGATAGTTCGCGACCAGGGGCCTGGCCAGGAGGTATTCCGCGGTGCGCGGTGTCCATCGCGCCTTGGCGTCGGCGCAGGCATCCTCCCATTGGTCTTTGCTGTAATCGCCCCGTCCCAGCCACATCAGCGCCACCACGGTGGCTTGCTGATCGGGTTCAAGATCGTCCACGGCGGCCTTGAATTCCTGGTAGCTGAGATCGTCCTCATGGTCCGCCAGGACCTGACGCGCCCAATCCTCGCTGGGGCTGAGGGGTTCATCGGGGATGACAACTTCTTCTTTGGCGTGAAATTCCTTGGCCTTATCGATAAGGAAGCATACCGTTTCCGGGTTGAGCTCCAGCATATCGCCTCCTTTATGCCCGGCAAGCAGGGCCGCAGTCAGTGAATTCCAACAATTAGCGTATAGGCATGCACCTCTCGGTGTCTATAATTATTTCATGAACGGAGATGCCGGGCGCATTCGCGTTGAATGTTATGCCGGCCATCGCGGCGAGGAGGCGCCACTGCGCTTCTTCATCGGAGAGCGGGCGATCGCGGTGGCGGAAATCGTGGATCGCTGGCTCGCCCCGGCCCACCGTTATTTCAAGGTGCGCGGCGATGACGGCGGTATATACATCTTACGCTACGACGTGCCCAAGGATGAGTGGGAGATGACGCTGTTCGACAGCGGAACTCGGGATGATACCCGCCTGTCATCCACCTGAGCCCTGTGGCGCGATTCTGAGCCAAGTCTTGAATGGGAGCGGCGGTGGTTACGGATGGCAAATGGCGAATATCTGCCGTCTCGCCGACATGAACCATAATTGTTCCATGAATGACTCACTTCGCTTCGTGAGGGGTTGGTTCGGCCTTGTGCTGTTTCTGGTTCTGATATGCGCCTGTAACCGCGCGGCTGCGGCGGATGCGGCGCACTATGCCCGACAACGCGCGGCGTTGATCCAGGAGATTAGCGGCGATGTGCGCGCCACGGCTGATTATCTGGGCCGCGGCGCGCTGGCCCCCCGGGTGCTGGCGGCGCTCGGCCGGGTGCCGCGCCATGAATTCGTCCCCAAGGCGGAACGCGATCGCGCCTATCGCAACGAGCCGCTGCCCATCGGTTATGGCCAGACCATTTCACAACCCTACATCGTGGCGGTGATGACCGACCTGCTTGATCCCCGGCCCGGCGACCGCGTCCTGGAGGTGGGCACGGGGTCGGGTTATCAGGCGGCGGTGCTGGCCGAACTGGTCAAGGAGGTCTACACCATCGAGATCATCAAGCCTCTCGCCCTCGCGGCGCGGGAGCGGCTCAAGGCCCTCGGTTATGACAATGTCACGGTCCGCATCGGTGACGGCTATTACGGCTGGCCGGAAAAGGGGCCCTTCGACGGGATTGTGGTTACCGCCGCCGCCGGTCACATCCCGCCGCCGTTGCTGGCGCAACTCAAGCCCGGCGGCCGCATGGTGATCCCGGTTGGCTCGCGCTTTCTCACCCAGCAGCTGGTGCTGATCGAAAAGAACGCGGACGGGACGCTGCGTACCCGGCAATTGTTGCCGGTGATGTTCGTGCCGCTGACCGGCGGGCATCATTGAAATCCGTGGCCCAGGCGGCGCCCGCACAGCAGCGACTCCCGGTGTTGGCCATCGCGCTGCTCTCCGCCGGCGCACTGGCCTACGAGGTGCTGCTGATGCGCTTGCTCTCCATCGTGCAGTGGCACCATTTTGCCTACATGGTCATCAGTCTGGCGCTACTCGGTTACGGGGTCAGCGGTACCTTTCTGTCACTGGTCCAAGAGCGATTGCAGGCCCGCTTCCGTCTCACGTTTTGCACCAATATAGTCCTGTTCGGCTTGAGCGCCGTGGGCTGCTATCTGCTGGCGCAGCAGGTGCCTTTCAATCCGGAAACGGTGTTGTGGGACATGCACCAGCCGCTGCGGCTGTTGCTCATGTATCTGCTGCTGGCGACGCCGTTTATTTTCGCCGCCAACGCGGTGGCCCTCGCCTTCATCGCCTTTCGCGGGCATATCGCCAGCGCCTATGCCGCCGATCTGTTGGGTGCGGGGCTCGGCAGCCTGGGAGTGATAGCGTTGCTGGTGGTGGCCCCGCCATTGACGGCGCTGGGCGCCGTCGGCGCGCTTGGCTTGATGAGCCTGCTGGTGGCGGTCTGGGAATTGCGCGTGACGTCGCGGGTGCGGTGGAGCGTGGCGGCCATCGCCGGGGCGCTGCTGCTGGTGTGGGGCGCGCAACAGGCGCGACTCGTGTTCTCACCTTATAAGGAACTCAGTCAGACCCTGCGCATCGCGGGCACCGAGATCGTCAGCGAAAGCTCCAGTCCGCTCGGCTTGTTGACAGTGGTGAAGAGCGGACGCGTGCCGCTGCGGCACGCGCCCGGTCTCAGTCTGATGGCGCGGGAGGGACCGCCACAGCAGGTGGCGGTGTTCACGAACGGTGCGGCGATGACGGTGATCGACGACGGCCATGCCGCGCCCTCCGCCTATGATTATCTTGACCAGCTCACATGGGCATTGCCCTACCATCTGTTCACGCCGCGTAGCGTGCTGGTGCTGGGGGCGGGCGGCGGCAGCGACGTGCTCCAGGCGCGCCGGCAGGGGGTGGCGAGCATCGACGCCGTGGAGCTCAATCCGCAACTCATCGATCTGGTGCGCAACCGCTACGGCGCCTTCTCCGCGCATCTCTACTCCCAGCCCGGCGTGCGGGTGCACGCCGCCGAGGCGCGCGGGTTCGTGGCGACCAGCCCACGCCGCTACGACTTGATACAGCTGCCATTGCTGGACAGCTTCGCCGCCGGCGCCGCCGGCCTCTATGCGCTCAATGAAAGCTATCTCTACACCGTCGAGGCCTTGAGGACATTCATCGCCCACCTCAATCCCAATGGGTTCCTCGCCGTCAGCCGCTGGATCAACCTGCCGCCGCGCGACACCCTCAAGCTGTTTGCCACTGCGGTCACGGCGCTGCAACGGCAGGGCGTTGCCGAACCGGGTAAGCGCCTGATCCTGATCCGCGGCTGGCAGACCAGCACCCTGCTGATCAAGAACGGCGAGGTCACCGCCGACGATATCGCGGCGCTGCGGCGCTTCGCCGCCGCGCGAGCATTTGATGTCTGTTGGTTTCCCGGCATACGCGCGGCTGAGACCAATCGTTACAACCTGCTGGACGAACCCCGTTTCTATAACGCCGCCCGCGCCCTGCTCGGGCCGGAAAGGCAGCAATTCCTTGAGCGCTACAAGTTCAACCTCAACCCGGCCACCGACGATTCACCCTATTTCTTTCAGTTCTTCAAATGGGGTTCGCTGGCGGAGATACTGGGACTACGCGGCCGTGGCGGCATGCCCTTGCTGGAATGGGGATATCTGGTGCTGGTGGCGACCTTGCTCCAGGCCGCGGCGGCGAGCATGGCGCTCATCCTGTTGCCGTTGGCGGCATTGCGGCGGCATAGGGTGCAGCCGAACGGCTTTCGCAAAAGGACCGTGTTGGTTTATTTCACCGCCATCGGCCTCGCCTTTCTCTTCATCGAGATGGCCTTTATTCAGCGGTTTATCCTGTTTCTGCATCACCCCTTGTATGCCGCCGCCGTGGTGCTGACCGGCTTTCTGGTGTTCGCCGGCCTGGGCAGCGCCTTTGCCCGGCGCCTGGCGGCCGCCGGGCGGCACGGCGCCGGGGTATGGTTCGCGGTGCTGGGTATCGCGGGCGTCAGCGCGCTGTATCTGTTCCTGCTCGGACCGCTGTGCGACCGGCTCATGGCCTGGCCCATCACGGCCAAGATCATAGCCACGCTGGTCTTGATCATGCCGCTCGCCTTTTGTATGGGCCTGCCCTTTCCGCTGGCATTGGATCGTCTCGGCCGTCAGGCGCCCGCGTTGATCCCCTGGGCCTGGGGCGTGAACGGTTGCGCCTCGGTGATCAGCGCGGTGTTGGCGACGTTACTCGCCATCCATTTCGGCTTTCACATGGTGATATTGGCCGCGCTGGCGTTGTACCTGGTGGCCGCATTGGCCCTGCAGTGGGAAAGGCGCTCGGCTGAACTCTAACACGGGTTGAAGATCATGGACGACACGGCATGTGTGGAGTTTCTGCAATGGGCGCTGCCCCGATTGCACATGCGCTGGGAGGGCTTTCGCAAAGTGCGCAGCCAGGTATGCAAGCGCATCCAGCGCCGCATGCGGGCCTTGCAGCTGTCGGACATCAAATCCTATCGGGAGCATTTGCAGCGCCACGGCGAAGAGTGGCGAGTGTTGGATGGACTGTGTCGTGTAACCATCTCGCGCTTTTACCGGGACCGGGCGGTGTTCTCCGCCCTGCAATCGGATATCTTGCCGGAATTGCTGCGGCAAATGCGGGGGCGCGGCGACACGCGGCTGCGCGTGTGGAGCGCCGGCTGTGCGGCGGGGGAGGAGCCCTACACTCTGAGCATCCTCTGGGAGTTGGGGTTAAAACAGCATGACGCGGAGGCGTCAACGAGAGTAGAAATCGTTGCCACCGACAGCGATCGACGCCTGCTCGATCGCGCCGTCGCGGCCTGCTACGCCTACAGCAGTGTCAAGAATCTTCCTGAAGGGTGGCGCCGGCGCGCCTTTGTTGAAAAAAATGGAATGTATTGCCTGTCTTTACCATTTCGCCAGCATGTCAGCTTTATGCGCCAGGATGTGCGCGCCGAAATCCCGCCCGGCCGTTTTGATCTGATCCTGTGCCGCAACCTGGCATTTACCTATTTTGATGCCGCCATGCAGTGGCAGATATTGCGCCGCTTGGCAGACGTCTTGCAACCAGCCGGCATCTTGGTCGTGGGTATTCACGAAACCCTCCCGCGGGACCATGATGACTTCGCGGCTTGGTCGCAACGTTTGGGGTTCTACCGACGGCGCACTTAGGCAGCGGCCGGCCGGTAATCATACTCAGCGCGCGGGAGACATGCCGAATAACTGCGGCGCCGTGCAAGGCGGGATTGAAATTGGCCTGTCAAAAATTCTTGCCCGCCAGAGATACGGTACCCGGGAGCTGGATGTATTCGAATAGCTGATGGCTGATGGCTTGCGCGGTAGGATGACGCCGGTCCGCGAACGCGGTGTCATCCAGCAGTTGGGACAGGTTGATCGACACGCCGTAATAAAGCGACCGTCTCTTCACGGGTTCGGGCGGTTCGAAGCCCACGGCGCCGTAGCCGAGGGCCAGTTCCAGATAGCGGGTCCCCTTATGGCGCGCGAGAGACGGAAACGCACTGGCTTTGACGATGAGCAAATAGGTTTGCCCCGAGTAGTCGCCGAAGGGATCGAACTTCCCCTGGCGGCGGGTTTCCTGGGAGGGTTTGTAAAGAACGCGCAGATCGAATATCTCGTCGAGCCTTGGATTGGTTTCCATCAGCAATGCCAGGCCCAAACCAGTGATATTGGCGACGGCGTCGCCGATGCTGAAGCCTGAACCGCGGTCGAAGCCGTCCACCACCTCGATGCCGAGCTGAATCCCCCCGACGGTCAGGGCGGACAGCCGCAGGGCGCGACGATGATCGTTGCCCGCCCATTCGAGGCCCCGGGTCAGGAGTCGCGTGCCGGCGTAGCCAATGTACATATGGCCGAGCTTGTCCACACCGCCGGCATAGGTGTGTTCACCGAATCCACCTTCATAGCTGAGGCGGAAGTCGCCGCCCGCATCTTTCCACCATGCGTGGTAGCCGTAGACCCCTGTGGCGAGGATCGCGCCGCCGATGAGGGCGCGGGTACGAGCGGTGTTCCGCGTCGAGCGCGGCCCGGAAACACCGGTGTTCGCCGCTATCATTGGTTCGTTGCTCAACGCCGCCACGCAAGGCAGGGCTGTCCGGCATGCGCCGTCATCGGGGCCGTACGGTGCAGCACCACCCCAGGTCGGAAAAAGCAGGGCGCTGATTACAGCCAGCATCGCCATGATGCTCGGTGCTGTCATGCAAGCCCGATGATCGGGTGTTTCGGTGATCAGGCGCGCGGAAAACATCACCATAGGATGCGGGTATGAAGGTTGCTCGGCTGACGCCCCGATGGTAACAGCTGGTGATCCGCGGAAACAGGCCACTAGGATAAACCGGCGGGGCGAACTATCGGCGGCAGGAGATGGTGTTTTATGATTTCGCCATGGAGGACTTTACCGCGACGTATAGGGTAGTCACGATACCGGTGTTACCTGCTTGGATGCTCGGCCGCGGTGAGTCCCGTGGCGGGAAAGGATGCCGTAATGATGGAAATTGATTGTTCCCATGGTGAAGGCGGCGGTCAGTTATTGCGCACGGCGGTGGCGGCCGCGGCCTTGACGCGGACGCCGGTGCGGCTCCGCGGCATACGCGCGCGGCGGGCGAGGCCGGGTCTTGCCGCACAGCACTTGACGGCGGTGCGCGCGGTGGCCGGACTGTGCGGCGCGAGTGTCGCCGATGCCGCCTTGGGCGCTACCGAATTTGATTTTTATCCGGGGGCCTTGCGCCCCGGGCGGTATGAGTGGGACGTCGGCACCGCCGGCAGCGTCACCTTGGTGTTGCAGGCGGCGCTGCCGCTGGCAATTGCCTGCGGCGGCGCGGTGCACATGCGCGTCACGGGCGGCACGGATGTACGGGCCGCCCCGCCGCTGGATTACTTCCTTCATGTCTTCCTGCCGCTGCTGGCGCGCATGGGCGCGAATATTGCTGCCACGGTGTTGCGCCGCGGTTACTATCCCCGCGGCGGCGGCATCGTGGAACTCGACGTGGCGCCCGCGCCGGGTTTGCGTCCCTTGTGTCTCGAGCGCGCCGGGATGTTGCAAGCGGTGACGGCGCATGGCCACGTGGCCGGCTTGCCCCGGCACATCATCGACCGCATGTGCGCGGCAGCGGCGAGCCGTTTGCCGGAAACCGCACTCCGGGTGGACGGGCAAGTGCTGGGGCCGGACCAGGCCATAGCTCGCGGCGGCGGGCTGACGCTGGTGGCGCGCACGGCAGACACCTGGCTGGGGGCGGCGGTGACGGCGGAGCGGGGGGTGCCCGCCGAGCAGCTCGGGGCGCAGGCCGGGCGGGAACTGCATGCGGAGCTGGCCGCCGGCGCGACGCTAGACGTCCATGCCGCGGATCAGTTATTGATCTATATGGCCTTGGCCTGCGGCTCGTCCAGGTTTCGGGTGCGCGAGCTTAGCTCCCATGCCGCTACCGCGCTGTGGTTGCTGGAGAAGCTGTTGCCGATGCGTTATCGTGTCAAGCAGCACGGGACGCTCATTGGCGTGGAGCTGGATTCATCATGGCGGCAATGACGGTTATCCATGGCATCCCCTATGCGCCGGGACGGGCGCGCGGTCGGGTTGTGCGCGATCCCGCGCGAGCGGGCGCGGGCGATGTCCTGGCTATATCGCAGGCACAACTGGCCGCACCGTGCCGGCGGCCGGCGGCCTTTGTGGTGGCGGCCGGGGCACCCTTTTCCCATCCCATGATTCGCCTGCTTGCCCTTGAGATCCCGGTGGTCATCGTGCCGCCCGCTTCACTTGTCGCCCTCACCGCAGGGAGCGAAATAGTGGTGGACGGTTACGGCGGCGTCGTTGCCGATACTGACGAGATATTGGTTCCAGTCCCGGGCATGCCGCCGGTCCCCAAGCCGGGTACTCCGATTCTCTCCGCGGATGGCCAGGAAATCGTCTTGCGCGCCAGCGTGGCTAATGCCAAGGGCGCCGCGCTTGCCTTGCGCCGGGGGGCGGCGGCTATCGGTCTGGTACGATCGGAATTTCTCGGCGCCGCGGGCGATGAGCGGCCGGATGCCGGGTTTTATGAGGCGGTGTTGCGCGAAGTGTGCGAGGCGGCGGGTTCGCTGGCGGTGACGGTGCGACTTATCGATATCGCCGCGGACAAGCGACCCGCCTGGTTGACGCCAGTCCCGGGCATGGAGGGTGTTCTGGGTCTGCAGGGGATACGGCTGTATGAGGTCGCTGAGGTTCGCGAAGCATTGGCGGGGGAACTGGATGCCGTGTCCCGCTTGGCGCCGGAATTCGATTTGTCGTTGTTGCTCCCGTATGTGACACAGATCGAGGAGTTTCGACACTGGCGCACTGAAATCGAGCGCGTGCTTCCCGTTCCGCCGGCCATCGGTTCGATGATTGAAACGCCCGCTGCCGCCTTGGCCGTCACCGACTATCTGGCGGCGGCGGATTTTGTCGCACTGGGGTGTAACGATCTGATGCAGTGTCTGTTCGCCGCCGACCGTGACATCCCCCAAGTGGCAGCGCTGTTGGATCCCTACGCCCCGCTGCTATATCGTTTCCTGGGCCAAATCGCCACCGCCGCGGGTGGCCAAAGGGGGCGTATCCAGGTCTGTGGTTTATTGGCGCAGTTGCCGGGGATTCTGCCGATCCTGCTCGGATTGGGGTATCGCACCTTCTCCATCGAGCCAGCCATGATTCCTTACCTGGCACGGACCGCCGCCGCCACCGATACCGCGGCGGCCTCGGCATTGGCCGTTGCCGTTTGTGCCGCGACAACCAGCGCAGCCGTACGCGGGCTGGCGGCTGCGCCGGCGCGCGCGATTCAGCCGGCTCATATTCAGGTTAATGGAGCAGGGGTAACCTAGATTGGGGAGAGCCGATGGAAGACTGGAACGTAGTGGTGACCGTGCAAGAGGGGCATTACCGCCAGGCCGGTCGATTGTTGAGATCGTATGGTCGTGTCCGGCATACGGCGTTCTATGACGTGTTAACGCTGCGGGTCGACGATGTCCGGAGGTTTCTCGAGACAGTACGGGAAGACACGGCCGCAAGCCCTGAAAAATACGCAGGGATCCGTTTCATGCCGGTGCAGAAGTCGTTTCGTTTCCAATCGCCGGAGGAATTCGAGGCCCTTGCCCGCGAGGCCGCGGGCGAATGGGTGCCGGAGCTGGCGGGCAAAACATTTTACGTGCGCATGCATCGGCGCGGTTTTAAGGGCCGGCTGTCCAGCCAGGAGGAAGAGCGGTTCCTGGACGGGGTATTGTTGGCGGGTATCGAGAAAACGGGAAATTCAGGACGGATAAGCTTTGAGGATCCCGATGCGGTGTGTGTGGTGGAGACTGTGGGCCAGCGCGCGGGCCTGGCGCTCTGGACGCGGGAAGACAGACGGCGTTTCCCGTTCTTGCATTGGGATTGATTTTTGGCTTCTCCGCGCTGGTGATTTTCGCCAAGTTTCCGCCCCGCCAAGAAAACTTTCCGAGGTGTCCTGCGGTCTCAGCAATTGCTCATCGAGCTCTTGTAGAATAAATTAATAGTATTGGCAATCGGGAGATTACTCATGAGCCAGGCGCCGATAGCGATGGTGGCGAAAAGGGAGATTGATCCGGATGTTGATAATGCCGCAATGGAATCGGTGTGATGGACGCGATCGACGATACCGTCACCCGTAGCAGGGGCAAGGTATCCGGCTTGGAGCGAGCCGCCTTGCGTCGGGCGCTTGCCTTGTTGAGCGATCCGCCCATAGATCTGGTGTTATGGAACGGTGAAGTCGTCCATGCCGGCGGCGGAACGCCGGTGGCTCGCCTGCATATCCGCCAGCGTTCGCTGTTGCTGCGCCTGCTCTACCGTCCGGATTTATATTTCGGCGAAGCCTACACTCGCGGTGACATAGAAGTCGATGGTGACCTCGCAAAATTGCTGGAATACGCCGATCCTTTGGACCAGCATGGCGCGCGGCGCCGTCTATGGGAGCGGGTCAAGCTCAAATTTCCCCACCTCGGACCTCATACGCTCGCCGATGCCCGGCAAAACATTCACCATCATTACGATATCGGTAATGACTTCTATCGCTTGTGGCTGGATCCGGAACTGGTCTATACCTGCGCCTATTATCCCGACCGCACGGCGACTCTCGAACAAGCGCAACAGGCCAAGATGGAATATGTGTGCCGCAAGCTGCGCCTGAGACCCGGAGAAAGCGTGGTGGAGGCGGGCTGCGGTTGGGGCGCGCTGGCGCGCTATATGGCCAGGAATTACGGGGTCAAGGTGCGAGCCTATAACATTTCCCACGAACAGATCGTCTACGCCCGCGAGTGCGCCCGGCAACAGGGCTTGGACGGGCAAGTGGAGTTCGTCGAGGACGATTATCGCGCCATCACGGGCTATTATGACGCCTTTGTCTCCGTCGGGATGTTGGAGCATGTGGGCAAGGCCAACTACGAGGAGCTCGGCACGGTCATAGAGCGTTGCTTAAGTCCCTACGGGCGCGGCTTGCTGCACTCCATCGGGCGCGATCGTCCCATGCCCATGAACGCCTGGATTGAGCGGCATATTTTCCCCGGCGCCTATCCCCCCACGCTGCCGGAGATGCTGGAGGTGCTGGAGCCGGGAGAATTTTCCGTTTTGGACGTGGAAAATCTGCGCCTGCATTACGCGCGCACCCTGGAACAATGGCTGGACCGCTACGAGCAGGCCGAGGAGACGGTGCGACAGATGTTCGACGAGAGATTTGTGCGCACCTGGCGTCTCTATCTCGCAGGTTCCATCGCGGCGTTCCGCACCGGTTGTTTGCAGCTTTTCCAGCTGACATTCGCCCGCGCGGGAGTGAATGAACTCCCCTGGACTCGCCGCGGTCTCTACGATCGGAGGCTTCCCGGTGAGCGCCCCTGAACTTATCCTTGAGGTCGCCTGGCGCGAAATGAGTGTGGCATGAGCGCGCTCACCTATGAGGAGAAGAAGCAACAGCTGACGGAATTTCTCCGCGGCCATCGCGGCGCATCTGTACGCCTTGGCAAAGACACTTCCAACCTGTTTCGCGACCGCCGGGAAACACCGGCGCGGCGTCTGAACGTGCGGGACTTCGATAATGTCATCCGGGTCGATCCCGCCGGCGGCTATGTCGAGGTGGAGGGCATGACCCCCTACGTGACACTGGTTGCCGAATGCCTTAAGCACAATGTCATGCCGGCGGTGGTTCCGCAGCTCAAGTCCATCACCATCGGCGGGGCGACCGTGGGCTGCGGCATTGAATCTTCCTCCTTCCGCTACGGCTTGGTTCACGAAACGGTGCAGGAGATGGAGATCCTGCTGGGCAATGGCTCGACCGTGGTGTGTGCCCCCGACAATGAATATCGTGATCTGTTCTATGGGTTCCCCAACTCTTATGGCAGCCTGGGTTACGCCCTGCGACTCAAGGTCAAAGTGGTGCCGGTCAAGCGCTATGTGCGGCTTACGCACCAGCGCTACAATGACCAGGCTGCCTATTTCGCCGAATTGGCGCGCCAATGCGATCGCCATGAAATCGATTTCGTCGACGGCGTGGTATTCGGTCGTGATGAGATGATTATTACCGTCGGTCAGTTTACCGACGGGGCGCCTTATGCCAGCGACTATACTTACGAAAACATTTACTATAAATCGCTGCGTGAGCGCAGCGAAGATTATCTCACCACGGCCGACTATATCTGGCGTTGGGATACGGACTGGTTTTGGTGTTCTAAAAATCTGTTTGCGCAAAATCCGTTCGTACGCCACCTCTACGGCCGCCGACGGCTCAATTCGGTCACTTACACCAAGATCATGCGCTGGAACAGCCGGTGGAAGCTCACCCACTTCCTCGACGCCCTGCGCGGGATCCATGGCGAGTCGGTCATACAAGACGTGGAAGTCCCGGTTGAGAACGCGTCTGAATTTCTTGGGTTTTATCATGATGTCATCCGTTTCATGCCGGTATGGATCTGCCCGACACGCGCCTATGACAAAGGGGTGAAATTCGATCTTTACGGCATGGACCCGGAAAAGCTCTATGTCAACTTCGGTTTCTGGGATGTCATCCGCGGCACCGAGAAACTTCCAGCGGGATTCTACAACCGGCAGATCGAAGAAAAAGTGCTGGAGCTCGGCGGCATGAAGTCGTTGTATTCGGATTCGTATTTTACCCGGGAACAGTTCTGGACACTGTATAACAGAGCGGCGTATGACCGGCTCAAACAGAAATATGATCCGGACGGTGCATTCAAAGATATTTACCAGAAATGTGTTCTCAAAGAGTGAGGGCTCGCCGGCGCGGTGTTCCGCTCCTTGCCCCTGTCGTCGGGAGGCCCACATATCCTCGCAATGAAAATTGACGGGAGCGCGCGAAAAAATGCGCTGAGGGTCTATCCTTAATAAGTGTTGGAACTTCGACACAGTCACAGAGGCCGGCTATCCGCACAAGGTGCCGCATGGATCCTGTCGGAATCGCGTCTGCAATCCGTAAGAAACTATGTGTCGAGATAACAGCCAGATAGCTGCGAAATGACATGGCCGATGCAAGCAAGATCGTCGCGAGACTGCTCAAAGAATACCCGGACCCGGGAATAGCATTACGCTTTTCGAATGCACTCGAGCTGTTGGTCGCCACTATCCTCTCCGCGCAGTGCACCGATGCGCGTGTCAATGAGGTCACCGAGCATTTGTTTAAGAAATACAAATCGGCAAAAGACTACGCGCGGGCCGACCTGCGACTTTTCGAGCAAGAGATTCGCTCCACGGGTTTCTATAAGCATAAAGCGAAGGCGATCATCGACTGCTGCAGGAAACTGGTTGCGGATTTTCAGGGCAAGGTCCCGGACAGCCTGGAGGCGCTGACCACGCTTCCCGGTGTCGGCAGAAAAACTGCTAATATGGTTCTGGGCAACGCCTTTGCCCGACCGGCTATCGCGGTGGATACCCACGTCCTACGCGTCAGTAATCGTCTCGGACTGGCGCATGCAAAGCAGGCCGAGAGGGTCGAGGAGGAACTAATGAAGCAGATCCCTCGCAGTAAGTGGACTACGGTTGGCAATGCAATGATTCTCCATGGGCGCGAGACATGTACGGCGAAGAATCCGCACTGCGGCACCTGTGTTCTGTACGCCTTGTGCGGCTGGTCGGAAAAATCACGATATTCTGTAACGGCGTCATGATCCCAATACAAGAATTGATCAACAGGATCCGTTGGGACAAGGAATTCGCCCATGGCCGCTTCGAGATCAGTTATTATGACCGCATCAAGAACGACATCATTACCATTCCACTGAATGCTGTGCAGTTCACGGAAGGGGATCGCTATTTCGCCTTCCAATTCTTCGATGACGACGGGGAGGCCCATGCCATTCCCTTTCATCGGGTCCGTGAAGTGCGGAAGGACGGCAAGTCGATCTGGCGGCGCACTCCCGAAAATCACCCTGCGTGAGCGGGTCAAGCGTTCGGCCCATGTGCGCCTGGCTTTCCGTAGCCGAGTCCCGGTCTCATGGCACGGATTTTTGCAGTTCTCCCAAACGTATACCAACGAGGCGCAGCTTCTTCGTCAAGGGGAATAGATGCAGGCAGTCCAAGGCCGTTTCTTGGATGATCTCGCCATCATCCGTGGGGGCGGGCAGCGGCAGGCTGTGAGTGTGGGTCTCGAAATCGGCATAGCGGAGAATGACCGTGACTCGCCGGCAATGATAGCCTTCCTGTTGCATTCGTCGCACCACGGCCCGAGTCAGTCGCAATAAAGTCGCTGCAAGCACCTGCCGGTCGGATATATCGGCCTCGAAAGTCGTTTCCCGGCCCATGGACCTGGGTTCCCAGTGCGTGACCAAAGGGCTGTCATCGATGCCGCGCGCCGCACGTCGCAGGTATTCACCATGCGCCGGACCGAAGCGGGCGATCAAGGTCGCCACGGGGACGGCGGCCAAGTCGCCGATGGTGCAGATATGCAGTTCTTTGAGGCGCGCTTCGGTCTTCGGGCCGACGCCCAATAATCTGCGCACCGGCAACGGCCAAATCCGCTCTTCAATATCTTTCCCGGTAATGATCGTTACGCCATCCGGTTTGTGCATGTCCGAGGCGATCTTGGCCACCAGCTTGTTGGGTGCGATGCCGATGGAGCAGCTGAGCCCCGTTGCGTCCTTGATCCGGCGCTTTAGCTCTTGGGCCAGGGAAAGCGCTGATGTTTCGACCTGGGAGATATCCAGATAGCATTCGTCGATCCCGGCATCTTCTACGACGGGGGAATATTCGCGGGCGATGGCTTTTATTTGTGCGGACACGGCTTCATAGCGCTGAAAATCCACGGGCAGGAAGATCGCCTCGGGGCACAGCCGGAAGGCCGTGCGCAGCGGCATTCCGGAGTGGATGCCGAAGCGGCGCGCTTCATAACTGGCGGTTGCTACCACCCCGCGCCGGTTCGGATCGCCGCGCCCGCCGACCACGAGTGGCTTGTCCTTGAACTCGGGATGCCGCCGCGATTCGATGGCGGTGAAGAAGGCGTCCATATCGAGATGCAGAATTCGTCTCATGACGTTCTTGCCTCACGGCAGAAGATCATTTCAGGGGATATGGGCGCCTTGCTTCGCAATCCGCGCCTCCGAAAACGCAAGCTCACAATAGATTGATGGACCCCGATGATCAGGCATTGCCGGCATCGTGGTGAGGGGCCGGATGCGGCCGCCAGCGTCTGACGCGCCGGCAGCAGTCCTCGCAGGTCCGCCCGAAGCTCCGGCGCAGAGCCGGTTCCTCGTACGTGATTATGAAGAGATGAGCGACGAGAAGAAAGAGCCGCCGCGTAAACCAGCAGCGACCACGCATCCCAAAAGAGGGCGGCGCCCGCCAGGGCGAGTGCCGCGCCGATGTACATCGGGTTTCGTATATGACGATAGGGGTCTTGCACCACCAGTCGGCCAGGAGGACAAAGGGCCCCGGCAATCCCTTGTGCTGCGAATACAGACGGGGCGGCTATACCAGTCCGGGATAAAATCTGCGCCGGTACCTAAATAAGGAAAAGGCCAATAAACAAGAACGCATAGCTGATGATACGCAGGTAGAGAGACAGCGTTGTCAATGGTTTCCAGCTACTTGGCACGGTGGCAGCCTCTTCTGTATAGTCTATCAATAGTCTCTCACCAAGGGACTGTCTGTTATGTCCACTCACATATCCATGCGCGCCATGGTGCTCGACGCTCCACGGCAGCCTTTGCATTTGGAACAGCGCCCCGTCCCGCGTCCCGGGCCCGGACAGGTGCTTATCCGCGTCGAGGCCTGCGGGGTGTGCCGCACGGACCTGCACATTATCGACGGCGAATTGTCACAGCCAAAACTGCCCCTGGTCCCGGGCCATGAAATCGTCGGCACGGTGGTGGAGGGAGGCGACTCCGCATCGCGATTCGCCGCGGGCACGCGCGTGGGCGTGCCGTGGCTCGCGCACACGGACGGCGTGTGCCTTTATTGTCGCAGCGGGCAGGAAAATCTATGCGATCGAGCCTTGTTTACCGGCTATACGGTTGACGGCGGCTACGCGGAATATACCGTCGCCCACGAAGATTTTTGTCTGGCGCTGCCCGGCGGTTATGACTCGGCTGCGGCCGCGCCCCTGCTCTGCGCCGGTCTCATCGGCTTTCGCACCTTTCGTTTGGCGGGTCCGCAGCTACAACGCCTGGGCATTTATGGTTTTGGCGCCGCGGCGCATATCCTCGCGCAGATCGTTTGCCATCAGGGCAAGGAGCTTTATGTCTTTACCCGTCCCGGCGATGTCGCCGCTCAAGACTTCGCGCGGCGACTGGGCGCGACGTGGGTCGGCGGGTCCGATGAGTTGCCGCCACAGTTGCTGGATGCGGCCCTGATCTTCGCGCCCGTGGGCGCCTTGATGGTGCAGGCCCTGCGTGCCACCCGCAAAGGGGGAGTCGTGGTGAGTGGCGGTATCCACATGAGCGATATTCCCTCCTTCCCCTATCGTCTACTATGGGAGGAGCGCGTGTTGCGCTCCGTCGCCAACCTCACGCGGCGCGACGGCGAAGAGTTCCTGCGCATTGCCCCGGAAGTGCCTGTGACGACCTCCGTGCAGACCTACCCCTTGGAACGAGCCAATGAAGCGCTGGATGACCTGCGCCACGGTCGGGTGCAGGGCGCGGCGGTGCTGGTGATGCCAGCTGAAGATCGGCCGGTTTCACGATAGTTAGCGCGCTGCACATGCCGCACCGCGCGCTTGTCACGGTGCAGTATTGAAATACATGCCGTCCTGGCCTAACTTCCGAAGTGGAACAGGGCTATGGTGCCGATTCCGGCGAGCAGCAGTACGAATTGAGCGAAAGAGGCGGCGGGGGTGACCTGCCTGTGCAGTTCAGGGACGAGATCGGCGGTGGCGATGTAGATAAAGCTGGCGGCGGAAAGTGCGAGCACATAGGGTACCGCGTCACTCATCTCGTCGAGCCAGAAGTAGGCTGCCACGGCGCCGGGAAGGGTAGCGGCGGCTGAAAGGGTGTTGAGCACGAAGGCCTTCATCCGCCCGTATCCGCTATCGAGCAGGATGGCGAAATCGCCGACTTCCTGCGGTAGTTCGTGCGCGAGCACCGCCAAGGCGGTAGCGATCCCCAACGGAATCGATGTGATAAAGGCCGCGGCGATCACCACCCCGTCCACGAAATTATGGAAGGTATCGCCGATCAGAATAAGCGGCCCGGCCCGGCCGTGGACCGCGCATTCGCTGTCGTGACAGTGGCGCCACAGTACCAGCTTTTCCAGTAAGAAAAAGAGAACGATGCCGGCCAGCACCGTCGCCGTTACCGTGAAGGCCGGGGCATGGCTCAGCCCGGCCGGGATCATACCCAGAAACGCTGCCCCAAGCAGGGCCCCCGTCGCATAGCTGATCAACCACGGGACGACCACCCTGCGGATGCCCTCGGGAAAAAACAGCAGCGCGGCGGCGCCGGCGATGGCGCCAATGCTTCCCAGAATTCCGAATCCGATTATCCAGAGCAGCATTAGGTGTGCCCCGTTTCCCTTTTCAGCCGTGACGTACACAGTGATCCGCAGCCGGTCCTCCGCACCGCCGGAGTCGGATGCGATCGCCGCAAAGCGGATTAATTG
>JARRQJ010000025.1:0-31242 GCA_037381915.1 Gammaproteobacteria bacterium | reverse complement strand
CTTGGCTGAGAATGTCCGGCCGGGAAATGTCCTCGCGAGCGGGCAATTGCTCTATAAGCTGTTTAAGCAGCGCCCCGGTCGCGGGAGACAATCCCGAGAATGACGCCAGCAGGCAGTCAAACGGGTAATATAGTTTGCAGGTTTTGTTGCTGCGGAAGGGTTTTGCGAAATGCCGTCCTTGTCGGATTCGATGCCGATGACGGCGAAATGATCTTCAACACGATATATTGGTCGGTTCCGATGACTTCGAGATCCAGGTGTTGATCCACGGTGGTGGCCACGGAGATGCACACCTCTAGCCGGGCGCCTCCTATATCAATAAGACCCTTCCTTCCGTCAAGGAGCGTGATAGCCGCGCCTTCCAGGCGCCGCCCGACCGGAACGGGAGGGCAGGGGAGGCGTTGGTGAGCGTCAGTGTCGAACCGCTTGGGAGAGGTCCTGCTATATCCATAAAACTGGCAGGAGCTTCATTGATGGTGGGCAGCCCGCAGTGTGAGCCATTATACGAACCGAGATGATCGATTCGTTAGCTCATTTGACGCTAAGCAAGTGGTTGGTTAGATTTAGCGCTATGACAACAACTTCAAATAGGTGGTATCTCCGTAATGCCGGGGAAGTCAAAGGGCCTTACCCTGCCGGCTTGCTTAGCCGCTATCTCTTGCTGGGGCGGGTGAAAGACCACGACGAAGTGAGCAGCGATGGCAAGGAGTGGGTAGCTATCAAGGATGTGCCTGAACTGATCCCTGAGGTAATGAAGGAAGATGCCAGTGATCCCATGGTTCAGGAAAGGCTTGATGCGGCGCGGCGCTGGGCGGATGAAAGAGGGGTGGATAGGCGCGGCACCAGGGATGCGCCGGCGTCATCGCAACAGAATCGGCGGAGAGGGGATCGCCGGGAACTCGAGGGATCACCGACACTTGCATACCGTGAAAGACGGGCCGGGCGCGAACAGGAATTGTCGTCGGCCGATCAGGGTCGTTGGGCGACATTGATGATCGCCGGTACCATCGCCGTGATGGCTGGCATCTTTATTTTACTTTATAGACCGCCGCCGCCCCAGTTGGGCGCGGATTGCCGGAGTCCCGCCGCGCCCTATGTCAACTGGAGCAATTGTGCGCTGGACGGGGAGCAATTGCGGGGCGTCAATCTGTCGGGCGCGATCCTCTACAGCGCCAGTCTGACTGGCGCGAATCTGCGCAAAAGCAACCTTACGGACAGCGATCTTTCTTATGCCGCGCTGAGCATGGCCGATCTGGATGGAGCCGATCTTCGCGGCGCAAAACTGGTGGGCGTCAAACTGCGGCAAGCGAAACTGAACAATGCCCGGTTGGAGAACGCAAATCTTTCCTATGCCGACTTGACCGGGGCGGACTTGTCGGGCGCCAGTATGCGCAATACCAGATTGGGCAACGCCATTTGGGTGGATGGTGGACATTGCCTTCCCGATTCCGTGGATGTCTGCCGGACCGCGCGATAAGCCTCGGCTTTAGTCTTTTCGGGAGCCGCATGCACCGCCTGTCCAGTATCAAGCGAGACTGATTTCTTCGGCCCGGTAACGGTAGACGCGCAACGACGTTGACCAATAGTCGGGGTGTAAACCCGCCTTGAGCTTGAGCTGGCGAAGAAACACCTGCGGGTCCGGCAACGCCTCCCACACCGCAGGTAAGAACGTGCCGCGGAAACGGCCTTCCTCCAATATCAGGCCATCGATGCCCGCGCGCAATTGTTCAATGAGATCCTGCTCGGAACGGAACGTGATCGCTTCGGGTGAGGACAGTATGGAAATACTGATCTCCACGCCGCCCAGTTCCCGGTCCGACAGCGGCGGGAAGCGGGGATCGCGGAAGGCGGCGGAATAAGCATTCTCGTTAACGTCTTCCACTAGGGGACGAACGGCGTGCAGGGACCCGATGCAACCGCGCAGCGCGCCGGCGCTCTTGAGTGTAACGAACGAAGCGGCCTTCCCCTGCAGGGCGGGCGAGTACTCGGCCGGATCGACGGCGGCCGGGTAGTCGTTATGCAGGCCGTGGTAGATCGAGTCATGGGCGATGTCCAGGAGAATTTCCTGGTCGCCTTTGCTGTATGACAACTCGGGTTTCATGCTTTTCCCATCACATTATCAAATAAAGGTGTACGCCCCGTAGCCCACCACGCGATCGCGCGGACCCGCGGTGTCCCCGGAGTTGCGCAGGTCGAGGATTTCAGCGTTCATGTGGTGCTGCCGCGCCGCCAGGAGCAGGCCGAGGATAGGATTCCTGCCGCAGGCCTGTTCATAGCGGATATCCTGGGGACGAAAGTGGGTAATGGCATCCGATGTGTCACGGTCCAGCCGGCGGGCGGTATCGTAGTCATGATAATGGCTGAGATCGGAACTCACCACGATCAGTGTTTCCGGTCCGCCCCATAAATTCTCCAATACCTCGCCGACCTCTTCCGCGGTGGCCTCGCCCACTACCAAAGGAACCAGTTTGAACTCGGTCAGGACCATCTGCAGGAAGGGAATATGTACTTCCAGGGAATGCTCCCATTGATGCGCCTGATCCAAGGTTTGTACTTGGCGAAGCTGCCCGATGGCGGTCAAGGCCTCCCGGTCGACGGGCACCGCTCCCAAAGGCGTGGTAAAGAATTCGGCGTTGCTGGCGGCCAGTCCGTAAAAAGGCACGCGGTGGGACGGCCCCAGCATAATTACTCGGGTAATGGTATTCCTGCCATTGGCGACCTGCGCATAGGCGGAGGCGGCGATCGGGCCGGAATAGATATAACCGGCGTGGGGCACGATGATGGCCTTGGGGGCGGGCGCGTCGCTGCGCCAAGCGGCGAGCATGGCGCAGATCAAATTTCTCAGTTCCCGGTCATCCTCAGGATAAAACGTTCCGGCTACCGCCGGTGCTCTGATCGAAGACATAGCATCACCTCTGTCATCACCATAAACATAGGGGCAGCGGGTCAAGATATCAACCGCTGCGAAGTCTCGATAAGGGAATTGAACTATACTGCTTATGTGGTGGTCGCAGGATATTAAGCTTGTCAGGTAGTTATCATGGCTGAGAAAACATCGGGATCGACGCATCCCACCCGTTATTGGCATCGTTTGGCGGATGATCGTATCCAGTGCGACGTCTGTCCGCGTTATTGCAAACTTCACGAAGGCCAGCAGGGCCTGTGTTTTGTACGGGCGCGCCAAGGGGATCAGATCGTGCTGACCACCTACGGCCGTTCCAGCGGTTATTGCATCGATCCTATTGAAAAGAAACCGCTCTATCATTTTCTTCCCGGGACCTCGGTTCTTTCCTTTGGCACGGCGGGCTGCAACCTGGCCTGCAAGTTTTGCCAGAACTGGGACATGAGCAAGGCGCGGGAGATGGATATCCTCGCCGATCAAGCGCCGCCGGATTTAATCGCCAGGGCGGCAAAGGAACTGGGCTGTCGCAGTGTCGCCTACACCTATAACGATCCGATCATTTTCATGGAGTACGCCATCGATGTGGCCAAGGCATGCCGTGAAGTCGGGGTGAGATCGGTGGCGGTGACGGCCGGGTATGTGGCGGAACAGCCTCGCGAGGAATTTTTCCGCTACATGGACGCGGCGAACGTCGATCTTAAGGCCTTCAGCGAGCGCTTTTACCACAAGATTTGCGGCGGTCACCTGCAGCCGGTCCTGGATACGCTGATCTACCTCAAACATCACACCAATGTGTGGCTGGAGATCACCACCTTGCTGATCCCCGGTGAGAATGACAGCGAGGCGGAACTAGAGGAAATGGCCCAGTGGGTCGCGACGAACCTGGGACCGGAGGTGCCCTGGCATTTCAGCGCCTTCCATCCGGATTGGAAGATGATGGACAAACCATCGACGCCACTGGCTACATTGATCAAGGCGCGCGAGATCGCCATCAAGCACGGCATCCGTTATGCCTATACCGGCAACGTGCACAACCCCGGCGGTGACAGCACCTATTGTCACCAGTGCCACAAGCAGCTGATCGGCCGCGACTGGTATGTCATGACGGATTGGCAAGTGACGGATGACGGCCACTGCCGGTTTTGTGACGCGCCACTCGCCGGGATATTTGCAGGTCCGCCCGGCAACTGGGGACCCAAGCGCGTGCCGGTACGCCTCAGAGACTACGCCTCTTCCGCTTCGCATCCCATAGGAAATCCGCAATAACGCATCAGGGCTTTTCGCCGGGCAGCTTTCTTCGCGCTGACTCGGATGACAGTGCAGCTCTGCTCTTTCAAGGAGTATTTAAATTGATGATGCAATCGGCCGAAATGTGTAACCGGCGGATTTATATACGGCATTGCCATGGCGGAACGGCCAAAAGAGATCCGCGCCGAGATTGAAAAACTGACGGCGATTCCCGCGATGCCGGAATTGGCACGGCGTATCGTGGCGCTGGGTCCTTCCCCCGACGTGGGTGACCTCGTTTCCATCGTGGAGTTGGATCCCGGACTGGCCGGACAGATGGTCCGTCAGGCCAACTCCCCGTTTTTCGGCTATCGCGGCACAGTAAAATCCGTCGCGGACGCCATTACCCGAGTGCTGGGCGTGGAACCCGCCGTTCACCTCGCCTTGGGCGGCATCGCCGGCAAAGCGATGCGAGTCCTGCCGATGGTCCGGTGGGTCGCAAGGCCGTGTGGCTGCATGCCGCCCACAGCGCCGCCTTGACGCAATCCTTGGCGTAACATCTTTCCGAGTTCATTCATGTCGTGCCGGGGATGTGTTACCTCGGAGGACTGATGCACAATGTCGGTTTGTTGCTGCTGGGACATCTTTTTCCGTCCGATCTGCATGCCCTCAACCAGGCAGTCGTCGGAAACCCGGGCGTCCCGCTGATAAATATTGAACGACGCCTGTTTATGACCGATCACTCCGTAATCGGCACGTGGCTGATGCAAAAATGGGAGATGCCCGAGGAGGTGATAACCGTGGTGAAGTGGCATCATGACGAAAGTTACCGCGGCGAAAACGCGGTCTACGCCAACCTGGCGCTGTTGGCCGATCGTCTGTTGCAGCGCCTAGGAAAGGGTGATGACGCCGGCAGCGTGCAATTACCTCCGGAACTGCTCGTGGATATCGGCCTTGAGGAAGCAGATTCCATGGATGCGATCCGGCGCCTGCTCGAGTCGCGCAGCGATCTCGATAGCCTGGCGTCCCAAATGGGCACCACGCACGTAGGCCATTACCCCACCACGACGAAATCAGTCGTCCTCCCGGTGTGCGGTGAAGACCAGCAAATTGCCGTCACTGTCGACTTCCGTATGAAACAGAATGGGACGGCAACAAATCTCGCATTCTTCATAATAGGATTGGTTGTCCACCGAGCCGTCGATCATGAAGATAAATGACTCGCCGCAATAAGGGCACGCCACCTGTCGTTCAAATTGCAGCGGCATACAGCCCGCCAAGAATGTTCTGCGCGTCTTGGTGCGAGGCCGCTTCTCCGGTGAGTATCCCATGACGGTCTCCCGATGGGTGCCAGTCACACTTATACACTTATTAAAGTGTAGACGTTGGTGCGTGATTGTGCACGACGGGCTTGCCTGCTCGAGACCTATTGCGAGCGTCCGGGCGGCCGTTGCCGCATGGCGGAATTTATTCGGGAAATTAGCTGGTTTGATAAATAGACGGCCACTGACCTTACGTCCGCGTTACGGCCTTGACGGTAAGAAGGTATTTGGATTCATCGGGCCGCAGCGGCTCCTGCGTGGATAATTGGTGTTTCAGTACCGCGAGCGTGGCTTCCGACGGATCCCGGGCCCGTTCCTGCCGGTCCGTGATACGTTGCCGCAACAGCGCCTCGGGTGCGTCGCAGTGGACGATAACGAACGGAACGCGCAACTCATCGGCGAGCTCTTGGAACGACTTGCGCTGTCGGTGTTTTAAAAATGCGGCGTCGACGATGACGGGAAATCCCGTGGTGATGACGGCCCGCGCGATCTCGGCGAGCCGCTCATAGGTACGGCGACCGGCATCGGCGCTATACAGGTCGGCGGCAACACCCGAGCCGCTCCGCGCCTCGGGCGAAAGACCGAAGAGGCGTTTGCGTTCCACGTCGGAGCGAATGCGGACCGCGCCGCTGCTTTCCAACAAGGTGCTGCTGATCGTGGTTTTCCCCGATCCGGACAGGCCGTGCATGATGATCAGAGGGGTGGGCACGGCGCGGGTAAAGTGTTCCGCCAAACGCAGGTATTGACGGTAATGCCCGCGGATCGCCTCCTGCTCCTCGGCGGACAAGCCCGGTTGGCCCAAGCGCAGGCATGCCACCTTGGCGCGCACCAGCGCCCGGTAAACCTGATAGAAGTTAAAAACCCGCAGCCCCCGATAGTCGCCGCTGTGCTGCAGGTAATCGTTCAAGAAACGGTGAGCCAGGCCGGGCCGGCCATGGTCCTGGAGGTCCATGGTGACGAAGGCCACTTCACTCATTACATCGATCCAACGCAGCCGTGCATTGAATTCGAGGCAGTCGAAGATCAGGATTTTGTCGTCGACCAGGGCCATGTTGCCGAGGTGCATGTCGCCATGGCATTCACGGATAAATCCGCCGTGCTTGCGTTCCGGCCAGACTATGCCGAGCCGCGCGTGGGTTTGTGAACTCCAGACCTGCAGCGTGTCCAACCGGGTGCGGTCCTGCCCGGCATCGAGATAGGGGCGGATCTGATCGAAGTTTTGTCCAGCCGGCTGCCATACCGCCTCGGTATCGCCATAGGGGGTGTCGTCGCCGGCGACCGCGGCACGGGCGTGGAAGCGGACCACCGCCTCGGCGAGACGGACGATGTGTTCGCTACGTAGTTCGCCGCGCGCCAGGACCCGGTCCAATTGGGCGCTTTGGGCGAACTCGCGCATTTTTACCGCATATTCGATCACCGGCCCCTCGCCGGCGAAGGCCGGATGTGAAGCGCTTCCGGTAATGGGGATCACGGTAAGATATAACTCTGGGGCCAGGCGCTGGTTGAGCCGCAACTCCTCATGGCAATAGTGGCGGCGCTTCTCCAGGGTGGAGAAGTCCAGAAAACCGAGGTTTACCGGCTTTTTGATCTTATAGGCGAAAGGGCCGGTCAGCAGCAGCCAGGAGATATGGGTCTCTATCACCTGAAAATGCCGCACCGGGTGGTCATAGAGTGCGGAATTCTGCAGTTTGTCGATGAGGATCGCGCCGGGTGCTTGTGCCATGCTTCGAAAGTAAAGTAGAGAAGTACCTTGGAGAATTATTGCAGATGGTGTTTGATACCGATAGTCGGGCTTGAGTCTGGTGCGGCGATTCCCGCGGCGGCATAGCGAATCCATGTATAATCCGCATTTCACGGTCCAATATCAGCCCCCGGTGTAGCTTTCGATTAATCCCCATGTTTTCCGAAGATGCCGATTCGTCATACCCGCCGCTCTAAGAGGCCGCAGCGCCTGGTCTTATCGGCTAAGGTCCTATGGCCGCTGTTGATACTGCTGGGTATTGGCGTCGCCTATACGCTTTATCTCGATCACATCATCCGTGTGAAGTTCGAAGGCAAGCGCTGGGCGTTGCCGGCCTATGTGTATGCACAGCCCTTGGAGCTGTATGCCGGAGCAAGGCTTTCGGCCGCTCAGTTCGAACGCGAGTTGCGCATGCTGGATTATCGTCCCCTGGCCGGCGCGGCGAGCCAGGGCAGTTACGACCGGCACGGCGACGATCTGCGCGTCACCACCCGGCCCTTTCAATTTTGGGACAATCGCGAGGAATCGGTCACCGTGGATGCCCGCTTTGACGGGGATACCCTGGTTGCCCTCACGGGCGTCGATGGTGCGGCCATGCCCCTGCTGAGGATGGAGCCGGTGGTCATCGGGAGAATCTACCCGGCGCATCATCAGGACCGCATCCTGGTGAAATTGCCCGACGTGCCGCCGTTGCTGCGCAGCGGCCTGATGGCGGTGGAGGACCGTCATTTTTACACCCATTGGGGGCTCGACCCGCGGGCCATCGCCCGCGCTTTGTGGACCGATCTGCGTCACGGCGCGATCGTCCAGGGGGGGAGCACCCTCACGCAGCAGCTGGTGAAGAATTTCTTTCTCGATAATGAGCGCACCCTATGGCGCAAGCTCAACGAAGCGGTGATGTCCCTGTTGTTGGAGGTGCACTACACGAAGGATGACATTCTCCAGACCTATATGAACGAGATCTATCTCGGCCAGGACCGGGACCGGGCCATACATGGTTTTGGCCTGGCCAGTCAATTCTATTTCGGCGTCCCCCTGGAGAAGCTGGCGCCGCAACAGATCGCCTTGCTGATCGGTTTGGTCAAAGGTCCTTCTTATTATGACCCGCGCCATCACCCTCGGCGAGCCCTGACGCGGCGCAATCTGGTTTTGGACATCATGGTCAAGCAGCATCTGCTGTCGTCTGATGAAGCCAGCCAGGCGAAGCGGCAGCCTTTGGGCGTGACGGCGCAGCCGCAGAGCATCGCCTATCATCCCGCGTTTTTGGACCTGGTGAAACGGCAGTTGAGCCGTGATTACCGGCAGGAGGATCTGCGTTCCGAAGGCCTGCGGATCTTCACCACCATGGATCCTTTAGTGCAAAGCGCGGCGGAGCAGGTCTTCGCCCGCCGCTTGGCGGCACTGGAACGCCAGCGGGGTATCAAGCCTGGCACCCTGGAGGGCGCCATGGTGGTGACCACGGTCAGCGGCGGTGAAGTCCTGGCGGTGATCGGCGGGCGTGAACCGCGCTACGCGGGTTTCGATCGCGCCTTGGATGCGGAACGCCAAGTGGGGTCAATCATTAAACCCGCCGTGTATCTCGCCGCGCTCAGCCAGCCAAAAAAATACACGCTGGCCACCATTATCAACGACGAGCCGCAGGATATCACCAGCGACAGCGGACAGGTGTGGCAGCCGGCCAATTACGATAGACTGACACACGGTCCCGTGCCGCTGCATACCGCACTGGCGCATTCCTATAATCTGGCGACGGTCAGTTTGGGTATGGCGCTGGGTGTCCCGAAGGTGCTGGATACGCTGCATGCCCTGGGCGTCGAGCGCGACATCAATCCCTATCCCGCCATGCTGCTGGGGTCCATGAGTCTGACGCCCCTGGAAGTGGCGCAGATGTACCAGACCATTGCCGGCGGCGGGTTTCGAACGCCGTTGCGTACCATCCGCGACGTGGTGAGCGCGCAGGGCAAGCCCTTGAAACGCTATCCCTTGCAGGTGGTGCAGGCGGCCGATCCGCGGGCGGTGTATTTGTTGACCACGGCCATGCAGGAAGTAGTCGCCAGCGGTACCGGACGGAGCTTGACGCGCTACCTGCCCGCAGATCTGCACCTCGCCGGCAAGACCGGTACCACCGACGATCTTCGCGACAGCTGGTTCGCCGGCTTCGGCGGCGACCGCCTCGGTGTAGTTTGGGTGGGACGGGACGATAACGAGTCGGCCGGGTTCACCGGCGCAGGCGGCGCCATGCAAGTGTGGGGAGATGTGTTCGCCACGATCGGAACGCAGCCTTTGAACATCGATCCGCCGCCGGGGATAGACTGGGCGTGGATCGATCCCAAGAGCGGGATGCGGGCTCTGGCGGACTGCCGCGGCGCAGAGAAACTGCCGTTTGATCGGGGGTCAGAGCCGACGGCCTCGGCGCCGTGCGCGAAGGGTCTCGGCGGCGTGTTGCGCCGCTCCCTGGATTGGTTGAAAGGAAGATCACAATGAGTCGATGGATGGGCTGGCGTTGTTGGTTGTGGCTTGCATGGGTGTTGGTGCTCAGCGCATGCAGCAGTGTTCCGCCTGAGCACGATAACCTGCCGCAGCGGCCTGGGCCTTCCATGCCGCAAACCCCTTCCTCTGCCCAGGGCAATCCAGCAGTAGTCGCCCTGCTCCATACCGCCCAGGACCAGCAACTGGCCGGACATCACGAGCAGGCCGCCTCCGCGCTGGAACGGGCCTTGCGTCTTGAGCCCCGTAATGCCATGTTATGGCATCGCCTTGCACAAGTCCGCCTGAGCCAGGGCCAATGGGGAAATGCGATTGATTTTGCTGCCAAATCCAATTCGCTTGCGGGGGGGCAGCGGGACATACAAGCGAGCAATTGGCTGGTGATCGCCCAGGCGAAGGAACGGCAGGGGGACCGGGACGGCGCGCGGGCGGCGCGAGCCCACGTGGATCTGGACGGAGCGTCACAACCGGAGGACAGCGCAAGATAACGAAATTGCCGTGGCGTCTTGGCGCTGCGAGGGAGCCCCTACCAAGTTGACACACTAATGGGTGAAGCGCGTCGTCTGGCCCGCGATTACCGACTGACCACGGGCAAGCCCCTGGCGGCATCAGCGCGGGACTGGCCGTGCACGACGCCGGTCGTTTGCTGGACCTGGAAGCGGTGCCGCCCGCCTGCGGTGGGCCGCGGCCGGCGTGCGGGCAAGCGCATTCGAAGCAAGGGCCACGCCATCTTCGATGAGGCCCTAGGCGGACAGCGCATCGGTCAACTCAAGACAGAGCAGGAATGGGACAGCGTAATGCTGGTGTTGATGGATGAAAATTATGAGCCGGTCGAGATCTACGAGGCCGAGTGTGAGGATGTCATGGAGGCGGTGGACAAAGGCCTGCAGCAAGCGTGGGGCGGTATTCGGTGGCGAAACTCTAAAGTCATCGGCCAGCTGGTATGGAGCCGCGAGAAGGGTCGAGGACGATGAGGTTTGGGGCATCCAGGCCGGCCGGTGAGGCGTTCATCGATGACAGCGCACGTGACGGTGCCCCGCACTAGTACAAATCCATGTTGAGCGCTGCCGCAGTGTTGGACCGCGATGGTCCAGTGGCCGGCCTGTTGCCGGGTTTCGCCCCACGGGCCGCGCAGCGGGCCATGGCCGAGGCGGTGGCAGCGGCCATGGAGGCGCGTACCACCCTGATCTGCGAGGCCGGGACCGGTACGGGAAAGACCTTCGCCTACCTGGTGCCGGCGCTGTTGAGCGGCGGCAAGGTCATTGTTTCCACCGGCACCAAAACGCTGCAAGATCAATTGTTCCACCGCGACCTGCCGCTGGTGCGCAGGGCCTTGGACATACCGGTGAGTGTTGCCCTGCTCAAGGGGCGGGCCAATTATGTCTGTCCGCATCGCCTGGCCTTGACCGAACAGGAGGGGCGGCTGGCGTCGCGTCATGAAGTCGGCGAACTGCAACGCGTGCTCAGCTGGTCGCGCCGCACCCGCAGCGGTGACATTGCCGAAGTCGATGATCTGGCCGAAGATGCCTCCATCTGGCCGTCGGTCACCTCCACCGCCGACAATTGCCTGGGCCAGGAATGCAGCCGGTTCAGCGATTGCTTCGTTCTCAAGGCGCGCCGCGCCGCGCAGGAGGCGGATGTGGTGGTTATCAACCATCATCTGTTACTGGCGGACATGGCCTTGAAAGACGAAGGCTTCGGCGAGCTGTTGCCCAGTGCGGATGCCTTCATTATCGATGAGGCGCATCAATTGCCCGAAACCGCCGCGCAGTTTTTCGGCACAGGCGTGAGCAGCCGGCAATTGTTGGAATTGGTGCGCGATACCGTGGCGGAGCACCAGCGCGAGGCCGGTGATATGGCCGAACTGACCCGGTGCGCGCGGCGCCTGGAAAAGGCGGTCCTGGACGCCCGCCTGGCCATGGGGGCGGCGGGCCGGCGCGGCGCCTGGCGGGAATTGAACGCGGACCCGGCAGTGGCCGAGGGATTGCATCGTATCCGGACGGCGTTGAGCGAACTGCAAGAGGTTTTGGAGCTGGCGGCGGAACGCGGCAAAGGCTTGCAGCACTGTTGGCAGCGCAGCGGAGCGCTCGGCGAGCGCCTGGCCCTGTTTCAACAGGCCCCCGAGGACGAACAAGTCCAGTGGTTCGAGACCTACACCCGCAGTTTCAGCTTGCACCTGACCCCCTTACAGGTCGGCAATGTCTTTCAAAATCACCGCCAGCGGTTTCGCGCCGCCTGGATATTTACCTCCGCGACCTTGGCGGTGGGCGATGATTTCAGCCATTTTTCCGCCAGCCTGGGCGTGGAAGACGGCCAAACCGCACAATGGGAAAGCCCCTTCGATTTCAAGAATAACGCATTGTTATATATTCCGAAAAATCTGCCCTTGCCGGCCGTGCCCCACTATACGGCGGAGGTGGTCAAGGCGGCGTTGCCGGTGCTGCAGGCCAGCGGCGGCAGGGCCTTTTTGCTGTTCACCAGTCATCGCGCCCTGCAGGAAGCAGCCGGCCTCTTGAACGGGCGGATCGACTTTCCCCTATTGATCCAGGGCAGCGCGCCCCGCCGTGAATTGCTGCAACGTTTTCGTGATCTGGGCAACGCCGTATTGCTGGGCACCAGCAGTTTCTGGGAGGGGGTGGATGTGCGCGGGCCCGCCTTGTCGCTGGTGGTCATCGATAAGTTGCCCTTCGCGTCGCCGGGCGAGCCGGTGTTACAGGCGCGTCTGGAATCCTTGCGCAGTCGCGGCGGCGAACCGTTTCGTGACTATCAGTTGCCGCAGGCGGTGATCGCCCTCAAACAGGGCGTCGGACGGCTGATCCGCGACAGCCGGGATTGCGGCGTGTTGATGTTGTGCGACCCACGGCTGCTGTCCAAGGCCTATGGCCGCATATTCCTGGCGAGCCTGCCGCCCATGACCCACACCCGGGTGCTGGCCGATGTACAGCGCTTCTTCGACACTGAGGCGGCGGCGCAGGCCGGCCCGATTGGACGGATTGGCGCAGAGGATGGGGTGCCGCAATGAAGCTGTTGGCCATCGATACTTCTACCGAGGCTTGTTCGGCCGCCCTGTTGATCGACGGCGCGATCACGCAGCGCTATCGCGTAGCGCCGCGGGAACATACCCGGTTGATCCTGCCGATGATCGACGAGCTGCTGAACGAGGCCGGATTCACGGCCGGCAGCTTGGATGCCGTGGCCTTCGGGCGTGGTCCCGGCGCCTTCACCGGCCTGCGTATCGCGGCCAGTGTCATTCAGGGAATCGCCTTCGCCGCTGACTTGCCGGTGGCGCCGGTGTCTTCGCTGGCCGCCCTGGCGCAGGGGGCCCACCGCGAAACCGGCGCCCCCGGGGTGCTCGCCGCCATCGATGCACGGATTCAGGAGGTCTATTGGGGCGTCTATCGGTGCGATGACAGCGGGCATGTCCGGCTGGTGGGAGACGAATCGGTCTCTTCCCCGGAACAGGTTTCCCTCCCCGGCGGCGACGGGTGGGTCGGTGCGGGTTCCGGGTGGGGGAGCTATCCGGAGCGCTTGCAACGGCGTCTGGCCGGCAGCCTTACCGGTTGGGATGCGCGACGTTATCCCCATGCCCGCGATGTGGCCGTGCTGGGCGCCGATGCCCTGGGACGCGGGGGGATGGTGAGTGCGGAGCGCGCCCTGCCGGTGTATCTGCGCAACGAGGTCGCCGTCAAGGGCGGACGCTGATGGAACCTGCCGCGCGGTGCGGGCAGTGCCCTTGATTCCCGGCGGCGGCATCTTTGCGGTCAGGGTGAATGGGCAGTTGATCTCGTCTCGCCGCGAGCAGGGCCGCTGCTCAGAAATCGATGAGTTCAAACAATTGATGCGCGACCACATTCCCCGGTATGGATCTTGGCCGCGGCGCTCACGATCCCGCCCTTGTCCCTGGTAATAGCCGAGATCATTAATATGGTGATCGGGCATTCCAAGGAAAGGAATTTTCCTATTCTGTAATCAGCCTTAGCGTCCGATAAGTAAATGATTGAGAAGGTGACAATAAGAAGGACTGGCAATGAAGGCGGAATTCATCAATCCGTTTCTGGAATCGATAATCAATGTCCTGGACACCATGGCAAACGTCAAGGCCTCGGCGGGAAAGCCGCAGCGCAAGGAAGAGGACATCGCCCGCGGGGATGTGACCGGTGTCATAGGCATGGCCAGCGAACAGGTGAACGGGTCCTTGGCCATCACCTTTACCTCGGCGGCGATCTTCGATATCGCCAGGCGGATGCTCGGCGAAGAGGTCACCGAGGTCGATGCCACCGTGACGGATCTGGTGGGGGAGATCACCAATATGGTCACGGGCGGCGCGAAGAGGGTCCTGGCGGAACAAGGCTACGATTTCGATATGGCGATTCCCTCGGTGGTGGCGGGGAAGAATCATCGTATTTCGCGCAAATACAAGGGTACTAAGATCATCATCCCCTTCCAAATCATCGCCGGCAAATTTTTTGTGGAAGTCTGCTTCGACTGAGTCCCGGGCGCCGGTGGCGCCACTGGCCGACAGACCGCGCCGACCGTCAATTAATGGGGGGAGAGACCGAGGTAGCGGAGTCGCACTGCCCGGGTCAAAACCGGGTTAAATCCGGCCGCGCGGCCCCGAATGCGCTGTAAGTCATTCTATTTCAGTAATGCCGCTTCAGATTCCGGCTCTGCCGGTCGTGCCTGTGGTAAGCTTGCCATCTTTCACCCGACTAAGGTTCACAAGTCCCGTGCTGAAGATGTTACTAACGCCCGTCCGCCGGGCGATGTTGGCGGTTCTCCTTTGTCCCGGTCTCGCAGCGGCCGCAACCGGCCTTGATCTGCAGGAGGGCTATTGGGAGACCAAAGTCACCGTCGGTGTTCAAGGGGGAATCCTGCCGCTGCCGGTAATCAAATCCGGGAAGTGCATCACCCGCCAGGATCCCCTGCCCAACTCCGTGGAATCGAGCAAAATGCATTGCCGGGTCTTCGACAAGGCCATCGACGGCAATGACGTCTCGTGGCGGCTCGAGTGTGGCGATGACAAGGGCAAGATGGAAGGCCAGGCCAAGATTACCTATATGGGTGACCAATTCACCGGTAACATGGACGCGCTGGTCACACAGGTTGAAGGTAACCGCCACGCCAAGTTGGAATATGTCATGAAGGGCGCACGGGTGCGCGCCTGTCGTGCGACGGATCCGCGATAGAACGCCTACCGCTTCTACGGGGTCTGCGCGGTTTGCTTGGAGACGGCCAGCAATTTAACGAGCGCTGCTCCCACCGCATAATAGTGCTGCTGTTGGACCAGCGGACTGTCGGTGAAGGCGGCGCCGCGCAAATCGTCATAGCGCAGGAAAGCGCCCAGCCAGTAGCTTCCCAGTCTTTTCTGCAAGCCCAGCGTGATACGGCTCCCGGAATAGCCCGTGGCAGGATGATACTCGGGGCGCTGCGGCGTCGCGTAGGCGCTGGCGACTTCATAGAAATAGGCGTGATAACGGCGATCGGCGAATTGGGGGCCCACGGACAGTGTGAATGTCAAGGGTCGGGTGCGCTTCCCCTTGACCAGCCGGTATTCCAGGTAAGGCGCAAACATCCAGCCCTGGTATTCGACGTTTTTCAATGACACGGACAGGGCGGCGCGCCATGGAAATTTCAGCCACAAGGCGCGGTCACTTTTCTGTGAGTGCCACAACAGAAATTCCAATGACGGACCGATTTCCAGGGTGGGATCGAGGCTGGGCATCCCGTGACGGGCGCTGTTGCCGTCGCTGGAGACCGGTATGCCCCCCGCCAGGCTGAAATCCAACCGGGCGCGCTGAGTGAGGACCAGGTAACTGCGGATACCTTCTTCATCAACGCGCAGGTGTTCGCCGCGGTACTGGACATACGGAAGCGGAACGATGTAGGTGCGGCCGCTGTCGGCACCGCGATAAAAGGGCAGCGACAACACGCCCAGTCCCACGCCCACCTCCCACCGCGGCAGGTCGTGCAGTTCGGCGGCGGATGTCGAAAGGGTCCACAGGGCGATAGCGAATGCCGTGACCAGTCGCGACGGGGATTTGATTCCGGCGAATAACCGCATGGAGGCTTTGCTAGTGGTATGGCTGTAGTCTTTGAGCAAGTATACGCCGTACTTCCTCGTCGCTGAGGACAATGGGATTGGTTTTCATGCTGTTGCCACGGCAGTTGGCGATGATCTTGGGAAAATCCACCGCTGTTACGCCGTACTCCCGCAGGTGCGGCAGCGCCAGCCGTTCCGTCCAGGCGTGGAGTAACTGGAGCAGGCCGGCTGCGGCCGCTTCGTTTGTTTCGTATCGCTTCCCGCTCAGTAGGGCGCCCAACTCGGCATATTTACGCAGCGCGGGATGCCGGGGCTCCCGCTGGCGCAGGGCGTGAATGTTCACCTCGGTGGCGGCGGCCAACAGGGTGCCGCATACCACCCCGTGGGGGATGGGGAAGAACGCGCCCAGCGGCGAGGCCAGACCATGGACCGAGCCCAGCCCCACCTGGGCCAGGGTAATGCCCGACAGCAGGGCGGCATAGGCCATCGCGGCGCGGCCGGCGGCGGCGGCCGGCGTGTCGCCGCCCTGCCAGGCAGGGAAAAAACCTTCTTTGACCGCGCGGATACCGCTCACAGCCAGGGCGTCGGTAAAGGGGTGGGCCTTGCTGGACACGTAGGATTCCATCAATTGGGTCAAGGCGTCCATGCCATTGGCGGCGATGAGCGCCGGCGGACAGGTGGCGAGCAGGCTCGGATCGACCACGGCATAGGCCGGGACCAGACACTCATGGCGGAAGGATTTCTTGAAACCCTCGACGCCCTGAACGCTGAGGACCGCGTTCTTGGTGGCCTCACTGCCGGTACCGGCGGTGGTGGGTACCGCGATGTACGGCAGTGCCGGCCCCTGGTAGTGTCCGTCGCCCACCCCTTCCAGGTAATGCATCACCGAGGCGTCGTGGAGCAGCAGTCCCGCCACCGCCTTGCCGGCATCGAGTACGCTGCCGCCGCCGATGCCCACGACCACGTCGATCGCGGCGGCGCGGTGGCGGGCAACGGCCTCGTCCACCCACTGGGGCGACGGTTCGCCGGAAACCGTCTCCTGGACCCAGGCGATATCCTGGCGCGCGAGGGCGTCGAATAGGCGCTGGCGGTGAGGGCAATCGACGAAGGAGCGCTCACCGGTAACAATCAGCGCGCGTGTGCCGAACTCGCGGACAAGGTCGGGGATGTGGGAAAGGCGTCCCGGGCCGAACAGGATGCGCGGCAGCCGGGAAAGGGTGAATGCCTCGAGCTTCATGGCTGACGGGCTTGGTCGACCAGGGGAAACAAGCCGGTATAATTCACACCACGCCGGGGTTCCGCCATCCAGTCCGCCACCTGCTCCCGCCAGGCCAGATAGTGCGGAGTTTCTTTATGCGCGGCGGCGTCGGCGGCGCTGCGGTAGGCCTCGTAGAGTACGAAACGTGCGGGGTCGTCGCCTGACTGCAGGACATCGAAGCGCAGATTCCCGCTCTCCAGGACGGACGCCTCGTGATTGACCCGCGTCGCGGCAATGAAATCATCGATGTGGCGGCCCGTGACGTGGACGTGTACCAGGGTGACATGCATGCAGAATTCCTCAATCTATACTGATTATAGCGGTCCGCACCGGAGCGGAGTGTTCGGTTGTATCCGGCCCTGCGGCAGCCTATATTCATGCCTGCGCTGGCCCAATGCAAGCCGGGGAGAGTGCCAGTGCCGCTAAGCAATTGAGGCGAGACAGCGGTGCGGATCGTTGTCGCATCTCCCTGTTCCCCGGTGTCAGGAGGCTAAAATGGCCACGGCAATTTCTCTCGAGCAGTACTTGATTAAAAATCGCATTCCGTACGACGTGATGATCCATCCCCCCACCGAATACAGCATGGCGACCGCCCAGGCCGCGGGGATTCCGGCGGCTTGTCTCGCCAAGAGCGTGGTACTATGCGACGAATACGGTTATCTCATTGCGGTGGTTCCCGCCACGCATTACCTGCACTTGGGGCATCTGCGCCGACAGCTGGCGCGGTCGCTACGGCTGGCCACCGAGGCGGAGATGCATCCGCTGTTCAGCGATTGCATCGGCGGCGCCGTCCCGCCGCTGGGCTCCGCCTATGGACTGGATGTTATCGTTGACGATAGTCTGAACGATCAGCCGGAGATTTTCTTCGAGGGCGGGGATCATCGGGAGTTGATTCGCGTGACCGGCGGGGATTTTCAGCGCTTGTTGGTGGATGCCATGCACGGTCGCTTCAGCCACGCCCGATCCAGTAGGCATGCCCATTTCCCGCATGGACATTGAAGAGGGCGGCGAACCGGAATTTCATAACGAGGCAACAGCCAGAGGAGATGAGGATGACGGATTGTCTGTTTTGCAAGATGGTCAACGGCACGATCAAGCCGGATGTCGTTTATGAGAATGACGCGATGCTGGCGTTCAGGGACATCAATCCCCAGGCGCCGGTCCATGTCCTGGTCGTCCCGAAAAAGCACATCGCGACTCTGAACGATCTGGAGCCCGAGCACGACGTGCTGGTGGGCGAGATGTATCTGACGGCCAAAAAGGTGGCGGAAAAATTAAAGATTGCAGAATCGGGTTATCGCACCGTCATGAATTGCAATGAAGGTGCGGGTCAGAGCGTGTTCCATCTGCATCTTCATGTCCTGGGCGGGCGGCAGATGGGGTGGCCCCCGGGCTGAGCGCCTCGCGGGGGAGACGCGCGGCTCGACAGGATAGCTATGGCTGGAAGGGCGGCGCTTGGGCGTCCTGATTCAGCTCGTCATTCCGAAGATCGGCCGCGTTCATTGCGATGAATATTGATGACCAGCACCACGATCGATATGAAAATGGCGGCTGTGGTCAGTGCCATCATGATTTCCAGCAATAGCTTCATCATCCCTCTCAATCCCGCGAGCGGCGACTCGAAAACGATCAAACTTAGAAGCATACACAGATTGGCCTACCATCACAATTCAGCGGCTGCCGGTAACCACATGACCTATGCAGAATAGCCGAGCGTCCGGCGCGAATAGTGCTGGAATTTCGCAGGGGCGATGTGCGGGGCATCGCCGCTTTCGGCCAATATTGCGATCCCCGCCATATGGACTTTTCCGATCTGCGGGGGATCAACGATGATTGCGTCAAGGGCGGCGAAGGGCTCCGCACTCACGCCCATCGAGATATGGACATCTTCACTTATATGCTGGAGGGGCTCTGGTACACTAAAGATGCGATGGGGCGCGGTTCGGTCATCCCTTCCGCTGACGTGCGGATGATGAGCGCCGGCCGAATCTGAACCAGCTATTTGAACGGCAACTTGCGGAGTACATGATGAACGATGTCTTGATTGCGGTGGGCATTTCCGGGAGCCTGCGAAAAACATCCACCAATAGCGGTTTGCTGCGCGCGGCCCAGGAAGTCGCTCCCGCCGACTTGAAAATAGAGATCGCCGACATCATGGACATTCCCTTCTACAACGCCGATGTCGCGGCGCAAGGCAAGCCGCAAGCGGTGAAACGGATCGTTGCCAGGATCGCCGCCGCCGACGCGTTGGTGTTAGCGTGTCCCGAATACAATTATTCCATCGCGCCCGCGCTGAAAAACGCCATTGATTGGGTATCGCGAGAACCGGGTAATGCCGCGCTCGCCGGTAAGCCGGTGGCCATTCTCGGTGCGGGCGGCAGGATGGGCTCGTCGCGCGCGCAATATCATCTGCGCCAGTCGTGTGTCTTCCTCGATCTGCATCCCCTGAACAAACCCGAAGTATTCGCCCATGCTTCCGGCGGCAGTTTTAGCGAAGCCGGCGACCTGGTCGACCCCAAGATCAGGCAATTGGTCGCCGACCAGATGCAGGCCCTGGTGAAATGGACGCGCAGGCTCAAACTGGACTAGCTTCCCGACGGCATAGTTATCTCCGCATGGCGCTTATGGCTGTTCAGTCGTTGCCACGGGCTTCGTCGCGATAGATTTTAATCACTAGAATTCCCATGAGGATGATGGCGATGGTTGCGACTACGCTTACCATGATCTTGAGGATTGTGGGTACGAGCGTGGGGATTTCCATGGGTGGCCACCTCACAATCGTGTAGCTTGTCTACACCCGAGCTGACGCTGCAATAACTATAAATCGCCCGCTTGGAACCGGGATGAGCCGAGAGCTGCCGGGCGCTACGCCCAGGATCTTACCCGCGGCACGGTGCCGGCTCGCCCGTAAAGGGTTCCGCGCTCATTTGCTTAGACGGCAGTTATAGCCGATTGGTTCGACGCCTAGAGACCTGCCGGGTCTTTACAGGTGAGCCGGCCATGGCTGAAGCCACCCTCAGCCGCCGGGGTTTTGATTCGTCAAGGCATTGCGCAGTTCACGGAGTTTCGCCTTCACCTTCTCGGCATTGTCCTTGCCGATGCGCAGCATCAATCGCTCTCCGGCAGAGAGCCGTTCCAGATGTGGATCGGCGTACTTGTAGAATACCGAGGGTTGGACCAGCCTGACCGGGTCCGTCACATCTGGTGTGGCGAGCAAATCGTCGATCGCCTCGATCAGGCGGTCGTTGAAATAGGCGGACTTATAACCCAGGTCCCTGTAGGCGTCCTGAAACAACGGGTAGAAATGGAAATAGATGGCGGCGAGCTTGCGGCCGTCCGCTGCTTCGAAGAACCGTACGTACTTCAGGTATCGTTTGTAGTTTTCGGGGTCAATGCTGCTTTCACCCCCGGGCATTTTCTTGACGAGAAATCCGCCCCGCGGCGGCTTGACCGGCAGGCGCCGCACCGGCAGCCGGGTACGCGGCAGGTTATCGACGGTGACGACGATGCTCGTGATGAAATTTTTGAAAATCAGGAATTGCTCCGGTTTGCCCGGACCGAACAGCCCGCTTAAGGCATCCTCGATGGCCTGATCGCTGTCTTCCAGTGCCGGCAGCGGCCTTTCGGCTTCATCCTGCGCAGTGTCGGCTTCCGGGACCGGGTGACGGGTCATCACCTCGATAGTCTCGGTGTTTGGGGGGCTTGCTGCGTCCATGGGGGGCGCGGCAGCCCGGCCAAGGTCGACGGATTGTTGCTGCGGCATTTCCCTTTCCGCGAGCAGAAAGTACGCCGCTGCCGCGCAGGCAATGATGGCAAGGATGAGTACCGACCGTGTCGTCGCATTGCTCATTTTAATGTTTCCTCTGTGGCAGTGCACAAAAAACGGGATGGCGGCAGGAAGGCGGTGTCCGGTCCGCGTTTACTTATTCGAAGCTTTCAGCAGGTCATGAAACTGCCAATATCAGCTTCTGTCAAGACGCCGGCGGGGGTGCGGGCCAGCCCGTCATGCAGTCGCCGATTGTATGCGATAGGCGGTCGGCGGCAAGCCGGGCCGTGCCGCGGTGAAAGAGAGGGCAAGCACGCCTCGGGAGGCATTGCCTGCGGCGGGTCAAAAATTCAGATCAAAATCGACCGCGCCGTTATCCTTGAGGATCGTCACGACATTGGCGTGACGATTCATCTTGGCCAATGACAACGCGGTATATTCCGTTCCGTCATGATCGACCGTGGCGGACATATCGGCCTTTGCAGCTAGCAGGAGTTTGACCACCTCGGCATGGCCGTTCTCCGACGCCACCAACAGGGGCGTCACACCGTGGATGATGCCCTTGTTCACATCGGCCCCCGCCTCTATCAATTGCTTGACGACCCCACTATAGCCGTCCTGGGCGGCCAACAGCAACGGAGTGGCCCCGTCCGTTCTGGCTTTGTTGACGCCGGCCTTGGCGGCGATCAAGCGCTTGACGATCTCGCCGTGACCTTCCTGCGCGGCAATGAACAGAGGGGTCGCGCCGTTTTTCTTGGCGAGATCCGCATCGGCTCCGGCCGCCAGCAAGGCGGCGACGACGGAGCTATTGTTATTCAAGGCGGCCAGATATAGGGGGGTGGAACCATCGGACCTCGCACGGTTCACGTCGGCCTTGGCCGCGATCAGCAGCTTGAGCACCTCGATATGGTCGTTCTTCGCTGCCAGCGACAACGGTGTGATGCCCTGGGTTTCGTCGCGCCTGGCGGCCTTGTGCGCGTCGGCTCCGGCGGCGAGGAGCAGCTTGACGATATCGCGATGGCCGTCGTTGGCGGCCAACAGCAGGGGCGTCGCACCGTTCGATCTGGCCTTGTTGACTTGGGCGCCTGCGTCAAGCAGGAGTTTGACGACATTTGTATAGCCTTCCTGGGAGGCGATGAGGAGGGGAGTCGCCCCGTCCGTTCTGGCCGTGTTGACGTCGGCCTTGGCGGCGAGCAACAGTCTGACGATATCGCTGTGGCCCTCCTGGGCGGCGGCGAACAGAGGGGATGCGCCGTCGGTTTTGATTTTGTTCACATCGGCGTGCGCCGCGAGCAGCAGCTTGACCGTTTCGGCATCGCCGCCCTGCGCCGCCATCCATACGGCGGTCACCCCCTCGGCCCCGGCGAGATTGACACGGGCATGCGCGCCGAGGAGCAGAGTGACGACGTCGCCGTAACCGCCATGGGAGGCCATCATCAAGGGAGTGACGCCGTCTTTCCTAGGCGCATTGACCGGCGCGTTGGCGGCGAGCAACAGTTTGACGATATCGCTGTGGCCTTCCTGGGATGCCGCCCACAGGGGGGTGATGCCGGCGCGGTCCTGCAGATTCACTCGGGCTCCCGCCGCCAACAGCAGTTTGACGATCTCGACGCGGCCATTTTGAGCAGCTAAAGAGAGGGGCGTTTCACCGTCCCATCTGGGCCTGTTCAACTGGGCCTTGGCCGCGATCAGCATTCTGACGATGTCGACGTGCCCCTCTTTCGCGGCGATCGATAGGGGGGTGACTCCCGAGAGCGGGCCCTTGATTATGGTCCGGTTAACATCCGCATGGGCGGCAAGCAGCAGCTTGACCACCTTGGTATGGTCGTTTTGCGATGCGATCATCAAAGGAGTCGTACCATCCGCCCTGGCCTTGTTCACATCGGCTCCCGCCGCCAGCAGCCGGGCGACGATATCGGCATAACCGAACTGGGATGTCATCCATAAGGGGGTGACGCCGTATTCGTTCAGGGCATTGACGTCGGCCTTGTCCCTGATCAAATCCGCCACCGCGATGTCGTCGATATACTGGCTCTCGGAAAGCGACATGAGTTTTTTCGTCGCCGCCGATAATTGCTTGCCCGGCGTTTGGGCCAGGGCCCAATCGGGGGTGGCGGCAAAGACGGTCGTCGCGATGAAAGCGGACAAAACCAGGCTGAGTAGTTTGTCGGAGCGACTTCTTAACGGCATTACGTTTCTCGACTACCGCGAATCCAAACATTTATCGGAAGGCTGAAGCCACCGTCCCTCTTCAGCCGCAGAACGAGGCGCATCTCACCAGGATGGCTGACTGTCCAAATTCCGCGCTGTGGACGACGCTGATTAGGAGTGAGATTAAGGGTACTAAAAATCCGCGCGCCAGACTACTCGCCGAGGGGGGACGCCGAATGCGAGCTGATCCCGGGCGAGGTTGTTTTTCCCAAAAAGCCGTATATCAAGTGCTAGCCTATAATCTGACACGCAGATTAACGCGCCGCCCGGGCAAGTGTGGTCGCGAAGCGGATCGCGTCCGGGACTGTAGCTGTTGTCGGGACAGGCAGCATGAATGGGATGCGCGGGCGTCCAAGGCAGATGGGGACTGTGGCCAGGTCGGGGAGGCGGCGGTGTTTTTTGCCGCGGGTTGGCACGAGATGGCGGGCGCAACAACAGGCATGCTGCGACCCCACCAGGGGATAAAAAATATATAAGGATGGATTGACGGGAAGAGGCCGGCGCCGCGGGCTGGCCTTGGCTCGCACGTTAATGTCCGTCTATGGTTGCGATCTCAATTGATCAAGTCCCGAGAACCCTGGGCGCTTCAGGGCCGGGATGAGAGTGCCCATTTCTCTCTACGTCGGGAATCAGCGGCCTCTGTTTTTTCGGTCTACCAATTCCATGAGCCATTTGGGCCCCAGCGGCTTGGCAATGGTTTCAATAACCCGATCATTTGAAGAGCAAGACCGCCAACGCTCCTGTCCTTCTGCTCAAAAACCTTATGCGTGTTACACGCCGGGTTAGGCTTGAGGTCCAGCCTTTCAGCCTGGTCAATTGTCATGCGTGAATAGTGCCTCCAATCCTTTTGAGCCGTCACGCACGGTGGCGCAATATACGTATGCGTGTCGTCATCCACAAACACTATGGCATTGCTTGGTGGAGCCCTCCTGGTGCTGATCCCGAAGACAAGAAAAGCGAATATGCAGAATAACGTTAATCCTGCACCGCGATAAATGACGGACCTATCCTTGCGCTTGCTCATGCTCTCCCCACCGAAAAATGAGGACGATCTTTCCGACTTCCTTGTCGCGTTTTCCTTATTGCATTTGTCGGTTAAGGAACCAATTTTATGAGCCTGTCGGGATGCGACTTCATTGCTTCAAAAAAGTGGCGCAGCTCGGAATGAAGGCGTAACTCCTTAATTATTAAAGCTCGGGCGCCCACATCAGACCGTTCCTGGCATACTCGCTCAACCGCTGACCCCTCCCTGTTTCCAGATTAGATGCCGGGGCATCCAGAACCTATCTCAAACCCATCTCAAAATTAAGAGGCGAGCCAAAATCACTTGGGCTCCACTCCAGAAAAAATCGCCGCTTTCCCCCTCCCTCTGGCAGAGGGGTAGGGGTGGGGGTGATCATTAGTAAACCTATTAATCGGAAAGCACGCTCGATTAGTTCCCGATAAGTGATACCATTCCCATATAGATTTCATCTATTAGGGATACTACGTACGGGGCAAAGAATTTTGGAAAAGTGCCCTGATTGACCCGCCACACGGGCAGATCGGTGCTGAATACGGGCGCGATTTTTTCTGACCGGCCATTTATGCACCAGCGCAGCGCCGAAGCGGTCGGGCTTTTCTCTGTCCGGCTTGCCCCGCATTCATCGATAGGGTGGAAGGTCACACCGTAGAGGGAACAGCAATTATTCCAGCCTTGCCGCCCTGTTCCATGCCCATCCCGTTCTGCTATCCAAATTTATCGAAATATTTGTCTTAATTATTCAGTCAAAACTAGATTCTGGAGAGCGAACAAGTCATCGGTTGCGCATAGAATCTGGGCAGTTTCGGCAACAAGCTATAGTTCCATATCGCTACGCGCGGCTTCTGATGCGAGTCGCGCCTCATGCTTTTTCACCAGGCTTAGAAACCACGGCGTCAGCCCCGCGTCCTCGAAGATTGGATCGCCTTGATCGTCTTTGGCGATGACCCGCTCACCCTGCACGTAGGGAAATGCTTCCTCGACCTGATCGAGTGCGACGTTTAAGAGCTCCGACACGATTTCTTGTCTGCTCTTGAGCGGGAATATCTCGACAAGTGCAGCAATCCGCGCAGCATCATAGAGTGGCAGTTGTACGCTGAAGGACTCGACAGCAAGGCGCGTGACGCTGGCTTTCTCCCAGCGACGAATCAAATCGTGAATATCCATGATCGACCTCCTTATCCAGGCATCGTGGCGAGAGCGCTCCCTTAAGCCGCAGACCCGCCTGTACATTCGCAATATAACTACACCTATCCGGTGAACATATAAAGATACAGGCTCTATTCCGGCGCGCTCTGGCGTCCCTTAGGCCAACGTCAGGGTGAACGCCCAGGGATAGGGGCCTTCCTTTCCCTCTTGGCCGCGCCTGAGTTACCACCACTTGTTCCATTTTGGTGCCACCAACAAGACATCCCTGGTCCGTCGGCGAGCTTGTACGATTTCTTGCTCGGTTTGACATTGCGGACTGCGCTATCAGTAAGCGGCATTTTTGGGTAACTCCTTGTGGGGGGGTAGGCGAGTTGACCTAGCCTGTCAACGGACACCCCGAGTCTTTGCTGTACACTAAAGGCATTACAAAAAACCCGCACTTGGCGGGTTTCTGTGGACGTTGCTGGATGGCTTTGGATGATTAAATGGTGGAGGCGGCGGGAATCGAACCCGCGTCCGCAAGTCCTCCGCCTTCGGCTCTACATGCTTATCCACATCTATTAATTTAACCGCACGCTACCCGATGGGCAGGGAAAACGTTCGGCGATTCCGTTAGGATTTAGCGGTTCGGCTCCGGACGCGCGTCCCCGCGATCTTGTGAGAAATGACCCCTGAATGTCCACCGAAATGGACTCCGAGCGCACAAGCACGGCCTCGGTCAGAGGGCACCCTACTGGGTTTTAGGCAGCGAGTGCGTAGTTGTCTTCGTTGGCAACTATAAGTTTGCAGCTGGATTTACGAGGTCATCTGCCCCTCGGCATGCACCTCAGGTTTTGCAACCCACGTCGAAACCAGGTCGCCCCCTTTGGTTCAATTAGTTAGACAGTATACGGGGGTAGGGGTTCAGTGCCAATAGGCGTGCAGCGGTCGGGGCTTGCGGGCATAGATGTGAGGGGTTTCGTTAAGCATACACACATAAGCGCCCCATCCCCCTCCCGGCCTCCCCCTCGAAGGGGGAGGAGACGATCTTTGCCGGCCTGGTCCAGGGCCAGTTTACTCGTCATTCCGGGCGTAGCATAACGCAGACCCGGACCCCGGTCCGCTTAAGTCGGCGGGTTTCCGGATTCCGGCTCTTGTGCCCTTCAGGCTATACGCCGGAATGACACCGTGGACGCTATTGAGACCATCCTTGATCAGAAGTTGTTTCGTGGAGCGCTACCGATAGGGCCGAATCGGCCGAACGCTCAGCGATTCTTCATCAGCCGTTCCTTTTCCCGCTTCCAGTCGCGGTCTTTCTCGGCGGCGCGCTTGTCGTGGGTCTTCTTGCCCTTGGCCAGGCCGATTTCGATCTTGGCGCGGCCCCGTTTCCAGTACAGCTTGAGCGGTACGAGGGTATAGCCCTTGCGTTCCACCGCACCGATCAGTTTGTTGAGTTCCTCGCGCTTGAGCAGCAGTTTGCGGGTCCGGGTCGCGTCGGGGCGGATATGGGTGGAGGCGGTGGGCAGGGCCGAAATATGGGCGCCGAACAGCCACGCCTCGCCGTTCCTGACCAGGACGTAGCTCTCAGCAAGCTGCACCCGCCCGTCGCGGAGGCTTTTCACCTCCCAGCCCTGCAGGACCAGGCCGGCCTCGTAATGGTCCTCGATACTGTAGTCGTGGCGTGCCCGTTTGTTGAGGGCGATGGTGGCGCTGGATTGGGATTTGTTTTTGGATGCCTTGGACATGGAGACGCATTATACGTGAAGGGTCTGCGCTTAGAAGCGTCGCGTTGCTCGAGGTGCGTCAGGCCAACAGGTTGAGGAATCGCTTGATTTCGCCGACAATAATACGGGAGAGGGGCGGCGAAGGTCATAGACGGCTGGGTGCAGTTAAAGAGCATGTCCGTATCCTGGCGGGGGCGCATACCCGCCAAGGTGGCATCAGGGAGTTCGCATGGGTTCGCAATGCGGCACCGCCGTGAGGGCGGAATTGCCTCTGTGGCAAGCATGACAATGCGGGCACGGATCGAATGATAATGAGAAAAAATGAAATGAGCCGGGATTTCCCCCGGATATTCGCCCCGCGGCCGTCTGCAACGAGTTGGGTCGAGGTGTAAGCGTGGCGCGTCCCCGCACCAGTATCCACGGTGAGTGGTCGTCGCGCTGGGCCTTTGTCCTGGCGGCGGCCGGCTCGGCGGTGGGCCTGGGCAATATCTGGAAATTCCCGTATATCACCGGCCAGAACGGCGGCGGCGCCTTCGTGCTGGTGTACCTGGTGTGCATCGCGGTGGTCGGCATTCCCATCATGATGGCCGAGATCATGATCGGCCGCCGCGGGCGGCAGAGTCCCATCAATACCATGATTACCCTCAGCGAGGAGGCGGGGCGCAGCCGCTGGTGGAGCCTGCTGGGCTGGTCCGGGGTCATCGCCGGCTTCCTGATTCTGTCCTATTACAGCGTGATCGCCGGCTGGGCCATCGCCTACATATTCCGTTCCGCCATCGGCATGTTCCACGGCGCCAATGCGAAGCATGTGGGGGAGATCTTTCACGACTTCCTCGCCTCGCCGGAGCAGCTGCTGGCCTGGCATACCGTCTTCATGGTGATGACCATGGTCGTGGTGGCGCGGGGTGTACGTAGTGGCCTGGAGCAGGCGGTGCGTTTCCTGATGCCGGCGCTGTTCGTGATCCTGGTGATCATGGTGGGCTACGCCATGAGCACCGACGCATTCGCCAAGGGCCTGGAGTTTCTGTTCAAGCCGGACTTGAGCAAGTTGTCGCGGGACGGCGTGCTGGTCGCCATGGGCCATGCCTTCTTCACCCTCAGCCTGGGCATGGGCGCGATCATGATTTACGGCTCCTACATGCCGGAACGCGTCTCCATCGCCAAGACTACCTTCCTCATCGCCGGCGCCGACACCCTGGTGGCGCTGATGGCGGGAATGGTCATTTTCCCCATTGTCTTCGCCAATCACCTGGAGCCTGCCGCCGGGCCGGGTCTGATCTTCGTCACTTTGCCGGTGGCCTTCGGCCAGATGCCGGGTGGCGGCTTCTTCGGTGCGCTGTTCTTCGTGCTGGTGGTTTTCGCCGCTTGGACCTCGTCCATTTCCTTGATCGAGCCGGCGGTCACCTGGCTGGTGGAGAATCGCGGCATGCGTCGCCTCACAGCCTGCCTTTGGCTGGGGGTGGTGACCTGGCTCCTCGGAATCGTGACCGTGCTGTCCTTCAATGTGTGGAAGTTCCAGTTCCACTTCGCGGGGTCCGTCAAGGACAGCGGGATGTTCGATGTCATCGACATCCTTACCTCCAATATCATGCTGCCCCTGGGCGGCCTGTTCATCGCCGTGTTCGCCGCCTGGGTGATGCGCGAGGCGGACGTACGCGAGGAATTGGCCATCGTTAACCGTATCGGCTACAAGTTGTGGCGGTTTTTGGTGCGCTATATCACGCCGGTGTGCGTGGTAATCGTGTTCCTCAACGCCATCGGCGTCATCGCCTAGTGTAAACTGTATACATGCCGACGATTAAACGCAGTGCCCTGGTGCCGTATCAGCCCGCGGAGATGTTTTCCTTGGTGGACGACGTGAAGTCCTATCCGGAATTTCTCCCCTGGTGCAAGAACGCCCGGGAGCTGAGCCGCAATCACGACGAGGTGCGGGCGGCCCTGGACCTGGCGCGGGGCGGATTGGAGAAATCCTTCACCACTTGCAACCGCCTGCAGCGGAACAAGATGATCGAGATGCGGCTGGTGGAGGGGCCATTCCGCCATCTGGACGGCTTCTGGCACTTCGAACCCGTGGGGGATACCGCCTGCAAGGTATCGCTGGACCTGGATTTCGAATTCGCCAACAAACTGGTCGGCATGGCCATGGGGCCGCTGTTCAATCAAATCGCCAACACCCTGGTGGATTCCTTTTGCAAACGCGCCATCGATGTCTACGGAACACGCTGAATCCATCCAGGTGGAAGTGGCCTACGCCCGGCCCGACACCCAGGTCATCGTTCCGCTCAAGGTGGAAAAGGGCGCCACGGTGGACGACGCCATCAAGCTGTCCGGCATACTCCACAATTTCGCCGAAATCGACCTGGCGGTGAACAAGGTGGGGATCTTCGGCAAGCTGAGCAAGCTCACCGCGCCGCTGCGTGATGGCGATCGGGTGGAGATCTACCGCGCCCTGATCGCCGATCCCAAACAGGTGCGCAAGCAACGTGCCGCCCAGGGCAAGGTAATGAAGAAGGGCGGCGGCGTCGACAAGGGGGATACCCCAGAGGCCGCCGGATCTTAACGCCGGTGCGCCCCCGCCGTTCCGCCTGCAACTCACATGGCGTATTTCCCTGCCCTCGACAGGGGTCAAAACGGTCTTTCCTCCTAAGGGAGATGCATAGGATCAGGGATTACCTTAAGCTATTTATCACTTGAGCCCCTCACCCCTTCTCTCTCCCTGAGGGAGAGGGAGCGTTTTGTTCGGCATCGGCGATTATCAGGCAATTCACTAACCTTTGGGGTTTTCCTTGGTGGCGGGGGCCGCCTTGGGCATGTCTACGTCGTCGGTTTCGATTCGGCTGACGGTATCGTGATCGAAGAACACCGTGACCCGTTTGCGGATCGTCTTTTTACCCTGGGATTCCAGCATATAGACATAGTCCCAACGATCGGGGTGGAAGACGTCGCGGATGATCGGTGTCCCCATCAGGAAGCTCACTTGTTTTTTGCTCAACCCGGTGTGCAGTTGTGCCAGCACGTTCTGCTCCAGGACGTTGCCTTGTTGGACGTCGGGGATGTGAATGGTACAGCCGGCCAGGAATATGACCACACTGGCAATAAGATAAATGAGAATAGTTTGCATTCGCAGGGCGATTTCACGGATAATATGTTGCTGTAAGGTAGCGAATGTTAACCGAATCGGCGTTGCCCTGTCATGACCTTTCAATGTGACCCCAATATCCCCGGAGGTAAGCGCGCGTGGAGAGCCTTGAGTTAAAGAAGGCGGGCCTGAAGGCGACCCTGCCGCGCGTCAAGATCCTGGAGATCCTCGAGCATAATAGCCATCTGCACATGCGCGCTGAGGATGTGTACAAGGCCTTGCTGGACGGCGGGGAAGACGTGGGCCTGGCGACGGTCTACCAAGCACCACGATCACATCCTGTGCGTGTCCTGCGGTCGCGTCGACGAATTCGTGGACGAGGTGATCGAGCAACGGCAGCGCGCCATTGCCAAGAAACACGGCTATTCCATCACCGACCATAGTCTGCACATCTACGGCAAGTGCGCCGACTGCCGGGCCAAAGAGGCCGAGAAATAGACCGCAGGCATTGCGGCGGCGAAATCCCTTTCCCCTTCAGCCTGGACTTTCAATCTTGGCTTGCTGTCGTGCGACTTGAACGGGGCTGTGTTGGTGCGATCGGGGTTGGCGCCTATCATCCACGCGAGGAAGGGTCTGTGCGCAGTGATCGTGCATTACCAAAACTTGAACCTATCCAAAAAGTAAGGGTGGTCCAAACTTACTTAAGTGCCGCTCTAGAAGATATCGCCAGTTCATCCCTCCCCTCCAGGAGGTGAGGCGGAAAAAGGAAAAGGTCCGGTGGACCTTTTCCCCGCCGTACGGGAGCACAATGTTTTGGCGCCCCCCGGCGGGAATAGTCGGGGTGAGGGGAGTAACATGCTGCAACTTCTTGAAAGATTGCCCTCATCCTAACCTTCTACCCTAAAGGGCATAAATCCCCGAGGGAGGAGGGATCAAGAGCAGTATTTTTTGTCACCCGTCACGCATGCTGATGCGTCGCAACTAAGTCAAATTCGATTTTGGGGAAGGTCTGAATAATCCGTCATTCCGGGCGTAGCGTAGCGGAAACCCGGAAGCCAGTGCTTTTAACTCAGCGGTTTTCCGGATTCCGGTTCTTGTGCCCTTTGAGTATTCGCCGGAATGACGGCAAAAGAAGTGATCAGGGTTTACTTAGATAGGCGCCAGCAAACAGCACTGTGTGGTTTCAGACCTCCGGCAGCGGTTCGGCGGGACTCCGAGCGCGGGCGATCATTTCCTTGGCGTGGGCGCGGGTCTGGCGCGTGATCTCCATGCCGCCCAACATCCGGGCGATCTCTTCGCAGCGCGCCGCCTCGGTCAGAGGGACGATGGCGGTGAA
>JARRQJ010000024.1:0-57422 GCA_037381915.1 Gammaproteobacteria bacterium | reverse complement strand
AGAATCTCATTGCAAAACTCATTCGTCTCAGGACTGTCCTGCGGCAACGACAAGGCCTCGATCGCCCCTCCGCTTCCCCAGAGTTTGGCCTCTCCCTTGTAGATCTTGACCACAAGCCGCCTATTTACATTGTTGTGATTCTCCTTGTTCACGATCATCACTACATTGCCGGCCCACACCGAGGCGCTTAGACCGAGGCCTACCAGCATCGAACACAATTTCAAGATTTGCTTGTTCATATCCCGTGATCCTTTTCTTTTAGAACATGAAGTTGACGCCGGCGACAAACATGTTCCAGTCCGTCTTGCCAGTCCCCGGGGTCAATATTTCCCCGGATGCGATGGGCAAGCCATAGCCATGGTTGAAGTGATTCTCGACGCGCACATCCATGTAGGGGGTGATCTTGTACCCTACACCGACCGTAGCGTCCTTTTGATAGTACGACGGGTCGCTCTTTTGCGCGTCATCCAGAATGGCGTAGTCATAGCGAAGATAGGGTGTCCACTTGTCGTTGATGTGGTAAGCGACCTGTAGATAGCCTATCTTTCTTGTCACGTCTTTTCGGTGATAGGCGTATTCGGCCTTGATGTCAAAACTGTCATTCACATAACTCAGCGAGGCGATCTCGCGCGGCTCTTCATGCAGGCTACTATCGGCCACTACTTCATAGGTGGTGTTGTTGTAGGAGAGGACGAACTTCAGGCCGTCGATCGGGGTGAGATAGGTCAAGGCCCCGCCTATGGTGCGACGGTCATATGTTGGTTCTGCAGCTAAAAGATCCAGGCGAGCATCGATGATATTGCCGCCGTAAAGCTGCCAGGTCATGTGCCCGCCGCCCAGATCGTGGTCATAGTCCACACCCAGGCCGTTGTAGGCGTCATACATCGTGTCCGTCGCCTCCTGGTACATGCTCGGCAACAGCTCCGTCACCTGTAAAAACCGGGTATCGATGGTCTCATTATATAAGCCGAGCGGCATCTTGACCCGGCCGACGTGGCCGCGCAAATTATTGGTGAACTGGTAATCGACAAAGAACCAGGTAAAGTGGGTGTCCGTGCCGTCGGGAGTAGACGCGCCCTCCAGTTGCGCCCACAGTTTGCTCTTATCCGTCATGGTGATCGCGGTGACCAACCCCAGTTTATTATCATCCCAGGAACCCTTGTTATCCGCACCCAGATAGGTATTGTCGCTGGTCTGCTTGAAAACTTGGTAACCGAAGCCGTGCAGGCTGATCCGGTCGCTCAAGTCGTCGGCACGTGCGGCATTGACAGTGCTTGCTGCGACGAGCGCGCCTATAACGGCGCTTATCAGTTTCTTGTTGTGTTCCGTCATATAAGGTCTCCTAATAGAACGCCTTTACCCGAACGTAAAAGCTATACAATGTCCTGTCGCGCGCCGAACCTGGAATTAGGTTAAGCCGCTCTTTGCCGCGCCCCGCAAGGCGCACAGCCTCAGTTCAAAATGTCTTTGCGAATGAGTATGACGACACTATCGGTCCCTTTGCCGATCTCTTTATAGCCTATCGACATATGTGGACTTTCCCCGGTCTCGCGGGCACCTCCGGTTTATAATTTGGACTTCCAGGGAGACACGCCATCGGATGTCAGCAATCATCATTGACATCACGGTCCAATCTCCCGCACAAAAAACGCAAGAATTCACCTCAAGCCCACCGCCACCGCCACCTCAACTACGTGGAGTGGCAGGCCCAGGTCGCGACCAGTACAGTTTGATGGGCAATTTGAGGGATAAGTTGCTGTTTCTACACAAGGTGGACTGGGTGCATCCTACGTCGACAGCTTCGGAAGCTCCGGTTCTACAATTGAACTACACCCGCAGATTTGCAGCTTCCTAGTAGCTGATAACCGTTGAGGTCGGGCAGTCGAGCCCGATTGGTGCCGATTCCGGTACCGCTGGGCACATCGTTCAGTCTTTGAGTGCCGGCAACTTGGTGACAATGGTCATGCAATGACTGCCGGTGCCTTCAACTGATTTACTTATGCAAGTCACGTGCACTTTGTCGTCCTATACGCCCGGTCAATTTTCAGTTTATACAGGTCGTCCACGTCATCAGTTTTTGCTCGGCGCCGACAGACCTGTCCATCAAGAATGCAGATATCGCTGCTGCATGACATAAGGCGCTTGCACTGTTAAAAATTAGCAGTTAGGTGAACCTGGGGACCTATGCGCCAATATACGTGAGCGCCAAGCGGGGATGATCCGGAGGTTTGGTATATGCGCGGCACAGTTAATGGGATGCTGGTTTCACTGATGAGGCAGGTACTGCTTGTTTTTGCAACACGCCCGTATGTTCTTGCTTACCATTGTCCTGGAGATTTTTGTCCTCTCAATCAATGGCTAACGCTTTCTTGAGCGGGCCAAGGTAGGCTTCATAATGCCTCCAGCGCTGCACGGATTTGTTATACATGGGTTGGCGCACCTGATCGTAGCTGGCAGTGGCGACGGCGCGTTTGGACTCAAAAAAGCGCAGGCAGTTTTCATCCCATTCCAGCCCACAGAATTCGACGAGCGCGCGACTCATTCTCTCCTGATCGGCAACCATCTCCTCATAGTGGATAGTCATAACGGGTAAGCCGAGCGTGTCGCCCCAGTGGCGCATTAATCTCTGGTATTGCAGGTAATATGCACCCAAATTCGACAGGTCATCGGCGAAATTACTTCCCCCGCCAAAATTTTGGAAATAGCAGGACAGGCAGGTATCAAGGGGATTGCGGATGCAATGGATGATGCGCGCCCCCGGGAAAAGCAATGCGATCAGACCGAGGTGGAGAAAGTTGCGCGGCATCTTGTCGGTGACGCGTGCGGCGCCGACGTCAAGTTTGCTGAGCCGGTCAAGATAACGTTGAGCCAGCGTGTCACATAGATCCTGGGTCATTGCGGACATACACTGCGGATAAGGCCGGTCCGTGGTCAGCAGGGACGGGAGCGCCATGGTCATCCTGCCTATATCCTGCAGCTCGCCGGCGCCGTACACCTGGGGATGGCTTGCCAGGATCTGTTCGACTAGGCTGCTACCGGAGCGCGGCATCCCGACAATGAAAACCGGGCGTTGCGAAGCAATTGAGGACCGCGGCGCTCTATCCATAAAGGCCGAGCTGTATGTATCGATAAGATCGTCTACATAGCGAATATGTTCGTTGCAATCGAAGGAGGACGCCTTTAGCGTATTGCCGCGCCGATAATGATCGAAGGCGTCCTTGAATTCCCCGGCCGCATCGTAGAGCTTACCCAGGGAGAAATGGAGATTGATGCGATCGAATCGGCCGATGGCGTGTTCGTCTTGACCGAGCAAGCGCTCCATCATGGCAATGGCGGCTTTACACTGATTGACGTGGCGACAGAAGCTGGCGAGGGTGATTGCCACCGCTGCGGAATCTTCAACCCCGGTCTCGAGACAGGGGCGCAGGCGTTCATAGGCGGCCTCGAACTTGCCTTGCCGCGCCAAGGCACTTGCCTCGCCCGCAATCGCTGGGACATGGCCGGGGTTGAGGCGCAGCACCTGACGATAGCACTCCAATGCCTCATCAAACTGCCCTCTTAATTCAAGGGCAAGGCCCATATTATAAAAGGCGCCAAGGTGATTAGGATTGAGGCGCAGCACCTGACGATAGCATTCCAGAGCCTCATCGACCCACCCCAGGTATTTGAGTACGTTGCCGAGATTGTTGCGAATCTCGATGCTGCCGGGATCGAGCTGCAGCGCCCGCTCATAGCACTCCCGTGACTCATCTAAATTCCCCTGAACCATGTGGAGATTGCCCAGATTGTAATAGGCAATAGCGAAATCCGGATTGAGGCGCAGCGCCTCGCGGAAGCTCGCCGCGGCATCATCGATCCGACCCATATTTTGCAAAAGATTGCCGAGGTTAATGTAAGCGCCGGCGTCGTCAGGATTGAGGCGCAACCCCTTTTGGTAGCATTCCAGCGCTTCGTTAGGCCGATTCTGCTGACTATAAACGTTTCCCAAATTGCGGTGGGCATCGGCAAAGTCAGGACGGATCGCAATGGCTTTGCGGAAGCAATTACCCGCCTCATCAATAAGACCCAGCATCCCGTTAACTGTGCCGAGCATATACCAGGCCTCCGGATCATCCCCAGCTTGGCCCTCACATATATTGGCGTATAGGTCCCTCGCTTCACTTAACTGGTTATTTTTTAGCAGTGCAAGCGCCTTATCTTTGGCAGAAGCGATTTCGGTATTCTTGATGGACATGTCTGTTGGCGCCGAGCGAAAACTGATGACCTGTACAAACCGGAAATTGACCGCGCGTATAGGAAGTTAGAGTGCGCACGAGTTGCATTAAGTATACCAGTCGCATACAGCAGCAGTCATTACATGACTATTGCCAGCAACTTGCGGGAATCCAAAGACTGAACGATTTGCCCAGCGGTACCGGAATCGGTACCCCTCTCGCTCGACTGTTCACCCCCACCGGTTGTAAACTATTGGGACTCTGCGACTTTGCGGGTGTAGTTCAATGGTAGAACTGTAGCTTCCCAAGCTACTAACGTGGGTTCGATTCCCATCACCCGCTCCAGTATTTGTCATCGCTCCTGCGCGCCCGGTTTTTGGAGAATGACGGCTGGGACACCGGCCTTCCTGTCGACCTGCGAAACCGGCCCGGACGCATAAGAGGCAACTGTATAAGCAGCCGGGTTCAAGACCGCCTTTTTCCCGTATTAGGTTTTGCTTCTTGGAATCTCAACTAGGAGCCGGCCTTTAGCCGCGAATGGATTTCCGCTATCACCCCCGTCCAATCACCTCGAGCGTGCTGCCTGAAGAGTCGCGCACTCGGATACCAGGGGCTGTCGCTTCTTTCCGTCATCCAACGATAGTCCGCGACATAAGGCAATAATATCCATACCTCTTTGCCGAGCGCGCCCGCCAAGTGCGCCACGGAAGTATCGACCGTGATCACCAAATCCAATTCGGCCACCAAGGCCGCGGTATCCGCAAAATCTCGCAGCTCCGTTTCATGGTTCCGGATGTCAGGGCATTGCGCCAAATCCGTTTGATCGTCATCGCGCAGTCCCTTCTGCAGGGAATGATATTCGTAATCCAGTCCCAGCAAAGGTTTTAGAGTCCGCAGGCTGATGCTGCGATTGCGGTCATTCCTGTGTCTGGGGTTGCCCGACCACGCGAGCCCCACCCTGGGTTGTCGCCGCGACCCAAGCCGCGCCCGCCATGCGCTGCGCCTTTGCCCATCGGCGGCCAGATACGGGATTTCCGCCGGAATGGCGGCGACGGTAGTTTTGAAGGCGAGCGGTAAGCTCGCCAGCGGACAATGCAGGTCGAATTCGGGCAAGGCAGTCCCGGCGGCCATCACCGTAACAGCGCCCGCGAGCGTCTCAAGCAGCGGGACAAGGGGGGACGGCGCTTCCAAAATCGTCGTGGCGCCGAGCGCCGCCACCATCGGTGCATAACGGGCGTACTGAATCACATCTCCCAGTCCCTGTTCGGCATGCAGCAGAATACGCCGTCCTGCCACCGGCCGGTCACCCAACCACAAGTCTTGCTTGAAATCCCTTAGAAAATCCCGATGTTGCTCCGTCTTCCAGCGCCACTCATGAAGCAACCACCCCGTCTCGTAATCCCCCAACAACAATTTGACCAGGGCCTTATTGAAATGCGCGCCTACCTCCTCCGGCCTGAGCGCGATGGCCCGGTCAAAATTCGCCACGGCATCCTGGTAACGCCGTAAATCCTTCAGGACATTCCCACGATTATAATAGGCCTCGGCGTAATCTGGTTTGAGCACGACCGCCTTGTCGTAGCATCCCAGAGCTTCATCACAGCGTTGCAATCGGTGCAGGACCAGTCCACGGTTACAATAGGCTTCAGCGTAGTCGGGCCTGAGACTGATCGCCTTATCATAAGCCTCCAGGACCTCCTCATCGCGGTCCAGCTCCTTCAACGCATTTCCCAGATTGTAGTAGGCCTCGGCGCAATCGGCCTTGAGCCTAATCGCCGCATCGTAGCTCGCGATGGCGTCTTCATAGCGCCGCAAGTCTTGCAAGACATTGCCCCGGTTGTTGTGCGCATCGACATAGTCGGGTTTTATGGATAGCGCCCGGTCATAATTGGCCAAGGCTTCCTCGTAACGACCAAGGTCCTTCAGCACGTTGCCCCGGTTGTTGTAGGCAGGCACGTACCCCGGCCTTAAGGCCAATACCCGGTCGTAACTGCTCAAGGCCTCCTCCAGCCGTTCAAGTTCGTGGAGCGCCTTGCCTCGATTGTAGTGAACGGAAAAATCGCCCGGTTTCACTGCGCCGGCCGCGGCGATGAAACGCAACGCCTTCTCGTACTCTCCCCATTGTCCATACAGAATTCCAATCCCATGCAGGGCGTCGAAATTCCCGGGATCATTGCCGATCACCTGTTGATAGAGCGTTAGCGCTTCCCGCAGCCTTCCCTCCGCATGCCGGCCAAGCGCCTGTTTCAGCCGGGCGGCCGTTTGCGCGCTGGAAAGAAAAGGCTGCATGGATCTAAGCTTTCCTCCGGATTTCCTGCTTGAAGAATAGGCGGGATACCTGACGAGAACGGGCCCTGTCCTATCCTCCCTTCGCTATGAACGCAGGGCGGGCTATGACTCTATTCCAGCGGCAGACGGGAGAGGCACAGACTTCAGCTAAGCACCGCGGCCTGGGCCAAGCCCGCGTTTGAATCCATCCGACTCCCCGGCCGCCGCAAACCCGGTCTTAACGGCGCCGCCCAGGACGCCATTCAAGTCCGGCGTTGCCGCGCCGGCACCAGGCCTTCGGTCGCCAAGTGCCCCTGAAGCTCCTGCGGAGACAAGCGGCTCAAGTCCTTGGCCAATTCGTGGACTTCGAAACCCGCCTTGGGCGACACATGCATCGCGCTGCGGAGATAGCCGAGCATCTGCTTTTCCGCGGTGACAATCAGTTTCTTCGCGCCGCTATGCTGCGCGATCTGCACCGCTTCGTCGGCCACCTGCTTGGCAAAACGGCGTTTGAATTCCTCGGTGTGCTGATCACGATGATCATCGTAGCCATGAGCCATGCCGTTTGCTGCATTGCGGCCGGTCTTGGTATCACTCCACAGCTCCCGCCCGGAGAGTTCCGACTCGGTGTTGATCAAGGCAGCACGGTGCTCCACCAGATTCGGCCCCGACTCCACGGTCGGCTGTTGCACCGGCTCCAAACAGAAAAAACGCGCACGAGTACCGTCGACGGTTACGACACAATAATCACTCATGAGGCTCACCCTTCTTTCTCACTCACAGGTAGTTCCATGGGGGAATTCGCCCTGGCATTTAACGGAAATCATCACATTGCGTTGCCAATAAATCAAGGGCGGGCGGCGCTGATCAATGGCCGATAATTCCCAGCATATACAGCATTAATCCCACGGTAATAAGAGCGGATACGATGAGCAGACCCAGAATCATGAATGCAAAAAAGGCACGCATCGCAATTTGCGGTGAGCTTACCCACACTTCCGGCTAAGCGGCACCCACCCCTTCCTTCTCGGCCAACTGCAAAGAGGCCTTGCAGACCGGGCAGTGGGTCCACATAGGCAGGCGGTCGGAGGTCTCCAGCGGCAGGTTGAATTCTTCTTTCCCGGCAGGGCAATTGCCGCTCACGTGATCCGGCACCTCCGTGACCCGATAGCGCCTGACGGCCAACACCGGCCCGGCGATCAGAAAACCCGGCACCAGGACGAAGTGCGCGATGATGATAGGCAAGGACAATATGGCGAACAACCACATCAGTCCCCAGGTTTTCGCGGCGCGGATCTTGCGCTCCTTCGCATCGAAACTCTTGAGATGAAGGACACCTTCGCCAGTTGTGTCACCGCTTTTCAGCATAATTGGACGTTGAACCATCGTTGCCATGCGCAAAATCGCTCCCCGTAGTTCTATAAAGTATCTGATCCGGCAGAATACCATACCGATTCAGTTTTCGCGGCCCGTTGGGTGTTCCCGCGGCTCACTGTATGATATTCATAATTGACGTGCTGACAACCACCAGAGGGAACCATGAGCCGATTTTTCAGGATATTAGGATGGGTCGTCGGCATTACGGCGGCCTTGCTCGCCGCCACCGTCGTCTTTGTCCTCCTGACATTCGACCCCAATAAATATAAGGCCGATATCGCCGCGGCGGTCCATAACGCCACTGGCCGGCAACTCACCATCAAGGGCGACCTGAAATTGTCCTTCTTTCCCTGGCTGGGGGTGGAAACCGGCGCCATGAGCCTGTCCAACCCACCGGAATTCGGCCCCGAGCCCTTCGCCAGGATTAAGGACGCGGCCATCAAAGTAAAGCTATTACCCTTGCTCAAGAAGGAGGTGGAAGTCGACACCGTCACCCTCAACGGCTTGTATCTGAATCTGATCCGCACAACGGCGGGACATGGCGACTGGGAACAGCTCGCCGCCAAAAGTAGCGGCAAGACCCAGGCGGCGACCCCCGCCGGGCAACATGCCGCCCCTCCGCTCCTGGCGGCCTTCGCCATCGGCGGCGTGCGGATCCAAAACGCCACGGTCATCTGGGATGACCGCCGCAGCAAGACTCGATACGAGCTGAACAACTTTGCCCTGCACACCGGCCCCGTTTCGCTCAACGCTCCCGTCACCCTGAGCTTGGCGACGGACATCAAGAGCTCCGCCCCCGCCATCGCGCTGCACCTCGACCTCGCTACCCGGGCGCACTACGACCTCACGACGCGGCAGCTGCGGCTGACCAATCTGAAGCTCGATAGCGAGGCCCGAGGGCCGGCCCTGCCGGCGGACACCGCGAAGCTCGACCTCAACACCGACGCCGTACTCGAACTCGCCGAAAACCAATATCGACTGAACAATTTGAAATTACTCGTCGGGTTGCGCGGCGACGCACTGCCGGAAAAACACGTCGCCGCCGCGCTCACCGGTGGCGTGAAGGTCGATCTAGACAAAGGGACGGTGGACGCCGATCCGCTTAACCTCAAGGCGTGGAACGTCCACGCCAAGGGCGTGCTGCACGGCCGAGAATTACTTACGTCGCCCCATTTCAGCGGATCGCTCAACATCCCCGCCTTCGATGCCCGTGAACTGCTCGGTCATCTCAGCGGCACACCCCTCAACACCGCCGACGGTCAGGCGCTCCGCGCCGTCAGTGCCGACATGGAATTCAATGCCTCGACGACCGCCGCGGAGCTTAGCAAGCTGCAAGCCAAACTGGACCGGACGCGGATCACCGGCACGGCATCGCTCGCCGATTTTTCACATCCCGCCTACCGTTTCCGATTCGCCGTTGACGACATCGATGCCGACCGTTATCTGCCGCCGGCCACCGCGGCCGGCGCCAAGCCCGCTACCCCCGCCACGGCGGCCGGGGCGGGGGCCGCGGAACTGCCGCTGCCGATGTTGCGCAGCCTGAACATCGACGGCCATCTCACCGTCGGCAAACTCAAGATCGCCCGGCTCACGCTCAGTGATATCAAACTGGGCCTGAAGGCCGCGGCGGGCACGATCCGCCTCTACCCCTTGGCGGCGCAGCTCTACGGCGGCACCTATCGCGGCGACCTGCAGCTTGACGCCCGCGGCAAAGCCGCCCGACTCGGCATGAACGAATCCCTGCACGCCGTCCAGATCGGACCGTTGAGCCGGGATCTGCTGCAAAAGGACCTGGTCGCCGGCAACGGTAACGTCCGTCTCCAGTTGACCGGCACCGGTCTCAGTCCCGATGAGCTGAAGCGCACCGTCACCGGCCACATCGGATTCTCCCTGCACCACGGCCGCGTCAACGGCGTCAATCTCCTGGACATGATTCAAAAGGATTACGTCAAATACGTCCAGGCGCTGGCGATGGACACCGGCAAGCTCAACCAAACGGTGTTCTCCAAATTCGCCGCCACCGCTAAAGTCGACAAGGGGGTGATCACCACCAACGATCTGGTGCTGAACTCCGCACAGCTGGACGTCAAGGGGCACGGCAAGGTCAATCTGGTCAATGAGGGTCTGGCCATGCGGCTCGACGCCACTCCCCGAGGACAATTCGCCAAACAATTGGGCCAGTTCAAGGATACGGTGATCCCGATCCGGGTCGAAGGCAGCTTCAGCAACCCGAAATTCACCGCCGATCTCGATCAGGTCCTCAAGCAACAGGCCAAGGCACGTCTCGAAAAAGAAAAACAGAAAGCCAGGGCTGAATTGCAGCGCAAGGCCGATGAAGAAAAGGCCAAGCTGCAGCAAAAGTTGAAACAGCAGCAGGAACAGGCCGGAAAAAAACTCAAGGAACAGCTGCAGAACAAGCTCAATGACCTGTTTAAATAAGGCGGGCCGCTCGCGGCTTTGACGATGACGACCGAAAAATCGCCAAAACACCCCTCACACGAGCCGTGGTTCAGCGATCTGCTGCTATCCTGGTGGGACCAACACGGGCGCAAGGGTCTGCCCTGGCAGCGGCAAGCCACGCCCTATCGCGTCTGGGTGTCCGAAATCATGCTGCAACAAACGCAGGTGACCACCGTCATCCCCTATTTTCAGCGCTTCATGGGGCGCTTTCCCACGATACCAGCGCTGGCGACCGCCGCCGCGGACGAGGTGCTGCACCACTGGAGCGGTCTCGGCTACTATGCCCGCGCCCGCAATCTGCACCTGGCGGCGCAAATTATCCATGCGCGATACAACGGCCACTTCCCTTTGGACATCACCGCCGTCATGAGCCTGCCCGGCATCGGCCGTTCCACTGCCGGCGCCATCCTGGCGTTGGCGGCGGGACAGGCCCATCCCATCCTCGACGGCAACGTCAAGCGCGTCCTGGCGCGGCTGCACGCCATTGCAGGCTGGCCAGGCAGCAAGCAGGTGGAAAGCCGTTTATGGCAACTGGCCGAGTACCACACGCCGACGCGACGTATCGCCCATTACACCCAGGCGATCATGGATCTGGGCGCCACCTTGTGCACCCGCAGCCGGCCAAGCTGTGAACGCTGCCCCGCCCAGGCCCGGTGCCTGGCCTACGCTCGGCGGCGCGTCGCCGATTTCCCCACCCCAAAGCCGCGCGGCGCCCTGCCGGTCCGCCGCACCCATCTGCTGTTGGTCCGCTACGGCGACACCGGGATACTGTTAACCAAACGCCCGCCCGCCGGTGTATGGGGCGGGCTGTGGAGTCTGCCGGAGTGCGACCTCGGCGACGACATCGGCGAGTGGTGCCGACGGCGTCTGGGAATGACGGTCCGCGAAGAAGACCGTTGGCCGGTGCTGCGCCATACGTTCAGTCATTTTCATCTGGATATCCATCCGGTGGTGGTGCGTGTCGGCGCCCCCGGGTGCGCAGCGATGGATGGCGCGGAGAGCGTTTGGTACAATCCGCAAAAACCACAACGACTGGGGCTCGCCGCCCCTATACAACAACTATTGAACCAACTTTCCGATCCCCGCGCTTAGCTTGTCAGGAGAATCATCATGTCTCGAACGGTCAAATGCATCAAACTCGGTCGCGAAGCGGAGGGCCTGGCCCTGCCCCCTTATCCAGGCGAACTGGGAAAACGCATCTTCGAGCATGTCTCGAAAGAGGCTTGGCAGATGTGGCTCCAACACCAGACCATGCTCATCAATGAAAACCGCATCTCCCCGATCGACCCCAAGGCCCGCAAGTTTCTGGAAGAGGAGATGGAAAAATTTTTCTTCGGCGAAGGCTCGACGCCGCCCGAGGGTTACGTGCCGCCGCAATAAGTCGCCGGCCGCAGGCGCCGCTTATTGCGGCGCATCCATGGCGCAACGAAAACCAAGATCAGTGCCGCTGAGCGTCGGGTCGGCATGATTGCGGCGGGCGCCGCGATAGAAGAGGCTCAAGGCGTAGTGCCCCACGCCCGAACCGCCGCCGCGCAGCACCTTATGGATATCACCGTAAAAGCGACTCTTATAATCGGAGTCAGGGTAGGGACGGTACCAATCGTCCACCCATTCCGAGACGTTACCCCCCATGTCGTAAACACCGTAAGGCGATTTATCCTCGGGCATGGAGCCCACCGGCACCACCGACTCGTCTTCGTCGCGGCCCGCTCCGGTATTGGTCTTGGCGGCGTCCCATTTATTCCCCCACGGATATTCCAAGCCATTGGGGCCGCGCGCCGCCTTTTCCCATTCCGCCTCGCTGGGCAGGCGCTTGCCGGCCCAGCGGCAATAACTGTAGGCATCGTACCAATTGACCTCGGTAACCGGCAGGCGATCGCGATGCCGTTGCATCTTTAACATGGCAGTGAGCAGGGCATCCTTGCTCATTTTGGTGGTATCCATGTCCAGCTTGAAATAGTTGGCAGCGATCCAGCGCAGGCCGGTGAGGTCCGCCGCTTCCAGTTTGTCATCACTCAAGTTGTAGGCGTTTTGTATCCAATAGCGGGGTTCCCGATAGTCGGTGCCCGATTGCCGCATTTGCGCCTTCATGGCCATGACGAAGGCTTTGTAATTGGCGTTGGTGACTTCGTACTTATCGATGTAATAGGCCTGCAGATAGGCCTTATGACGGGGATGCTCATTGAGATACAAGGGATGGACGAAGCCATATTGCTTTTGCAGGTTCTCGGTGTCGGTCTTATTGCTCCCTATGATGAACGGCCCCGCGGGAATGAGCACCATGTCGCGGGGGGCGCTGGAGGGGTGAACCGCGGTTTGGGTCTGGGCCTGCGCGCCCTTGTCCTTGGCACTGCACGCCACCAGAAGCAACACGCAGCCGAACAGCGCCGTGCCGCGTGCATACCAGGAGAGCCAACGCCGCGTCCCGCCCCGCCTCATGTCAGGACGCATCCTTGGCGCAACGGAAACCGAAGCTCTCGTTCTTTACCTTCTTATTGAAGAAACTGCGGTTGAACACCGGCGCGGAGATGCCGCATTTGTAAAAGGAACAGTCCCACCACGAGCCGCCTTTGAGTTGCTTGTATTTTTTGCCGTAATTTTCGCTGGGGTGCTTGTTGCCGGGATAGGCCGTATACCAGGACGACGTCCACTCCCACACATTGCCGGACATATCGTAAAGGCCATAGGGACTCTTGCCGCCTTCGAAGGCGCCTACCGGCGTGGTGTCCCCGCCGCCGGGCTTTCCAAGCGCAGCCCAGCGTTGCGGGGTATTGGCCTTATTGATGTCGAACTCGTTGCCCCAGGGAAAGATCTGCCCGTCGGTGCCCCGCGCCGCCTTTTCCCATTCTGCATCGCTGGGCAGGCGCTTGCCCGCCCAGGCGCAATAGGCCGTGGCGTCATACCAGGTAACATAAGTCACCGGATGGTCGGCCTTGCCTTCCGGATAGGTGCGATTGCGAAAATGGTCCGGCGAGCGCCGGCCGGTAGCGTCGATAAACTTTTTGTACTGGGCGTTGGTAACCTCGTACTTGTCGATCCAATAGGACTTCAAGTAGACCACATGCTGCGGACCTTCATCAGGCCAGCGCTTATTGTAGCCCATGATGAACTTGCCGGCCGGGATCAGGACCATAGGATTGGGTGCGTCCCCCAGGCGGCTCTTGGGGTAATACATCGGCAGGCTCATGCCCGGTGGCAGCGGCTTGTTGGATTTATCCTCCGGAGGCAATGGCGGATTTTTCGTCTCGGTGCGGGGCGTATCATTGCTGGCGAGCTGCGCGCTGTGGCAGCGATGACAATCCTTCCCGGACTTCTTCTTGAAGGCATCGAACGCCGGCGTGCCTTCCAATTTATGACAAGCCGCGCAGGCCCGGCCATCGGAGCCGGGAACGCCCAAAATTCCCGCCACCCCCGCCATCCCCGCCGCCATGGAAGAGCCTCCGGTTGCCGCGAAAACAAACAACAAACCCAACCCAGCGCGGGCGAGCCGCAAGCGACACCGATACGCGGAATTTCTCATTGGAAAGCACACCCTGAATGCGATTTGGTAATTCTATGCCGCGCAAAGACACCTTGACTCCCGACCACGCAGCGGCTTTAATACGCGTTCCCTCGGGCCAGGTAGCTCAGTTGGTAGAGCAGGGGACTGAAAATCCCCGTGTCGGCGGTTCGATTCCGTCCCTGGCCACCATCCTTACGCTTCGCAGCACCCGTCGCTTTGTTGGAGGACGTGGACTCACCGATCGCCGCGGAGACCGCACAGCGGCGGCTAGTTTAGCAATCACTCCCCGGAACGTCCATGCCCATAAGCCCCTCGCATCCCTCGGGATACGACTACTTGTCCAGGCACGGCGCCAGGTATTTCGCCCAGTCGTGTCCCGCGTCGCCGCAGACAATGAACGGAGGGTTCAGCAAGGAATCCTTGGTGTTGTAGTGTAGCGGGCGCATCGCGGTGTCCAGCAATTTGCCGCCCGCCTCCTCGACGATGCATTGCGCGGCCGCCGTGTCCCACTCCGAGGTAGGGCCGAGCCGTACATAGATATCGGCCTGCCCCTCCGCCACCAGGCAGGATTTGAGCGAGCTGCCCATGGAAATGATGGAGTGGTCATCGAATTGTTCGAGGAAGCGCTTGAAGCGCTCGTTGTTATGAGAACGGCTGCCCGCCACGGTGATGTGCCCCCCTTGCCAGCTGCGCACGCGGATCAGCTGCGCATCCTTGCCGGGCTCCCGGCGGTAGGCGCCGTGGCCGCGACTGGCATAATAGCTGACCCCGCTGACCGGCACATAGATGACGCCCAATACGGCTTGTCCACCTTCGACGAGCGCGATATTGACGGTGAACTCGCCGTTGCGCTTGATGAACTCGCGGGTGCCGTCCAAGGGATCGACCAGCCAATAGCGGTGCCACCGCGAGCGCTCCGCATAGGGTATGGCGGCCTCTTCCTCGGACAGAACCGGCAGCTCAGGCGTCAGTGATTGCAGTCCCGCCATGATGGTGTGATGCGCAGCCATGTCCGCCTCGGTCAAGGGCGAACGATCGTCCTTATGTTCGACGCTGAAATCCTGGGCGTAAATCTTCAGGATCTGCACCCCGGCCGCGCGGGCCAGTTCCACCACCGGCTGCAGCAACTCGTCTGGTTTGATCACATCGGCCATCTTAAGGAACCCCTTCCTGTTCACGTAGCAAATCGCGCACCATATATAAGGCGGCGATACTGCGCGCCTCGGTACAATCCTCCTGGGCCACCAGGTCCTGGAGCTCACTCAGACGCCAGGGTACGACCTCGATCTCCTCGGGCTCATCGCCGGGCTGGCGCTGTTCATACAGGTCGCGGGCAAACACCACATGCGTGACATGCGCGAAGTAACCCGGCGCCAGGGTAAACGAGGTCAGATGCCGCAGGTCGCGAGCACCGTATCCCACTTCCTCCATCAGCTCCCGATTGGCCGCCTCCAGTACGGTTTCCCCGGATTCGATCAGCCCTTTGGGCAAACCCAGTTCATAACGATGCACGCCGGCGGCGTACTCACGAATCAGCAACACGGTATCTTCGTCCCTCATGGGCACCACCAGCACCGCGCCGTGCGGGGAGGCGTTAAGACGTTCATACTGCACCACGGTCCCGTTGCCGAACTCCAAGCCTACCTCTTCCACATGAAAGAAGCGGGTACGGGCGATGGTTTGCGCGCTCAGGATTCGCGGTTTCTTCGACATACTCTTAAGTCTTGCGCTGCAATGGCTGGTCCGCGTTTACGAGCCGCTAGTATACTCTACCTTTCCCCAGCCACCAGCGAGCCGCAACAAGTGATTGATTGGGATGACATACAATATGTCCTATTGGATATGGACGGCACCTTGCTGGACCTCCATTTCGACAATCACTTTTGGCAGGAGGTGATTCCGCGGCGCTACGCGGCGAACCGCGGCCTCGACGTCGTAACCGCCCAGCGGGTGTTGACACCGATATTTCGCCGCAACGAGGGCAGCCTCAACTGGTATTGCCTGGATTTCTGGACCCGCGAACTCAATATCGATGTCGCCATCCTCAAGCGGGACGTAGTCCATCTGATCGCAATCCAACCTTATGTCCTCGATTTTCTCACCGCCCTGCGCGCCGCGGGAAAACGCTCGATCCTGGTCACCAACGCCCACCCCAAAAGCCTGGCATTGAAACTGGAGCATACCCGACTGGACGACTATCTTGATGCCATCGTCAGCGCCCACGACATCGGGCATCCCAAAGAAGAACCGGCGTTTTGGGGACAACTGCAGCACCGACATGCGTTCGCACCGGGAAAGACCCTGTTGATTGATGACAACCTCGCCGTGCTGCGTGCCGCGCGCCACTATGGCGTCCGCCACCTCCTGGCCGTCCGACAACCCGATACCCGCCGCCCGCCTCGCGACACCGCAGAGTTCGCGGCGCTGCACGACTTTCGCGACATCACTCCCGGGGGATGATCCGCCCGCTATCTTTTGGGCTCGAGTTTCAACGCGACGGAATTGATGCAATAGCGCAAGCCGGTGGGCCGCGGTCCGTCCTCGAACACATGACCCAGATGCGCCCCGCAGGCGCCGCACAACACCTCGGTCCGCACCATCCCGTGGCTGGTATCGGTTTGGGTCCGAACCTTGTCCTGCCCCGCGGGCTGCCAAAAACTCGGCCAGCCGCTGCCGGAATCATATTTGGCGTCCGCATCGAACAAGCTGGCCCCGCAACATACGCAGCGGTAAACCCCGGGATCTTTGCAATCCCAATACTCACCGCTGAACGGCGCCTCCGTACCCTTGGCACGGCAGACGGCGAATTGCTCCTCCGTCAGCTCCTGCCGCCACGCTTCTTCCGACTTCGTCGTTTCGTCTCCCAACGCGTCTTCCCTCCGGCCCGGGGCTTAACATGACCGCCCACACGACGGATGATCGCCATCCGGCACCGCTTTCTTTGATACCGATATACGCTTTGCCAAGCCGATCCAGGATACCATATACCCTTCCCCATGAAATCGCGAACCCGCCATTCGTCCGCGCCGCGGCACTGCAATCGCGGCATCGTGAACGATAAATTCCAACACGGGCTCGCGCCGATCGGTAAACTAGACGATATAAAAAACCAAACTGCAGTCCAGACCGCTCCATGAATCAAGTCCTACCGCAAATGGCCGCGCTGATCGCCTGCGGCATTCTCTGGCGATTCATCAAACCGCCCGGCATGGATGCCGACAGCGTGCGGCGCGTCATCACCGGTTTGGTCTATACCCTGTTGCTGCCGGCCCTGGTGTTGTCGGTACTGTGGAAAACCTCCCTCGGTCTCGACACTTTCAAGATCGCCTTGACCGCTGCCGCCGGCGTCATCGCGGCGCTGGCGGTGATACTGCGCCTGTTTCGCCAATCCGCCGCGCCCGCCACCTCAGTGGGCGCGTTGATCCTCGCCGCCGCCTTTCCCAATGCCACCTACCTCGGGCTGCCGGTATTGGAGAAGACCTTCGGTCCCTGGGCGCGCAGCATCGCCATCCAATACGACCTGTTTGCCTGCACGCCCCTGTTGTTGACCGTGGGCATCCTCATCGCGCGTCGGCACGGCGGCGGCGGCGAACGGACTCATATTCTGACCGCGCTGCTCAAGGTCCCCCCGCTGTGGGCGGCACTGGCGGCGATGTGCTTGAATCTCGCGGGCGTTCCCCTACCTGGCGGTCTGGAGGCCTTCCTGCAAACCCTGGCCAATGGCGTCATACCCCTGATGCTCATCGCCCTGGGCATGGCCCTCAGCTGGGAGACCCGGCAGCTGCAGCGCCTGAGTGTGGTGCTGCCGGTACTCGCCGTGCAACTGCTGGGGATGCCGCTGCTGGCATGGGGATTGAGCGCCATATTGGGCCTGCACGGCGACATGCGCACCGCCGTGGTGTTGGAGGCGGCCATGCCCTCCATGGTACTGGGGGTAGTAATATGCGACCGTTACGGCTTGGACACCCGGCTTTATGCCACGACGGTCACCGCCTCCACCGCACTCAGTTTCTTCACCTTACCCTTGTGGTTCCACTGGGTACAATCTTCTCCACCCTGATCACCGCCATACCAGCATGTCTCATTTACTCGTTGCCATCACCGCCCACGGTTTCGGGCATGTCGCGCAAACTGCGCCCGTGGTCAATGCCCTGCGGCGCCGTTTGCCCAAGTTACGCCTTACCCTCTACACCAGTCTGCCGCGCAGTTTTCTCGCCAGCCGCTTTGCCGGGGACTTCACTCACATTGCCCGTTGCCCGGATGTGGGCATGTGCATGAAGGACGCGCTGCAAGTGGATGCCGCGGCCAGTGCTCGAGCCTATCGGCATTTCCATCGGGACTGGGAAATGGCCGTCGCCCGGGAGGCACGCCTGCTGAAGGACTGCGCGCCCGATGCCATCTTGGCGAACATCCCCTATCGCATCCTGGCCGCGGCCGCCCAAGCAGGAATTCCGGCGCTGGCCTTGTGCAACCTCAACTGGATGGATCTCTATCGTCACTGCTGCGCGGCCCAGCCCGAAGCGGCAACCATCCTCGAGCAAATGCTCGGGGCATACCACAGCGTCCATGCCTTCCTCCAGCCCGTTCCCCATATGCCCATGCCGGACCTGGAAAAGTGCCGCGCCATCGGCCCCATCGCCCGGCTCGGGACCGATAGACGCTCCCACATCCGGCAGCGGTGTCGACTGCCCGCCGACGGTAAATTGGTGCTGGTGTCCTTGGGCGGCGTCCCGACGCAATTGAATCTTGCGGCGTGGCCGCCGATGTCCGAGGTGCACTGGATCGTACCCGCGAGCTTGAACCCCCAGCGCCGCGACATGGTCGCGCTGGAATCCCTGGACATGGACTTTGTCGATGTATTGCGTTCCGTGGATGCCCTGATCACCAAACCCGGTTACGGCAGTTTTGTGGAGGCCGCCTGCAACGGTGTCCCGGTCCTGTACGCACCCCGCCTCGACTGGCCGGAAGAAAGATTTCTACTTGACTGGTTACGCGCCCACGGGCGTTGCCTGCCCGTTCAACGCCAACAATTATTGCGCGGCGACTTTGCGGATGCCCTGCAGCAACTCTTCAGCCAGCCAGCGCCCGAGGCGGTTGCCCCCTCCGGAGTTGCCGAAGCCGTGGGACGCCTTAGCGCTTTGCTGCAAGATGCACAGCCCCATTGACCTTGTCCCGGGCCGCGGTTACCGTTTCAAGGCGCCAACCCTCAACCTCCAGGTGTAGATCCATTTGGCCACGAAACGGACATCCATATATCGAGGGGCGGTGCTCGAATTCGCCGTCGAGGACACACGCTTGCCCAACGGCCAAACCGTCTCCCTGGAAATCGTCCATCACCCGGGCGGGGCGGCCGTGGCGGCCGTGGACGATCGACAACGGCTGTGTCTGCTGCGTCAGTACCGCCATGCGGCTGGCGGTTGGATCTGGGAATTACCCGCCGGGAAACGGGACCGGCATGAGGATCCGCTGCAGACCGCGCAACGGGAACTGGAGGAAGAGGCCGGGCTGCGCGCCGCCTCCTGGCGCAAACTGGGCGCCGTCCTGACCACCCCGGGATTTTGCGACGAAGTCATACACCTATACCTGGCACAAGAGCTTACGTCCGTCGCGCAACGTACCGAGCCCCATGAACTCCTGGAATGCCATTGGATAGCCTGTAACCGGGCCCGCGACTGGATCCATGACGGCGTCCTCAATGACGCCAAGAGCATAATCGGCATCCAACTTGCCATGGAAGTATTTAATACTTAGCATCGACGGGAGTGTTAATGCTATGATAGCCGTCCGTCAAAGTCGGATATAACTGCACATCAACCAAAAAGCAGAGAGGTCAGGGCGAGTTATGGTTATGGAAGTTCCTACAGAAGTGCCGTTCATTCTCAAGACCATGGTTGCGGTAATCTCGGCGATCACGTTTCTATTGATGACGTTTCTTACCATCAAGATTTATCGTGATGAGGCCCGCCCCGAGGGTAAGGGACCGAAAAATAAAGGGTGGTAGGGGTCCTCGCCGTTCCCCGTGACGAGCGCGGGGAGTGACCTTACCGGAGATCCTGCATCTCCCCAAACTCACGATCGATTTGCTGCAGCGGCGTCGCTGGCGGGGTAGTGGTCCTGCGTCTATTCATCTGCCCCATGGCCCAAGTGCGCGCACCTCAATGAGGCGCCACCTCTTATTCCGCCCGCTGAAAGCAAAAAGTGTCACCCCTCACAACCACCCTGACTTAGGCCCGCATTCTCAAATAAATATTACAAACAATAACTAATTTTAATCCGGCCGTTTTCAAGACCAGTCCCGCTTTCCCCGCGCTCCCTTAAGGGATTTTAAGATTAATGTTGATTATCATACTCAAGTAATATATACGTAAAACAGTGCGGTTGGGATTTAGGCACGGGTAAGAAATCCAGCACCTCCAGCGACCACCTTTAGGAAGGAAATCTTCATGAAGCTATCAACTAAAGGGCGTTATGCCGTCACCGCCATGATGGACTTGGCCATCCATGAAAAATTCGGCCCGGTCACATTGGCTGATATCTCGGTTTGCCAAGGTATCTCATTGTCGTATCTGGAACAGATCTTCGCCCGCTTGCGGCGCGACGGTCTGATCAACGGTACACGAGGCCCGCGGGGGGGCTATCGCCTGGCGCGTCCCGCGGACCAAATCACCGTAGCGGACATCATCACCGCGGTCAGCGAAAAAATCGACACGACCCGCTGCGAGGGCAAGCAAGACTGCCAGAACGGCGAACGCTGTCTCACCCATGAACTGTGGGCCGACTTAAGCGAGCAGATCCGCGGCTTTCTCGCCGGCATCACGCTGGCGCAGTTTGTACAGCGCTCCAGCGTGCAGGATGTGGCACAACGCCAAGACAACATGCACGTCCGCCGCGCCGCCGCGCGCGGTAAACAAGCCGCCGTCGGCTGATAAATCCGCAAGATTGCCACACTGGCGAGGCATGGCCCAGCGAGGATAGCGCCCGGTGCCCCCACTCAGTGCTACCGTCAGCGCGGCTCGGAAACGAAATCCTTTTCCTGCCACTCGATATTCAGCGCCGTGAGTTCCCGTCGCAAGTAGTCCACGGCCGCCACCACCTCCTCTTGCTCACCGCGCACGCCCAGTTCCAGGCGGGGCCGGTCCGGATTCAATTCCGGCAACGACGATAAGCGGCAGCGGGGATGGCGCCGTACCAGGTCTTGCATCAGCGGCAACAATTCCCCCTCCCGCGCCCCTACCAGCAAGCTGCGCTCAATCAGGGGAACCGCGCGCTGTAGATGCCGATATTGCTGATCCAGCAGGCCGATCATCATCGGCCAGGCCATTTCGGGAAATCCCGGCAGGAAATGATGGTGCGCCAGGGAAAAGCCGGGGATGCGATTATAGGGATTGGGAATGATGGCGCTGCCCACGGGCAATTCCGCCAGACGGATCCGCTGCGGATAGGCTGCCGCGCCGAAGCGCGCCTCGATTTCCTCGACCGCCTCCGCATGGGGCGCCAGCGTCACCCCGGCGGCTTGGGCGGCACAGGCACGGGTATGGTCATCCGGCGTCGCACCAATCCCCCCGAAACAAAACACCACGTCATCGCCGGCCAGGGTCTGGCCCAAGGTCTCGACAATCAAGCCGGGATCATCGCCGATGATGCGGCACCATCCCAATTCCAGACCCCGCTCCGCCAGGACGCGGATAAGCTGAGGGAAATGCCGGTCCCGACGTTTCCCTGATAGCAACTCATCACCGATAATGATGGCCCCAAACTTTACCAAGCGCCCCATCCCGCCCAAATCAAGCGCCGCTGACGGCGCGTATTTTCGCCGCGGCCTTTTGCGCCCGTTGCCGCGCTTGGGAGACATCTTCCCCCTGCGCCACCACCACGCCCATGCGCCGCCTGGCGAAAGATTCCGGTTTGCCGAACAAACGCACATCCGTTCCCGGAATACGCAGCGCTTCGTCCACACCTTCAAACGCGATACCGGGCTCCTGCAGACAACCGTAGACCACCGCGCTGGCGCCGGCGCCGCGCAAGGCCGTGGTAACCGGCAGTCCCAGGATGGCGCGGGCGTGCAATTCAAACTCGCTCAGGACCTGGCTGGCCATGGTCACCATGCCGGTATCATGGGGGCGCGGGCTCACCTCGCTGAACCACACCTCATCCCCCCTGACGAATAACTCCACGCCGAAGATACCGCGCCCGCCGAGATCGGCGGTGATCTTGCGCGCCATCTCCTGCGCCCGGAGCTGGGCCGCGCGACTCATCTCCTGGGGCTGCCAACTCTCCACGTAGTCCCCCTGTACCTGCACATGGCCGATGGGCGCGCAACAGTGAGTCTCCACTTCGCCCGCAGCCCCGCGGGCGCGCACCGTGAGTAGAGTAATCTCATAGTCGAAATCGATCAGCTCCTCGACGATCACCTTGCTGCTGGCCACCCGCCCGCCGGCCACGGCGTTTTCCCAGGCCGCGGCCACTTCGCCGGCGTCTTTGATCACCGACTGCCCCTTTCCCGAGGAGGACATCACCGGTTTCACCACGCAGGGATAGCCGATCGCACCGTCGATGGCTATCTTCAATTCATTCAGGGTTTCCGCGAACGCGTAACGCGAGGTCGGCAACTCCAGGTGCTCGGCGGCCAGCCGCCGTATCCCTTCGCGATTCATGGTGAGCCGCGCCGCGCGGGCGGTGGGGATCACCTCGGCCAGGCCTTCCTGCTCAATGGCGACCAAGGCATCGGTGGCGATGGCTTCGATCTCCGGGACAATCAGGTGCGGCCGCTCCAGTTTCACCACGTCACGTATGGCCGCACCGTCGGCCATGTCGATCACATGGGCCCGATGCGCTACTTGTTGCCCCGGGGCATTGGCATACCGATCGACTGCGACCACCTCGACGCCAAGGCGTTGCAGAGCGATGATGACTTCCTTTCCCAATTCGCCGGCACCCAACAGCATGACGCGCGTCGCGCCTGGACTCAACGGCGTACCGATTTTCACGGGCGTGCCCTCCCTCCGCGATTGCTGGTGTTCCTCGGCCCAGCGGCCTGCCGCCGATCATGTCGCCGACGGGCCCGCGCCGCTGCAAAGGCACATTATACTGTCATAGAGCGGGCAAGAGTAACGGCAAACTCAAGGGGAAAGGTTATACCCGCGCGGAACGGGACGGGGTAAATTCGGCCTGCTTATTGAAAAAGCGGAAACAGCCCCGCAATTGCTGCCGATGGTCATCATCCATGGTGTCGAACTCAATCCCGCAGGCGTAGCCGGGATCTTCTGCTTTTTGCCAAACGATTCTACCCGTCAATTTCAATGGAGCCTGACGTCCGTAGTCATTCAGATTGTCATAGGGGACGAAAATGGATAAGCGCAGTTTGGCCTTGGCGTCGAGCCGCTCTTTGGTGCGCAACTGGATACCCGTCATGCTGAAATCACGGCAGATGCTCTCGTAAGACCTGTCATTCTGCTCGACATGCACCCGGAGATTCCGCTCGAGGCGCGGGCTGGCGCGCTGTTCGTGGGGAGAGGCATCGGCCACTTCATCACGTTCGAAGACGAACTGCGCCAGCAGGCCCTTGAGGCTTTCCGAGACGCGATACAGGTCGTCGCCGATGGTCGCCGTGGTCTCCACCTTGGATGAATTCTCTTTGAAGGTGTCGAACAGGCGGTCCAGGCCTTCTTGCAATAACGCGATATTTCCCCTCTGCGCCCGACTCACCGTGGAAATACGATTGTTGGCATCGACGGACACCGTGATCTCCTGAGCGATTTGTTCGATGACCTGCGAGGTGGCGCGGGCCGTTTCCTGGCTGCCGTTGACGCCATCAACCACGGCCGCCATGGTTCCGGTGGTCCGATCCATTCGTGTTTTCAATTCATCAATGATGGCCCCGATTTCGCCGGTGGAATCCGTCGTCCGGATCGCCAAGCCGCGCACCTCGTCGGCGACCACGGCAAAGCCCCTTCCCGCTTCGCCGGCTCGCGCCGCTTCGATGGCGGCATTCAGCGCCAGCAAATTGGTCTGTTCGGCGATGGTACTGATCGTGCCGATGATGTTGTAGATCCGCTGAGCGGCGTTTCTCAGCTCGGCCATCTCCTGAGCGGCACGATTCACTTCCTCCACCGTGCTGTCCATATCATTGATATTGCGTTGCACGCTGACAATGCCCTCTTGCGCGCGCCGCTCCGTCTGCCGCCCGTATTCATTGGCCTCGTCGGCTATCTTCTCCACCGAGGCGGAAATATCCCGCAGCTGCGACGTGGCGCCGCTGACCTCCTCCGAACGGCTCTGCTCGCTCTTACCCACCCTGGCGATCTCATGAGAAATAGTGGCTACCTGATAGGCGGATTGCGCCATCTGCTTGCTGTTGTCGTCGATATTCCGTATCACCGCGGTAAGATTGGACAGCATGTCGTTAAAGCTTCGTTCCAGGATGCCTATCTCGTCAAGCGAACGGTTTTCCACGACGTAGGTCAAATCCCCCTTTTCGATTTCCGCCAGGGCGCCGCAAAGATTCTTGATGGGTCGGGTGAATAACCTGGCCAGCATGGAGATGACCAGAAAAAGAATCGCAAACTCGACGGCGGACTGCCATATGGACGCGGTGACGTAAGCGCCGAGGCGATCATTGAGCTCAACGAGCGCCCCACCCGCGACGTCGTGCTCCTTGGCAATGATGATCAATTGCTTAAGTTCGCCGTAGCCCTCCCAACGGTTGACGATGATGGTTGCCATGGTCACCACGAAGAATCCAAGTTGGAGCTTCCATTGGATACTTAACGCTAGGAACCAACGTGGCACGAGATACGTCATTGTCTACCGAGCCCCCGTGCATCCATAATCAGTACTTCCATGCTCCATAATCCTCAATATGTTCCCATTGATATCGACAAGGACACCGGGCGCTTTAACTCCCACCGCCCTCGCGGACAAGTCATACAATGCCGTGTAAATCAAAAGAAAATTGACGCCGACTGATCAATGCGTCCTGGAACAGAGCGAGTCGTCGACAAGGGCCAACCGTGACAGCACGGCAGCGCAATTTGGCCGTGGTCAATTCATAACCATAAGGCGATCAAGGGAAACCTTGCCCGAGACGCCGGGCTAGCCGGCCTGCACGGCAAGCCGCCGCTGTGCGACAGCGGCGGCCAGTTCCCGCAGCAATGACTCGCTATCGTCCCAACCCAGGCAGGCATCGGTGATGCTTAAGCCATAGACCAGCTCCCGACCCGGGACAACATCCTGACGCCCTTCCAGCAAATGGCTCTCTATCATCACACCCACCAGGCGTCGGTCGCCCGCACCGATCTGCCGCGCAACGGCCCTGCCCGCCACCAATTGCCGGCGGGGAATCTTGTTGCTGTTGCCGTGGCTGAGATCGATCACCAGGCGCGGCTCCAAGCCGGCCGCGCACATCTCGGCGGCGGCGGCCTCCACATGCCGCGCGTCATAGTTGGGCGCCGTGCCGCCCCGCAATATGACATGCGTGTCCCTGTTCCCCCGGGTGGAAAAAATCGCCGTACGCCCTTGCTTCGTAGGCGAGAGAAAGATATGGGGATGGGCGGCGGAGCGCATGGCATCGATCGCCACCTTGACGCTGCCGTTGGTGGCGTTCTTGAACCCTACCGGGCAGGACAGGCCCGACGCCAGTTCCCGGTGACCCTGGCTCTCCACCGTGCGGGCACCGATCGCCCCCCAACTGATTAGATCCGCGAAGTATTGCCCCGTTACCAGGTCGAGAAATTCCGTACCCGCCGGCACACCCAGTTCATTGATGTCCAACAAGAGCTTGCGCGCCATGCGCAGGCCCAGATTGATCTCGAAACTGCCGTCCAGCCTGGGGTCGTTAATCAAGCCCTTCCAGCCCACGATGGTCCGCGGCTTTTCGAAGTACACCCGCATGACCAGCAACAGATCCCCCCGCAACTCGGCAGAGAGTCGCGCCAGACGCGTCGCGTATTCCCTGGCGGCCTCCACGTCATGAATCGAACAAGGACCGATCACCACCATGGCACGGTCGTCTTCCCCTTGGAGAATGCGTTGTATCCCCTGACGGGCGACAAATGTCGTCTCCGCGGCCCGCTCGCTGATGGGCAGCTCCTGGTGAATTCGCTCGGGCGAGTCCAACTCCTTGATCTCGCGGATTCGCAGGTCATCGGTACGCTGTATCATGGCGGCAGAATCTTGAAAGGCATGGCTTGTATAGTCATCGGCATAAGAGCGAATAATATTGGCAAATAGACTCACCAATCATCCGGCAAGTCATTATATTATATAAGGTCTTTGTTCATGATTTCCGCATTTATCCCGCGTTCGCGCCCGAGCCTGAACATCCGTTCAGCACTCATTCAGGAAAGAATGGGTAGGCTGGGTATCCAGGATGGACGATTCTGGCTGTTGCCGAATATAACCCAAGGGTTGTTCATACCAATGAGAATTGGACGAACCAATCTAAGGCACCGCCAGAGGCCTCTGTAAACCTAAGGAGAACGCTATGAAGAAAACGCACTTCATTCTCGGAGTCACGCTTGCCGCAGGCGCAGCTTATACTTCCGTGGCCATGGCCTCGGCAGGGCTGGACCTTGCCAAGAAGAGCGGTTGCCTGGCATGCCACGCCATCGATCACAAGGTGGTCGGCCCCGCATGGATGGATGTGTCAAAAAAATATAAAGGCGTTAAAGAGATGACCGCCACCTTGACCGACGGTACGGTGGCAAAGGGGCCCCCGAAGAAAGTCCTCAAAAAAAAGCTCTGTTGCATTATGGTCGAAAGCCAGCCTTCGGGCTGGCCTTTTTTTCCCAACCAAATATAACAAACCATAATCCAGGCCGGTGGACCGGCCCTGCCACCGACCCCTGTCCCCACCGGCCTCCGCCCATATGTAACAAATCGTGATATGGTTAGGCCAGTGACATAACATCGCTTCTGCACTGAGATGGGAAGGCGTTGATGCGTATACTGATCATCGAAGACGAGCAACCCCTGCTCGAACACCTTAGCACGCGTCTTAAACAGGAAGGTTATGCCGTAGATGGTGCCACGGATGGCGAGGAAGGCCTGTACCTCGCCACGGAATTTCCCTTCGACGCCGCTGTCGTAGATCTCGGACTGCCGAAGCTGTCGGGTATCGATCTCATCCGCAGGACCCGGGCGGTTGGCAAAACCTTCCCAATCTTGATCCTAACCGCCCGCGGCCGTTGGCAGGAGAAAGTAGAGGGACTGGAATCGGGCGCCGACGATTACCTGGTGAAGCCCTTTCAGATGGAAGAACTGCTGGCGCGCCTGCGCGCCCTGGTGAGGCGCGCCGCCGGCTGGACCCAATCCCATATCAGTTGCGGCCCCATCACCCTCCACACGACCACCCAGGCGGTCACCGTGAACGGTTCGGCGGTGGAGCTGACCGCCTATGAATACAAGGTCCTGGAATATCTGATGCTCCACTCCGGCCAAGTCGTATCCAAGACCGATCTGACCGAACACCTCTATGAACAAGATTTCGACCGCGACAGCAACGTCATCGAGGTATTCGTCGGCCGCCTGCGCCGCAAGCTGGATCCTGAAAACCTATACAACCCCATCGAAACCCTGCGCGGACGGGGCTACCGTCTGACCCTGGAACGCACTCCGCCTTGAAGCTATCGTTAACCTCGCGCCTGCTTCTCGCCGGCAGCATCGTGCTCACCGCCTTTCTCGGCTTGACCGGGATAATTCTGGACCATGCCTTCCGTAACTACGCGGAACAAGGCCTCCAGGAAAGAATCCAGGCGCAGACCGTCGGTCTCGTCGCCGCCGCCGTCCTCGATGATAACGGGATACTGCACATGCCGAAGGCCCTCCCGGAGTCGCGTTACGACACCGTCAATTCCGGCCTTTACGCCCAGATCTCCAGCAATGACGGCAAGCAGTTGTGGCGATCCCCGTCCATGGGACAGCAGGTGCTCGCCTTGCCGCGCAATCTCCCTCTGGCTGTCCGGCATTTTCAGCGCATCCACACAAGCGACGGCGAACTCTACACGTTCTCCCTGGGAATCACCTTCGACCTCAGTGAAGCCGTTCATGAAGGATTCACCTTTACCGTGGCGGAAAACATGGGGACCTACAATCAACAGATTTCCACCTTTCGCGAGAGCTTGTGGGGCTCGCTCGGCAGCGTGGCCTTGATGCTGCTCGCCGTCCAAGGTGTGGTGTTGCGCTGGAGCCTGGCACCGCTGCGTCAAGTGGCTGAGGACCTGGCCGCCATCGAATCGGGGCGGCGACAACGACTGGAGGGCCGTTATCCGCGGGAGATGCTGGGGTTGACCGACAATATCAACGCCTTGCTCGCCAGCCAGCACGAACACCTGGACCGCCACCGCCACACCCTCAGCGATCTCGCTCATAGCCTCAAGACGCCCTTGGCCGTATTGCGCGGCGAACTGGAAAAATCACCGCGATCACAGGAACTCCCGGCCATCATCGGCGAACAGGTGGCGCGTATGAGCGAGATCGTGGATTATCAGCTGCAGCGCGCCGCCACCTCGGGTCGTCTGCCCCTGTCGGCACCACTGTCCATCGCCACCGCCGCACGCAAAATCGCCGCCTCCCTCAACAAGGTTTACGCCGATAAGCAGGTCGACTGCCGAATACGCGTCACCAAAAAAGCCAATTTCCATGGAGAAGAGGGTGATCTCCTAGAGGTGCTGGGCAATCTTCTGGACAATGCCTATAAATGGTGTACACGGCAGGTGAGCGTCGAAGTGGGTCTCACGCATCAACAAGGCCTGCAATTGAGCGTGGAGGACGACGGGCCGGGCATCACCCCGGAAAAGGCCGACACGGTATTGCAGCGCGGCGTCCGTGACGACGCCTCCAACCCCGGCCACGGCATCGGTCTGGCCATCGTGCAGGACATCGTGCGCGTTTACGATGGCAAGCTGACTATCGAGCGAAGCCCCTCACTGGGAGGGGCAAGGATCAGCTTGTTCCTGCCCCATCCCTGAGTCCCCCGAATAATTTTCGGAATACGCTCAGGACCTGTCAATGGCGGGGTTCTGGCATCCTGGTCCGCAACAGCTGCAAAAAATCTTCTCCCGGCTGGCCACCCAGGGCCTGTTGCTTCTTGATCATTTTCCATGCATCGGCATAGTCACCCTGCCAGTAATGTGCGATCGCCCACGAACCATATATATAAGGGTTGTCGGACGCCATTGATACCGCGCGGAAATAGAGTTCCTCCGCGCGTTCGAAATACTGCTGCCGGTCTGCGGCGCCGAGGCTCGCATCGCTTATCGCGCAATAAGTGTAGATACGTCCGGCATCGGCCAGTTCGGCCGGCTTGGACAGATTCAGACTCAACGCCCGGTCGATCATGGCCTTGGCGTCACAACTCTTCCCCTGATCGTCGTAGACGATGGCAAATCCCCAGAATGGATCGGGACTGTTCGGAGTCAACAACCAGGCCTGATTGAAATTGCGCATGGCCATGGCGTAATTGCCGGCCTGGAAATAACGACCGCCCAGTTCGAGCATTTTCTGAGCGGCGGCCTGGCGACTGCCGTAGCGTTGAATCAGATCGGCGATCAGTTTTTCATCTTGGGCCTGCGCGGCGGGGTCGTCCCGTGGTCCGCTACCTCCATACATGGGCAGCCGATCGTTGTAAACCGCACGCGGCGGCCCACCCGCCGCGCAAGCGCTCAACAGCACCGCGCCGGCGAGATTCACCCAATATCTGACATGCGCTTTCATCGCATCGCCTTCCGCAACGCCCGCACACCCCACTTTCCGAACGGAACTCCGCATTGGAATCGACCCCCGCCGGATAGTAACCGTTCGCTAATTGCTGACAGCATCCCCCACTCCCTGCGACATCGCCAACCACTCGCACCAGTCCCGAAACAATTTATTATCGAGGGCGGCCACGGCGGAACGGGGCGCAAGATCGGCCTGGTACACCGTCTCGCCGGCCAAAGTCGAGGCATGGCCACCCGCCTCGGCAAGTATCAGGCTGCCGGCCGCATAGTCCCAGATGCGTTGCTTGCCGTGGAGATAGACATGGCCGCGACCGGCGGCGATCCAGCACCAGTCCAGGGCCACGGAGCCGAAGCTGCGCTGGGAGCTGTAAGGCGGTTGTTGCGCCAGACGCCCCGCCAGCACGGCGTCCAAGCGCTTGAAGTCGATGAGCGCGACAGCCCGTGACAGGGGTACATCGGGAGCAGGTGCGCGCAGACGCATGTCGTTGCACCACGCCCCCCGTCCTGGCGCCGCCCAAAAACATTCGCGACGCATGGGGTCGTAGACCACTCCCAGCGTCGGCAGGCCGTTCTCGAGCAAGGCCACCGATACTGCGAAGAACGGGATGCCGGCGGCGAAGTTGCTGGTACCGTCCAAGGGGTCCACACACCACAGAGCGGGGGCGCCGCCATGCAGCAAGCGCCGCTGTGCGGCTTCCTCCATTTCTTCACCCAACAATGGAAAGTAGGGCCAATATTCGGCGAACTCCGTCCGCAGACGCGCTTGCATCGCGATATCCGCCTCGGTGACGACACTGCCATCCTGCTTTTCGCCCCGCTCAGTCGCGCAAAAGCGCGGCAGCAGTTCCTGGTCCGCCGCCCGCACGATGATTTCTCTCAATCGTTCGATATCTGGCATATTATTGGCTTGTTCACAAAATGCTAGTTGTCAGCGTCGCCGGCATCGCGACGCACTCCAGCCTGCACTGCTCACCGCCCGGCAACGACACGGTACACAACACGATTGATACTCCGACGGTCCCCCGCTATTGTACATGCTTGCGCTTGCGCGCCGAACGCTCCCATCAGTAAGCTCCAGAAACGATGAATCCCACTGCCATTGTCGCCGTGGCCGCGACCGCCGCCGCTGACTCCAGTCTTACCGCATGCGCCGATCGTCTCGCCGTGGAGCTGCAACTGCCGCGCTGCGCACTACCCTGCGCTAACTATCCTTACCTGCTGGTGTACACCGCCGAAGCCGAACCGATGCGACTCGAACTGCGCGCCAATCAGCCTCACGCGCCGGGCCCCGTCTTCGTCGACTTCGCAAAGGGGACCCTCGGATTCCGCACCCGCCATATCCGGCGCGACCGGGAGCCTTTGGCCCGCGCCATCGGCTTGAAAAACTCACAGCCTCTCAGCGTGCTGGATGCCACCGCCGGATTGGGGCGTGATGCCTTCGTCCTGGCCACCCTGGGTTGCCGCATGATGCTGATCGAGCGGTCGCCGGTCATCGCCGCCTTGCTGCGCGACGGACTGGCCCGCGCCTCACTGGACGCGGCCACACGGGCCGTGGCCGGGCGGATGCGGCTGCGGGTCGGCGACGCGGCCGCACTTATGGATAATTTAACGGAAGATGAGTATCCCGACGTGGTCTACCTAGATCCCATGTACCCCCAGCGGGGCAAGAGCGCCCTGGTCAAAAAGGAGATGCGGCTACTGCGCGCCCTGGTGGGCGAGGACCTGGATGCCCCGCAACTATTGGCTACCGCGCTCAGGGTGGCACGCAGACGGGTGGTGGCAAAACGCCCGCGGCTCGCCGCCGCTCTGCCGGGCGCCGCCCCCTCTCACAGCTTGCTCGGTAAGACTACCCGCTATGACATATATGTAGGCACCTGCGCCGCCGATAAGCGATAGAATAAAGACACGGCCATTCCGCCGCAGGTTCGAGGGATGTTGTTATGAATGATGCACGGCTGACCGATCTGGAAATCCGCCTCACCCATCAGGAGGCAACCTTGCAGACGCTCAGTGATGTGATTGCCGACCAGCAACGGCTCATCGATCAATTGCGCGGGGAAGTGACGGCCCTGAGACGTCAGCTACGCGACCTCTCCCCCTCCCCGATTGCCGCACCCTCGGAAGAAACGCCCCCGCCGCATTATTGATCAATACCGGATTCCGACGATGAATAGGGGCGACGGCGTGCGGCGCACCCTCACTGGATGCATAAGGTTCGGGCTGCGCCGGGCCATGACTGTCACCCTGCGAGACCTGTCAGGACGCGTCTTCCGGCAGCGGTGCATCGCGCCCCAATAAACGATTGAGCGCCGCCACACCAAACAAACGGAAGCCGCGCAAGGCCTCCGGGGGATGGCCGGCGACGCATACGACGGGCTTGCCCGCCGCCACCCCCATGATCAGCGGCCGGCCGGAACGCATGGGCACGCCGTCCACCAGTAAATCTCCCAGGGATTTGACCACGGTGGAAATAAAATCACCGCCGCCCGCCGCCGTACCACCGGATATCACCAGCATATCGCTGTTATCCAGGGCTGCGCGGGCGGCGGCAATGACCGCGTCCAGGTCATCGCGGAGGATCCCGGCATTATGGGCCTCGCCGCCCGCCGCGGTCACTGCGGCACACAGCATCACCGAGTTGCTGTCGCGGATCAGGCCGGGCTGCATCTCCTGATCGTAAGGAATGACCTCATCGCCGCAGGAAAAGACCGTGACCCGCGGCCGTTGCGCCATGGACAGGCGCGTGACACCCAACGCCGCAACGGTACCGATCTCCGCCGCGCCTAGCAGCTTGCCGGCAGCCACCACCACCGCGCCTTTGTGAAAATCACCGGCGCGGTCTTCAATAAAGAAACGGGGCGGAAAGGGACGGCTTATGCTGACGCGCCCGCCGTCGCGCTTGACCTCCCACATGCGCAAGATGGAATAATCCCCGTCCGGCACCACCACACCGGTCACCACCTCCACGGCCTCGCCCTGCTTGATGGGAGGGCAATGTTCATCACCGGGTCTCACCGCGCCGACGACGGAAAATGATACGGGCGCTTCCTCGGTGGCCGCCGCGGTGTCTTGAGTATGCACGAGGAACCCCTCGACGATGGCGCGATGATATGGCGGCATGTCCGACGGCGCGATCACATCACGATAAACGGTGCGTCCCAGCGCCTCGGCCAAGTGACAGGTTTCCTCGGATACGGCGCGAAACGGCACGGCAGAGGCGAAGAGCCGCTGCGCCCCCTCCAAGGGTGATGCTTCACTCATTACTGTTACCCCCTGTGTGCATAAACAATGGCCATTACCCGAGGCGCCGTCGCCTGGCGGACAAACCGGACCACGCTTAACGGCGTATTAGCTCCATGAACTCCATGCGGGTCCGGGCATCACCTTGAAAGATGCCGCGCATGGCGCTGCTCAAGGTGGAACTGTTCTGCTTTTGCACCCCCCGCATCATCATGCAAAAGTGACTGGCCTCCACGACGACCCCCACGCCGCGCGGCGCCAATATCTCCATCAGACCGTCGGCGATTTGGCCGGTCATGCGTTCCTGCACCTGCAGGCGGCGGGCGAACACGTCGACGATCCGCGCGATCTTGCTCAAACCGATGATCTTGCCGTCTGGCACATAGCCGACATGGACGCGGCCGAAAAAGGGCAGCATGTGGTGTTCGCACTGGGAATAGAATTCCACGTCCTTGACGATGACCATCTCATCGCAGTCGTCGGGGAAAACGGCGCCCTCCACCACCCCTTCGACCGTTTGCTGGTAACCGCTGGTGAGAAAGGTCAAGGCGTTGGCGATACGCACGGGGGTGCGTTGCAGACCGTGGCGTTCGGGATTTTCACCCAGGCGCACCAATATCTGGCGGATCAAGGCCTCCAGTTCCCCGCCCTCCTGCGCATCTCCGCTGGCGGATTGGACGGCGGCGCGACGGATATCGCTGATTTGAGGTTCATTGCTCATGGCATGCTCACTTTCTGGCCATAACGATCGCAGACGGCATCATCGCGGCCCCGGCCCTTCGCGCAAACATTGCAAGCCCCGAGATACAAAGGAAAAAATTAATCTCTGCCGTCTCTGGTCAATAATGAAGCATGGGCATGGCCAATTCAACCACATTAATTGCAAATGATATAGCCCCGGCTGCACGAGGGCGGACGGCCATGCCATAATGGATCGAAACTCCACGAGATTTGGGCGTGCGACTAATCACCTGCGAGTATCAAGGCAACACTTACCTGGGGGTAGTGCAGGACGGCCACGCCGTCCTCCCCGCCCTAGCGGGCGAAGCGCTGAACGACATGCTGACGCTCATCGCCGCGGGTCCGGAGGGCTGGCGGCGCTATGGCGATTCGATCCCGCGACTGGGGACGGGCTGCCGCATACCGCTCGAGCGGGTGCGACTACTGGCCCCCATCCTGCGGCCGCGCAAGAACATCCTATGCCTCGGCCTCAATTACGCCGACCACGCCGCCGAATCATCGGCGGCGCGCGGACGCGCCGCCGCCGCACCCGAGCACATGGTAGTGTTCACCAAGGCGGTCACCAGCGTTACCGGCCCCGGCGATGATATCCCCTATGACAGCGCCGTCACTGCGCAACTGGATTGGGAAGTCGAGCTGGCGGTGGTGATCGGCCTGCCGGGCCGGCACATCGCCGAAGCGCAGGCCCTGCGCCACGTGTTCGGTTATACCGTGGTCAATGATCTATCGGCCCGCGATCTGCAATTCCGTCACAAGCAGTACTTCCTGGGCAAGAGCCTGGATCACGGCTGCCCCATGGGCCCATGGATCGTCACCGCCGATGAAGTCCCCGATCCGCAGGCCCTGGACCTGCGCTGCTGGGTAAACGGCCGCCTGAAGCAGGAAGGCAACACCGGCCAACAGATATTCCCCATCGCAGCCACCATCGCCACCCTATCCCGCAGCATGAGTCTGGAAGCGGGGGACGTAATTGCCACCGGGACACCCGCCGGGGTGGGCTTTGCCCGGACACCGCCGGAATTCCTCCGGCCCGGCGATCTCGTGGAGTGCGAAGTGGCGGGCATCGGACGGCTCCGCAATCGCATCGTCACGGCGGAGTGAGTAAGTATCGCGCGATGCCGGCGCTCAGCGGGGCGGCGCCGGAAATTTCGCGACGATGTCGATACGTTTGCCGTCACGTTCGACGGCGACGGGCAACCAGGTACCCGGCGACATATTCTGGACGACAAGGACCACGTCACTCATATTAGCCACCGGTTTCCCCGCCAGCTCGACGATGCGATCTCCCGCCTTGATGCCGCTGGTCTCGGCGATGCTGTGTTCCACCACTTTTACCACCCGCATTCCCTTGTCGGACGGTTCGAGGTAGACCCCCAGATGCTGCCTGTCCTCCTCTACGCCCGCACGCGGCGTCTGCAGGCCGAAAACGGCATAAGCGAACTTCGGTGTCAGGTCGTCGCAGCTCAATTGATCATCCCAAGGAATCAAAGGCGCAATCTTCTTGATGCCCAGATCGGAAAGCTGATGGGGTATGCCGAAACCGTTCATCATATGGCCGCTGCCCATGACTCCCACGACCAAGGGCGCGTTGTCGCGGCGCGCTGCGTCGGCGATACCCTGGGCCATGGCGCGGTCCCACAGCTGCTGTCCTTGCACAAAGCGCTTAAAGCCTTTTTTCTCCGCGGCGGAGAATTCCTTCATCGGCTTTTCATTCCGGCCACGGGCGCCAGGCTGGTGCTGTACAAAACTCCTCGCCAGCATCTCGAGATAGGCACGCGGCGGCGGCGCGGGATCCGTTATTCCTTCGCGCTGATCATGCGGTATCGCCGCCCATCCCTTCCGCTGCACCGCGTTAAACAACGAGCGGTTCACGTTCAAGGCGATCATGGGGATGTGATTGATACGGGCGAAATTGAAAATGGGCAGATAAAAGGTGGGGTCAAAACTCCAATTGCCGTACCAATTGCTCTGTTTAAGGAATTCGGACTCACTTAATTTCCCCGCCACCCACTTGTCCAGTACCGGCTGCACCTCGCGGGGGAACATTTCGAAGCCGATAACCATGTCCTGGCGCAGCGTATACATTCCCTCGATAACCTGGAGCTGCCAACGATGGTGGTCGGCATTATCATGGCGCTCCCCCAGCAATACTACCTGCTGTTGACTAAGATATTTTATAACTTTCCCATTATTGAGTACGCGCTTGTCTTGCATGCGCAACCATGTCCCGGGCGTCACGCACTGGTCTTGCACCTGCTTCGCATCCACCGCGGCGCAGCTTATCGAAGCCCACAACAGTCCAGCCAGAAAAGACAACAAAGCACCGTAACGAATTGGTCGGCGACTCTTGGAAAAGCTCATGCATGCACCCGGGTCTTATGGGGATTTTCAATTAGACTTGAGTCAAGATAGCCTAGTGTCCGAATTGACGCAAATGGAATGCCGATCAGTGCCGGCGCCGATAGCGGCTATTGTCCGTGTTGGTGATTAATGGGTCGTACGGCTGCCGCTCATCAGGCCGTTTAACACCTTGTCCAAGGCACGGTCGAACATGGCGACATCTTCCACCAAGGAAGCCCTGCCTTCGCGCAGATCCGCCGCCAAGCTCGAGAGGGTCCTTTCCGCAACCACCTTATACTTGCGGTCGACAAATACGTACTCGCCCATAACCACACTTTTCCAGGCCAATTTAGCGCGTCGCTTTTTGTCCTCCAGGTCGAATTCGAGCCAGGTACCCAGCCCCATATCCGCCGCCATGGCGGTGAACTCATCCTCGATTTGCGCCGGCTCGATGTCGGCATCACCCGGGACTTCCTGGACAAAGGAAGCATCCACACCCAGCAACTCTCTTTCAAAGTCGCTCATGCCCCCGCCCACCGAAGTCTTTTCCTCGCCCGCTGTGGCCTGGTCCTCGGGCGGCGAGGATTCCAGAACCGAGACGTTCGCTTCGGCGACTTGCTCCGCAGGGACATCATGCCGAAGCTCCGCGTCGCCGGCCGGCGGCGCAACCGCTGCCGGATCGTCTCTTTCCCCGCGGAGACAGGCCATATGGATGGGCTCCAAGGCGTCGATTACGGCATCCGTTTGCTCCTGCGAACTGCCGATAAGGCTCATCCCCGCACGCAAGGCATCCAATAAGCGCGGTAATAGCGTGACCATCTTTCGCCGGTCGTCCGCCGTGGTTTTCGGTTCCACGCTCCACATCAGATCATCGATAGTCTGTTCGTGCCGGTGCCACGCTTCGCCGTCATGACCTTCCTGATCGAGGACATGCTGCAACACGTCCCGCCAACTGTCGCGCAGAAAATCCCGCAACACCCCGGGAACATCCGCCCCCTCCAGACGGGCCTCAATGGCCTCGAAGGCCAATCTATCAAGATGGTCCTCCGGAGGCTCTTCACTTGACGGGCTCGCCTCTTCGATCTCGACGTCCTCCCCTTCCTTGGCGAGAAAATCGGCGAATTCCTCTAGCAGCGCCCCAAATATCCCGGGATCCTGTTCAAACTCCGCGAGCGCACGATTGACAACGTATTCCATCTTCTGGAAACGCCGCTGCCGCACTTCCTCGTCGTTGTCGTTCCAGCCAATGCTGGCATGCCCAAGGACATTCAACAGTCTTCTGGCGGCGTGATTCTTGTCGGTGAAAAATTCCTTGTCGACGATGGCTATCTTGAGAATGGGGATTTGCAGCTGATTGAGCAGAGTTTTGACCACTTCCGGAATACTTGGCTCATCCAGGATAAACTCGAATATCATGCCGATGACATCGATGGTGTTATCATGCGTCGGGTTGATGCCGCGAGCGTCGCCACTGTGCTTCATCTGCCCGAGCAAGGCATCCTTGATGGCGGCAACACTGATCGCCCCGCCCGGCATGGTGGGCAATGTGTCATGCTGGAGCATGGACAACCCCCTCACCAAATCATCCTCCTGCAATGAGGATCCCGCTTCGGCACTGGATTCGACCGTATCACTCAAACCGTCTGCACCGTCGCCGTTCCGCGCGCCCGCCGGTGCGTCGCCGTATTTTCGCGCGTTCATCAATGTCTGCAGGGTCTGATAGACATCGGCCGACGACGACATTTCCCCGGGCGAACCTTCCTGCATGCCTTCAGGCCCGGCGCCGCCACGATCATCGTGCTCACGGCTCGTGCCTTGAGTGTCTTTCGACTGCCCGGAACGCCCGTGCGACGCGTTCCCGACCGCGCGCAGTGGAATGGACAATTTCAATTCGGGCAGCACACCCGAGTCGCTCAACAAGGAATTTACCTGATAATAGAACTCTGCCAAGGATTGCATGACGCTTTGGTCGAACAATTTGTAGGCGATCAGCTTGACCTCGACGTTGAATTCCGTTTTTTGGATTGCATCCCGGAAGGCATGACTGAAGACTTCGGGATCCAGGGGATGCGATTCTTCGTCATAGTGGGCGTCTTCGATCAACGCGTTGAATCTCTGAGCCAAAGCGTATAGTTCGTTGCGCATGCGGTCTCTGGCCCGGGCCACCAAACCATCGACGGCCAGAGATTCCTCGAGTTCTTGCTCATCGACAAGGGAAAGGCCACTCGCCTGCCCGCCCTTTTTTGAGCTTGCGCCGCCTCTGCGGTTCAACTGGGAATTGTAGTTCTGGGTGAATCCTTCGCAAAAGGCGGTGTAGATCTGGGCACGATTTGCACGCAGCTCACTCTCGGCATCCGCATACGCGTTGGCATCGTCGTCTTCTGGCCCACCCTCCTCCTTATCGCTGCGACTGATCAACGCCTCTTCGAGCTTATCGAGTACCTGCTTGAACAGGGCCTCCATATACTGATCCGCGTGGTGCTTGCAAGCCAGCAGGATTTTCTGCAGATGGGGACGCGACGTGGTGCCCGCACGTTGCGGGCCGCAGGACGCTGCCTTATCACCGCTACCCATAAAATCTCCCGAGAAGAATATCCTTTATACCGCCGCGAAACGAACATATGTTCTATCGGCCAAGAACAGGGATACTTTTGAGGCAATTTCTGATAGGGATCAGTGAGCTAGAAAACTTTTGGGTTCCGTCTCCATTTGGATACAAGGCTATCTCCCGCTTGTTCAATATGTTGAGAGGACGGCGGGAAATCGCCGTCGTTGCGCGGCGACAGATTCGGGGACGACAAAAGCCTTCCGTATGGCGCCCACCCAAGACAACAATTTGATTTTTATAGTTTAACAATTTTTGGCACCAAGTTTGCTTCAAACAAAGGCGACGCCGGCGGGAGGGATCAGCCGGCGGTCCCTTCGGGACCTGTCACGCGGTCAATCAGGATGACTGCAAGGTCCCAACATTGTAACCTTACCCCTTCTATTGGAACGGCGCTGTCGATGGCAGCGCCTATTTTTTGCAGCCACTAGCCGTTGCTGCGAAATTCAAGACCGCCCCGCCGCCGCCGAGCACCCCCACCAACGGGCCATCTAGCCAAGCGGCGGGCCGCACACCCGCAGGGCGGCGACGCCTCACGTATACTGCGAACAGCCGCTGGACGAGTCGACTACAGGATGTCCAGCACCTTTTCGGGAGGTCGCCCCACTACCGCCCGCTCCCCGGCCACCACGATCGGCCGCTCTATCAACACCGGATGTTCCACCATGGCTTTGATCAAAGTGTCCGCACCGAGCTTGGGATCGGCCAGATTCAAGGCGCGATACTGCGCTTCCTTCTTTCGCATCAGCTCGCGAGGGCTTAATTGCAGAAGCTTAAGAAGACGTTTAATCTCGGCGGCAGCCAGTGGTTGCTTGAGGTATTCAACAATTGTCGGTTCAATGCCGCGATCGCGCAATAATAGCAGCGCTTGCCTCGATTTTGAGCATCTGGGATTGTGATAAATCCTAATATTTTCCATGTCGTGCCTCTGATTGATCAGCTTGGCGGCACGCGCCGCTCATAGGCCATCCTTATTACTGTCCCCACAACTTGCGATCTCGCTGCTTAACAGGTCATCCAGGCGACCCGTAGCCACCAGCTCCCGCAGCTCTAAAAAGCCGCCGATACCCTGATTATTGATGAATATCTGGGGAACCGATCTACGCCCATCGGCCCGCTGCATCATGAGTCGACGGGCCTGTTCATCAGCGTCAATCGCATATTCTACGAACGCGATGTGCTCGTCTTCCAGCAACCGCTTGGCGCACAGGCAATAACCGCAAGTCATCGTTGTGTAGATTTCCACCTTGGCAGCGGGATCTCTCGAACTCATAGTCTTCTCGGGGGACAGAATATTAATTTTGCAACTTCATACATCCGTCATCGAACCTCTGCAAATCGATCCCGGCCGTTTATCGCAGGCTTACCGCGGTCGAGGCCGCCCCTCTGATGGTCCTTGGAAACGGGCCCGGCCGCAACGAGATCTTTAATGGTTCGCTGTTCCAAGGCGGCGTCGATGGCCCGATCCACGCGCTGCATGATATCCCCGATTTTATCCATATCCGGCTCCTGGCGGTCCACCGGCGACAAGACGGTGTCATCATGACAGAGGCCCGCCTGATTGTCTCGATATCGCGGACGGGGAAATACCTCGCTGCATCGTCACCCGAGTTACTTGTCAAATTACGCTCTTCCCACAGTGCCGGGATCGGTTTTAGCGCCAGGGGCGGAATATTGATGCGTTTCGCCAAATTTGAGAGGGCACACCGCGTCAACTGATGATAAGAACTCTAAGCGATCCACCATATTGCCAGAATGGCTGTCTTTTCTCCCTTCATCACTCAAATGCCATTCCCGGCGACGGGATTTGAACAGCAAGGGATGCTGAACGCAATCGGCGGCCTGGGCTCCAAGCAAGAGTATCAACCAGCTTGCGCAATGCCAAATCATCAACATGAACACATGGCAACGCCGGAATAGATTGCCGTACACTCGGTCACAGCGGACCGATTACGATCACACTCATAAGCGCTGAAGCGTCTCACCGGACGGCAAGGCCGCAGAGTATGCCAAATAATATTGAACGCCTCCTCGATCTTTTGCACCAGTGACTCTCCGGTATAAAGCGACAACAGCAGAAGACCAAGGGATCCCAATACCCCGACTTGGACGTTTTCAACAAGTCCCACGACGCGATGACCGAGTTCGCACGCCTTCTCTCCCAATGGCCCAAGAAATGTTTTTAAGGGTGGTGTAGACCAGACTCATGGCACGGAGGGGGAGATGACCCGCCGCCAATTCCAACGCCAGATTGTGCGCCAAGCTCACTGTGGCCCCGGCGCGGCAGACGGGGCGCAGGGCGTCTACGGCCCCTCTCCATACCCGCTTAGGCAGAACTCTCGCAGTTGTCTCAATTAGTTAGCCATAAGATCCAGCATAATAGCCGCGACTCCGGGAAAGGGCCACTACACATCCCTATTCAAGCATTTCCCTGGTCAGTCGATACAGAGGGAAACATTGAAGGGCCACCACCCAAGAAGGGGGGGTTGTCTCCGGCTCTGGTCCGTGACCCGGGGTATATGCTGCCATCGCCGCTTATTGCAGATTCTGCAAAGCCGGGCTCCACCGCCCTCTGTGAACAGGGCGCACAGGAGTGCACGATCCCCATGAACCGAAGACCTCGCCGCGTGATTAACTCCGTTGATCCAGTTGCCACAGACGAGAATTAACAGCGTGACAAACGAAGCACAGCGGAAGGCTAACCCAGAACAGCTCAAGCGCCAGCTCGAGTTTCAGATCCGGCTGAATACTGTTATTCAACGCATTCAGGAGGCGGAAAGCTTCAGTGATGTAATGTCGGAAATTGAGACGGATTTGCTCTCGTTGCTGAACGGCGAGCGTATCACCATATATCACCGCTCCCGCACCAATCCCGAATTAGTTTCCAAATACAAAAGCGGCGACGAGTTCAAGGAAATCAGAGTTGCCCTGTCCACGTCCTCTATAGCAGGTTTTGTGGGATTGAGTCAGCAACCGTTGCGCCTCAATGACGTCTATGACGCCGCGGAACTGAGCAAGATCCACGCCAATCTCCGATTCGACAAGTCGTATGACATGAAAAGCGGCTTCCGCAGTCAATCCATGCTGGTAGTACCGATCAAATCCAAGGATGTACTCTTCGGCGTGATGCAGGTCCTAAATCGGCGCGACGGCGGGGCCTTCTCCGAAGCCGAACTGCGTAACGCCATCAAGATCGGCCTACTGCTCGGCAATCAATTCCGTTACGAACTGGGGGGAACACGGGATCCCTATGAGTACCTGGTTCAAACGGATAAGATCACGCAACGGCAGATGGACGAATTCAAGACCCGCGCCCCCAAGGAAGGCGTGACCGTCACCTACCTCCTGCTCACCGAAGCGAATCTCAACGCGGCGGATATCGGCGCCTCCCTCGAACGCTATTATCAGGTTCCCTACATGGGATACAACCCTGAAATTGAAATCCCCCAGAACCTGCTGAAGGGGATCAATGATGCGTATCTCAAGAAAGAACGCTGGGTACCCATCCAGGGTGATCACGATGAGGTGGTGGTCCTCATCGATGACCCGACCGACGACCGGCGCATCATGGAGATTCAACGGGTGCTGCGCGCCCGCAACTACGTATTCAAGGTCTCACTGGCGGAGGATATCAAACAATATCTGGGTGAAACGGTACAAACCCCGGAGAACAACGTCGACATCAATGAACTGGTCGACCGTCTTCAGGAAGAAAACGTTGAAACCGTCATCGACGAAGAGATCGACTCGGCTGACGAAAATGATGCCACCGTCATACAATTGGTCAACCAGCTGATCCGAGAATCATTTAACGCGCGCGCCTCGGACATCCACATCGAACCCGGCAAAGGTAAGCAGGCCTCCGCGGTGAGAATCCGCGTCGACGGCCAATGCCAGCGCCACCTGACCATCCCCGCCAGTCATATTCGCGCCGTGGTATCGCGCATCAAGATCACCGCCGGCATGGACATCTCCGACCGGCGCCGCCCCCAAGACGGCAAGGCTGTGGTTAAGATCAAGGGCAAGCCCGTGGAATTGCGCGTTGCCACCATCCCCACCGTCAATGGTGAATCGGTGGTCATGCGTATCCTCGCCTCCAGCAAGCCCTTGCCGCTCGATAAACTCAATTTTTCCGAACGGAATCTCCGCGAGACGGAAAGACTAGTCCAGCACCCCCACGGCATCTTCCTGGTGGTGGGCCCCACCGGTTCGGGTAAGACGACCACGTTGCACGCCGTACTCGCGCATATAAATACACCCGAACGAAAGATCTGGACCGCGGAAGACCCGGTAGAAATCTCCCAGGCCGGTCTGCAACAGGTGCAGATGAATAACAAGGCGGGAGTCACGTTCGCCAGCGCCCTGCGGGCCTTCCTCCGCGCCGACCCCGACGTCATCATGATCGGCGAAATGCGCGACAAGGAAACGGCCGAGGCGGGCGTAGAAGCGTCCCTCACGGGCCACCTGGTCTTCTCCACCCTGCACACCAATTCCGCCTCCGAAACCGTGACCCGCCTGTTGGACATCGGCATAGATCCGGTCAGTTTCTCCGACGCCTTCCTCGGCGTGCTCGCCCAACGCCTGGTCCGAACCTTGTGCGACAAATGCAAGCAGCCCTACAAGCCAACCCCGGAAGAACTTACCTTGATCAGTCGTTACTATGGCGACGACCACATCGCCGAACTGAATATAGACCCGGCCAAGCTAACACTATATAAGCCGGCCGGTTGTCCGGAATGCAACAATTCAGGCTACCGCGGCCGTACCGGCATCCACGAACTCCTGGTCAGCACGCACGCCATGAAAGATTTGATTTACCACAAGGCCACAGCGGACGAAATCCAAAAGCTGTCCATGAAGGAGGGGATGCGCACCTTGATGCAGGACGGCATCGCCAAGATGCTCAAGGGCCAGACCGATCTGGCGCAGATACGCAAAGTCGCGGCAAGTTAGCCGGGCGGGGACAGTTTGTGCCGCATATGATAAAATTCGTGTGATTTTGCTTCATCGGCATATTAGCGAAGATCGGTGCGATGTCAGACATAAACAGCGACTCCCCTTATAAGATTTCCGTAAAAGTCGATCCCTTCTATATCGAAGATCAATCCGCGCCCGAGGAAGACCGTTACGTCTTCGCTTACACGGTGAACATTCAAAATACGGGGTCAGTGGCGGCAAAACTGGTTGCGCGTCATTGGATCATCACCGATGCAAATGGAAAAATCCAGGAAGTCCGCGGTCAGGGGGTAGTGGGCGAACAGCCCTATTTGCGCCCCGGCGAGGGTTTTCAATACACCAGCGGAGCGGTGCTGGATACGGCGGTGGGAACCATGCACGGCACCTATCTGATGGTGGGTGAGGATGGTAACCAGTTCGACGCCGAAATACCCATCTTCACCTTGTCGGTCCCGCGCACCTTACATTAGGTTTGCGGCTTCATCGCCACCGCGGCAAGGATGTCACGAAAGGGCTTTATCCAGTTCCCATTGGATAAGCTGCGCCGCCTGCTCACGGGTAAAGAAATAACCTTCGCGGACAAAGCCCGCCACTACCGAGGCCTTCACGGCGCAGGGTTTCCCCTGTTGATCGCACTCAACGACCCATTCTCCCGGCACGCCGTCAAACTGGTGAACGGCGGCAGGTACGCCCCGCGCGTCGCACGACAAATGAATACGACCGCTTTCACGATCCAAAAATGCCGGCAGAAACCCGTAGGCACGGTTTTCCGCGCTGACACCGCCGGTGCCCCGATACGCCTGGGACTGTTGGGCTACATCATCCGAAGTGAGCATATGTTTCACCGCGCACCTCCTCCCGTTCGTTCTGTTGCCGAGTTGGCCGTCTTAACACCGGCCGCTGGGAAATATGTGGCACATCCCGTGCCAACGCATTTTTTTACTCGGGCTTTTAATAATTTGAGGAGCAGGGGGCAAAACCGGGTCCAGGTAAAACTTGCTGCGTTTCACACCCGGGCACCCTCCGACGGTGACCAAAAACGTCACAAACTGCTCAATTGGGACAAGGGATACGGCGGCGACCCCGATCGCACCCCGCCTATTCCGCCAATATCTTCGCGGCGGCGTCGGCCGCCGACCCCGAGACGATGGGCGCATTCAAGCCGCCCAGAACCCTCTCGAGAGCCGTCAAACAGAACAGGATGTTCTTCGAATTGCTGGTGTAACCCATCAGGCCGATGCGCCAGATCTTGCCCGCCAGGCTGCCCAGTCCGGCACCGAGCTCCAGATTGAATTCCTGCAGCAAGCGTTGCCGGGCAACCGCCTCGTCCACGCCCTCCGGAACCAGGATGGAATTGAGCTGCGGCAGACGGCAGGACTCGCGCACCAGGAATTGCAGTCCCATGGCCTCCACGCCGGCACGCAACGCCAGATGATTACGCTTGTGACGGGTCCAGGCATTCTCCAGTCCCTCTTCGGCCAACATCACCAGGGCTTCGTGCAGTCCATAGAGGGCATTGATGGGAGCGGTGTGATGATAGGCGCGCTTGCCATCCCCGCCCCAATAACTCATCACCAAATTCAGGTCTAAAAACCAACTCTGTACCTTGGCCTTCCGGGACTTGATGTGCTCCGCCGCTCGCTCGCTGAAGCTTACCGGGGACAGGCCGGGCGTACAGGAAAGGCACTTTTGCGAACCGGAATACACGGCATCCACGCCCCACTCGTCAATGCGCAGCGGCGATCCACCCAGGGAGGTCACGGCGTCAACGATGGTAAGGCAGCCATGACGCTGGGAGATCTCCACCAGCGTCTTGACATCGGATTCGACACCGGTAGAGGTTTCGGCCTGAACGAAGCCGACCAATCTGGCGTCGCTATGTGCCTTGAGGGTATCCTCCAATTTTTGGGGATCGACCGGCGCGCCCCAGGCATCTTCCACCATCACCGCCTGAGCGCCGCAGCGTTCCACGTTTTCCTTCATGCGCCCGCCAAAGACGCCGTTCTGACAGATGACCACCTTATCCCCAGGCTCGACCAAATTGACGAAACAGGTCTCCATGCCCGCCGAACCCGGAGCGGAAACCGGAATGGTCAACGCATTCTTGGTCTGAAAGGCGTACTGCAACAGCAGTTTCATCTCATCCATCATGCCGATGAAGGCGGGATCGAGATGGCCGATGGTGGGACGCGCCATGGCGGCAAGCACACGGGGATGAACGTCCGAAGGCCCGGGGCCCATGAGCGTACGTACTGGGGGATTGAAAGACTGAATTTCCATAATTTAACCAGGCAAATTGAGTGATTGTTAATCCGAATAATGAAGGGGCAGGAGTATACGGGGAGCACCCGCCGCTTACAACGCCCGTCAGGGAATGAAAATGCGGCGCGTATTAGTGGACATGGCGCCGCTCCCGAAATCGGGCGTCGGCAACGGGTCTTTTCACCCGGGCGCGGGGCAATGCGTTTAGCCGCGAAAGACTTGTCCTCCCCCAACTGCAGTACACTATTTCCCGGATCGAGAAACTTGGTTACGCCCCACGCATATGGAAACCGTTAAAGTTCGTCTGGATAAATGGCTATGGGCCGCGCGTTTCTTCAAGACGCGGACACTGGCGGCGGAGGCCGTGAGCGGCGGCAAGGTCCATCTCAATACCAACCGCGTCAAGCCGGCCCATGTCGTCGCCGTCGGCGACCAACTGCAAATCCGCAAGGGTCCTTATGAATTCGTCGTCATCGTCAAGGAACTGAGCAGCCAGCGCGGCCCGGCGCGCGTCGCCAGCCAACTCTATGAGGAAACACCGGAAAGCCGTGGCACCCGCGAGCGCTTGGCGGAACAGCACCGCCTGTCGGCGCTGGCCGCCCCGCATAGCGACAAACGTCCCAACAAAAAGCAACGCCGCCAGATCAGCCGTTTTCTCGGAAAGAACGAACCGCGCTGAGCCGCCTTCCGAGAGAACGGGCGAAGGCCGATAGCGCTTGTGAAGCCGCTACTGTGCCAGATGCTCGCTGCCTGCTTGATCGAGTCCATCTCTCAAGGTCAAATACAGCAGCGAATTTTCTTCCGCGTTTTCAGGATCCAGTTGGATACCTACCCGGTAGTTTTGGTAGGACTGCTTGCTCACGCCGATTCTGTCGGACCGCTCACACCACATCACGATGCCTTCGAGGTCCGCCCGCCAGTTCCGCGATGTAAAACATATCTTGACTTGCGAGCCCCGCTCGATGGCGGACGGCACATCCAATCCCACGCCCGCCACACATACATCGTTGGCGCGAATGTAATGGTATTTGCGTTCGCCGTCGATCAAGTGAAAGCTGCCACCTGTGTAATATTTGGGAACGGATAAGCGTACATGCGCACGATTGTCGTTAAACATGAACGTAATCCTCCTTGCTGCCTCTATGTTCCATCACTATCCTCTCAGCGCCGTTTTTTTGGCGTTTTTTTAACTCCAGAATAACGAGGCAATTACCGTACCAATGTAACTCAATCCCCTCCCAGCACGTCCAAGACATGCCTGATTCGCGCAAGCGCCCAATCCAGTTGCTCCCGGGTAACGACCAGCGGCGGCGCGAAACGGATCACGGTGTCATGGGTCTCCTTGCTCAAAATGCCTTGTTCCATCAAGGCCTCGCAAACACGCCGCGCCGCAACGCGCTCCGCATGGACCTCCATCCCGATCAACAGCCCCTTGCCGCGCACCTCCTTGACCAAGGGACTGGAGATATCCTTGAGCTCCGCCAAAAAGTGCGCGCCCAACTCCATCGCCCGCTCCGCCAATTTATCCTGCTCGATGATTGCCAGCGCCTCCAGCGCCACCGCCGCCGCCAACGGATTACCGCCGAAGGTGCTGCCGTGATCTCCCGGCCGGAAAACCGCCATCACCTCGCGCCGCGCCAGGAAGGCCGATACCGGCAATAAACCGCCGCCTAGGGCCTTGCCCAGGATCAAGCCGTCGGGCTTCACCGCCTCATGATCACTGGCGAACAATCTGCCGGTGCGCCCCAGACCAGTCTGGATTTCATCGCACAGCAGCAAGACATTATTCTCCCCGCACAGCCGCGCGCATTCGGCGAGATAGCCTTGCGGTGGAATGACGATGCCGCCTTCACCTTGAATAGGCTCCACCAGGAAGGCCGCGGTGTGGGGGGTGATGGCCGCCGCCAGCGCCGCGGCGTCACCGTAGGGGATGATCTTGAAACCAGGGGCAAAAGGTCCGAAACCTTCACGGTACTGGGCTTCGGAAGACATCCCGACGATGGCAATGGTGCGCCCGTGAAAATTGTTCTCGCACACGATCACCTCGGCCTGATCCGGTGCCACACCCTTCACGGTATAGGCCCATTTGCGCGCCGCCTTCAAGGCCGTCTCCACCGCCTCGGCACCGGTGTTCATGGGCAGCGCCATGTCCTGGCCCGTCATCTCGCACATGCGCTGTAGAAACGGGGCGAGACGGTCCGAATAAAAGGCACGTGACACCACGGCCAGACGCCGCGCCTGCGCCGCCAGTGTTTCCACCAAGCGGGGGTGGCAGTGGCCATGGCTCACCGCCGAATAAGCGCTCATCATATCCAGATAGCGATTGCCCCGCTCGTCCCAGACGAAAACCCCTTCACCCTTCACCAGCACCACTGGCAAGGGCGCGTAGTTGTGGGCGCAATAACGATCTTCGAGTGCAATGGCGTTATCCATCCCGGTCCTTTCCAGCCGCCACCGCGCAAATCAGGCGGCGCAACAGCTTCAATGTAATGTCTTTCCGATCCAAATGCGGGTTGTATTCGGCGAATTCCACGGCCAGCAATCTGACATCATCATGCGCCGTCCGCAGCGCCCGGCTCAACTCGTCTCCCTCGATCCCTCCACCCTCCGGCGTCCCCACGCCGGGCGCGTCCACGGGATCCATCGCATCCAGATCGACGCTGATGCCGTAGCCAGCGGTGCCATGGCTTACGCGTTGCACAGCCTCCCGCCATACCGTGTCGAAACCCCGTGCGCGCACTTCCTCCATGAAGAACACCCGCACGCCCAAGCTCTCCAGTAAGGCCTGCTCGCCCCTTTCAAAACTGCGCACACCGACGAGACAAACATGCTCGGATCGCAGCTTGGGCGCCGGTCCGGCGAGGTTAGTCAACGGCGCCGGACCCTCGCCAAGCAGACAGGCCAAGGGCATGCCATGCAACGCGCCGCTGGGACTGGTGGCCGGCACATGACTGTCCATGTGCGCATCGACCCAGATCAAACCCAATTCTTCATCGGGCGGCAACGCGGCCCGCACCCCGCTCCAGGTCCCGACGGCGCAGGCGTGATCGCCGCCCACCACCACAGGTAGTACAGTATTTTTCAACATCGCGGAAACCAGCAATGCCAAGCGAAGATCGATATCGACGACGCGAGCAAGGACACTCTCGTGCCGTGCATCATCCGCGACCTGCAGGGTTTCGAACGAGAAGCCGGCCTGTCCCGCATCATGCAGGCAACGGGTAATACCTGATGCCTGCAGTGCCCGCGGTCCCTCTTCGCAACCGTGGTCTCGCGCACCCCAGCCAGATGCAACGCCTATAATTGCCGCATTCCGCATATATGACCAATTCACCTTACATCCTTTTAGCATATCGTCCGTGCTGTGCGGTTTCTGTACAGATCGAATCCACACCGCATGTCTGGCCCGCACGTCTCTACATTGCCTGAAAAGCACCGTTACCCTTTTGGACACGGGGTATTGCGCTTGGTGCGACACCGTTGTGGTAACATTGTGTACAGCCTCACACAATATTCTGACCACGTGCCCGACAAGCATCGGCATCCGCCGCCATCTCAAAACGCCAAGTCTGAACGCGCCCTGTGTCGCGTCGGCGACATCCTCGAGGGCGCCAGCAAAGAAGTCTCCCTGTCCGACCGGCGCACCACCTTGTGTGTGGTGCGCAAGGACGCGGCCATATATGCCTATGTCAATGCCTGCCCCCACACCGGTGCTCCACTCAACTGGTCGGGGGATCAGTTCCTGACGCGGGACGGCGACATGATTCAATGCGCCATTCACGGCGCCTTATTCCGCATCACGGACGGCGTGTGCATTTGGGGACCCTGCCTGCACCAGAGGCTGCAAGCCGTTCCCACCGTCATTGCCGACAACCAGGTCACGCTGGCGGACCACGCGGAATTGAGGCTCCTCCATGAATGAACTTATTCGACACGGCCATGCCATAACTCCATAATCAGGCCATCAGCCAGAACTGAACGCCCATGCACCGAACACCGTTACTGAACAAGCTACGCGACTATCAGCCCTATGCCCCGGATGAACGGGATATGTACGAAACCCTGTTGCGCTTCGTCGAAACCGAAAGCGAGTGCTTTAATCGTAGCCTACAGACGGGACATGTGACCGGCTCGGCGTGGATCATCGACTACAGCCGCTCCCAAACACTGTTGACCCATCACTTCAAACTCGATCGCTGGCTGCAACTCGGCGGCCACGCCGACGGCGATCCCGATATACTGCGTGTCGCGCTGCGCGAAGCGCGCGAAGAATCGGGCCTTGAAGGCATCCACCCCCTGTCGGAGGCGATCTTCGATGTCGACGTCCACCCGATTCCCGCGCGGGACAACGAACCGCGCCATCTCCACTACGACGTGCGCTTCCTCCTGGAGGCCGATGCGAACGCCACCTTGGTGGTCAGCAGTGAGTCCAAGGACCTGGCTTGGGTAAGCATGTCGGACATCGCGCAATTCACCGCGGAGCGCTCCATCGCCAGGATGGCGACAAAATCCCGCGAACAATGGGCCTAGGCGGTCCCGCCGCATAACCCTCCCGGCCGGCACGGTCATTCACCGGCCACCGACCGGCGACAGCAGCGCGAATACCCCGCCACTCATACCGGAAATTTAGCACCGTCGTCCCGAGTCGCAGTGCAGATCACAAGCATTGCAAATGCCAAATATGAATGCGACACTTTCTAGCTTATGTCCGCGGGAAGCTGTGTTGCGCAGGCGGGAAGAGGGGAATGATGAAAACGATAAAATTACTATCTTTTGGCATCCTGCTGTTGACCCAACTTGCCGGCTGCCTCCAGAACAACGGCACCACCGTGCCCCTCAGCAAGTCGACGAGGATCAGCTACGACGGCTCCACCGGCCCGGCGACCCTCACGCAAGCCAACAGCGCGGCCCTGCTGGCCGGCGCCTATGAAGGCGGCAAGGCCGGCACCGCCCTGGGCAGCACCGCCAGCCTGAGCACCCAGAACTCGAGCCCTTCGCACCCCAGAACCTTTCTGTTGTCCGAAGTCCTCGACAATGCCGTGCAACAGGCGCTGCAGAACGGCGGCCTCACCCCCGCCAATGCCGCGGCCGTCTCGGACATCAGCAATCAGGTGCCGGGCAACTGCGGCGGCAAGATGAGCTACAGTGGCACCCTGGATGACCAAACCCGGGAGTTTTACATCACCCTGACCTTCAGCGACTACTGCGACGGCGACACCGCCACCCCCAACACCCTCAACGGCAGCGCGACGGCCTCGGGACAGACCACTAACAATGCCAACATTGATCCTGCCTTCCAGAACGCGATCAACCCTTACGGCCTCGACATGTTCAACAATCCCACCCTTGCGCCCAACCCGTTCAGCGTCACCTTCGATGCACTGACCGTAAGCACCGGAGGAAGCACTTTTACCGCGAACGGCTACGCGCTCATCACCAAGAAGGATGAACTCGACCCCGATGAAAGTCCCGATACCAACGCCAGCAGCGAACCGATTAACCCCGATAACACCCCCGACGCCGATAATAGCCCTACAGACAGCAATTACCCAGACGATCAGGCGCAAGTCGACGAAGGCGGCTCCACCACGATTCAGCTGGATTACTTGCTGCGGGATGACAGCACCAAACTCGTCTATAAATTCGAAAACTTCAACATCAGCCTGACCAACGGCAGCGGGTACGTGGATGCCGATATCACCGGCCGCTATTTCGATCCCAGCCAGGGCTACCTGGAGATCTCCACCCCGACGCCGCTGCGCATCGTGGGTACGGATTATTGGCCCACCAGCGGCATCCTCAAAGGCGTCGGCAACAACGACGCCGCCGCCTTCACCGCCCTGAGCAATACCAGTTACCAGCTGGACATCGACAGCAACAACGACGGCACGCCGGATGTTACGACCACCGGCGCGTGGAGCAACCTCTAGGCAGGGGCAGCAGCAATCCCCGCTGAACCACGGAGAGCGGAAGGGTTATTGCGGCTTAACGCCGGTGATAGTGGCCATGGTCTCCTCGATCCATTGTTCCACCTGAGCGTTGATTTCCTGGGCGCTGCGATTGCGGGTGTCGATAGTCGGACCGATGACGATGCGGATTGTGCCGGGATGCTTGATGAAGCCCCGGCGCGGCCAATACTCGCCGGCGTTGTGCGCCACCGGCACCACCGGACAGCCGCTGCGCACCGCCAGCATCGCTCCGCCCGGCGCATAACGGCCTTTTTGTCCCGGCGCCACCCGCGTACCTTCGGGAAAGATCACCACCCAGCGTCCCCGGCTCAGGCGCTTGGTGCCGATGGCCAGCAATTGCTGCAGGGCCTTGCGCCCCGCCTTGCGGTCGATGGCAATGGGTTCCAGCATGGCCAGGCCCCAACCGAAAAACGGGACCCACAGCAATTCCCGCTTGAGCAGCCACACATGGGGCGGGAAGATGCGCTGGTAGACCATGGTCTCGAAGGCGGATTGATGCTTGGACAAAATGACGGCGGGACCCGCGGGGATGTTTTCCCGCCCCTCCACCGTATACCGCACCTTGCAGATCACCTTGAGCCACCACAGATTGAAGCTGGTCCACTGGGTAATGACGGCGTAACGCCAGCGATAGGGAAACGGAAAGGTCAACAGCCCCAGCAGGGCGAAGAGAATGGTAGTCGGCACCATCCCCACCATGAACAGGGTGGAGCGCCACCACGACCCCGGTCCCGGGCCCGCCGGCGAGGCGGAATGTGCCGCTTCCGCCATGATCAGGAGCGGCCCGCCGGGTCCGCGGCCTCGCGCAACAAGCTGTCCACCGCGGCGGCGAGATCGGGATAGACGGCCACACCCGCCAGCCCCTCGCCGCGCCTAACGGTACCCTCGCCCTTGCCGGTACGGACCAGGATCGGCCGCGCGCCCACCGCCCGCGCCGCCTGGATGTCGCGCAAGGAATCCCCCACCGCCGGCACGCCCGTGAGATCCACGTTGAAATGCGCGCCGATTTCCCGCAACAGTCCGGGCTGGGGTTTGCGGCAGGCGCAGCCCGCGTCGGGGCCATGGGGACAGAAGAAAATCGCCGCGATCTCGCCGCCCGTAGCGGCCACGGCGCCGCGCATTTTGTCATGAATACGCTGCAGGGTATCCCCATCGAACAGGCCACGCGCCACACCCGATTGATTGGTGGCCACCGCGATGCGGTACCCGGCCCGGGTTAGGCGCGCGATGGCATCGAGACTGCCGGGGATGGGCCGCCATTCTTCGGGAGACTTGATATAGTCGTCCGAATCCTCGTTTATTACTCCGTCACGATCGAGAATAATCAATTTCATGGCCGTCCCTGAAAACGCTGCGCCAACGCTACGCTAGTGCAGGCGGGAAAAGTCCGCGGCGCGCAGGAACAGACCGTTGAGCCGCGCCAACAAGGCCAGGCGGTTGCGACGCAATTTTTCCTCATCGGTCATGACCATCACTTTGTCGAAGAAGCCGTCCACCGCTTCCCGCAGACCGGCGAGACGCTGCAAGGCGGTCGTATAGTCCCCGGCGTCGAACAGCGGGCCCACGTCGTCACTCAAGGCCGCGAGCTGCCGATACAGCGCACGCTCCGCCGGTTCCACCAACTGCGCCGCGTCCACCTCCGCCGGGATGTTTTCCTCGGCCTGTTTGAGGATGTTGCGGATGCGCTTATTGGCAGCCGCCAGACTTTTTGCCTCGGGCATGGCGCGAAAGGCAGTCACGGCGCGAATGCGCATTTCGAAATCGAAGGGGCGGGTCGGACGTTGCGCCACCACCGCGTCGAACACATCGGGTGGCGTACCCGACTCGTGATAATAGGAGCGCAACCGTTCCATCATGAAATCGAACACCTGATCCGCCACATTGGTGGCGGCCAGGTCCGCCGGATAGGCGCCGGCGCTGTGCTCGATCAAGTCTTTCAAATCCAGGTCCAAGCCGCACTCGATCATGGTGCGCAGCACGCCCAGGGCGGCGCGCCGCAGGGCATAGGGATCCTTGTCGCCGCTGGGAATCTGGCCGATGGCGAAGGTGCCCACCAGGGTATCCAGTCTGTCGGCGATGGCCAGGGCCCGCCCGCTGGCGGTGACCGGCAGGCGGTCGCCGGCGAAGCGCGGCCAGTATTGCTCGTCCAGGGCCTCCGCCAGTTCGTCGGGCAATCCTTCGACCAAGGCATAGTAGCGGCCCATGATGCCCTGCACCTCCGGAAACTCGCCCACCATGTGGGTCAGCAAATCGCACTTGGCCAGAGCGGCCGCCTGCATGGCCCAGTCGCCATTGCCGCCGAGGCGCGACGCGATCTCCCCGGCCACGCGCCGCAAGCGTTCCGTCTTGTCATAGAGAGTACCCAGCTTGGCCTGAAACAACACCTTCTTCAGGCCTTCGCGGCGCTGTTCCAGGGGATGACGGCAATCCTGCCCCCAGAAGAACGCCGCATCGGAAAAGCGCGGCCGAATCACCCGCTCATTGCCGGCGCGCACCTGGGCGGGATCGTGGCTGTCGATGTTGCATACCGTGATGAAGTGCGGCAGCAGCTTGCCTTTGGCGTCTACCACGGGAAAATATTTTTGATTGCCCTGCATGGTGGAGATCAACGGCTCGGGCGGCAGATCCAAAAAGCGCGTCTCGAAATCGCCCAGCAGGGCTACCGGCCACTCCACCAGGGCCGTGACCTCTTCCAACAGATCTTCGTCGATCACCGCCGTGCCGCCCGCCGACTTGGCGGCCTCGGCCACCTGGCCGCGAATCGCTTCCTTGCGCGCCGCATAATCGGGCAGCACATGCCCTTCCGTCTCCAGCAAGGGCGCGTAGGCGCGCGGTTCGGAAATGTTAATTGTCCCGGGATGATGATAGCGGTGGCCGCGGCTCTCGCGTCCGGATCGCACGCCGTAGAGTTCGGCGTCGATCACCGCATCGCCGAACAACATCACCAGCCAATGCACCGGCCGCACGAATTCCACGCGCAGGCTCCCCCAGCGCATGCGCTTGGGCGTCGGCAGGGCCACCAGCGACTGCTCGACGATACCGGCCAACAACTCGGCCGTGGCGACGCCGCGCTGCACGCTGCGATACACCAGCCACGCCCCCTGATCATTTTCCAGCCGTTCCAATTGATCGACGCTCACGCCGCAGGAACGGGCGAAACCCTGCGCCGCCTTGGTGGGATTGCCCTCGTCATCGAAGGCGGCGGCGATGGCCGGGCCGCGCCGCTCCATGTTGCGGTCCGGTTGCGACTCCGGCAGCTCATGGACCAGCACCGCCATGCGACGCGGCGTGGCGTAATACTGGATGTCACCGTGGGGCAATTCGCATTTGGCGATCCCGGCCCGCATCCCTTCGGCAAAGGCGGAGGCGAGGCGCCGCAAGGCCTTGGGGGGCAGTTCCTCGGTCCCCAGTTCCACCAGGAAATCGAGCTTAGCCGCCATGGCGCGCCTCCTCGGCCTGCTGCACCATGGGGAAGCCAAGGGCCTCGCGCCGCGCGTAATAGGCGGCCGCTACCGCGCGGGCCAGGGCACGCACCCTCAAGATATAGCGTTGGCGCTCGGTCACGGAGATGGCGCGGCGTGCGTCCAGGAGATTGAAGGTGTGCGAGGCCTTGAGCACCATTTCATAGGCGGGCAAGGGCAGGCCCGCCTCGATCAATTTATTGCTCTCCCGTTCGCAGGTATCGAACCAGGCGAACAAGGCGTCGGTGTCGGCGTGCTCGAAATTGTAGGCGGACATCTCCACTTCGTTCTGATGAAACACGTCACCGTAAGTCACGCGGCCGAAAGGTCCATCGGTCCACACCAGATCGAAAACGCTCTCCACACCTTGCAGGTACATGGCGATACGCTCCAGGCCGTAGGTGATCTCGCCCGTCACCGGCCAGCAATCCAGCCCCCCCACCTGCTGGAAGTAGGTGAACTGAGTCACCTCCATACCGTTGAGCCATACCTCCCATCCCAAGCCCCAGGCGCCGAGGGTGGGAGACTCCCAATTGTCCTCCACGAAGCGCACGTCGTGGACCAGGGTATCGATCCCCAGCATGCGCAGCGAGCCGAGATAGAGTTCCTGGATATTCAGCGGCGAGGGTTTGAGCACCACTTGAAACTGATAATAGTGCTGTAAGCGATTGGGATTGTCGCCGTAACGGCCGTCGGTGGGACGGCGCGAGGGCTGCACATAGGCCGCGCTCCAGGGCTCGGGGCCGATGGAGCGCAGAAAGGTGGCGGAGTGGAAGGTGCCGGCCCCGACTTCCAGATCATAGGGCTGCAGGATCACGCAACCCTGGTCCGCCCAATAATTCTGAAGCGCCATGATCAAACCCTGAAACGTGGAACCATCGCCTCTCCCGGACGGCGCGGCTGCGGCATTGGACATGTCGGTGGCCTTTTCTAGTTACTGTATTGATTAATTAAAGTCGGCGATTATAACGCCTATGGCGAGGATTTATGTAGCCGCTCGCTTTCTCACGCGTCTCAAAAATGATAGGTCGCGGCCAAACCTGCCGAGACCGACCGCCAGTTCACCCGGTTCAAACGCGTTACGGTGGGTTGCAGTACCCCGCTGGCGGTGATGGTATTTAGGGTATCGATGCCCGGATCAGACTGCCAGCGCTGAAACCCCATGCGGGCGCGAACGTCCCACTGCGCGGTCACGGCGTGGCTGAGCGCCATGGAGACAATCAGACCGGCACCGTGGCTGGAGTGTTTGAAGCTCACGGGATGCGCCAAATCGTCACGGAGATTCCAGTCGCCCTTGGCGTAAAAATCAGCGTAGTGATACTCCACGCCGACGCTCACGGAGGAACGCCGGTCGGTCTCCACCTGCATAGTCACTCCCAGCCACGGCCCCGACCATTCGGCATGGTAACTACTATGGAGATCGGCGATGGCGCCCGTAGGCGGTATGGTCTGAATACCGTCCCGGATGGTCAGGTACTGAAGATAGCGGGAATAGCCGATCACAGGCGTAATCTGGACGGGATATCCCGCCGCCGGCAGTGACAGGTGAAAATGATAGCCGATGGCGAAGGCGCCGTCGCCGACCTCACCTCCGCCCTTGCTGTTGGAGCGCATAAATTCCAGCGTGCGGTTATCGCCGCCGTAATCGGAATCCCGGGTCTTGCCGTTGGCCACCACACCATAGCTGCCGCGGCCCAGCAGCACGAGACGGTCGCGGACGGTGACCTGCGCCGCACCGGTAACTTGCGCGATCTCCAGGTTATACCAGGTGAGTTCCGACAGTATATTGGGACCGGTACCCGCCAGGGTGCCGGCAATACTCCAATCCAGATGCGCGCGGCGATAATCCGCCCCGAGGGAAAAATCGACGCGCCACGCCCCGCGCGCCTCAGCCGGCGGGGGATGCAGCCCCCATAGCATGCAGGTCAACCCGCAGAATACGGCCAGTCGTCCACCTTTGTTCCCGATCCAACCACACATCCACCGACTCCCGCCTACCCTCCACGCGCGGCAGGATCGACACCGTGCCGTAAGCTTCTATCGCTCAGTCCGGGTATATTATTAAGTATAAATTTCGCCGTCGATTGTCTACTTAAGCAACGGCCCTACACAAGTCCGCGCCAGACGCGCCAGATATTGCAACTAGACTGTGTCAGAATCATACAGGGAGCAACGCTTCAAATATCGCCCGGTCGACCGATAGCAAAAGCAGGAGGAACCATGCCCGAACTGCTTATTCACACGAGCGCCACCGCGGAATGGTTGTCACTGGTCCATGAAGCGGAAGCAGCGGCCGCACTTCATCTCGACG